>CAIFEZ010000007.1:0-53422 GCA_903789595.1 uncultured eubacterium 1-6
TTAACATCGTATTTTTTTATCGTGGTTTTTCTCCTCCTTAACTGCATGACATTGCTCAATAGCTATTCTTCTTATACTCCTGATCGTCCTGCTGGCCTTCCGGAAGCATATACCTTCCAGGGATGGTTCAAGGATAAGGAATGCACGGTTCCATTTGATTTCGACAGCACCATGTCTGCAAATGATGTCATGATCTATGCGAAGTGGGCAGCTCCGACCTATACGGGAACGGTCCATACGAATATTGAGGGAACCGGAACCCCGATGAAACTCACCATCAATTACGGCGACAAGATCAATGAAAATGATATGCCGATCGTAAAAGATGCTGACGGCAATGTGATTCAGGAAGGCAATGGTTCTTATACAGTTACTGTACCTGCTGGATATACATGGGCTGGTTGGGCAACAAAGTCAGGCGATGACTATACAATCTATAACTTCAACACAGAAGTATATAGTGATATCACTCTCTATCCGTACTATATCAACGGAGAAAAATATACAGTTTCCTATCTTCTGGGTAAAGGAACCGGGAAAGCTCCGGTAGACATCAAACAGTATGCAGAGAATTCCTATGCAGACATTATGTCGGCATCCGGAATTAGTGCTCCTGAGGGAAAGACGTTCCTTTACTGGACGGATGGCAGGAATAATTACTATCCTGGAGACAAAGTAAAAGTAACAGCTAATCTTGAACTTACTGCGGTCTATGGAGATATAGCTCAGAAAACTTCTATCACGTATCATTCCAATTATCCGGCAGACTCTGGATTGAATGAAGAAACTTCCACAGTTGACGGACAGGACAACAACACTGCGATAACGCTGGAAAAGGCTGGATTTGCAGCACCGGCTGGATACTATTTTGCACACTGGAAAGATGCTGACGGAAAGCAGTATGCAGTTGGAACGGAAATCGGAATCGACAATACTTCTGTAAATGATCTCTATGCTGTATGGGAAAAGAAGAAGGAGATCACATTAAAAGCGAATTCCGGAACATATACCTATGATGGTTCAACGCATAGCGCTGCCGGTGTAGAAACTGACACCTTTACGATCAGTGGAGTCAGCTATACCGTAAGCGGCTATACCACAAGCAGCCCGGAGAAAAAAGACGCAGGGAATTATTCTAATATCATTTCCGGAACATATGTGGTAAAAGACGGCAGCGGTGTCGATGTCACGGATCAGTTCACGGTAAATACCGTAAATGGATCGCTGACGATCAACAAGCGCACGGTAAATCTGAAGTCGGAAAGTGCAGGCAAGGCCTACGACGGCACTGCTCTCACGAAACCGGAAGTCACTGTTACTGGTGATGGGTTTGTTAGCGGTGAAGTAAGTGATCTTAGAGCTACCGGAACGATCACGACGGAAGGCAGTGTTCCCAATACGATTGCTTATACCGAAGGAACTGGCTTTAAGGCTGGCAACTACAATATTTATAAATCTGAAGGAACGCTGACGATTACTGCCAATACTGCAGTGATCAAAGTTACTGCAGGAAGCAGCAGAAAAAAATACGATGGTACTGCACTGACAAAGAATGAATACTTCATCACAGGTCTTCCGGAAGGATTCACTGCAGTAGTGACGGTAAGCGGAAGTATCACAGATGCTGGCTCAGTTGAAAACAAAGTTACCTCAGTCATCATCAGGAAGGGCAATGAAGATGTAACCAGTCAGTTCTCCGGAATTGAGACTGCCAGCGGAACGCTGAACGTTACGAAGCGGACTGTTACGCTGAAATCCGAGAGTGCAAGCAAAGCGTTTGATGGAACACCGCTGACAAAGCCGGAGGTTATCGTGGGCGGCGACGGATTCGTAGATGGAGAAGTAAGTAATCTCAAAGCGACGGGCAGCATCACGAAAGCTGGCAGCGTCACAAATACGATCGAATATACAGAGAACAGCGGATTCAAAGCTGAAAACTACACGATCACGAAGGACGAAGGCACTCTGACAATCACGCAAAGTGAAAACGAGATTGTCGTCAATGCCAAGAATGCTGAGAAGAAATATGATGGCACAGCTCTGACTGAAAGTGCTGCGAATGTTACCGGACTTCCTAAAGGATACACCGCGGAGGTGAAGGTGACTGGCAGCATTACCGATGCTGGAACAGCGGATAACGTTGTTGGAACTGTCATTATTCACGATGCGTCCGGAAATGATGTAACCGATCAGTTCAAGACGATTACAAAGAATAACGGAACGCTGACCGTTACCAAGCGGAGTGTCACGCTGACTTCGGAAAGCATGAGCAGAGAATATAATGGCACTGCCCTGACAGCACCGAATGTCACAGTGACTGGTGATGGATTCGTGAATGGAGAGGTTACAGATCTTAGGGCAACCGGCACGATCACGAATGTCGGCAGTGCAACAAATACCATTGCTTATACCGAAGGAACTGGCTTCAAAGCAGATAACTACGAAATAGAGAAATCTGAAGGAACGCTGACGATTACTGCCAATACTGCAGCAATTGAAGTAAAAGCAGACGGCGACAGCAGGACCTACGATGGTACCGCTCTAACAAAGAGCAGCTACAGTGTCACTGGTCTTCCTGAAGGGTTTGCGGCGGAAGCGACAGTGACTGGAAGCATTACGGATGTCGGAACTGTGGCCAATAAGGTAGACTCCGTAACGATTAGGAAAAATGGCGAGGATGTTACAGGACAGTTCTCCGGGATCCAGACAGCTGATGGAACCCTGACCGTTGAAAAGCGGAAAGTGACCCTGACCTCTGAGAGCGCAAGCAAGGCATATGACGGCACAGCGCTGACAGCACCAGCAGTAACAATTTCTGGTGATGGATTCGTGGCTGGCGAAGTGAGCGATCTCAAGGCTACCGGAACGATCACGAATGTCGGAAGCGTTGGAAATGCGATTGCTTACACTGAGAATCGCAGCTTCAAGGCAGACAACTACGAGATTACAAAGTCTGAAGGAACCCTGACGATCACTCAGAATACTGCGGCAATTACAGTAACTGCTGGAAGTGACACCAAGATGTATGATGGTACCGCTCTGACCAAGAACACTTACAGCATTACCGGACTTCCGAAAGGATTCACTGCGGCAGTGACGGTAAGCGGAAGTATCACAGATGCTGGTTCAGCTGAAAATAAGGTTACTTCAGTCATCATCCAGAAGGGGAATGAAGATGTAACCAGTCAGTTCTCTGGAATTGAGACTGCCAGCGGAACGCTGACCGTTACGAAGCGGACGGTTAAGCTGACTTCTGAAAGTGCAAGCAAGCAGTTCGATGGCAAACCTCTGACGAGACCTGCAGTTGCAGTAAGCGGAGACGGTTTCGTGGCAGGAGAAGTAAGTGATCTTCAGGCCTCTGGATCGATTACGAATACAGGCAGTACAGCAAATACGATTACTTACAAGACCCTGGAAGGATTCAAAGCAGACAACTATTCGATTGAACTTGATGAAGGAACATTGACAATCAAGCAGAATGAAAACGAGATTGTAGTCAATGCCAAGAATGCTGAGAAGAAATACGATGGCACAGCTCTGACTGAAAGCGCTGCGGATGTCACGGGACTTCCGGAAGGCTATACAGCAGAAGTGACCGTAACCGGCAGCATTACCGATGCTGGAACAGCAGATAACGTTGTTGGAACTGTCATTATCTACGATGGGTCCGGAAATGATGTAACCAGTCAGTTCAAGACGATTACAAAGAATAACGGCACCCTGACGGTTACGAAGCGGAGTGTCGTGCTGACCTCGGAAAGCATGAGCAGAGAATACGATGGCACTGCCCTGACAGCACCGAATGTCACAGTGACTGGTGATGGATTCGTGAATGGAGAGGTTACAGATCTTAGGGCAACCGGCACGATCACGAATGTCGGCAGTGCAACAAATACCATTGCTTATACCGAAGGAACTGGCTTCAAAGCAGATAACTACGAAATAGAGAAATCTGAAGGAACGCTGACGATTACTGCCAATACTGCAGCAATTGAAGTAAAAGCAGACGGCGACAGCAGGACCTACGATGGTACCGCTCTAACAAAGAGCAGCTACAGTGTCACTGGTCTTCCTGAAGGATTTACGGCGGAAGCAGCAGTGACTGGAAGAATCACGGATGCTGGAACAACTGATAACGTAATTGCCTCCGTAGTGATCAAGAAGGGTAATGAGGATGTAACAGATCAGTTCTCCAATATTGCAAAGACAAATGGAACGCTGACGGTTACTCAGAGAAAAGTGACACTGACCTCTGGATCTGCAAGTAAGGCTTATGATGGAACAGCGCTGACGAAACCGGAAATTGAAGTTTCAGGCGACGGATTCGTAGCTGGCGAAGTAAGCGATGTCAAGGCGACCGGGAGTATCACAAAGACGGGCAGCGTAATCAATACCATTACATATAGTGAAAATAAGGGATTCAAGGCAGGCAACTACGAGATCACCAAGACGGAAGGAACGCTGACGATCACTGCAAATACTGCATCTATCAAGGTGACTGCAGACAGCGACAGCAAGACTTACGACGGAACGGCACTGACCAAGAGCACATTCAGCATCACTGGTCTGCCGGCAGGATTCACTCCTGATGTAACTGTAAGCGGATCTATAACAGATGTTGGCTCAGCTGCAAACGAAGTGAAGTCTGTAGTTATCCGGAAAGATGGCAAGGATGTCACTGATCAGTTCACAAACATTGAAACTGCAAGCGGAACGCTGACAGTGAATAAGCGCACGGTGAATCTGAAATCTGAAAGTGCAACCAAGGTATTTGACGGAACGGCACTGACTGCACCGAATGTCACAGTAACTGGCGACGGATTCGTAGCCGGTGAAGTAGCTGATCTTAAAGCGGTCGGAACGATCACGAGGGCAGGCAGTGTAAAGAACGAAATCAGATACACTGAAAAGAGCGGATTTAAGGTTGACAACTACACGATCAGTAAAGATGAAGGAACGCTGACCATTACTCAGAATGAAAATGAGATTGTCGTAAATGCTAAGAATGCAACAAAGACTTATGATGGTACGGCTCTGACTGAGAGCGGATCAGAGGTTACTGGTCTGCCGAATGGCTACACTGTGGAAGTGACGGTAAGCGGCAGCATCATGAATGCGGGAACTGCTGAAAACAAAGTCACATCAGTAGTCATCAGGAAAGGCGATGAAGATGTCACTGATCAGTTCAAGACGATTACGAAGAACAACGGTACTCTGACAGTCAGCAAGCGCAGCGTGTCCTTGAGCTCTGAGACTGTAAGCAGAGAATACGATGGCACCGCACTGACGGCACCAACTGTCACAGTGGCTGGCGACGGATTTGTGGCTGGAGAAGTTACAGATCTCAAAGCAACCGGCACGATCACCAAAGTCGGAAGCACGGCAAACCCGATTACTTATACGGAGAGAGCTGGCTTCAAAGCTGGAAACTACGAAATCTCAAAGTCTGAAGGCACGCTGACAATTACTGCCAATACAGCTGCAATTGAAGTAAAGGCAGACAGCGACAGCAAGACCTACGATGGAACAGTACTGACAAAGAACAGCTACAGCATCACAGGACTTCCGGCAGGATTCACCGCAGAAGTAAAGGTAAGCGGCAGCATCACGGATGCAGGAACGACAGACAACAAAGTCACCTCGGTAGTGATTCGAAAGGGTGATGAAGTTGTAACGGATCAGTTCTCCGGAATCAAGAGGACAGATGGAGCGCTGACCGTTGAAAAACGGAAGGTTACACTGACATCCGAGACCGCAAGCAAAGAATATGACGGAACAGCTCTGACAAAACCGGAAGTTACAATTGGCGGCGACGGATTCGTACCTGGTGAAGTAAGTGATCTTAAGGCAACCGGCAGCATTACGGATGTCGGCTCAACAGGGAACAATATCACCTATACCAGGGAACTTGGTAAATTTAAGGAGGAGAACTACGACATCATAGAGAAGCCTGGAACTCTGACCATTACCATGAATGGTGCTGCAGTAATCACTGTCACCGCTGCTAGTGACACAAAGGAATATGACGGAACAGCATTGACAGCATCAGGTGTAACGGTGACCGGTCTCCCGGAGGGCTTTACGGCAGAAGGGAAGGCAGTGGGAAGCATTGTAAATGTCTGGGAGTCAGAAGAAGGCAACAATCCGGTTGATAACGTGATTATTCGTGACAAAGCTGGAAAAGATGTAACGAAATTCTTTACGAATGTCACAACAAAACCGGGAACACTGACCATTACTCCAAAATCGATCACTCTGAAGAGCGGCAGCGCCGCAAAGAGGTTTGACGGTGAAGTGCTGACCAACCACACACTGGAACTTCAGGACGAAAGTATTCTGGTTCCGCTGCCGATACTGGCAGAAAATGACCAGAGGACCCTCGGAATCGCTGAGAAGGATCAGATTACTTTCGAGTTCACCGGAAGCCAGACCTATGTCGGATCAAGTGATAATGTCTTTACCTATGAGATCAGCGAAAAACCGCAGACCACGGTTCAGCCGAAGCTGGCGAGTGCTCTTATAGCACCGGTTGTTAAGGCGGAAGCTTCCGAGTCGGAGAATCATAAGGTATCTGACAACTACAAGGTTAGCGTTGTATACGGAACGCTGAAAGTGACCGACGACAATGTGCCATCGGACCTGGTAGTGACAAAGACACATGATGACAAGACGTATCAGATTGGAGATACGATTGAATTTACGATTACAGTAACCAATATTTATGACGATGCGAGAACAATCACTCTTGAGGAGCAGGAAGGCGTAACGTTTGAGAACGGAAAATCTTCCATCATCTTCGAGAATGTAAAGGCCGGAGAGACCAGAAGTGCGGTAGTTACTCATGTGGTAACGGCGGCGGATATCAAGGCCGGGGAGTACAGCAACACCGTGAAAGCAGTGTTCGGCAATGGCGGCGGCAGCGAGCCGGGAGGCAATCCGGATGAACCGGGAGGCAATCCGGGCGAGCCGGGCGGAACTCCGGAAGATCCGGGAAAGACGTGGGAGACCACAGACAAAGAGGATGAATTCGCGCACATGACGATCAGCAAGGCGGTTACGAGCACGCCGAAGAACGGCAGCAAGTATGTGGCAGGAGAAACGGTAACATACCTGATTACCGTGACGAATGACGGAACCGTTACTCTGACGGGACTGGTGATCAAAGATGATCTTACCAATGCAACATGGACGGCGGACAGCCTGAGTGCAGGCGATGAGCTGACCTTCACGACATCCTACACAGTGACTGCGGCAGATGCAGAAAACGGAAGTGTAATGAATGAAGTGACGGGACAGGCGGATAGACTTAAGACCCCGGATCCGGGAACTGCAACCGTGACAACCGAAGCGGAGGAGCCGGAGAATCCGGAACCGACACAGCCGACCAAACCGGAAACGACCGTCACACCGACACCGGTGCCGACAGAGCCGGAGGAGCCTGAACCTGCAGAGCCGACGAAACCCGCGGAGCCGGCAGAGCCTCAGAAACCGACGGTTACACCGCAGGCAACTGTGACACCGACCCCGATGGTGACTGCACCGCCGACGGAAGTGCCGTCGACCAGACCGGTTCATACCGGGAATACGATCCGGAAGAATCCGGACACGGTTCAGCAGCAGACAACAAGGCTCGTTCACACCGGAGCGGTTCGTACCGGTGATGCGGGAATGATCGGAGTCAATGTGATCATCGTGATCGGAGCGGCAGCCGGAATCGGCGTTCTCGTTCGCAGAAGAAAAAAGGAGAAAAAGCAGTAACAGAAGCGACAGCTAAGGAAACAAAGCAGCAGAAACAGCTGAGCAGCATGGACAGCTGAGGAATACAGACAGCTGGGCAGCAAGAGCTGCTGAGGATACAGACAGATGAACATGATGAGCAGCTGAGATTAAGCAACTGAAAGGCAGCCCCTCTCACAGCCGGAAATACCGCGGCCGGAGGGGCTGTCTCTTTATACATTCATATAAAAAAGTTAAGATATAGGCAATATTACGGTTGACGAACGGCGCTGTTTTTTATATAGTACTTATTATCATTCGAATAATTGTAGAATAAAATAAGCAGACATGATGTACAAGCTGTGCAGATCTCGATCTGTACGCCTTTTTTTTGCTTTATTGTTGTAAAGCGTTAATTGGAAGAAATATAGATGTTACACAGCTCCGAGGCAGTCTCTGCTTAGAAAGAGGAGGAAAAATTGAGTAAGTACATGGTAAAACGTGTGTTGCTGGCGATCGCGTCCATCATCATCGTTACACTCATCACATTCTTTGTTATGAACCTGATCCCCGGCGGGCCCTTCACGGCGGAGAAGGCGCCGAGCCAGGCTGTCATGGACGCGCTGACAAAGCGGTACAACCTGGATAAGCCCCTGGGAGAGCAGTATATGCTCTATATGAGAAATCTCCTCCACGGAGACTGGGGAATCGACATGAAGAACGGAAGAGAGATCGGACCGGATCTGTTCTCCAAGTTTGCGGTATCCGCGAAGCTCGGCGGAATCGCTATGATCATCGCGATTGTGGTCGGCGTGATTCTCGGTTCCATTGCCGCTCTGAAGCGGAATAAGGTTCCGGATCGTATCATTATCTTCTTCACGACGCTGGGTACGGCGATGCCCTCCTTCATTCTGGCAACCCTGCTGCTCCTGATCTTCTGCGTGCAGCTTGCGATTTTCCCGGTATTCAGCTCGAATCCGAGCCTGGTGCTTCCTGTGATTTCTCTGGCTGTCTATCCGACGGCTTACATCACGCGTCTGACGAAGACCTCCATGCTGGACGCGCTGAGTCAGGATTACATCCGCACCGCACGCGCGAAGGGCGTCAGCCGCTCGAAGATCATCTTCGTGCACGCGCTGAAGAACGGCCTGATTCCTGTTGTGACCTATCTCGGACCGCAGATCGCGTATATCATCACCGGATCGATGGTCGTGGAGACGATCTTCACCGTTCCGGGTCTCGGAACCTATTTCGTGAAGGCAATCACCGACCGGAACTATTCCGTGATCATGGCGACCACGATTTTCCTCGCGGTTCTGATGATTGTCGCCAACCTGATTACAGATATTGTATATAAGCTGATCGATCCGAGAATCAATTTTGAATGATCGCACAGAAGGAGCTTTGAAATGACTGAAACAGAGAACATATACAAGAAACGCCAGATTTTATCTGCGCAGATCGATCTGAGCAAATTCAATAAGAAGAATTTCGATAAGGCCACCGATGAGGAGAAGAAGCAGCAGGAGGTTATGGGCGAGTCGTCCAGCTTCCTGAAGGACGGTCTTCGCCGCCTGAGAAAAAATCACATGGCGATGGCTTCCATCATCATTCTGATCGCTCTGATTGTGGCGATCATCGTGATCCCGATGATTGTTCCTTACAGCTACAGCGACATGATCACCGTGAACGGGCATCGTGACGGAACGGCGGTCAACCTGCCGCCGATGTACTATTCCCAGCGGGAGCTGCAGTACATGCAGGAGACCGGCGAGAAGCTTTTTCCTCACATTCTTGGAACCGATTCCCTGGGACGTGATTACTTCATCCGTGTCGTATACGGCACCAGAGTCAGCCTGTCCGTCGGCGTCGTATCCGCGGTCATGGTTCTGATCATCGGTGTCATCTACGGAACGATCTCCGGATACTTCGGCGGCAAGGTAGACCTGATCATGATGCGTATCGTCGACATCATCTATTCTCTGCCGGACATGCTGATCATCATTCTGCTGTCGGTAGTGCTGAATGCGCGGCTGACGCCTCTGATCAAGGGAACGGTGCTCGCGAAGCTCGGCGGCAACATGCTCGCCATGTTTATCGTGTTTGCCCTTCTGTACTGGGTCGGCATGGCGCGGCTTGTCAGAGGCCAGATCCTTTCAATTAAGAACAACGAGTACATTCTCGCGGCGAAGGCCATCGGAACGCCGAACGGTCAGATCATGAGAAAGCATATCGTGCCGAATGTACTTTCTATCATCATCATTACAACGGCTCTTCAGGTGCCGAGTGCTATTTTCACCGAAAGCTACCTCTCCTTCCTCGGACTTGGTGTCAATCTTCCGATGACCTCCCTCGGATCCCTGGCGAATGACGCCCGGGCCACGATCACCTCTGCGCCGTACCGTCTGCTGGTTCCCGCGCTGGTAATCGTCGTTATCGTACTTGCGCTGAACCTGATCGGCGACGGTCTCCGGGATGCGTTTGACTCGAAGCTGAACTGACGGGTCCGGCAGAAAAATACAGCTGTTCCGCACATCGATGAATGGTTATCAAAAATATTGGCGTTGTATTTCCCTTGAGAAACGGGAAAGAACGAATGGGAAAGGGTTAATAAAGGGCAATCAGAAAGGACAGAGAGGAAATCATGTCTGAAGAAAATAATTTATTATTGGAGGTGGACAATCTCCATACAAGCTTCTTCACGGATGCCGGTGAAGTAAAGGCGGTCAACGGCGTCACATTCAACCTGGAGAAGGGCAAGACCCTCGGAATCGTGGGCGAGTCGGGCTCCGGAAAATCGGTGACGGCGTATTCGATCATGCAGATCCTCGCCGAAACCGGAAGGGTGGTGGAAGGAGAGATCCGCTACAAGGGCGAGGACATCACGAAGTGGGATGAGAAGAAGCTGTCGAAGTACCGCGGCGAGAAGGTGTCGATCATCTTCCAGGACCCGATGACTTCCCTGAATCCGGTCTTCACGATCGGCTATCAGCTGAAGGAGGCGATCCTTCTTCACACGAACAAGAATAAGGACGAGGCGTGGAAGCGTGCGGTCGAGATGCTGACGCTGGTCGGTGTGAATGAGCCGGAGAGCCGTATGAAGCAGTATCCCTTTGAGCTGTCCGGCGGTATGCGCCAGAGAGTGATGATCGCGATGGCGCTTTGCTGCGAGCCGGATATTCTGATCGCGGACGAGCCGACCACCGCGCTGGATGTTACGATTCAGGCGCAGATCCTGGAGCTGATGCAGGATCTGCAGAAAAAGTTGGGAATGGCGATTATCATGGTTACGCATGACCTGGGTGTCATCGCCTCCATGTGCGACGAGATCATCGTCATGTACGGAGGCCGTGTCTGTGAGCGCGGCACGGCGGATGATATTTTCTACCATCCGGCGCATGAGTACACGAAGGGACTGCTCCGTTCCATTCCTACGACAGAAAATATGAACGAGCGGCTGGTTCCGATCGGCGGCACTCCCATCAACCTGCTCAACATGCCGAAGGGGTGCGCGTTCTGTCCCCGCTGTGAAAATGCCATGAAGATCTGTCTGGAAGAGGTTCCGGAGGAGTATCAGGTTGGCGAGCATCATCGGGCAAGCTGCTGGATGAATGTGATGGATCTGTATGAGAGCGAGGAGGCAAAGGCATGAGTGAGAATGAGAAAAAGCCGCTCCTTAAGGTTGAGCATCTGAAGCAGTATTTTCCCGTATCGCAGGGATTTCACAAAATTCCGCTGAAGGCGGTGGACGATATCAGCTTCGAGATCATGCCGGGCGAGACGCTGGGTCTCGTGGGAGAATCCGGATGCGGCAAGACGACGGTCGGCCGCACGATTCTGCGGCTGTACGAGCCGACGGCCGGAAGGATCGCCTTCGAGGATCAGGTGCTCTTTGACAGCGGAGAGCTGTACGACGAGGAAGGAAATCAGATCCTCGACGAAAAGGGCAGACCGAAGAAGGGCAGGCGCGTCGAGGTCAATATGCTTCCCTACAGGAAGAAGATGCAGATGGTATTCCAGGACCCGTATTCTTCGCTGGATCCGCGGATGACCGTCGAGGAAATCGTCGGAGAGCCTCTGGACACCCATCACCTGTATAAAAACAAAAAGGAGCGGAGGGAAAAGGTCCTGTCTCTGCTGGAGACGGTCGGACTGAATGCGGAGCACGCGATGCGCTACGCGCATGAATTTTCCGGCGGACAGAGACAGCGAATCGGCATCGCCCGGGCGCTGGCTGTGAACCCGTCCTTCATCGTCTGCGATGAGGCGGTATCCGCTCTGGATGTGTCCATTCAGGCACAGGTTCTGAACATGTTTGAGGATCTGCAGGACAAGCTGGGAATCGCGTACCTCTTCATTGCCCATGATCTGCTGGTGGTACAGCACATTTCCGACCGGATCGCCGTAATGTATCTGGGCCATATGATGGAGATCGCGGACGCGGACGAGCTGATGAATCATCCGATTCATCCGTACACGCTGTCTCTGCTTTCTGCTATTCCGATTCCGGATCCGGAAACTGCCAGACACAGCCACCGGATCATTCTGGAGGGCGATGTGCCAAGCCCTCTGCATATGCCGACCGGATGCCCGTTCCGGACCCGCTGCAAATACGCGACCGAGAAGTGCGCGATGGAGAGACCGCCTCTGACAGACAGAGGAAACGGACATAAGTGCGCATGCTGGAATCGATAATGCCTGCGGGAAATGCATGGACGCGGGATCGATACTGCCTGTGCTGTCAGAATGCACGGATGCGGAACCGCGGGTGAAATCGCAGCATGCAGGCTCCGCGAAAGAAGCACTGCGTCAGCAGCATGCAGGCTCCGCGAAAGAAGGATTGCGGTCATACCTCCCGCCGGGGAGTTTGACATAAATATCTATCTGGAGAACAGATAGCAGAAAACAGGAGGAAGAAATATGAAAAAGAAGTTAGTCGCATTAGCGCTGGCGTCTGCCATGGCAGTCGGCCTCGGCGCATGTGGAAATGCCGGTTCTATCGAGCAGAACGGCAATGCTGTTTCCGGTTCCGCTGCCAGCACCAGCACCGCAGACGCAGCCGGCAATACCGGAGACAAGACTCCGTCCACAGCAAAGCTGAACAGCGACGCAACCACACTGTACATCAACCTTGCGTCAGAGCCGCAGCATCTGGATCCGGCTCTGAACAACACCGTTGACGGTGCCTGCCTGGCTGTCAACTCCTTCGTAGGTCTCTACACCTATGACAAGGACGACAAGCTTACACCGGCGATCGCAGACGGCGATCCGCAGATTTCCGATGATGGAACCCAGTGGACCGTTAAGCTGAAACAGACCAAATGGTCCGACGGCACCGATCTGACGGCAAAGGATTTCGTTTACAGCTGGAACCGCGCGGCGGATCCGAATACCGCGGCGGACTACGGTTACCTCTTCGACATCATCGCGAAGAACGATGACGGTACCCTGAAGGTTGAGGCGACAGACGACTATACACTGACCATCACGCTGAACAATCCGTGCGCATACTTCGATCAGCTCCTTGCGTTCCCGGTATTCGATCCGGTTCCGCAGGCATCGGTTGAAGCAGCAGATCCGGACGGCAGCAACCCGGGCAACTGGGCAGCTGAGGCAGGATTTGTCTCCAACGGCGCTTACACCTGCACCGCATGGAATCATGACGCGTCCATGGAGTACACAAAGAACCCGAACTTCTATGACGCTGACAACGTAACCATCGAGAAGCTGAACTTCATGCTTTCCGCGGACGACACCGCGACCTTCGCGGCTTACAACAGCGGTGACCTCGACTTCATCGATAATGTTTCCACCGATGAGGTTCCGAATGTGAAGAACTTCTCTGACTTCTACATTGCGGATATGCTTGGAACCGTATATACCGGCTTCAATGTAAACGCTTCCCTGTTCGATGGAATGACCGAGCAGCAGGCCAGCGACTTCCGCAAGGCATGCTCTCTCGTGATTGACAGACAGTACCTGGCTGATACCGTTGGTCAGACCGGACAGGAGCCCGCAGGTTCCTATGTTCCGTCCGCTATGTCCGACGGAAACGGCAATACCTGGTCTCAGACCTATTATGATGCAGCTACCACCGGAGCGGATAATCTTGAGGAGGCTGTGAAGCTTCTGGAGAGCGCGACCGGCTACACCTTCACCGATAACGGCGACGGAACCTACACACCGTCCACACCGATCTCCATCGAGTATCTGACAAACTCCGGTTCCACCAATGAGAAGGCTGCACAGCTGATCCAGGACGACCTGAGCAAGCTCGGAATCGAAGTAACCATCAAGACTGAGGACTGGAAAGTATTCATCGCAGACCGTCAGAACGGAAACTACACCATGTGCCGCGGCGGATGGGTTGCAGACTATGATGATCCGTCCAACATGCTCGAGGTATTCCAGACCAACAGCGGAAATAACGATATGCAGTTTGGCAAGAACCCGACCTCTGCCGCACCGCAGAACTGGGCCGACTACGACAAGCTTCTTGAGGAGGCGCGCACAGAGGTTGACACCGCAAAGCGTACCGACGAGCTTGTACAGGCTGAGAAGATGCTTATGGATACCAACGCGGTAATCCCGCTCTATTTCTACAACGATATCTACATGATGAAGTCCAACGTTTCCGGCGTTTACATGACAAAGACCGGCAACAAGTACTTCATGTACGCGACAAAGACCGCACAGTAATCATTTCTGTCTGCGGTGTGAATGACAGCAAACCATATATGTTGATTGTGGACGAGACCGTCCGGGAGATTCCCGGGCGGTCTCGTTTTTCCGGATCTGTCTGCGTTTTCGTTGAACTTATTTTTTTAGCGGTCTCGCCGCGCTTCGCACGGCTCCACACTCATATCTTTTGCCTTCGAAATCGCGTCCGGTCTCTTACGCACACTTCGCGTGCGATGATCCCGTCTGCGTTTTCGAAGAGCTATTTTTCTCTTACGCACGCTTCGCGTGCGACGATCCCGTCTGCGTTTTCGAAGAACTTATTTGGTTAAAATTACAGCATTAAATTCTGAAATAAGAAGTTCACCCCATCATATACCACAAAATAATTAAAATATTTACGTGGAAATTGTTTATATTTCAAGATAATTGAGATATAATCGCATTATGGCCAAAACAGCGGCCGCGAAGGGCCGCATGGATAAGGAGGGATGGTATGCTAGACGAATGCTACTACAAGAAGGCGGATGAGATCATCGCCGGCTATGGGAAGAAGCCATCGTCGCTGATTCCGATTATGCAGGATATTCAGGCGGAATATCGGTATCTGCCCGGGGAACTGCTCACCTATGTGGCGAAGCAGATCGGTATCAGTGAATCCAAGGCTTACAGCGTAGCGACATTTTACGAGAATTTTTCCTTTGAGGAGAAGGGAAAGTACGTGATTAAGGTCTGTGACGGCACGGCTTGCCATGTCAGAAAATCCGCACCGATTCTGGAGGCGTTCCAGAAGGAGCTCGGACTCAGTGCGAAGAAGCACACGACGGATGACATGCTTTTTACGGTTGAGACGGTTTCCTGCCTCGGAGCGTGCGGACTGGCTCCGACGGTGATGGTTAACGAGGAGGTTCATCCGAAGATGACACCGGAGGCGGCGTTGGATCTGATTCATGAACTGCGAGGTGACCGGAATGATTAGAACGAGAGAAGATCTGAGAAAGAGAACGGAGCTTGCCAATGAGGAGATGGCCTCCTATGACTGCCGCATCCTCGTTTGTTCCGGTACCGGCTGCATCGCGTCCGGATCTGAAAAGGTTTACGATGAATTCCTGCGTATCGCGGGGGATACGCCGGGAGTGACCGTGGAGTTCGCGTCTCACGGTCCGGAAGCGCATCTCGGAGTGAAGAAAACCGGCTGTCAGGGCGTCTGCGAGCTCGGACCGCTGGTCAGAATCCAGAAGGGCGGGAAGGTTGTTCAGTATACGAAGGTGCACCCTTCCGACTGTCAGGAGATTTTCAGCCGCTCGGTTCTGGGTGATGATGTGATTGAGAGCCTGCTGTACAAGCAGAAGGGCGTGACCTATACGTCTCCGGACGAGATCCCGTTCATCGCGAAGCAGACGAGAATCGTTCTGGAGAACTGCGGAAAGTACGATTCGGAGTCTCTGGATGAGTATCTTGCGTCCGGAGGATTCCAGGCGTTTCAGAAGGCGCTTTTCGAGATGAAGCCGGAGGAAATCGTGGATGAGGTCGACCGCTCGGGACTCAGAGGAAGAGGCGGCGGCGGATTCCCCACCGGCAGGAAATGGAAGCAGGTGGCGCGCCAGAAGGAGAAGGAGCGCTATGTCGTCTGCAACGGCGACGAGGGAGATCCGGGAGCGTTCATGGACGGCTCCGTGATGGAGGGAGATCCCTACAAGCTGATTGAGGGAATGATGATCGCCGGATACGCGGTGAGTAGTGAGAACGGATATATCTACGTGCGCGCGGAGTACCCGATGTCCGTTGCCAGACTGCGCCACGCGATCGCCGAGCTGGAGGACAAGGGCCTTCTGGGCGACCACATCCTCGGAACGGATTTTAATTTCCATATGCACATCAACCGCGGCGCAGGCGCGTTTGTCTGCGGCGAGGGATCTGCTCTGACCGCGTCGATCGAGGGAAACCGCGGCATGCCGAGAGTAAAGCCTCCGAGAACTGTTGAGAAGGGTCTGTGGGCGAAGCCGACCGTTCTGAACAACGTTGAGACCTACGCGAACGTTCCGAAGATTGTGCTGCAGGGCGCGGACTGGTACCGCAGCATCGGAACGGAAAGCTCGCCCGGAACGAAGACCTTCTCTCTGACCGGTTCGATTCAGAACACCGGTCTGATCGAGGTTCCCATGGGAACGACGCTCCGCGAGATCATTTTTGACATCGGCGGCGGAATGAAGGACGGAGGAACGTTCAAGGCGGTTCAGATCGGCGGACCCTCCGGCGGGTGTCTGACGAAGGACCATCTGGATGTGCCGCTGGATTTTGAAACGGTGAAGAAATACGGAGCCATCGTAGGATCGGGCGGTCTCGTCGTCATGGACGACAGCACCTGTATGGTGGAGGTTGCGAGATTCTTCATGAGCTTCACGCAGAGAGAATCCTGCGGAAAGTGCGTTCCGTGCCGTGAGGGGACGAAGCGCATGCTGGAGATCCTGGAGAAGATTGTAGGCGGCAAGGGCGAGATGGAGGACCTTGACCGCCTTGAGGAGCTGGCAACGATGGTCAAGAGCATGTCCCTGTGCGGACTCGGGAAGAGTGCGCCGCTGCCTGTTCTGAGTACCCTGAATACCTTCCGCGACGAATATATCGAGCATATCGTGGACAAGAAGTGCCGTGCCAAGGTCTGCACCGCGCTGCGCCGGTTTGTGATCAATCCGGAGTTCTGCCGCGGCTGCGGGAAGTGCGCGAAGAACTGTCCGGTCGGCGCGATTACAGGCGTCCGCAAGGAGTGCTACCACATAGACAACGATCTGTGTATCAAGTGCTCGACCTGCAAGGACAACTGCGCGTTCGACGCGATTTATATTGAGGCATAGGAGGGGATGAGATGGGAGTTATAACGATTGACGGCAGAAAAGTCGAATTTACCGACGAGAGAAACCTTCTTACGATCATCAGAAAAGCGGGCATCGATATCCCTACCCTTTGCTATCATTCAGAGCTGTCAACTTTTGGCGCGTGCAGACTGTGCATGGTCGAGGATGAACGGGGGAGAATGTTTGCTTCCTGTTCCGAGGAACCGCGGGACGGGATGGTGATCCGCACCAACACGGAAAAGCTCCGCAAATATCGCAAGCTGATCATTGAGCTTCTGCTGGCGGCGCACTGCAGGGACTGCCTGACCTGTGAGAAAAGCGGAGACTGCAACCTTCAGACACTGGCAAAGCGCTTCGGCATCATGCGCGTGCGTTTTCAGAACTACAAGGAGCAGATGCCTCTGGATTTCAGCTCCCCGTCGATTGTGCGGGATCCGAACAAGTGCATCCTCTGCGGGAACTGCGTGCGCGTATGCAGCGAGCTGCAGGGAATTGAGGCGATCAATTTCGCAAACCGCGGCGCGGAAGCCATGGTTATGCCGGCGTTTGACAAGCCGATCGGAGAGACTGACTGCGTAAACTGCGGCCAGTGCCGTGTATTCTGTCCGACGGGCGCGATCAGCATCCACCACAACCGGACGGAGGTGTGGAATCTTCTGGGGGATCCGGATGTGCGGGTGATCGCGCAGGTTGCTCCGGCTGTCCGGGTGGCGGTAGGCGCCGCCTTCGGACTTCCGAAGGGCAAGAGCGTGATGGGCAAGATCGCGAATGTGCTTCGCCGGATCGGTTTTGACGAGGTGTATGACACGACGTTCGGCGCGGATCTGACCATTATGGAAGAAGCTTCGGAGTTTGTGGACCGTGTGGAGAACGGCGGAACGCTTCCGCTTCTGACGAGCTGCTGTCCTGCCTGGGTGAAGTATGTCGGCGATCAGTTCCCGGAGCTTACGCCGAACGTCTCGACCTGCCGCTCGCCGCAGGGAATGCTTTCTGCGGTCACAAAGGAATATTACCGTGATCCGGCGAACAATCCGGACGGCAGACGAACGGTTATGGTTTCGATTATGCCCTGTACGGCGAAGAAAATGGAGGCGAAGAGACCGAACAGCTTCACGGAGGGCGAGCAGGACACGGATTATGTTCTGACGACGACGGAGCTGATCGATATGATCCGCACCTCGGGAATCGATTTTGCGAACCTGGAGCCGGAAGCGTCCGATATCCCGTTTGGTCTCGGGTCGGGCGGCGGCGTCATCTTTGGCGTATCCGGCGGTGTGACCGAGGCGGTTCTCCGCAGGATTACAGAGGGACATGATCAGGAAACGCTGGATCGGATCGCTGCCTGCGGCGTGCGTGAGGATGAGTTTATCCGCGAGTTCTCCGTTCCGTATAAGGACAGAGAGCTGAATATCTGCGTCGTATCCGGCCTTGCGGATGCCGGAAAGTTGATGAAGGAGGTAGAGAGCGGCGAGAAGCACTTTGATCTCATCGAGGTCATGGCCTGCCGCCGCGGGTGCATCATGGGAGGAGGACAGCCAAGGCTTGCCGGCGACCGCACGAAGGCGGCCAGAAGAGACGGCATCTACAAGGCTGACCACAGCTCCGTGATCCGCAAGTGCAACGAGAACCCGACGATTCTGTCTCTCTATGACGGAATGCTCAAGGGGAAGGAGCACAAGCTTCTTCACAATGAAAGCTTCTGCGCGGAATAAGAAAAACGGCACAGGATGAGAAAAACAGCGCGGAACAAGAAAACAGCGGAGGATGAGAAAAACAGCACGTACTAAGAGGTACAGTGCGGAACAAAAAGAATAGGAAGAATAGGAAGGCCCTGCCAATTCTGGCAGGGCCTTCCGGCTTGTGTGAGGCGGACCGAGGAAGCTGGTCTAACTGTTGTAGGAGTGAGAAGCATGAAGCAATTCGCAGCGCATGCAGTATGCGGTGTCGTTTATTGCATGGGGTTACTGTGCGGCAAGGGATGCCTGCCTCCGGTAGTCTCTGGGCGCCATGTGGTATTTGGCCTGGAAGGCGCGGTTAAAGGTTGCCTGGCTCTGGAAGCCGCAGTCGAGGTAGATGTCTGTGACGGACCGGTCGCTGTCGGCGAGAAGCGCGGAAGCATGCTGGAGCCGGACATCATTGAGATAGTGATTGAAGTTCTGATGAAACACGCCGGAGAAGACCCGGGACAGGGCGAACTGGCTGATTCCGAGTGCCTGCGACATCGTGGTCAGGGAGATGTCCTCGCGGTAATGAGCGGAGATATACACCGCCGTCTGGTAGACGATGTCGTGATCCTTCAGATCTGTTCGCTTCTGGAGCTTCAGAAGCGGGAGACAGCTGGCGAGAATGATTTGCGTGAAGGAGTGGTTCAGCGTGTTGAGGCAGGCTGCGGTCAGCTGTTCGGACAGTCGGGAAGACCGGGCGTCTTTTTCCGGCTTCACGGCTCCCTTGATAGAGTCGTGTGTGTGCGTGGCGTGATTCGGCCCGGAAGTGACAGCTGCGCTTCGTATCGCGGCACGATCGTTTGAGGCGTCAGGGCGGGAAGAGCGCTGTTGTGAGGATGCCTTTCTGTTCTGTGCTGCGGGTGGTGCTGCTGACACGCCGGGAAAAGCGGCCATGTCTGCCGCCTCTGAGAGGCCGGAAAGATCCTGCGGCGGAAGCTCCGGCACATTTTTGTTTCCATGTGTCGGGTTCAGAAAATCAGGAGAGGAATACAGGTGTTCCTGGTTGATTTCCATCAGGTTTTTCAGTGCGTAGATGACATTCGGAGGCACCTGCTCCTTTGAAATCACCGGATTCTTAGGCTCATAATTCCGGAAAAAGTCGGCATAGATCCCGAAATAGGCCGGAGACGCCAGAAGTGTGACGTGCCGGTTTGTGCCCGGTACAAAGACCTGATAGTGATGGATGAGATTGGGAAAGATCACGCCGAGATCGCCCGGATGCATCTCGAACAGGTCGATTCCGGTTCCGGCCACCAGGGTGCCGTCCGTCACCAGAATGATTTCGATGGACTGGTGCAGATGGGGCGGAATATGAATGGAGTTCTGTTTCACGATCTGCAGATGATCGGCGCTTTCTTCATAAATCGGTATCACGGCGGTTCCTCCTTGCAAGATTTGATTGGTTTTTGTGGCCTTTTGAAGCGAAGTATAGCAGAATATGAGGTATTTTACAATTGCAGCAGGGAAGTACAGAAGAATATAAATAAATATGAAAGAGAGGATATAGATTATGATGAACGCAAATACAAATACAACTACAAAGAACAATGCAATGGGAAAGAATACTGCAAGAGTATACAATGGAAGAAACACAAAGGCTTCTCTGAAGGAGCGCATTCGTGCATACTTTGAAGAGGTTGTTGAATTCTACGGAGATATCGCAAGAAGAAGCGGATATCGTGCTCCGATGGGCTTCTGATGGAAACGGGTGGCCGGACAGCAGAGGCTCCGGCGGGCATGTCGTTGAGCTTCGGCGCAGAATCAGAGGACAGATTTCACAGAGCAGGTATCTTCTCCGGAGAAAAAACCGGAGAGCGGAAACGAAAGGGCAGAAAACGGATGGATCTCAGGAACGAGAACGCCGGTTTTCTGCTTTTTTTGTTTGGCTCGTTGTCTGATGCCACACTGTATGGATGAAATCTGGTATAATGGATCAGGCTGTATCATTATCGAAAAATGGATCTGGATAGTTTCGATATGACACGAAATGCATGTGAAAATTTTTAATATACTAATGAATGCATCTGGATGCTTTTAATATATCACAAAATGGAACAGGATGGTTTCGATAAATCACGAAATGCGTTTGGACGTATTCCATATGATACATGAATGTCTTTCAAGGTAATGAAAGAAAATATACAGGAAAAGGGGAAATGCATCATGGCATGGTATGAGGAAGCTGTTTTTTACCATATTTATCCTTTGGGACTTACCGGCGCGCCGAAGCAGAATGACTACGGCGAACCGGTGCATCGCATGAAGAAGCTGATTCCGTGGATCGATCATATCAGGGAGATCGGGTGCAATGCGCTGTATATCGGACCGCTTTTTGAATCCGCGAGTCACGGATATGACACCACCGATTACCGGAAGCTGGACAGCAGACTGGGAGACAACGAGGATCTGAAGGATTTCGTGGCAAAGTGCCACGAGGCAGGGATCCGGGTGATTTTCGACGGGGTTTTCAACCATACGGGAAGAGATTTTTTCGCGTTCCGGGATCTTCAGAAAAACCGCGAGAGCTCGCCATACCGTGACTGGTACTGCAATGTGAATTTCGGCGGGAACAACGAGTACAATGACGGTTTTTCCTATGAGAACTGGGGCGGGTATAATCTGCTGGTTAAGCTGAACCAGAGAAATCCGGAGGTCCAGAATTACATCTGTGACACGATCCGGTTCTGGGTGAAGGAGTTTGATGTGGACGGCATCCGGCTGGATGCGGCGGATGTTCTGGACTTTGATTTTATGAAGTGTCTGCGCAGGACCGCCAATGAGGTGAAGAAGGATTTCTGGCTGATGGGCGAGGTCATTCACGGCGACTACATCCGGTGGTCCAATCCGGAAATGCTTCACGCCGTAACGAACTACAATTTGCACAAGGCGCTTTATTCCGGGCACAATGAGCACAACTATTTTGAGATCGCGCACACGGTTCGCAGGCTGTACGAGATGGGCGGCAACCGCCCTGACGGGCTCGGCCTTTATAATTTTGTGGACAACCACGATGTGGAGCGGATCTATACCAGGCTGAACAACAAGGCGCATATGTTCCCGGTACATGTCCTGCTTTATACACTCCCGGGTGTGCCGTCTATCTATTATGGATCGGAGTTCGGCATAGAGGGCCGTAAGGAGTGGGGAAGTGACGCTTCGCTTCGCCCGGAGCTGAATCTCGACGATTACCGAGGCGCGGTCAGAACCAACCCGATCACGAGAGAGATCGCCGCGCTCGGGCGGATCCGGCAGTCGGAGAAGGCGCTTTCCTACGGCGCGTATAAGGAGCTTCTTCTCACGAACCGGCAGTACGCGTTTGCCAGAGAGTGGAATGGAGAGAACATTCTTGTAACGGTCAATAACGATGATGGCGATTTCACTATGACGGTGTCCGCCGAGGGCGGGAAACAATTCGTCGGAGGCCTCAGCGGGACAAAGGCAGCTGCGCAGAACGGACAGCTGACGGTCACGGTTAAGGCAAATTCCGGCGAGATCTGGATTCCCGTCGCGGAAGGGAAAACGCTGCCGGAGAACATGGAGGACAGTGCGCCTGTTTCTTGTGAAAAGGAATCTGAGAAGAAACATGTGGAGCGGACTGCGCGGGAGGATCGAACCGGAGATGCGGGGCAGACTGCGTCGATTGATTCTGCGGCACAGCAGGCGGATAAGCGGGAGCCGGAGGAGAGCCTTGAGGAGAAGACTGGAAGGTTGCTCAGAGAGGCGACCGGGAAAACATATGAGGAGATGACGGTCGAGGAGCTGCAGGCGGCGATTCTGGCAAAGCTTGCTGCAAACGGTCCTGTCACGGATCAGATGAAGCGCGACGTCTCGGAAAACATCTGGCATGATTCTCTGGTGAACTGGGTGAAGAGCTTCCGATAAAAAAGATATGAGAGGCCAGGCTGCTAAGAAAGATATAAGATGACAAGCTGCCAAGAAGCATGAGATGGCAGGCTGCCAAGAAACATATGAGATGCTGGCTGGCTGGTGCGTCAGATGGTGCGTCAGCCTGCTTCGAGAAGGCAAAAATCCGGCCGACAGGCCGGATTTTTTGCTGTGGGAAAGTTTACCATCAAGATTTCATTTCCGGCAGAGGGATGGTAGATCGGAGGGACAAGTACCATCTGAAATGGCAACGGGTGGTGTAGATGGTAATTGTCTGGAGAGGTTACCATCAAGATCTCATTTCCGGCAGAAGGATGGTAAGAGTGGAGGTGGAAGTACCATCGGAACCGGCAGCTGGAAGGATAAGATGGTAATTGTCTGGAGAGTTTACCATCAAGATTTCATTTCCGGCAGAGGGATGGTAAAAGCGGAGGGACAAGTACCATCAGTAGCGGCAGCGGGAAGCCATGATGGTAATTGTCTGGAGACGTTACCATCAAGATTACATTTCTGGCAGCGGGATGGTAAGAGCGGAGGGACAAGTACCATTAGAAATGGAAGCAAGAAGCCTGGATGGTAAATAAGCTTCCCGTAGCATTGACAAACACAGGATCAGGGTGTATTTTTAAATTACATATGAACAAATGAGCATATGTTTAATGAATCAAGAGATTGATTCTTCTTATGATAGCAGCGTTTAACATTGTAAGAGGAAGAATTCAAAATTGCCAGGGGGTGCCTATGAGCGACATGGACGACATCAGGAAGAAGGGTGCGGAGCTGATTCGTGACGCGGAGGAAGCGTCAAAGGAGGTGCAGGCCGCGGAGAGGGAGCAGAAGGAGAGAGAGGAACGTCTTGCGGAAGCGCGGGCGGAGGCTCTGAAGAATTCTGAGACCAGGAAATTCGACGCGGCGCGGTTGTTCCGTGAGGAAGAAGCCCGGAGACGGGAGCACGCTAGACAGGAACAGACAGAACAGTTGCAGCCGGGGCAGAAGCAGTTTGCGCAGGAAGCTTCCGAGCAGGGACGGTCAGAACAGTTGCAGCCGGAGCAGAAGGAATTTGCGCAGGAAGCTTCCGAGCAGGGACGGTCAGAACAGTTGCAGCCGGAGCAGGAGAAGTTTGCGCAGGAAGCTTCTGAACAGAAACAGTCTGAATTGAAACGGCCCGAGTATCTGACACCCGGACAGGAGCATACAGAGGAGGGCGTAGAGGAAAGCGAAGAGGAAAGCGAAGAGGAAAGCGAAAAGGAAGGTGTAGAGGAAAGCAAAGAGAGAGGCGGAAAGAAAGGCGCAGAGAAAGGCGAAAAGGAAGGTGCAGAGGAAAGCGAAAAGGAAGGCGCAGAGGAAAGTGAAGAGGAAGAAGATGACGATGATGACGACGAGATGGAGCCGAAGCAGAAACTGATCCAGATTCTTGTCTCGACTGGGCTTCTGATCGGCGCGTACCTGATTAACCGCGCGCTCCCGGGTCTGGAAATGTGGCAGCGGCTTCTGATCTATCTGGTGCCTTATCTGGCGGCGGGATTTGACGTTCTTCGTGAGGCCGGCGAAGGGATTGCTCACGGAGAAGTGTTTGACGAGTCATTTCTGATGAGCATAGCGACCATCGGAGCGCTGCTGATCGGGTTTGTACCGGGCGGTGAGGAGATGTTCCCGGAAGCGGTATTCGTGATGCTGTTTTTCCAGGTGGGAGAGCTGTTCGAGGGAATTGCCGAGGGCAACAGCAGGAGGGCAATATCCCAGCTGCTTGACATCCGTCCGGATACCGCGAACCTGGAGCGTGACGGCGAGGTGAAGGTGGTCAGCCCGGAGGAAGTGAAGGTCGGCGATATCCTTGTGGTGAAGCCGGGAGAGAAGGTTCCGATGGACGGCATCGTCGTGGAAGGAAATTCCAGTCTGGATACTGTGGCGCTCACCGGTGAGAGCGTGCCGAGAGACGTAAGAGAGGGCGACATGATTCTCTCCGGATGTGTGAACCAGAACGGACTTCTCCGGATGAAGGTGGAAAAGGAATTCGGGGAGTCGACGGCCTCGAAGATTCTGGAGCTTGTCGAAAATGCCGGAAGCAAAAAGTCGAGGAGCGAAAAGTTCATTTCAAAATTCGCGAAGGTCTACACGCCGATCGTTGTGGCAGCCGCGGCTGTTCTGGCATTCCTGCCGCCGCTTCTCTCAGGTGATTTTGTCGGAAATTTTGCCACCTGGCTGCTCCGGGCGCTGACCTTCCTGATCGTATCCTGCCCGTGCGCGCTGGTGGTTTCGGTGCCGCTCGCGTTTTTTGGAGGAATCGGTGCCGCGTCCAAGATCGGTGTCCTGATCAAGGGCTCCGGTTACATGGATGCTCTCTCCAGGGCGGATACGGTGGTGTTTGATAAGACAGGTACGCTGACAAAGGGTGTATTCGAGGTGACGACGCTCCATCCGGAGTGCATCGAAGCGAAGGAATTGCTCCATCTGGCGGCCCATGTAGAGAGATATTCGAACCATCCGATCGCTGTTTCCCTCAGACAGGCATTCGGAAAAGAGGATGACGGATGTGAGGTTGAGAACGTGGAAGAAATCGCGGGTCATGGAATCCGCGCTGTCGTAAACGGAAAGACTGTGTGCGTCGGAAATCAGAAGATGATGGAGGACGTCGGCGCAAAGTGGAGGATCTGCGATGAGCCGGGCACGATCATTCATGTGGCCATTGAGGGAAAATATGTCGGACACATCCATATCAACGACGTTGAAAAACCGGATGCCGCTGAGGCGGTCGCTTCCCTGAAGGCAGCCGGAATCCGGAAGACGGTGATGCTCACGGGAGACCGAGAGAAGGTCGCGCAAAAGGTGGCCGCGGATCTGGGTCTGGACGAGTACCGGGCGGAGCTGCTTCCCGCGGACAAGGTATCCGAGGTGGAGAAGCTGATCGATCAGAAGCCGGATGGAACGTCTCTTGTGTTTGTCGGAGACGGAATCAATGATGCGCCTGTCCTTGCGCGGGCGGATGTCGGCATCGCCATGGGCGCGCTTGGATCGGACGCCGCGATTGAGGCGGCGGATGTCGTGCTGATGGATGACAAGCCTTCGAAGATCGAGAAGGCGGTCCGGATTTCCAGAAAAACGATCCGGGTTGCGAGACAGAATATCGTGCTGGCCATTGTGATCAAGGTGGCAATCCTTATTCTGGCTGCCGTCGGCCTTGCGCCGATGTGGCTTGCGGTATTCGGGGATACCGGCGTACTGCTGATCTGTGTTTTGAATTCGACGAGAACACTGACTTACAAGGAGTGAGACGGCGGACGCGGCGCCGAGACGATATGATTTAAGAGAATGCGCGAAATGACAGATGATTTAAGAGAATGCGCAAAATGACAGATGATTTAAGAGAATGCGCAAAATGACAGATTAAGAGAATGCGCAAAATGACAGGAAGAGAGAAAAAGGATTCAAGATGGAAGAATATACAGATCAGGAAAGAAAATGCGGTCTCCCTGATGAGGATGAGATGTTTGATCTGGCCGAGCTGTTCAAGGTTTTCGGCGATTCTACACGGATCAAAATTTTATTTGCGCTCTTTGAGACGGAGCGGAGCGTCGGAGAAATTGCCGAGCTTCTGAATATGACACAGTCCGCGGTATCACATCAGCTGAAGATCCTGCGGCAGTCCAAGCTGGTAGAAGCAAGAAGAGACGGAAAGCAGATTTTTTATTCGCTTGCCGACGAGCATGTGCACACGATCATAAGGGTCGGAAGAGAGCATATCGAGGAGTAAGGGTCGGGAGACAGCATATCGAGGAGTAAGAGCCGCAAGAGCATATCGAGAAGTAAGGATCAGGAGGGCGCACATCGAAGAGTAAGAAGATGCGCGGCACTGCATAGCCCTGCGCAGAAAGAAGATTATACTTGGAAGATTCCACAGTCCATTGTCGGAGCCGCGGTACGGCAGACAGAGGGGCTGTGGGATTTTTTTGTTGAATAGGAAAGTTCTATCTGCAGTTCCGTTTTTTCTTGACATTTTCTGCCGAAAGCCGTACAAATAATATGCCATACGAAATAAATAAAACTTACGAACGAAATAAAATGACTGGTATTAGAAAGCACAAGCGGTGCAGAAAGCGGAGGAAGCGCAAGTAGTGCAGAAAGCGCAGAAAACGCAGGCAGCACAAGTAGTGCAGAAAACGCAGGCAGCGCAGCAAGCACAAGCGGTGCAGAAAATGCAGGCCGTGCAGAAAGCGCAGGCAGTGCAGCAAGTGTATGAAGTGAAAGGAGTTGTTTATGATGGAAATTCTGATTGACACCGCAAATATTGAGAAAATCCGGAAGTACGACGAGATTCTGAATCTGACGGGTGTGACCTGCAACCCGACGATTATTTCGAAGGAGAAGGGGGATTTCTGGAAGATTCTGGAGGAGATCCGCTCTGTGATCGGCGGGAAGCAGCTGCACGTGCAGGTGACGGCGCAGGACTATGTGGGAATGCTGCGGGAGGCAGACGTGATCGCGGACCATCTCGGCCGGGAGAACACCTATATCAAGGTGCCGGTCAACGAGACGGGACTTCATGTGATCCGCACGCTGAAGGAGAAAGGATTCAAGGTTACCGGAACGGCGGTGTACATGACACAGCAGGCGATGCTGGCATCATCCGTCGGAGCGGATTATGTGGCGCCGTATTTTAATCGGATGAACAACAATAATGTGCGGGCCGGTGAGGCAATCGCGGATATGGCGGATCTGTTCCGGATGCATGGGGCGGAGACGAAGATTCTCGCCGCGAGCTTCCACAATACGCAGCAGATCATGGATGCGTTTCTGGCGGGAGCAGACGCATGCACCGCGGATCCGTCCTATTTTTCCGCGATGGTCGAAAATCCGCTCATCGCGGATGCTGTCCGGGGATTCGACGATGACTGGAAGAGTGTCTACGGAGACCGGAGAATCTACGAGCTTTGAGGACAGGGGGTGCAGCCAATGGCAAAATATCTGCTGGCCCATGATCTCGGCACATCCGGCGACAAGGTGACGCTGTTTGATACGGACGGGAACAGCGTGAGCAGCTCGACGATTCAGTACCCGGTGCACTATTTCGGAGGGCACTGCGCGGAACAGAATCCTGATGACTGGTGGAGGGCGGTTGCCGAGGGCACCAGAAGGGCAATTGAGGGAATCCGTCCAGCGGATGTGATTGGTGTTTCTTTTTCGGCGCAGATGCAGTGGTGCCTTCCGGCAGACCGGGAAGGCAGGCCGCTTCGGCCCGCAATGATCTGGGCGGACCACAGGGCGGTCCGTGAGAAGGAATTTCTGACCCGGGAGATCGGGTTTGAAGATTTCTGCGGGATCACGGGGCACAGGCCGAATGAGAGCTATACCTTGGAAAAAATCATGTGGCTGAAGAGCCATGAACCGGATGTCTATCGGAAGACTTACAAGGTGCTTCAGGTGAAGGACTACATCATTTTCCGGCTGACCGGTGCGTTTGTGACGGATTATTCGGACGCGTCGGGGACCAATGCGCTGGATCTCAGGCGCATGGACTGGTCAGAGCCGATTCTGACCGCTTCCGGCATTGACACCGCACTGTTTCCGGAGCTTCACCAGTCGGTGGATGTGGCAGGGTATGTCACAAGGGAAGCTTCGGAGCTGACGGGGCTGGCCGAGGGAACCCCGGTTGTCTGCGGAGGCGGAGACGGTCCGTGCTCCGCGGTCGGTGCCGGATGCGTGCAGGACAATGCGCTGTTTGCCACCTTCGGAACGTCCGCGTGGATCGGCGGGACATCAAAGCAAATTTTTGAGGATAAGGACCGCATACTGATGTGCTTTGCGCATGTGATTCCGGGAAAATACATGCCGTGCGGGACCATGCAAGCGGCAGGAAGCTCCTATTCGTACATCCGCGGTCTTTTGGAACCGGGAGCGGACTATGAGGAGCTTGACCGGCTGATCGAAGCGGCGGGTCCCGGAGCGGGAGGGCTGATTTTTCTCCCGTACCTGATCGGGGAGCGTGCGCCTAGGTGGAACGAGAAATGCAGCGGCGCATTTCTCGGCATGCGCATGGAACACGGAAAACCGGAATATCTGAGGGCGGTTATTGAGGGCGTCGCGATGAACCTGAACCTGATTCTCGAGGCGTACAGAAGACAGATGCGCGCGGAGGAGATGATCCTCACGGGCGGAGGCGCGAGGAGTGATACCGTCTGTCAGATACTCTCCGACGTCCTGCAGGTCCGGCTGAATGTTCCGGATCATGTAGACACCGCGACATCCATGGCTGCTGCCGTGATCGCAGGAGTCGGGGTCAGGGCATATCCGGATTTCGGCGAGATTCGCCGTTTTCTGGGGCAGGACAGAAGCTTCCGGCCGGATCAGCGGAATGCCGCTCTCTATCAGCAGATGGAAAGAATTTTTGACGACAGCTATCACGCGCTGGAGCCGGTGTTCGACGAACTCGAGACTCTGCATCGGGACGAAGCGGGAGAGCAGGCGGATCATGCATGATGCCGGAGGGGTGCAGGATGGGAAAAGTTGAGGATAGACGCGGAAGGATTCTGAGGCTTCTCAGTGAGAGAGGGCAGATCAGCGTCAGAGAGCTGGCGGAGTCGGAGAACACGTCCATCGTGACGATCCGGAAGGACCTGACCGATCTGGAGGAGCAGCGCTTTATTCGAAGAGAGCAGGGATACGCGTCCCTGAATACCGATTCGGCGATGACAGGGCGGATGTCGGTCAATTATGAGGCAAAATGCCGCATTGCAGCAAAGGCCGCGTCTCTGGTGCAGGATCGTGACACGGTGATGATTGAGTCGGGGTCATCCTGCGTCCTGCTGGCGAGGGAACTCGCAAAATCGGGAAAGCATGTGACCGTCGTCACGAATTCGGTGTTTATGACCGGATTTGTGCGGAAGACGGGAAATGTGTCGTTTGTCCTGACCGGCGGGGAGTACCTGCCGGACTCCGAATGCATGACGGGGACGCTTGCCGTCCGCGCCGTCCGGACCTTTCACGCGCGAATCTTGTTCTCGGGAACAGACGGATTCAGCCGGGAGCAGGGATTCACCGGTGACAGCCTGGCCAAGGCGGAGGTGATTCAGGCAATGGCGGAGCAGTCAGATCGGACCGTTGTTCTCGCGGAACAGGCAAAATTCCGCAGACAGGGCGCCGTGTCCGTTTTTCCGGACGGCAGCCCGGACGCCGTCGTGACCGATTGCGAGCCGGACGCCGGCGTGCGTGCGGGTCTCAGGGAACGCGGCATCCGGATCCTGTACGCAAACAGCTAGAGGTATCTGTACTGATTTTACTTGTTCGCGCGGCCCCTGCGCTGCGCCTGCTTCGAGATCGAAAGAATCGCCAGAGCACTGATTTCCGCCGTTCGTGTGGTCCTTGCGTTGCGTATGCTACGGCGAAAACAGATTGCCGGTGTTACAATGATCCGAAAATCTGCGAAAAGGGGTAATCGGCATGACCAGCATAAATCATACCAATCAGAACGAGGTCTGGAAGAAAGAAAAAGATGGTCTTGAGATTCTGAAAGAAATGGACGCTCTGGCGGAGACACCGTTTGAGCAAATTGACAAGTCGGACATCGAAAGACTGAAGTGGGCGGGCATATACTGTCAGAGGCCGAAAAACGGACGGTTTCTGATTCGTGTGAAGCTTTCGTCCGGAAAGCTGACCGCTGATCAGGCCGGGGTGATCGCCGGGATTTCACATGATTATGGTGCCGACAGCATTCAGATCACGATTCGGCAGTGCATTCAGATACATAATCTGCAGCTTTCGGATATGCCGGATATCTTCGCCAGACTGAAAAAGGCCGGGCTTACGACCGTCGAGGGCTGCGGCGACGTTCCGAGAAATATTCTGGGAAATCCGCTGATGGGAGTTGATCCGGAGGAACTTTTTGACACGACGCCGATCGTGGAAGAGGCGGCCCGGAGATTTGTGGGGAATCCGCTGTACTCCAATCTTCCGAGAAAATTCAAGCTGAGTTTTTCCGCGAATCCTCATGATCCGGGATACGCCGGCATCAACGATCTGGCATTTGTCCCGGCGGTAAGCGAGGAGGGGGAGACTGGCTTTCACGCGTGGATCGGCGGAGGCCTCTCTGCGGAGCCGATGCTCGCGAAGAAGCTGTCCTTCTTCATTCCGGCGGAACGGGCGGTGGATGTCGCGGAGGCGGCCGCTGCCGTCTTCCGGGACCATGGCTTTCGCGAGGCCAGAAATCACTGCCGCTTGAAGTATCTTGTTGAGGAAATCGGGACCGCGCGGACAGAGGAGATGCTGGAAGCCATCACGGGGCCGCTTCCGAGAGGCGGCCGGACGGTGATGAAAAGCTGGAACCGGGGAAATTTCTACGGCATACACAGACAGAAGCAGGATGGCCTGTGCTATGCCGGACTTGCGGTTCCGGGAGGGACGATGACCGCCCCCGAGCTGATGGAGCTGGCGGAGCTCGCAAGGCAGTACGGCGACGGGGAAATGCGGACCACGAACACACATCAGATCCTTATCCTGAACATTCCGGAGGAAAAGACAGCGTTGTTCCGGAAGGAACCCGTTCTTAAGAAATTCAAGCTGTCTCCGGGAGCATTTTCCGGGTATGCCGCGTCCTGCACGGGCAATCAGTACTGCAATTTTGCCGGAGCGGAGACAAAACAGAGACTGAAGCTTCTGACAGAGGAGCTGGACCGCCGTTTCCCGCATCTCAGAATGCCTGTCCGCGTGAATATGACCGGGTGCCCACACTCCTGCGCGCATCCGCAGATTGCCGACATCGGCCTTACCTGTGCGAAAATCCGTACGGAAGCAGGAGTGAAGGACGGATTTTCCGTCTGCGTCGGAGGCCATCTCGGAAAGGATCCGAGGTTCGGATTCCGTCTTGAAGGGCGAATTGTGAGCGAAAAGACTGCGGATTTTATCACAGATGCCGTCCGCTATTATCTGGACAACCGGAGAAAAGGGGAGCGGTTCTACAGCTTCGCGGAGCGGGTGGGTGCGGAACCGTTCCAGAACATTCTGAATATCTATACGCAGGAGTAATCGTCCGCCGGCGTATCAAAAATGTCAATACATTAGAAATGTCAGTGTGCGAGAAATGTTAATGCACGAGAAATGCCAGTGCATGAGAAGCTTCACGGAACGAAAAGTGTCAGTACATCAGAACGATCATTGTATCTGAAAAGGCGGGGATTTCACAGAGCTTTTGCTGCAGCCGGTTTGCGAATGGCTGGAGAGCCGTTAAGTCCCTGCTATTCCATATACTTTGCAACAGCTGCCGAAACCGAATGCAGCGTGCCCGTACTCAGAATTGCATATTGCTTAATGCGAGAGAGGTGATATATAATTCAGGATAAGTGTTTTATCAGAATTGTAATATGGAAGAAAGAGGCATATCATGGAACATTTGGTTACAGTCAGAGAGATTTATAAGGAACGCGAGAAATATATCGGTCAGAAGATCAAGGTCGGAGGCTGGGTCCGCAATATCCGGGATTCCAAGACCTTCGGATTCATCGTCCTGCATGACGGAACCTTCTTCGAGACCCTGCAGATTGTGTATGCGGACAAGCTGGATAACTTCAAGGAAATCTCCTCACTGAATATCGGAGCCGCGATCATCGTCGAGGGTACGCTGGTGGCGACGCCGAACGCGAAGCAGCCGTTTGAGATTCAGGCGGAGAGCGTCGTGCTCGAGGGAGCCTCGACACCGGACTATCCGCTTCAGCCGAAGCGTCACACGATGGATTATCTCCGGACGATCTCGCACCTTCGTCCCCGCGCGAATATCTTTCAGGCTACTTTCCGGGTACGTTCCCTGATTGCCTACGCCATTCATAAATTTTTCCAGGAGAATGACTTCGTGTATGTGCATACGCCGCTGATTACTTCCAGTGATGCGGAGGGAGCCGGCGAGATGTTCCAGGTGACCACGTTGGATCTGGCGAATGTTCCGAAAAATGAAGACGGAACGGTGGATTTCTCCCAGGATTTCTTCAACAAGCCGACCAACCTCACCGTGAGCGGACAGCTTTACGGCGAGACCTTTGCACAGGCATTCCGCAAGATCTACACCTTCGGTCCGACCTTCCGCGCCGAGAATTCCAACACCACCCGCCACGCGGCGGAGTTCTGGATGATTGAGCCGGAGATTGCTTTCGCGGACCTCGAGGACGACATGGAGTGTGCGGAGTCGATGCTGAAGTATGTCATCCGTTACGTGCTGGAGAACGCGCCGGAGGAGATGGAATTTTTTAATAAATTCGTGGACAAGGGTCTGCTCGACCGTCTGAATCATGTCGTGAACTCCGATTTCGGCCGAGTTACTTACACCGAGGCCATCGATATCCTCGAGAAGCACAACGACGAATTCGATTACAAGGTAAGCTGGGGCTGCGATCTTCAGACCGAGCATGAGAGATATCTGACCGAGAAGGTATTCAAGAAGCCGATTTTTGTCACGGATTATCCGAAGGATATCAAGGCCTTCTACATGAAGCTGAATCCGGACGGGAAGACAGTCGCTGCCATGGACTGTCTGGTTCCGGGCATCGGAGAGATCATCGGAGGAAGCCAGAGGGAGGAAGATTACGACAAGCTGAAGTCCCGCATGGAAGAGCTGAAGATGGATATGAGCCAGTATGATTTCTATCTCGATCTACGGAAGTACGGAACGACCCGTCATTCCGGATTCGGGCTGGGATTTGAGAGGTGCGTGATGTATCTGACAGGAATGGGGAACATCCGTGACGTACTTCCGTTCCCGAGAACCGTCAACCACTGCGATCTGTAAGAACGAGCAGACGATTTTCCGGTGAGATCAGTGCGCTGCAGAGAACCGGCAGTCGCTGCGGTCTGTAACGGGCATGTCAGAGGGTGAGTCATTACACATTTATTATGGAAGAAAAAGAAAAGCAGGCATCGGTAACGGAAGAGAAAGCCGTCGGCAATGCGGAAACCGAAGAAGAGAAGAAGTCCGCGAAGAGAAGAATCCGGGACAATTTCCGCCCGGAATACACCAGGATCTCGTTTTATGTCGTGATCACGGTGATGATCATCTATTTTCTGATCCGGATCTTTGATCACGTCGGGAACATAGCGGGCGCAATCGGTTCGGGCTTCCGGTGGATGGGCGTGATCATCCGGCCGCTGGTTCTGGGTCTCGTGTTCGCGTATCTGCTTTACCCGATGGTCAATTTTTTCGAGCGGCACATCGATGCCCTGAGAAGCCGCCTGTCGGCAAGGAAGCCCGGGGGAGAGAAGAAAGCGGAACGGGAAGGCCAGACAGCGAAATCTGGAAAAGAGCGAAAACGAAAGTCCTCGAGGGGACTGGCGGTTGCAGCTACCTGTGTGATCGTCGCGGCAATCATCTTCGTTATTCTGTCTCTGATCGTATCGACCATCACGAGTCAGCTGAGTGTCATCAGTCTGGACAGCTTTGATACGATCCTGAACGGGTTTATCGATGATCTGAACGGACTCGCCCGCAACATCGAATCGGTGCTGCACAGGCTGAATATTTCATCGGCGCAGATCAACGGGTTCATCAATCAGGCGGGAGACAGCCTGTCGGATTCTATCGAGAAGCTCGCGTCAAATCTGCTCGTCGGAATCAAGAACCTGCCGTCCTTCTTCTCGATGCTCCTGTTCGCCATCATCTTCGGAATCTATTTCATGGCTGACGGCGAGGGACTGAAGAAGTACTGGGGTCATGTGTTCCGCACGATCGCCGGTAAAAAGGGCAGGAAGTATCTCGAGGAGTTTGCCTCGGAGGCGGATCGGGTATTTTCCGGATACATCCGCGGGCAGCTGATGGACGCACTGTTCATGTCGGTGGCGGTGAGCATCACGCTCTCAATCATCGGGGTAAAATATTCGATCATCATCGGCGTCCTCACGGGGATCGGCAACCTGATTCCGTATGTCGGCCCCTTTGTGGCGTACGGCTCCACGGCAATTGTCTGCCTGCTGAACTGGAATCTGGAGCGGTTCATCGTGGCAATGGTCGCGCTGTTTATTCTGCAGACAATCGACGGCAATGTCGTGAATCCGAAGCTTCTGGGCAACAGCATCCGGATCCATCCGGTTCTGGTCATCGTATCGCTGCTGATCGGAGGAAAGATCGGCGGCCTTCTGGGAATGATCATCGCGGTTCCCTGCGGCGGTCTGCTCAAGGTCTATTTCGAAAAGCTGATCGCTTATATCGCAAACCGCAAGAAGACGGCAGCCATGAAGCAGGAGGAGCAGAGGCCCGAGAACAGGCAGGCGTAGAAAGAGGAGCAGAGGTTCGAGAACAGGCGGGCGTAGAAATCAGAACTGTCTGGCTTGAAATCGCATTCGGCCTGTCCTGCGCGCTGGGTGTGCAGGATGTTATCTCGCCGCGTATTTTCCCGGGGTCATGCCCTTGTATTTGCGGAAGATTTTGATAAAGTAGCTCACGTCTCCGAAACCGCAGGCGTAAGCCACATCGGTCACGGTGCTGTCCGTCGTGGAAAGCTCGTAGCAGGCGTGTTCAATGCGCTGATAATTCAGATAATCCATCGGTGTCCGGTGGGTCATGCTGCTGAAGAAGCGGCAGAAATACTTCGGGGACATCGATGCGGCGGCAGCCAGTTCATCCAGTGTGATGGGCTGGCTGTAATTTTTGTCGATGTAATCCAGAACCTTGCGTAGCTGAAGGACCTTCCGGTAGCCTTTTCGGGTCTGAGGCACGGATTCCAGATACAGGTGATGGCGGAAAACGAGCGCGAAGAAGTGATAGAGCTCGCCGATGACCATCATTTCATACCCCGGGAAGCACTCGCGCATGGCGTCGAAAATGTGATCCGTGACCGGAAGAACAGTGGAGGAGAACTTGTCTTTCTCGAAATGATCGAAGACGAGGGCGGACCGGTCGAGGATCTTCTGAATATAGCTGCCGCTGCTGGAATTGTGCCGCGTGAAGACATTCAGATCAAATACGAGGCACTCGTATACGCAGTTTTTCGGTGTGCCGGAGTGGAGAACGCCTCCGTGCACGAAGACCAGGTCTCCGGCTTTTACAGACGTTCTGCGCTCGTCCAGCGTCATTTCCAGCTCTCCGGACAGGACCCGGATCAGCTCATATTCCTGATGCCAGTGATAGTTCATGACATACCGCGGATGACTGATGTCAAGGTGATAGAAGGCGAAGGGGAAATCGGAGGTGCCGTGGCGGCGCTTCTCGTTCAGATCCATAAACTGCATGATGGGTTCCTTTCTGAGCCGCCGGGAAAAATTTTGCGGCTCTGATAAATGAATACAATGCGATACGACATCGGCAGAAGACCATGCGATGCCTGCGCTGCTTTTCTGCGGGCCGGTCTGTGCGATCATAGACTTTGGGTTTCTGAGACAGGAAGTGCACAAAGTGAATAAAAACCGGCGGACCTTTTTGTGATTATCGTACAAAAATTATAAAAATGTGAATATTTTACCATACGAAACGATTATATCACTATCTTTTGATCGGGGAAAGTGCTACAATTGTGCCATGAGTTGGGCGGTATGCCCATTATATTTTGGATTGCCGGTGAAACGTTACGCTGAGCAATCCTCAGGCAGCAAATATCATATGGGAGGTAAGCAATTATGGCAGACGAGAGAAAACTGGTCGGTGGACATCCGGTCATCGGAATTCGTCCGGTAATTGACGGACGTAAGGGCCCTCTGGACGTCAGAGGATCTCTGGAAGAGCAGACGATGGGAATGGCTCAGAGAGCGAAAAAGCTCTATGAGGACAACCTGAGATATGCGGACGGAACACCGGTTAAGGTTGTCATTTCCAATACTACGATCGGACGTGTACGCGAGAGCGCGCTCTGCGCGGAGCAGTTCAAGAAAGAGGGCGTTGACATCACTCTTACCGTTACACCGTGCTGGTGCTACGGATCCGAGACCATGGATATGGATCCCACGACAATCAAGGGCGTGTGGGGACTGAATGCGACAGAGAGACCGGGAGCTGTATATCTGGCATCCGTTCTTGCGACACACGCGCAGAAGGGAATTCCGGCATTCGGAATGTATGGCCGCGACGTACAGGAAGCAGACGATGATACAATTCCGGAGGATGTTACGGAGATGCTTCTCCGCTTCGGACGCGCAGCAGTTGCCGCGGCATCTCTCCGCGGAATGAGCTATCTGCAGATCGGCTCCGTTACCATGGGAATCGGCGGATCCATCATGGACCAGGATTTCATGGAGTCCTACCTGGGCATGCGTGTAGAGTCTGTGGATGAGGTTGAAGTACTCCGCCGTATGGAAGAGGGTATCTATGACAAGGCAGAGTTCGAGAGAGCTCTGAAGTGGACAAAGGAGAACTGCAAGGAAGCATGGGACAAGAACCCGGAGTGGATCCAGAAGTCCCGTGAGGTCAAGGATGAGCAGTGGGAGTTCACGGTTAAGATGTATATCATCATCAAGGACCTGATGCGCGGCAACGCGAAGCTCGCGGATGAGAAGGTTACCGCAGGCGGACAGAAGTTCGAAGAGGAGGCTCTCGGACACAATGCAATCGCCGGCGGATTCCAGGGCCAGAGACAGTGGACCGATCACTGGCCGAACTGCGACTATCCGGAAGCATTCCTTTCCACTTCCTTTGACTATGACGGCGCACGCGAGCCGTATGTTCTCGCAACCGAGAACGACTGCCTGAACGGACTGTGCATGCTGTTCGAGAAACAGCTGACCGGACGCGCGGCTATGTTCTCTGACGTTCGTACCTACTGGAGCGGCGAGTCTGTAAAGAGAGTAACCGGATATGATATCGAGGGACACGCAAAGGACGCCGACGGCTTCCTGCACCTGATCAACTCCGGCGCATCCGCACTTGACTTCTCCGGCGTCTGCAAGGACGCTGACGGCAATCCGACCATCAAGCCGTGGTGGGAGCTGACCGAGGATGATCAGAAGGCAATGTGTGAGGCTACCGAGTGGCCGCCGGCTGACAACGGATATTTCCGTGGAGGCGGATATTCCTCCAGATTCCTGACAAAGACAGAGATGCCGGTAACCATGGTTCGTCTGAACCTGGTAAAGGGCCTCGGACCGTTCCTGCAGATCGCAGAAGGATGGACCGTAGCACTTCCAGATGAGGTTACCGATACCCTCTGGAAGAGAACCGACTACACATGGCCCTGCACATGGTTCACACCTCGTGTCGACCACATTCCGGGAAGCGCATTCTGCACGGCATACGATGTGATGCGCAACTGGGGCGCAAACCACGGCGCTACTGTATTCGGTCATGTAGGAGCAGATCTGATCACCTTTGCTTCTATGCTCCGTATTCCGGTTGCCATGCACAACATTCCGGATGAGAAGATCTATCGTCCGGCTGCATGGAACGCATTCGGCACAAAGGACAAGGAAGCGGCTGACTACAGAGCATGCGCTGCATTCGGACCTCTGTACAAGAAATATAAATAATACAAAGAATAACGGCACGAAGACTATGCTGTGACCGGAGAAAACCGATTACAGCATAGTCTTCAGAAAAGGCCGGAATCACTCATGACAGCACGTATTTTCTGCAGGAGACTTACTTAGACGGACATCACATGGAACCCTGCAGAAAATATTGCTAAATCCTCGTATACAGACCGCAGGTCTTTATACGGGGCTATTTTTTGCGGAAAAGCTCTATGCCATCTCTGTGTATCTGCTCTAAATTTCCCTTAAAAACTTTTCTGTGTAATCCTTAATAAGATGATCAGATGATCCCTAAGACTCTGAAATTCCTGAATATATTTTGTGAGGATCTTTTCTGCGAGCCTTTCTGCAGCGTTGCCGTCGTAAATGTGAGCGGTTTGATTTCGGTCATTGAGCATATCCAGCCAGATTTTTTCATGAATAAAATCGTAGTTCTTGAAAGCTGCTTTTAAAATCTGGCGGGGAGACCCGGATGCCGCTTTGATGCTGCCCTCATATTTCAGGAGTTCTTTTAATACTTTCGCATTAGTCATAGTGATATTCCTCATTATGCTTCCCGATCCATTGATTCTTCCCAATATTATGCCTTCGGCGGCGATGGGGACAAACACGTTGTCTGCGCAGATTCTGTTTTCCAATGTGTATTTTATTCGGCCGGAACTCTATCTGCTGCTTTATCTGGCGATCGATTTTCTAATGGGCGGTCTTTACGCATGCTTCGGTCTGTTTCTCAGTTTCTTCATCCGGAACGCTTTTGTGATCTGGAGCGCGGGATTTTTGCTTCAGCTGTTGATAAACGCTGCAACTGACGGCTCACAGACCACCATGTATTATTCAGCGGTGCACTGGATGCGTCCGGGAATGGGGATTGCATATCCGGCCGTTGCGTTGCTTTGGATTGTACTTCTCGGGGCAGTTCCCGGAATGCTTTACCGATTATGTGCCAAAAAGAAGGAATTTCTATGATGCGACGACTGATAAGTGTGGCTCTGATTGCAGCCGTCTGTGCCCTGAATGTGGTATTTCTGGCCGGGGATATTGATTTCTTCTACGTGCAGAACGGACTGCATGTATGCATAAGTGACTATCTGATGATATCAACGGTGCCGGCATATGCGGATCTCCGTGTGTTCATACCGTTTCTGATCATCCTGGTTCTTGAGGAGAAAAACAGGCAGACATATGTTTTTGTATACCGGTATTCTTCGAGAAAACGGCTTGCGGGGCATATTTTGAGACGAAGCCTGTGCAGAGCAGTATTTTGTTCCGTGGCGTGGACGGCTGCGGCTGGGATTGGCGGAGCGCTCCGGAATCTTCCGGTCATGAACTGGTCGGAGAGCGGAAGCGTGTATGCCGGTCTGGTCCGGAGTACACTGTCATCCGGGGGAATCGTGCCGGTTCTTGCTCTTCTGTGCGTGTGGAACGGAGTGAGCAAGCTTCTGTTGTATGAGCTTTTCTACGAAATTCTTTTCCGTGTAACCCGATATACGGCGCTTGTGTGGGCCCCGGCAGGAGTAAACGCGGGAATAGGTTATATGATGTATCTCGCGAAGCGTCACTGGTTTTACATTCTGTATGAGAAGTCCTTCTGGGTGTCGGCCTTCTGGCAGTATCTGTTTTTGTCGGCAGTGTGTGTCGCCTTATATGGGATTTTGTACGCGGTAATCTGCAAGGGGGATGTGTGCAAATGAGAGGTGGCCGTGTCGGACGTTTTTCCGGATTTGCAAATAATGAAAATATGTACACGGCTTTTTTGTTCCTGGCCGGAACACTGTGTGCTGTTGCTGCGGTTGCATTTTCAGAGAATGCTCTTTACCGGGAGTACGGACTTCTGCACGGGAAAGCGTGCAGGATTTCCGCAGTTTCGCTGTGGGTGGCGCTTTTCCGGGGAACGCAGCCTGTGATCAGCACAGTATCTATGGAGACGACAGAGCCTTTCAGGATCCCTGCCTTGTGGGCGCTCTGCATGATCTGCTTCTTTCTCATGATCGGTCTGACGGTAGAAGAAATGCGCGGCGCTGCGTATCAGCGGATCCTTCGCGAGGGAAGCCGGGCGAAATGGGCAGGACGAATATGCTGTAAAATTACAGCGAGGGTGCTGCTGTGGTATGCCTGCATTTGGGGATCTGTTGTGCTTCTTGCGTTCTGTCTCGGCGGAACGTGGATGCCCGGAGACAGAGGGGCTTTTCTATTGTTGAGCGGTGTTCCGGAAGAACTTTTGTCTCGTGTTTATCTGTGCGCCGCACTGGGGCTGAGTGTCCTCGCAATGCTGGCGATGGCGTTTTTTCAGGCGGTAATCTGTCTTCTGGTATCGCCGATGATGGGAATTGTATGTTCTGTGGCAGCGCTGGCCGCCTCGGTCTTCTGGTCTTCGCCGTTTCTTCCGGGTGAATACCTGCAGTTTGTAAGAATGAAGCCGGACGGGCTGCTGCCGGGAGCCTGTACAATGAGTCTGATCCTGGCAGGCAGCGTTTTTCTGATATGTGTCCGTATGCGCAAAATGGATTTCCGGACGCTATTTCTTATATGAATCTTTCTGAGGGTGGGTTATTCATATATAGGATGTGTCCCGGAGCCGATGGCTGCCGGATTTTTCACAGTGAGTTAATCACACATACAATGGACCCGGAATCGAAGACTGCCGGATTTTTCACATCGAGAGAAGCACAGTTTTTCGAGATTGGGGTACCGAGTAATTAACATGCATTATGATGGGAAAGCGGGGATATCATGTATCTGGAAGTGAATCATGCGGTAAAAAAGATCGGACCAGATGAGGTCCTGAAGGATATTACATTTTCACTGGAAAGGGGAACGGTGTGCTCGCTGATGGGCGGGAACGGCGCGGGAAAATCCATGCTGATGAAGGCAATTTGCGGGCTGATTTTTCTGACGGAGGGAACGGTTTCCGTAGACGGAAAGATAATCGGAAAGGACATTTCCTTTCCGCCGGATCTGGGCGCGATGATTGAACACCCGGGTCTGATCCCGCAGGATACCGGCTGGCAGAACCTGCGTGAGCTGGCGTCAATACGCAAGCGTATCGGAGATCCGGAAATTGAAGAAGCCATGAAACGGACGGGGATCTATGAGGCGGCGGATAAGAGGTTCCGGAAGTATTCGATGGGAATGAAGCAGCGGCTTGGGATTGCAGCGGCTATCATGGAAAAACCGTCTCTTCTCATTCTGGATGAGCCGTGCAATGCGCTGGATGAAGAGGGAAGAAACATGGTGTTCCAGATTATCCGGGAGGAAAAAGAAAGAGGAGCGCTGGTCATTCTGGCAGGGCATGAGGCGGAGGATCTGGAAGATGTATCCGACATTATGCTGATCATGAAGAACGGGCAGATTGTAGAGCGGAGGGACTTATCGGTTCAGAACGAACCATGATGAGATATGGACATTTCGGACAATTGAAATCGCTGCCGTATCCGTTTGGCGTGAGTAGATGACGCTTGCGCTGATCGACGCCCGGAAAGGCGAGACATTATCTGACAATGAATGGAAAGACAATGCACTGTCTGACAATAGAAAGGTGGGTCTAGTTAATGAAAAAAAGGGAGGTGACAAACCGGTGAAGAAGAGCAGGAAAATGAAAAAGTGGATCGTGTTGCTCTGCTGTGCGGTTTTCATCGGTGTGTTCGGCTGGAGATACTGGAAAGTCAACGCAGAATGGCCACAGGAAGAGGAAGTGAATATCCCCATGGGCGATACGTATTGCATAGACGGTCTTGAAGTGACGGTGGAAGACGCGTCCATGATGTCTCAGGAGGATTCTGAGAAGAAGGTAAGGGCGGAACATATGGGAATCGTGACCGATGAGATACATTGTCGTATCGTGAACATTTCTCTGCGCGTGAAAAACACTGGTTCGTCGCCGCAGTCATCCGAGGCTCTTCTGGGCGATCTTGTGACGGGCGCATATCACAACGGATTTATGCTTTCGCAGGAAGAGTTTCAGAAATTCCCTCTCGACCCCGGCAAGGAAGTAACGGTGACGGGAAACTGCCTGCTCAGCTCCACTGGTTTCAGCAAGAACCAGTGGAAGCATTTGGAAAATCGCAGGTATGCGCTGTCCTTGTCGGTATATCCAAAATCTGTGAAGATGAAGATTGCTATATAAGCTCTGCGAAAACGCGGAAAGGCTCGTGGCACGCGAAGCGCGCTAAAGTGCCTTTCCGCGGTTTTGCGGGCATCAGGTATGAGTGCTTTCGTAACGTGTAAGTCTTGTACAATCCCGATGAATCGATTACAATCGTATACTGTTGAGTAAACCCATGCCCGGCATACAGAGATCACCGCCGGGGATTATCACAGATACGGACAAAGAAGAGTAATCAGATGAACGAATTCAAAAAGGCTTTGCCGGCAACGGTTCCCGTCATGGCGGGTTATATTTTTCTGGGAATCACATATGGCATACTGATGGCGGCAAACGGCTTTCCAATCTGGCTTCCGGTATTGACTGCCGCCGTGATCTACACCGGATCGATGGAATTTCTCATGGTAGAAATCTTATCCTCATCTTTTCATCCCCTTTCTGCTTTCCTTACCGCAGTGATGGTCGGTGCAAGGCATCTCTTCTACGGTCTGTCCATGCTGAAGAAATACAGTGGAACCGGTCCGGTGAAATTCTATCTGATTTATACCTGCAGCGATGAAACCTTTGCGGTGAATTATCACGCTGATCTGACAGGGCTGAACAAAACCCGCTATTACACTTTTGTATCGCTTCTGGATCAGCTGTACTGGATCTGCGGAGCTTTGATCGGAAGCATATCCGGTTCCCTGATTACGTTTCATACGGAGGGACTTGACTTTGTGATGACGGCTATGTTTCTTTCGATTTTTGCGGATCAGTGGCTCAAGGACCAGAATGCGGTTAAGGCCCGGAAAGCAGCCTGGGATCGGAAGGCGGAGCCGGATCAGAAAGCATTCGCAAGGCAGAAATCATTCCAGTGCAGGAAACGTATCCCCGATAAGCCGGAGCGAAGATTCTGGCTGAGAAAACATCTGCCGGAGCTGATCGGCCTTCTGGCTTCCCTCATCTGTCTGCTGGTTTTCGGAGCGGATCGATTCATTGTGCCTTCCATGATTCTAATGCTGGCATTGTTAATCGCTTTTCGTCCTTTTCTGGAAGGGGGAGAAAGCCATGTCAGATAAAGAAATGATCATCACCTTTCTTGTAATCTGGCTTGGGACGGTTCTGACCCGTTTTCTTCCCTATCTTATTTTCCCGGAGGGGAGAAAGGTACCGGAATTTGTTCACTATCTTGGAAAGGTACTTGGGCCTGCGGTTTTCGGCCTGCTGGTGGTTTACTGTCTTAGAAATACAGATTTTTCTACTTCTTTCGCAAATGGAGGAAATCATGGCATTGCTGAGCTTTCCGCCTGTGCAGTGACGCTTCTTACCTATCGATGGAAGAAGCAGATGATCCTGTCAATGGCTGCCGGAACCATTCTTTATATGATCCTGGTTCAGGTCGTTTTTGCATAGATTTGTATTAATATTACAAAAGCCGAATAGCGAATGTCGACTGAGGGCATGGCCGATGCAGCATCCGGGAGGGGAATTCAGCCTCCCGTTCTGATCAGTTGTAAAAACAACGGAAAAACAGAGGAAATCGTGCTATACTGTCAGAAGAATAAATACATAGCATGGCAGACGAAAAAACATTGTTTGTCAGATGAATGAAAACATTGCATGTCAGATGAGTGCTGCATTGTCCGGGGAATGAAAAGCGGAAAGAGGATGAAACATGGAGAAAAAGAGCTCAGCAATCAATCGTTTCTATAAGGATTTTGATGCATTTGAGAACGCCTCTCATAAATATGAAAAGGGTGAAATCGACGCCGGGGAGTACACGGGTATCTCCAAGGGGTTTGGCGACTATCTGCAGAGAGATAATCATCAGATGCTCCGAATCCGCGTGCCGGGCGGCCGGATGACTGCCGATATGGCGAAGGCGATACTGGACGCCTGCACCTATTACGGTGTGGATACGCTGAAGATTACGACAGGTCAGGCGCTTCAGCTGCATGACCTGAATCCGCATGCGGGAAGAAGGCTGGTGCTCCGCCTTCTGGACAAGGGAATTGTGACGCGGGGGAGCGGCGGAGACAACCCGAATAATATCACGGCCTCGCCTCTGTCAGGACTGGAAACGGAGGAGTACTTTGATGTACAGCCCTACGCGGAAGCGGCAGATGCCTACCTGCTCCGCTATATCGGCGTGCGGCCGCTTCCCAGAAAGTTCAAGATCGGGTTCGCTTCTTTTCCTTCTGAGGAGATGCATATCACGATGAAGGATATCGGATTTCTGGCGAACGCGGACCACACCTTTGATGTATTTGCGGCCGGCGGCCTCGGGATCAAACCGAGAGTGGGCGTGCTGGTAGGCTCTCATGTGGATCCGTCTCAGATTCTGTATTATCTGCGGACGATGCTGGACGTCTACATGGAGAACGGCAATTACAGCAATCGAAACAAGGCGCGGAGCAGGTTCCTGCAGGAGACCATGGGTGTCGACGGATTTAAGAGCGCGTTTGCTTTTCATCTGAAAGAGGTAATCGCGGAGAGCAATCTGGACCTTTCCGTAACGGAACATCAGGTAGGGAAAACGGGAGAGGAGTCTCTGCCGGAGGATCCGAGAGTGATTCCGCAGAAGCAGAAGGGTCTCTGCGCGGTCGCCTATCATCCGCAGGGCGGATATCTGTCTTTAAGCAGATTCCGGGAGATGATGGAGCAGATCGGAAGCTGGAAGGAGACGGAGCTCCGTCTGACGACGAAGGGCGGGCTCTATATCGTAAACTGCACCGGCGATGAAGCCCGGAGCATGCTGGAGCTTACAAAAGACGGCTGTTCCAGCGATATTGAACAGTCTATCTCCTGCGTAGGGCACGCAAGATGCGATATCGGCCCCGCGGATTCTCAGAAGCTTCTGAAGAACTGTCTGGAAGCGGTCAGAAAAGAGCACTTTTCACCGCACACGCTGCCGCGTATGAGGATTTCAGGCTGCATCTCTTCCTGCGCTGCACAGCAGATCGGCCTGATCGGCTGGAGAGGCGCCATCCGCAAGGACAAGGACGGCAACCGTGTGGATGCCTTCTTCTTCTCCTACGGAGGCAGCAGCATCCCGGGGAAGGAAAAACTGGCAGAAAGCAAGATTGTACTGCTGGCAAAGGACATTCCGGATTTCCTGGTCGCACTGGGAAGGATCGTCGAACAGGAGCATATTCCATTTGCAGAGTGGCTGAAAGGAAACGAGGAGACGCTTCTTGAGCTGGTGAAGCAGTACGCTGTTTGACCTACGAAAAAAGAATTTAAAATAAAATGAAAAAAGAGTTGACATTCCCGTTCGTTTTTAGTAAGATAATACTCGCTGATTGATGAACACATCAGTCGTAAGCAATCGAGGTTTGGCTCAGTTTGGTAGAGCGCTACGTTCGGGACGTAGAGGCCGCTGGTTCGAATCCAGTAACCTCGATACATTTTTGAAGATACCGCGTACTCTTAAAGAATGGGAGTTCGCGGTATTTTTTTACGCGAACAGTGAGCCGTAGCCGAATGCGAGGCATTCGTGTGCGGCGAGCGTCGCGATAGCGAGATAAAACCCGCGCAGAGTGTTTTACCTTGCATGAGCGGAGCGTATTCTGAAAAAGCCGCTTGCAGTAGCTGTTGCTTCTGTTTTACTATATTGACAAACAGTGTGATTCCTTCGTTCGTTGGAATGGAATGCCGCAGCTGTTTAATGCTATATTGAGAAAGAGCGTGATTCCTTCGTTGGAATGGGGTGTCGCGGCCGTTTAATGCTTTAAGGAGAAATAGGGAGAATTTGAGAATGGGCTTTCTATTTGTTGCTTTGGGAGGGGCGCTGGGCGCCGTCGGAAGATACGCGATCAGTCTGATTCCCGTGAAGACGGATTTTCCGCTGCTTACGCTTCTTACAAATATCGCGGGAGCGATCCTGATCGGTTTCGTGGTCGGAGTGGCTGCCGGACGAGAGAATGTGTCACAGAACGCGGTGCTGTTCTGGAAGACAGGAGTGTGCGGAGGCTTCACTACTTTTTCCACTTTTTCGCTGGAGGCCTTCCAGCTGCTGGAGAAAAAAGCGTATATCCCGGGCGGGCTGTATATCGCTCTGAGTGTTGCTTGCTGCCTTTTCGGGATTTACTGCGGGAGAAAACTTGCTGTGCTGGTGTAGCAGGACCACAGAGGCGTAAGAAACACAAAGCATGCAGAAAATCTCGGCAAATACAGGATGCGGCGCCGTTTCTGGCATGCGGTGGCGCAGGCAGAGCTGAAATGATGATTACAGATCGAATTACATATCGGATTACGGATCAGATTACGGATCAGATCACAGATCGGATTACAGGTAGGATTACGGATCGAATTACGGATCGGATTGCAGATCAGATGATGGATAAGGAATGCTTATATGGCGGATGAAATCAGAAGAAAACGAAATTCTTTTATGGAGTCTCTTCGGGAGTGAAGAACGGAGAAGAGTCTTGCGGAACAGATGAATGCCGGTATGAGAAATGATCTGGACCGCATCAACGACTGCGACTACAGCAGGATGAACTTCAGAAATGTGAAGGAATATCTGCACCGGTATCATCTGGAGACATTTCCGGAGGAAACGGCAGAGGGAACCGCGTCTTCAAAGATGGCAGCAGGTATCTGTCTGGATGAAGAGGTAATGGAGCGGATTCATCCCGGTTACGAGCCGGAGTATCGGAAGACATTGACACAGGAGAGAGAAGAGGACCAGGATCGCCTGAGACTGGAGCTTTTTCTTGCGGATCTTGTGAAAAATGCCACGGAGACGCAGTATCATGACATCAAGCTGAAGACTGACGCTTTTCTGCCGGAGGCGGCCCGAACCTGTCAGAAGAGTGGGAATTCGGAGATCTGCTTTACGGTTCCTCTAAACAACGCGGATATCACAGCCGAGGAGATCCGTGAGATTGATGATCAGTGTCAGAAGTACCGGTACAGCCTGTACTATCTTTCCCGGAGAATCGGCGACCTCGGTTCGGGACGGTATGTGGAAGCGGAGCTGAGGCCGGAGGGAACCGCCCTCCTGAAGTGCCAGTATGACATGTTGAAAAACCTCTGCGATATGGACCGGATTCGGACAACGCTGGTCGCATACAGTCCGAAAACCGGAGAAGAATATAAGATTCCGTGCATTTACCGGTACGCGGAATATAATTTCTCTGATGTTAACGTGGTGAGACTGGGCGTGAAGTGTGAATACCGGGCGGATGTCGGGAAGTAAGAGCTTCCCTTCTTCAGAACCTTCTTCAGGATAAGATGAAGCAGGGAAGCTTCTTCTTCAAAGCCATGCGGCAAAGTTTCGTTTCAGGATGTTCTCAAGCTCTGTGCCTGAGATGCCGAAGACAATGGCTGCATTGTCGACGTACAGCGACGGGCTCTCATCTTCTTTCTTCTGCATATCACCGGCTTCGGTGATCGAAATCATACAGGTTCTGCATTCTTCCCGCACATATGCCTTGATATGTCCGATAAGCCCGCCGGAGGATTCAACATCCCCGGCGGTTTTCTGCATGGCTTCTGTGAGCATTGCCCTGGCTTCCTCATATTGACCCGGAATTCTGCATTTGACCGTGCCGATCACAGCATGGTCCAGAACGTCTACATCGACCAGAGGAAGAGAAAAAGTGTTCTGGTGATCATGATGATGGTGATTGTGATCAGACGGCTCTTCTGCCTGGCGGCACTGCTGTTTTTCGGTTTCTTCCGGGATAGACGGATCATTCGTATTTTTGCGGTTTTTTGTCATCATCATCACTCCCTGTTCAGGCACAAAGTCGTGATCTGCGTCCACAACGTGTCGGGCTGTTCCTGTATCGCACTGATCGGGAAGATGCGGGCGCCGGAGTTATAGCGGCGGATGTCTTCGATCACCGCTTTCCGGGCTTCTTCATCGACCAGATCCACTTTATTTGCCAGTATGACAGACGCGTCCTTAAGCTGGCTGGTGACAAAATCCGGCATGGCGCATTTGACCTTACTCCACCTCTTGCAGTCGACAAGCGCAAGAATTCCCGTATTACGATATCCGCAAGCTTCCAGGGTGTGGAGGACGCTGTCGGGATATGCCATTCCGGTTGATTCGATCAGGAGGTATTCTGGCGAGTAGTTTTGTTCGATTTCCCGAACGGATTCTTCCAGCTGTGCCGAGCTGGTACAACAGATGCATCCTGAGAAGATATTTTTTACCAGAAAATGACGGCGTGTCAGAAGCTGGTTGTCAACGCCGGCTTCGCTGATTTCGTTCTCCAGAATAACGACAGGGTTATCCGTCTGTCTGCTGTGCGAGATCAGACTGCGGGCGTACTGGAGCAGGACAGTGGTTTTTCCGGCACCGAGAAAACCGCCGAGGATAACGATTTTCATTCCTTTTCACCTCGTTTTCGATTCCTGTAATTGCGGTCCGGCTAGAAACGTCAATGTGGGTTTCAGGATGCCGGGACTTAAGCGAGTGGTTTGCACTTTGTCATCCGATAGGGCATGAATTCGTCGAAGAGTATTCCGAAATTCTGTCCGAGAGCTTTCGGATCATGGTTCAGGAAGAATCCGAACAGGGCGAATGCCTTGTGGTATTGTCCGTATTCGTCGATTACGCGTCTGGCCTCGGCGCGAATCATTTCCGGCGTCGCGTTTTCACCGGCGACGGCGCCGTTCGTGTCCATGCCTCCGGCAAAGGAGATCTGGTCGCCGTACTGACGGATCAGATTTTGAATGTCGTTGCAGGGCTGCACGGATACCCAGCAGTCCACGCCAATATCAATCATGTCTTCGACAATCGATTCTGCATGACCGCAGGTATGCTGCATGGCATAGCAGCCCTTTTCGTGAATATGCTGAATAACTTTCTTGTGGAAGGGCTTGATCAGCTCCCGGTAAGTGGCAGGTGACATAAACAGGTTCCGCTGTGTCGCGATGTCATCATAATAATTGATGATGTCCGGATGATAATACCTGACGATATAGTCGACGTATTCGCACTGATAATCGGAAACCTTGTCGAAAAACTCCATACAGGCTTCGGGCTCCATGGCGAGGGAGATCAGCGCCTCTTCAAAGCCCATCAGAGCGGCGAGCCGCTCGTATACGCCGTTTCCTACACCGAATTCAACGAGTACATTGTCGCGGTTAATACCGGAAAAATCCTTTTCCGCTTCGGCTTTCCAGTCATAATTGTCCAGATCCGGGAATTTTACCTTTTCCCATTCCGTAATATCATCGAGAATAAATTCACCGGGCGCCGGAATGGCGGCGTTGTTGCCGGAGTCGGGGGTAACCCAGCGGACGCCGAATCCATCGTAGCCGCCGCCCTCGGGTCCTTTTTCAAACCATGGACCGTTTTTTGCTCCGAATCCGAAGATTGCTCCGTCTGTAAGGGTACAGGGAGTGTATTCCACCGGTTTGTGCAGAAAAATCTGTCTGTAGTTCTCTTTTGGCGATAGCATATGCAATATCCTCCTTGCGTGATATATGTTGTCCTTATTGTAGTTGAAGAGGAGAGAAATGAATATGGGCTGTCAGCACGTAATTATGATATAATCAGAGAAACGACTTGTTATCACATCACAAGATATTCGCGCGGTTATGCTGGCGTTGTTTCTGGAGACGGGGAAGAAGATATGTATCTGAGCATGTGGATTATCCGGGACAATCTGAAGGAATATACCATAGACAGCCATATTTCGGGAGGCGAGATGAGCATCCGCAATGTTTCGCTTCTGTTTCGGGGTGACAATGTGAGCGCCCATACGGTTTATATCTGTCCTTCAGAGGATTTTATTCCGACCATGAAGGACAGGGTGATCTGTGTGAACAGGAATGACTATCTGGTTGTAGACTGCGGGAGCATGGAGGAAATCTATGAGAAGGTGCAGGGCATCATCGACCGGTATCTGGAGTGGGATCTTCATGTGCGGGATCTGATTGATTCGCGTTGTTCGCTCCAGGATATCACACAGGAGGCGGCGGATATATTTCAGGAAATGGTTGTTGTCATGAACAGCGGATTTATCCTGAAAAGCATTGCAGGCAGGCGGTACATCGAGGAGAAAGTTTCCGCGGATTATGCGGAGCAGCTGCAGATAGACGAAGGGATGCCTCTGGATCATGTGGTTCCGGTGGTGAAAAGCCTGCAGTCCAACCTCACGAATCGGAACGCCTATTATTTTCAGGAACCGGTCCTGAAAAGGGATGCCCTGGTGCAGAATATCTATATCAACGGTTTCTTCTGGGGCTTCAGCTTTGTAACGCTGGGACGGCTGTCGGAAGGGGAGTCTGTCCGTCAGGTGTTTCATGTATTCAACGCGCAGATCCTGCGGTGGTGGGACCGGAATGGAATTGTTCTGGAAGCTCCGGAGCAAAATGCAGTGTTTCTGCGGCTTTTGAGGGAAGATCCGGCGATGAAGAACGATACGGTGCGGCAGTTTTTTCGCAGAATCGGATGGAAGGATGCGGACAGCAAACAGATCCTTCGTTTTCAGGTGGGCGTCGGCAGTGAGCTGGTGTACGAGAGACTGATTCATCAGATTTCACAGCTGTATTCGGACTGTTATGTTCTTCAGGTAGAGAAGGGCCTGATGATGGTTGTGAATGTATCGCATCTGCAGTTTTCCCGTTTCCTTGACGATTTGACCCGTTATCTCAGGCCGGTAGATCTCTTTATGGGGATCAGTTATCCGTTTCAGGATATGATGAAGCTTCGGCAGTATTTCGAACAGGCGGATATCGCAATGCATTATGGCCGGCGGAACGGGAAGCGCATCATGTTCTGCCGCGACTGTGCCGTGTATTATCTGCAAAATGTTCTCCGGAAAAATGTATCGGTTGGTCTGGAGCATCCGCTGCTGGAGCAGCTGCGCTCTGCTGACAAAAAGAATCATACGGAATACTTTCGTACGCTGCAGGTTTATCTCCAGGAGGAGAGAAGCCTGGTCCGGGCATCGGAGCGTCTTCACATTCATAAAAATACACTGCTGTACCGGATCAGAAGGATCGAGGACAATTATCAGGTGAATCTCAATGACACACAGGAGAGATTGGCAATCATGGTGTCGTTTCTTCTGTATCCGGAACAGGCGCTGTGATTGGATCAGCGATATAAAAGAGATGCCTGTTCACAGGATATCTGAAAGGCGGGGATTTCACAGCCAGTAGTGCTCAGGCAAAGGCGCTTTGAAATTCTTGCCCGATCAGTTAAGCGTGAACAGAACACAAAGGAGATGAACCGGCGTCTTCATTTGTCACATGATATTGACGCCGAATATGGCATCACCTTATAATTCTGAAAGGAGCCGACGAGGTCAGAATGGGCTAATCCTGTCATTCTCCTGAATATAGAGAACTGATGGAAGAAGATGTGAGAAATCCGAAACATGAGTCAATGAAGAAAGAAACGCAGAAAAGGTGCGAGAAGTTGTAGGGGAGGGTTTCATGGCAAAGATTGTGAAAGCAATAATAAATGAGAATGTGGCGGAAACGCTTGAGCAGTACGTGAGAGAGGCACCGGAGGAGATGCGGCCGGAGGTCCGCACGATGCTGGATGTCTTTGGAAGCGGTGACACCGAAAAGGCAGAGGAGATGTGCCGGGAAATTCTGCAGAAGAAGCCGGATTATCCCTATGTGCAGACCGTTTACGGAGTGTGTCTTTTTGAAAAAGAAAGATTTGAGGAAGCGGAACGGGTATTTCGCGAGGTGATTGAGGCACACTCGGATTTCGAAAAGGCGGCGGTGCAGCTTGCGAAATCATATCATGCGCAGGGAAAATACCGGGAAGCGGCCGCTGAATTCGGCAAAATACTTCCGTTGAAGGAATACGAGCCGATGGTCTACTCTACGTACGGCGACTGTCTGGAACGCCTGGGACTGAAGAAAAAGGCTCTGGAGGCGTTCCGGGAGGACATTATCCAGTACGACAAAGAAAAATTTGTTCCCAGTGAACAGTGGATGGACGGCGTATTCCAGAGAGCGCTGGAGCTTGAGGTGTCCATGAATCAGGATCTGTTCCTGAAGGACCTTGAGGATTACAAGGATTTTCTGAAGCATGCGCAGCACGCGGCGGATTATCAGAGCTATCTTGCGGACCTGATTGTGGTCATGAGCGCGGAGCTGGAGAGAGAATGGCTCCGGAATCCGTTCGTGGAATTTGTGACCTTTGTCTCCAGGCTTGGGGTCATGCAGGGGGAATATCAGGAAACCATAACCAGCGCTTATGTAGCGGTGGAGTCGTATAACCTCCGGGATGACCGGGAGATTTCCCCGCTGCTCGAAGACTTTGTCAACAATATTTATTCGGAAGAGCACATGGACGAGATGGAGGATGCTTCAGATGAGTATGTGGCGAACGGCATCCGGATCAACGCGAGAATCGCCTGCTGGCAGATGATTCAGTATCTGCCGCATCATGAGAACGAGATTTCCTATTTTCAGATGCATTATCCGCAGAGTTATCTGGTTGTAGCAGAGAAGATCGGGCGCATCCGGAGCGATGCTTCCGCCTTTGAAGAGGAGCTTCTTCAGGACATTCAGAAATACGCGGATATGGATGATATCGAGCTTGATGACCTGCGCGGACGGCTTGCGGATTCCTATCAGGAAATGATGAAGAAGCAGGAGCGGGTGGTACAAGACGGGGGAACCTATCGGCGCACCACCAGAAAGATCGGAAGAAACGAGCCATGCCCCTGCGGCTCCGGGAAGAAGTACAAGGATTGCTGCGGAAAAGGAAAATGACGGAAGAATACAAGATACTGTTGTAATTGAATGGCAGAACCGCATGCTGCTGTTGGTACTCATACTGTTGTTGTTGTTGTTGGTACTCATACTGTTGTTGGTACTCGTGTTGTTGCTGTTGTACTCGTACTGCTGCACTTACCATCCGTCTTGTAAGAAAATAAAACCTGATGGTAACTTTTCCAGACAAATACCATCGAGACCGGCCGGAAGCGTTACTGATGGTACATTAGCAGCGCGATTACCATTGAGACAGACCAAAGTCGTTTCTGATGGTACTAGAGCCACCGTGATTACCATCAGGACTGGTCGAAGCCGTTACTGATGGTACATTAGCAGCGCGATTACCATCGAGA
>CAIFEZ010000007.1:53522-125320 GCA_903789595.1 uncultured eubacterium 1-6
AGGACTGGTCGAAGCCGTTACTGATGGTACATTAGCAGCGCGATTACCATCGAGATCGTCCAAAGTCATTTCTGATGGTACTAGAGCCATCGCGATTACCATCGAGACAGGCCAAAGTCGTTTCTGATGGTACTAGAGCCACCGTGATTACCATCGAGACCGGCCAAAGTCGTTTCTGATGGTACTAGAGCCACCGCGATTACCATCGAGACAGACCAAAGTCGTTTCTGATGGTACTAGAGCCACCGTGATTACCATCAGGACTGGTCGAAGCCGTTACTGATGGTACATTAGCAGCGCGATTACCATCGAGACCGGCCGGAAGCGTTACTGATGGTACATTAGCAGCGCGATTACCATCGAGATCGGCCAAAGTCATTTCTGATGGTACATGCGTCACCGCGTGTACCATCCCTCAGTCAGAAATAAAAATTTGATGGTAACCCTTCCCGGAAACAAAGTTTGATAACATTCACACCGGTGCTTTTCTGGCTATAGCAAATAGAAAGAGACTGCCGCACAGACAATTGTATCTGTACGGCAGTCTCTTTTCGGCTTTGTATGGCAGTCTCTTTTCGACTGCTGTAATAATACTATTTTCTGCTTGTATGCTTCTTGTATATTGCTCGCATGTTTCCTGTATACTTTTTACATGCTTCTTGGATTCTTCTTATATTCTTCTTATATTCTGCCCAATAAGCTGCTGCTCAATAATCGGCCCTTTTCAGAGCGTCGATCATGCGCAGATCACTTTTTATAAGGTGCCGGCTGCATATCCGGTGTCACAACGCCCTTCTGCAGCATGATGTTTGCGTAGAGGGCAGTCTCGCCGGTGGAGATGACACAGTAAGCGGTCTTCTCTGTCTCCTCGTAGAACTTGAATCTCTCGATTGTGCCGATGGCGTCGGCTCCGCGCTTGTCGTACTTTGCGACGATCTCCTTGTAGGTATCCCAGATCGGCGTCTCAACGTTGTCGCCGGGCATAACCTCCATCAGGTTTACCGGATGCTCCACATAGGGATCGAGCGGGAAGAGCTGGAGAATCGCGTCAAGGATCTCGGGTACGCCGTGCCCGTCCATGCGGACGATGACCGCGTTCTTTCCCTTGGTCGGAACCGGGAAATTTCCGTCGCTGATTACCAGACGGTCGGAATGTCCCATTTCACAGATGACCTTCAGAAGCTCGGGCGGCAGGATTGCCGGTACATTTTTTAACATAGTAAAAACTCCTTTCTCTATGGTGGTGTACACCATGCTTATATAGTTTGCTGACCCTATTTTAACGTCTTTCCGGGGACAATTCAATAGAAAAATGAAACGTTTCGCTTAAAACCGAATCGATTCGGAAAAAGTGATTGACAAGGGTATGGGGGCATACTATAATGAAATCAAAACCGAAACGATTCGGCCTGCCGGAGCTGATCCTGCGGACTCTGAATGGGTATGATTACAAGGAGGGTAATTACATGGCACTCGTTACTTCGAAACAGATGCTTCTGGATGCGCAGAAGGGACATTACGCAGTCGGCGCTTTTAACGCTGAGAATATGGAGATGGTTCAGGCAATCGTACAGGCCGCCGAGGAACTGAAGGCACCGGTTATGATTCAGACCACCGGGGGCACGCTGAAGTATGCCACTCCGAAGATGTTCGCAAATATGGTGAAGGCGGTCGCGGAGACTGCCAGTGTACCGGTATGCATTCACCTCGATCACGGCCCGAGCTTTGATATGGCCGTGAAGTGCATTGTCGCTGGTTACACATCTGTTATGATTGATGGCTCAAAGCTTCCATTCGAGGAGAACATCGCTGTCAGCAAGAAGGTGGCTGACATGGCGGCAGCGGTCGGCATCCCGACGGAGGCTGAGCTCGGCAAGGTCGGCGGCAAGGAGGACGACACCGTTTCTTCCGGAGACGATATCTATACCGATCCGCAGCAGGCGAAGGAATTCGCGGAGCGCACGGGCATTTCCTCGCTTGCGGTGGGAATCGGAACCGCTCACGGCTTCTACAAGGGAACGCCGGTTCTGGATGTGAACCGTCTGGCCGAGATCCGCGAGGTGGTGGAGGTTCCGCTTGTTCTGCATGGCGCTTCCGGTCTTACGGATGAACAGGTGAGAAGCTGTGTCGAGAGAGGCATCTGCAAGGTTAACTTTGCGACGGAGCTGCGGAAGGCATACACAGATGCTGTGAAGAAATACATCAGCGAGGATCCCGATGTATTCGATCCGAAGAAGTATCAGGCAGCCGGAAGAGCAGCGGTTGTGGAGCAGGTGAAGTACCGCATGAAGGTCTGCGGCTGCGACGGCAAGGCGGAGATCTGAGACCGGACGGCTCCGAAATGAAACGGGCGAGCTGAGACGGTGCGGCTCCGAAAGGAAACGGGCGAGCTGAGACGGTGCAGCTCCGAAAGGAAACGGGCGAGCTGAGACGGTACAGCTCCGAAATGAAACGAGCGAGCTGAGACGGTGCGGCTCCGGAATGAGACAGAAGCGCTGGGAGCAAAGGTGAGCAGATCCGGATGAATCATCATCGGGTGTCTGCCAGGAAGCTCTGGAAGAAAAGGGCCGGAAGTCGGAAGGGAGGCATTATGGCGGCTACGGTAAAGGACATTGCGGCAAGAGCCGGGTGCGGTGTAGCAACGGTCTCCTCCTATCTGAACGGCGGAAATGTGCGGCCGAAGAACCGGGCGAAAATCGAGGCGGCGATCGGTGAACTTCACTATGAGGTGAATGAGACGGCGCGGCAGCTGAAGACGAACCGGACGAAGATGATCGGCGCGGTGATTCCAGAGCTGAACAGCACCTTCTGCGCGCGGGTCCTGAGTGAAATCGAGGATATTCTCCGCCAGCACGGCTATGCGATGCTGGTATGCGACTGCCGGACCGACAGCGCGAGAGAAAAGGAAGCCGTCGATTTTCTTCTGAAGCGTAGGGTGGACGGCCTGGTGGTGCTGCCGGTCGACGCGACCGGGAACAACCTCCGGAAGTTCATCCGGACGGAAAAACCCGTGGTGCTGATTGACCGTCAGATCGAGGGACTGGATGTGGATTCGGTCTGCGTGGACAACCGGGCGGCGATCGGCTCGGCAGTGGATCTTCTGGTGCAGAAGGGCCACACGCACATCGGAATGATCGCCGGACCGGAGGAGATCAATGCGGCGCGGCAGAGGATGAAAGGATACCGGGAGGCGTGTGAGCGAAACGGTATCGTCTGCGCGGAGGATTACATCTTTCATGGAGACGATTCGATTGAAAGCGGGACGCGCGGCATCGAGACGCTTCGGAGCATGCATCCGGAGATGACGGCGGTGGTGATTTCTAATTACCGGATGACGATGGGGGCCATGATCGGCGCCAACGAATCCGGAATTGAGATCCCGCGGCAGCTTTCCGTAGTGGGATTCGACAACCCGCAGTTTGCGCGAGCAGTGCATCCCAGACTGACAATCATCAATCAGCCGGTCGATGAGATCGGCGAGAAGGCGGCGGAGATCATGCTGCAGCGGCTCGGCGAGATCGGGGATACAGAGGACGACGAATCTGAACCGGCGGCGCGCAGACACATCTGGCTCGGGACAACAATCCTGAACGGAAAGTCGGTTCTTGATTTAAATGATACGGGACGCAGGTGAGCGTCAAGCCGATTGAATGACAGGAGGTCGGGAGTTTTTCCTGAGCCGAACAAGGAGTAGAAAAGCATGGGAGAGTTTTTACTGGGAATTGATATCGGAACGAGTGCCTGCAAGGTGGCGGTCTTTGACCGGTACGGCAAGGTGCAGGCATCCGCGACGGGAGATTATCCGGTTTATTATCCGCATCCGGGCTGGGCGGAGCAGAACGCGGAGGACTGGTACCGCGGCGTCTGCGAGGCTCTGGCGAAGATCTGGGCCGGCGGCTTTGTGAAGCCGGAGGATATCTGCGGGATCGGCATTGACGGTCAGGGGTGGTCCGCCATTGCCCTGGACAAGGACGGGAAAAATCTGACAAATACGCCGATCTGGATGGATACCCGCGCGCAGTCCATTTGCGATCGGATCAATGCGCGGGTCGGAGAGGAACGGATTTTTCATCTGGCGGGCAATGCGCTTCAGCCGTCGTACACCACGCCGAAGGTTCTCTGGTACAGGGAAAATCTTCCGGAGGTGTATGCGCACACGGACAAGATCCTGCACGCGAACGGATACATCGGATACCGTCTGACTGGGAAGATCACGGAGGATATCTGCGACGCCTACGGCTGGCACTGCTTCGATATGAGAAAGGGCGTCTGGGATTACGAGATGGCTTCCGAGATCGGCATCCCGAGGCAGTTCCTGCCGGAGATCGTAAACTGTGATCAGGTGATAGGAAAAGTGACGGCGGCAGCGGCAAATGAGACCGGGCTTCTGGAGGGAACACCGGTAGTCGCGGGCGGTCTTGACGCCGCGTGCGGAACGCTCGGTGCCGGCGTAATTCACGACGGTGACACACAGGAGCAGGGCGGACAGGCAGGCGGGATGAGCGTCTGCCTGGACGAATATAAGGCCGACCCGAGGCTGATTCTCTCGTTCCACGTTATTCCGGGAAAATGGCTGCTGCAGGGCGGCACAACCGGAGGCGGCGGAGTGATGCGCTGGTTTGAGCGGGAATTTGCCGGAGAGGAGAGGCTTCTGGCGGAGAAAACCGGAGAATCCTCCCTCGTACAGCTGAATCACGAGGCGGAGAAGGTTGCGCCCGGATCAGACGGGCTTGTTTTTCTCCCTTATATGAGCGGTGAACGTTCGCCGATCTGGAATCCGGACGCCAAGGGTGTGTTCTACGGGCTCGATTTCTCAAAGACAAAGGGGCACATGGTGCGCGCGTGCATGGAAGGTGTGGCATTCGCGCTCAGACACAATCTGGATGTGGCCGAAAAGGCCGGAGCGCGGGTCGAGGTGCTTCGCGCGATGGGCGGCTCGGCAAATTCACTGCTGTGGACGCAGATCAAGTCGGACATCACTGGAAAGCCGATCGTCGTTCCGTCTTCCGACACGGCCACGACACTGGGCGCGGTGATGCTGGCCGGCGTCGGCTGCGGATTTTATAAGGATTATGAAGAGGCGGTCTCCCTCACCGTTCACGATACGAGAAGGCATGAGCCGGATCCCGGAAAGGCGGCTGTCTATCAGAAAAATTACGAGACATATCTGGAGCTCTACCGGGACCTCGAGGGGCTTATGAGACGAAACGGAAGCAACGGGTAATTCAGGGAAAATGACACAATAAAGACACAGCGGGAAAAGCATCTGGCAATTCAAGAAGTAAAGACACAGCGGGAAAAGCATCTGGCAATTCAAGAAATAAAGACACAGCGGGAAAAGCATCTGCTAATTCAAGAAGTAAAGACACAGCGATAAAAGCAGCGGGTCAAGACAAAAGACATAGCGGGAAAAGCAGCGGAATAAGCAGCAGGAAAAAGAAACAGTCCGACAACATCAGAACAAGTATACATATATAAAATCAGTGCAAGTATAGATATACTTCAGGAGGAATGATTATGGCTACAATGATGAAAGCAGGCGTGGTACATGCGAGGGATGATCTTCGCTACGAGGATATTGAAAAGCCCGAGCCGAAGGCGGGAGAGGTTCTGATCAAAGTAAAATATACCGGAATCTGCGGCTCGGATGTGCCGAGAGTGAACGGAGACGCGTGTCATTTCTTCCCGAATGTTCTGGGGCATGAATTCTCCGGAATTGTGGAAGAGGTCGGAGAAGGCGTGACAAAGGTTGCGCCGGGAGACTACGTGGCAGGTGTGCCGCTGGTACCGTGCATGAAGTGCCCGGACTGCGCGAGAGGCGATTATTCCCTGTGCAAGCATTACAGCTTTATCGGCTCCCGCCAGTTCGGATCCTTTGCAGAGTACGTGTGCGTGCCGGAAATCAACGCGGTAAAATTCGACAAATCCATCTCCTTTGAGCAGGCGGCGCTGTTTGAGCCCGCGACCATTGCGCTTCACGGCCTGGAGAGAACGGGATACAAGGGCGGTCATACAGTCGCGATTCTCGGCACCGGCCCGATCGGTATGCTGACGGCGCAGTGGGCGAAGATCTTCGGCGCGAAGAAGGTAGTGGTGTTTGATATTGTTCCGGAAAAACTGGCGCTTGCTGAAGAACTCGGCGCGGACGCGGGAATCAACACGCTGGATGATGATTTTATGGATCAGGCGATGGCGCTGACAGACGGCGTCGGCTATGACTATGTATATGAGACGGCGGGCAACACGATCACGATGAAGATGGCGTTTCAGCTTGCGGCGAACAAGGCCGGCGTATGCTTTATCGGAACGCCGAAGAAGGAGCTGACCTTCACAGTGAGTGAGTGGGAGAATCTGAACCGGAAGGAATTCACCCTTACCGGGTCCTGGATGTCCTATTCGGCTCCGTTCCCGGGCCATGAGTGGACCGATGTAGCGCATTATTTTGCCACAGGTCAGCTGAAATACGATCCGAGGATGATCTGGAAGATTGTTCCGCTTTCCGGGATCGCGGACGCGTTCCAGTGGTATAAGGAGCGCGGCAAGGTAAAGGGTAAGATTCTGATTGATTCCGAGAAGTAAAAGAGAACCAGAAGAGAAGTAAAAGAGAAGTAAAAGAGAAGTAAAAGAAAGGAAATGGAATGATACTGACTGTAACCGCCAATGCGGCGGTGGATACGAGATATGTCGTGGACCGCTTCGGCGTAAACGAGGTGAATCGGGTGAAGATCTGCGAGCGGTCTGCAGGCGGCAAAGGTCTGAATGTCTCCCGGGCGGCTCATATCGCCGGGGAGGAGATCCTGGCGACCGGTTTCCTCGGAGGCCATTCCGGCGAGTTCGTCCAGGAGCATCTGCACCGGGAGGGAATCCGGGAGGATTTTGTGTGGTGCAGCGGAGAAACCCGCTCCTGCATCAATATCTGGGATGAGGAGAACAAAACCCAGACCGAGTTCCTGGAACCCGGATTTGAGGCGACCGCGACGAATCAGGACGCGCTCGTCAGAACGTTTACCGAGCACATCTCGGACGCGGCGGTCGCGACGATCTCCGGTTCCATGCCCGCCGGCTGCGACAGCAGCCTGTACAAAAGGCTGATCGACGCGGGGCGCGCCGCCGGAAAGAGAGTGATTCTGGATACCAGCGGCAGCACACTGAAGGAATGCGTCGCGTACCGGCCGTTTATGATCAAGCCGAACATCGATGAGATTCAGATGCTGGTCGGGAGGACGCTGACGCCCGGGAACCGGGATGAGCTACTGCAGGCCGCGGGTGAGCTTCACGCAAAAGGCATTCCGACCGTAGTGATCTCGCTGGGAAGCGCCGGCTCTCTGATGTCCTGTGAAGAAGGGGTGTATGAGGCGCATGTACCGAAGATTGACGCGGTGAATACCGTCGGCTGCGGAGATTCCATGATCGGGGGTTTTGCCGCGGGCATCTCCCGCGGTCTGGACATGAAGGACTGCCTGCGGCTTGCGAGCGCGATATCGGCGGCAAGCGCAATGACCGATAAGACCGGATTTTTCCGCATGGAGGATATGAGGGAGATCCGGGAGCGCGTAGAGATCATCCGTGTACGGTGAAGCGGTATCGGATGCTGAAGTACGCTGCTGATGAAATTTCAGATCCGGGTGTATGCTTCTGATAAATTTCAGATTCGGAGGCATGCTTCTGATGAAATCATTTATGCGGAAGTATGCTGCTGATGAAATTTCAGATCCGGGTGTATGCTTTTGATGAAATTTTCAATGCGAGAGTATGATACTGATGATATGATCAGATGTGGGTGTATGCTGAGGATAACATTTTATTTTATACAAGAGGAGGTATGAGAAATGGAATTTATTGATCCTGCGAAAATCCCCCAGAGGACGCTCTACACAGGAGCAAAAATGCCGGCGGTCGGAATGGGAACCTTCGGGTCCGATCACGCAACGCCGGAGCAGGTGCGGGACGCGGTGCGCGGCGCTATCCGTGTCGGCTACCGTCATTTTGACTGCGCGGCCTGCTATGGAAATGAGGACCAGATCGGAGAGGTCTTCGCGGACGCTTTTCAAAGCGGTGAGGTAAAGAGAGAGGATATGTTCATCGTCTCCAAGGTGTGGAATGACATGCACGGAAAGGGAGATGTCCTTGTCGCCTGCGCACGCACGCTGCGGGATCTGCAGCTCGACTATCTGGATATGTACTACGTTCACTGGCCCTTCCCGAATTATCATCCGCCGAAATGCGATGTGACCGAGCGCAACCCTAACTCCAAGCCCTTCTCCGTGAAGAGATTCATGGCGACGTGGAGACAGATGGAGCGCCTGGTGGATATGGGCCTTACGAAGCACATCGGCATGTCCAACATGACGCTGCCGAAGCTGAAGGCGGTTCTGCCGCTGTGCCGGATCAAACCGGCCTGCATCGAGATGGAGCTTCATCCGTGCTTCCAGCAGCAGGAGCTCTATGACTACATTCGTTCTCAGGGAATTGAGATCGTGGGCTTCTGTCCGCTCGGTTCTCCGGACCGTCCGGAGAGAGACCGCACGCCGGAGGACGTGGCGGATCTTCAGCAGCCGGTGATCCGGAAGATTGCGGAGGCGCACGGCGTGCATCCGGTACTGATCGCGATCAAGTGGGCGGTCCAGAAGGGCCATACCCCGATTCCGTTCTCCATCAAGGAGAAAAACTACACGGCGAATCTGAAATGTGTGACGGAGGACCCGCTGACGGATGAGGAAATGGAAGAGATCCGGGGCATGGAATGCGGCAACCGTCTGGTAAAGGGACAGGTATTCCTGTGGCCGGGCGCAACCGACTGGCGCGACCTCTGGGATGAGGACGGCACAGACGCGCTGTGGGATAAGGATTGACCGGGATTTCCGATCCGCCGGAACTGCATCTTAATAACTGCATCTTAATAATGAGGAGTCCTGGAGCCGAAGGCCCCAGGACTCCTCATATCGAGAGAACCGCAAATTTCAGAGTGGGTGGTGAATCGTTATCATCATTTCGATATTGTAAAATATTGTAACGAGATAAAACACGCTGCGCGAGTTTTATCTCGCTATCGCGACGCTCGCCGCACGCGAATGCTTCGCATTCGGCTGCGGCTCACTGTTCGCGTAAATAAAACTGCCACGAAAGTCGATTATCCGGGCTTCCGTGGCAGTTTTCTGATCTGCGGGACAGTAAGCGTCATTTGTCTTTCGGCGCGTTCTTTCCCGATGTACGGGATGAGGAGCCGCCGGACTGCGCCGTGTCCGTGGTGTGAGATCCGGAGAGCGAATCAGTGTGCTGCGGCTTCGCATCGGGCGCATCGGGAATCCCTTTTCCGCGGACAAGTCCTGCGACCATCGTCATGGCATAGAGCAGCACGGGAACGGCTATGGTGCAGAAGATCGATCCCATCAGAAGTCCCTTTGAATACGGGCTTTTCACGAGCGCAAAGACCATGGTCAGGGCGTACATTGCGATCAGAAGAATGATGCCTGCGAGCGCAGCAATCCTGCGCATAGTCCACGGGTACTTTTTGGAGGGCATTTCTCCGGTATTTTGAAGGCTTTCATCGACGCGGCTGTCAGATTTACGCATTCTTTCTTTCCTCTCACGAACGGTATGAATAAGCATGCTGTTAAATCACGAATTTTTCACAGCTTTCAGATATACTGATCAGGATACCTTCTTTAAAATATCCTTATGCCGGGGAAATGTCAAGAAAGTGCCGGGATTCGGGATACTGTTTATGGGCCACAAAAGCGGCAAAGGGACTGTAAAATCCTTGCCGTATAGCGTTGGGGGTGAACAGTAACGGATCCGTCCACTTTCGGAAAATTTTATAGTTAGTAAAATTGCAATCACCGGATAAACGCGATAAAGTAGTGACATTGGAAAACAGTGACGCTTATACAATTGATTGGGAGGAGTGAACAAGAGATGAATCGATTCCGAAACTGGCTGAGCCGGGTGATGTACGGGCGGTACGGGGTGGATCAGCTCGGGCGGGTGCTTCTGTATGTTGAGATTGCCTTGCTGTTTATATCCGTTTTTGTGCCGAATGTTTTTCTGAGTATTGTGACAACTCTGCTGCTTGTCTGGATTTTCTTCCGGATGATGTCCAGAAATATCAGCGGGCGGGCGGAGGAAAACCGGAGATTTCTGTCCGGATGGAACCGTGTGAAGTCTTTTTTCACCGGCGGGATGCGCGCGGCAAAGGACAGAGATCACGCGTATTTCCGGTGTCCGGGCTGCGGGCAGAGGGTTCGCGTGCCAAAGGGCAAGGGCCATATTCAGATCACATGCCCGAAGTGCCACACGCAGTTTATCAAGAACACATGATGAGCGGGCATCGGGGACAGTTAAGTCGAGAGCAGCCTGCGTCATGCAGCCTGTCGGGAGCACCTGACGAGCGGGCATCCGGGACAGTTATAACGAGAGCAGCCTGCGGCGCACGGTCTGTCGGGAGCACCTGATGAGCAGGCGATGGAGAGGGTTTGGAATGTTTGGATATATCACGATTGACCGGGAGGAGCTGAAGGGGAAGGATCTGGACCGCTACCGGCAGTTCTACTGCGGCGTCTGCCGGGATCTTAAGGATTCCTGCGGAGAGGCCGCGCGGGCCACACTGACCTATGACATGACCTTTCTCGCGATTCTGCTGAATGCTCTGTATGAGGGGCCTTCAGAGATTACGGAGGAGAGGTGCATTCTGCATCCGGCCGCGAAGCGAAGAGTGATCCGCAACGAATATACGGCATATGCCGCCGATATGAATCTGATGCTGGTATTTCACAATCTCGAGGATGACTGGATTGACGAGAAGAAAAAATCGAGTCTCGCGGCTTACCGTCTTCTCAGACCGGCTTACCTGAAAACGTCGGGAAAATATCCGAGGCAGACGAGGGCAATCCGGCGATATGTGAAGGAGCTGCACGCGGTTGAGGAGAAGAACGACCGTTCTCCGGATACGGCGGCAGGCCTTACAGGAAGGCTTATGTCAGAGATTTTCCGCTATCGGGACGATATCTGGTCCGAGGATCTCGGACAGACCGGCTTCTATCTCGGCAAATTTATCTATCTGATGGATGCCTGGGACGATCTGGAGAAGGATCGTATGAACAGCAGCTATAATCCGTTTCTGTCCATCTGCGGCGAGCCGGATTATGAGATGCGGGCAGGAGATATCCTGACGATGCAGGCGGCCGGGATCGCGAAATATTTTGAGAAGCTGCCGATTCTCCTGGATGAGGATCTGCTGCGGAATATTATTTACTCGGGCATATGGGTGAAGTACCGCGCAAAGCGGGCGAAGATGGCCGACTCCCAAAGGACTTTGCAAGAAGCAAAGGATGATTTATAATAAAATGATCTGCCGGGAAAGACCCGGTGTGATCCGGAAACTTCACGAGAATATCTCTTGCAGGAACATTCTGGAATAGATTTCGTGAAAAAAGACAGAAAGAGGAATAGATGCAGGACCCATATAAAGTACTGGGTGTCTCAAGAGATGCCAGTGATGAAGAGGTAAAAAAAGCGTACCGCAAACTGAGCCGCAAGTATCATCCGGATGCCAATATCAACAATCCGAACAAGGACAAGGCGGAGGAGATGTTCAAGCTGGTTCAGGAGGCGTACAAGCAGATCATGGACGAGCGGTCTGGGAAGATTCCCGGCGGTTCCGGGTCGTACGGGTACGGCGGCTTCGGCGGCTACGGCCAGAGATCGGATTCACCATATGAAAATCCGGAGATGCAGGCGGCCGCAAATTATATCAACACAAGGCATTTCACAGAGGCCATGAATGTGCTGGAAAATATTTCTGAGCGGAGCGCTGAGTGGTACTATCTGCACGCGGTGGCCAATTACGGGCTCGGAAACAATGTGGCTGCGCAGAACGACGCGCAGACCGCCTGCAATATGGAGCCGGACAACAGCCGGTACCGGCAGCTGTATCAGCAGATCTCGGCCGGAGGAACCTGGTATAACGACATGGGTCAGGGCTACGGCTACGAAGGATCGCCCTGCTACGGAGGAACCGACAGTCAGGGAGGCGGCACCTGCGCCAGAACCGCGGCTGCGGTCTGCAGCACACTGGCATGCTGCACCTGCCTGGGAGGCGGCGGAATACCGCTGTGCTGCTGCATCTGAGCGGCGGCGGCTGCTTCGGGGATGCAGGCCGGAAAATGTATATTACAGAGTATGATCGGAGGATGAGATGGAGAGAAAGCAATGGGTGGAGAGATATATGCGGGAGCTGGACCGCGGCAGGAGAAAGGAGATTCTGGACCAGGCGATTTCCGAGGAGGGAAACGCCCCGGACAATGAGCTCCGGGCCAAGCTTCTTCAGGAGCGCTACGGGAAGGTCAATTCGCAGGATGTCGACTATTTTATCCGGGGCTGGATGAGCCTGTACTATGTACATACGACCTCGAAGGGATTTTTTGCCCGAAAAAAGATTGAGAAGGAGAAAGCGTCCGTGCTTTCGGACTGGAAAATGGAACTCACCGGAGAGTACGGGGAGATCGGCGAGGAGGTGCTGTACGAGGAGCTGTTCAACATGACGCTTCTGTACTTCCATCTCTGCGAGACCGACAAGAATTACGGATCCATTATCCTGGGACTGGGTCATATGAAGGACGAGACCCTGATTTCCAAGATCGCCGGCGAGGTATACCGGCTGGCCTATGAGACTCCGCAGGTCATGGACGCGGAGAAGGAGCTTGCCGTATTCACAAGAGCGGCGACGGATGCCTTCTGTGAGAAGTACAGCGACCAGCAGGGATATCTGATGGACAAGGTGCGCGCCGGCAAATAGACCGGCCGGGAGAAATATCCGAAATATCCTTTCTGGTCAGAATCAGAAAGAAAGCGAGGAAACGGCGCAGACCGTTCAATCGGAGGGGGAAAGGAATATGTCATTTAATTTCAATGACAATGACGGACAGGATTCGGGGAACGGTCCGGGACGGAATAACCGGACGATCTGGATTATCGTGACGTCGATCATGCTTGCGATGATTATCTTCAGCGTGATCAGCAGCGTGCTCCAGTCGTCCACATCAAAAGAGATTACCTATGACAGATTCGTGCAGATGGTAGAGAAGGATGAGGTGTCGAAGGTTGTGCTGCAGAACGGCACGCTGACGATCACGCCGAAGGACGAAAACGGCAAGAGTCCGGAGCTGTATACCTTTCGTGCCACCCTGGTCGGGGATGAGAACGGGCTGAACGAGCTGCTCGAGGGCAGAGACATCACATACGAGAAGAAATCCTCCAGCATCGGTTCCCAGGTGCTGTCGGCTGTTTTTCAGATTGTGATACCGATCGTGATCATGATGATCGGTCTGAATCTGGTGCTTCGGTACATGGGAAAGGGCGGCGGCGTCATGGGCGTCGGGAAGAGCAAGGCGCGCACCTATGTGCAGAAGGAAACCGGCGTAACCTTTGCGGATGTCGCGGGAGAAGAAGAGGCGAAGGAATCTCTGCAGGAGGTGGTAGATTTCCTGCATAATCCTCAGAAATATACGCAGATCGGCGCGAAGCTTCCGAAGGGCGCTCTTCTGGTGGGCCCTCCGGGAACCGGCAAGACGCTGCTGGCGAAGGCGGTCGCCGGGGAGGCGCACGTGCCGTTTTTCTCCCTTTCCGGATCGGAATTTGTGGAGATGTTCGTCGGTGTGGGCGCGTCCCGTGTGAGAGACCTGTTCGAGGAAGCCAAAAAACAGGCGCCGTGCATTATCTTTATTGATGAGATCGATGCCATCGGAAAAACCAGGGATTCCAGCTACGGCGGCGGAAATGACGAGCGCGAGCAGACGCTGAATCAGCTTCTGGCGGAGATGGACGGCTTTGACAGCGCTTCGGGACTTCTGGTGCTCGGCGCGACAAACCGTCCCGAGGTGCTGGATCCCGCACTGCTCCGTCCGGGCCGTTTTGACCGGAGAATCATTGTAGAGCGCCCGGATCTGAAGGGACGTGTGAACATTCTGAAGGTTCACGCCAGAAAGGTCATGCTCGATGATACTGTGAATTTTCAGGAAATCGCGCTCGCGACCTCAGGGGCCGTGGGATCGGATCTTGCCAATATGGTCAATGAGGCTGCCATCCTGGCGGTCAAGCACGGAAGGCGGGCGGTGTCCCAGAAGGATCTGCAGGAGGCAGTCGAGGTCGTCCTCGTGGGACAGGAGAAGAAGGAGCGTGTCCTCAGCAAGGAGGAGCGCAGAATCGTCGCGTATCATGAGGTCGGCCATGCGCTCGTGAACGCGCTGGAGAAGCATTCCGAGCCGGTGCAGAAGATCACGATCATTCCGCGTACGATGGGTGCTCTGGGATATGTCATGCAGGTTCCGGAAGAGGAGAAGTACCTGAATTCCCGGAAGGAGCTGGAAGACATGGTGACAGGCTTCCTCGCGGGAAGAGCGGCGGAGGAGATCGTCTTCGGCGATGTCACGACGGGCGCGTCCAACGACATTGAGAAGGCGACGCAGATCTGCCGCGCGATGATCACGCAGTACGGCATGTCCGACAAGTTCGGTCTGATGGGACTTGCCAGAACCGAGAGCAAATATCTGAACGGCAGGGCGGTTCTGGACTGCGGAGACGAGACCGCGACGGAAATCGACCATGAGGTCATGAAGATGCTGAAATCATCCTATGAGAGGGCGAAGCAGATGCTCAGAGAGAACCGGGATGTGCTCGACCGCCTCGCCGGCTATCTGATCATTCAGGAGACGATCACCGGAAAGGAATTTATGCGCATCATGAATACGGTGATCGGGGAACGCACACAGAACGGCCGGGACTGAAGGCTGTGAGCGGGGAAGACTGATGGTTTTTCTGTATTCGTTATGTGTGAAGAGCAGCTCCTGCCGAAGAGGATACAGAGAAAGGCCGGAAGAACAGATCAGGAATGCCTGAAGGCGGTCTGTGCGTGGATTTCGGGAACGGTTCAGAAGAGACAGGAGTATTTATGGCATTTGATATTCAGGAGGAGCTGAAAAAGCTTCCCCAGAAGCCCGGCGTCTATATCATGCACGGGCTTCAGGACGAGGTCATGTATGTGGGAAAGGCCGTGAAGCTCAGGAACCGCGTGCGGCAGTATTTTTCCAACAGCAGAAACAAAAGACTGAAGATCTACAGTATGGTTCCGCAGGTCACGCGTTTTGAGTACATTGTGACGGACTCGGAGGTAGAGGCGCTTGTTCTGGAGTGCAATCTGATCAAGGAATACCGGCCGAAGTACAATACCATGCTGATGGACGACAAGGCCTACCCCTTCATCCAGGTTACGGAGCAGGAGCATTTCCCGAGGATTCTGTATTCGCACCGGATGAAAAAAGACAAATCGCAGTACTTCGGTCCCTATCCGGACGCGACCGCCGCGAAGGAGACGATCGATCTGGTACGGAAGCTCTACCATCTTCGGAACTGCAGCAGAAAGCTTCCCGAGGATCAGGGAAAGGAGCGCCCCTGTCTTTACTATCACATCCATCAGTGCAAGGCCCCCTGTCAGGGCTGGATCTCCGAGGAAGAATACCGGAAGCAGGTCGACGAAGCGATCGCCTTTCTGAACGGGAAGACAGAGCGTGTGCTTCAGGAACTGAAGACAAGAATGCAGGAGGCGGCGGACGCGCTGAATTTCGAGGAGGCGGCTTCTCTGCGGGATCTGATCGGCGCCGTGAAGAAGGTCAGCGAGAGGCAGAAGATCACCTCCGGAAGCGGCGAGGACCAGGACGTGATCGCGTTGGCCGCGGACGGAGAGGATGCCATCGCGCAGGTATTTTTTGTCCGGGACGGCAAGCTGATCGGACGGGATCATTTTTATCTGAAAATCGCGAATGAGGAGAGCCGCGGCGAGGTCATGGAGAGCTTTCTGCAGCAGTTTTACTCCGGGACTCCCTTCATTCCGCACGAGATCATGCTGTCGGACGACATTGCGGAAAAGGAGCTTCTGGAGCAGTGGCTGACAGAGAAGAAGAATGCCGGCAGCACGAAGGTCCGCATTCTCGTTCCGCAGAAGGGCAAAAAGGAAAAGCTGGTGGATCTGGCGAAGCGCAATGCGCAGATCATCCTGACGCAGGACCGGGAACGGATCAAGAAGGACGTCGCGAAGACCATCGGGGCGGTCAATGAGATTGGGCAGTGGCTCGGGATCGAGCCGCCGGACCGCATCGAGTCCTATGATATCTCCAATATCAGCGGCTACCAGAGCGTCGGCTCCATGGTGGTGTATGAGCAGGGCAAGCCGAAGAAGGCGGATTACCGGAAGTTCAGGATCAAGTCTGTGGAGGGGCCGAACGATTATGCAAGCATGGAGGAGGTCCTGACCAGAAGATTCCGGCGAGGGGTACAGGCGGACAGCGGATTTGAGAAGCTGCCGGATCTCCTTCTGATGGACGGAGGAAGAGGACAGGTGAATATCGCTCTGTCCGTTCTGGAAAAAATGAACCTGACGATACCGGTCGCGGGTATGGTAAAGGACGACAAGCACCGGACCAGAGGAATCTATTTCAACAATGTTGAGATTCCAATCGACACGGATTCCGAGGGCTTTCATCTGGTCACCCGGATTCAGGACGAGACGCACCGGTTCGCAATCGAATATCACCGGATGCTCCGAAGCAGAGAGCAGGTGCATTCGATTCTGGATGATATTCCGAATATCGGAGAGAAACGGAGACGGGAGCTGATGCGGTCTTTCCCGGATATCGAGGCGATCCGGAACGCGGATATCGAGGAGCTGAAAAAACTGCCGGGAATGAACGAGAAGGCTGCGAAGAGCGTCTATGATTTTTTCCACAAATAAGCCGGAAAAGAGTCGTGCAGGGCGGTGTCCGCGTGGTATACTGTTCTTATAGAACACGCGCCGCTTCGCGTCTTGCATCTTGTGCTCTCGCGTCGCTATACGATACATTGTGACACAAATTGTATAAGCTCCCGCATCGCAGGGCCATAGCCGGCCATGCACGCCCTTCGGGTGTGCAGTCCGCCTGTGTCATGCGGCTGGACTTATACGGTAATGGGTTGGGAGGATTCGGCATGACATCCAAATTTATCACGCTGGAAAAGCTCGAAAAGGAAATGGACCTGAAGAACCTCACTCCGGATACAGATCTCGGGGACAAGCAGATCACCGTTCCCGAAATCAACCGTCCGGCTCTTCAGCTGACCGGATATTTTGAGCATTTTGCAAATGAGAGAGTTCAGATCATCGGAGTGGTTGAGCTCTCGTATCTGAACCGCATGGAGTATGATAAGAGAAAGGAATCGTTTGAGGCATTTGTCTCGAAGGGGGTTCCCTGCATCATCTTCACGACATCGGAGCAGCCCGGGGAGGAGCTTCTGGAGATCTGCCGGAGATACAATACTCCCGTTTTCGGAACCGACAAAACCACATCCGCTTTTACTGCGGAGATCATCCGCTGGATGAATGTGCAGCTTGCGCCGACGATTTCCATCCACGGCGTTCTGGTCGATGTATACGGCGAGGGCGTGCTGATCATGGGTGAGAGCGGCATCGGAAAGAGTGAGGCGGCTCTGGAGCTGATCAAGCGCGGCCATCGTCTGATCACGGATGACGTCGTCCAGATCAGCCGGGTCGATGACGTCACGCTTGTCGGAACGTCGCCGGATATCACCCGTCACTTTATCGAGCTGCGGGGTATCGGAATTATCGATGTGAAGACACTGTTCGGTGTAGAAAGCGTCGAGAATACACATACGATTGACCTGGTCATCAAGCTGGAGGAGTGGAATAAGGATAAGGTATATGACCGGCTGGGCCTTGAGGAGGAGTATACGGAATTCCTCGGCAATAAGGTGGTATGCCATTCTCTTCCGATCCGTCCGGGACGGAACCTGGCAGTTATCGTTGAAACGGCAGCGGTTAACCATCGTCAGAAGAAGATGGGCTACAACGCGGCACAGGAGCTTTACAAACGTGTCCAGGCAAACCTCGCAAGGAAGCGCAGCCATCCGTAATACGGCCTGGTGCAGGCTGCATACAAAGAATCTGACTGCATGTAAAGAATCTGAATTGTATACAAAGAAGGGGATGCCGTACATCTGGCAGATGTACGGCATCCCCTTCTTGGGCTGTATGGATCATGAAGACCTGTATCAGGAAGACACTTCGCCTGTCGGCTCCGCCTCTGCGGAGCCAATTGCATTACTGTGCCGGTTCGGTTCCGGCTTCTCCAGTGTTGTCTGAGCTGTTGTCTCCGCCGGTGTCGGTGCTGCCGGTGCCATTCTCCCCGGTTCCTTCTCCGGTGTTCTCTGTCTGCTGGCCGGCGTTGCTGCTGTTCTCCCCGGCTGCCGGGGTTGGAGTGGCGGTCGGCGCAGCGGTTGTGGTTGGTGCTGCGGTCGGCGTCGGTGTGGGTGCATCGTAGGAGCAGATCGTTGTCGGCGCATTCGCCACGTCAAAGTAGTCGGTAACGGTAGGACAGTAGGTGTTCGGCAGAAGACCGGTGTTTGCACATACGGTCAGCTGTTCTACGGAGTCGGGAACCGAGAATTCCTTGATCGGCAGGGACTCGTGAATCCGGTTCATGACGTTGGTCCACAGCGTGGAGATGTAAGTCCGGTCTGCTTCGGGAAGTTCCACATTGGTGTCATATCCGGTCCAGATGCCTGCGGTATAATACGGCGTATAGCCGACAAACTGAAGGTCTACATAGGAATCGGTGGTTCCTGTCTTTCCGGCGACCGGCATGCCGGAGGAAAGCTGATAGGGCGTTCCGGTTCCGGACTGAACGACACTCTGCATCGCACTGGTCAGAAGGTATGCGGTGCTTTCCTTGAAGACGCGACGGCTCAGCTCTGTGTTCTCAAGGATGGTCTTTCCGTTGTGGTCGGTGACCTTTGTGTAGAATACCGGGCGGTTGTATGTGCCGCCGTTGGCGATTGCCGCATAGGCGGCCGTCAGCTCAAGGTCGCTGACGCCGTTGGTAATGCCGCCGAGGGCAAGGCCGGGAGAATCATCAGCGTCACTGTCGAGCGTCGTGAATCCGAGCTTCTTCAGATAGGAGAGACCGACCTCCGGCGTAAGCTCCTGCATGAGCTTGAATGCGATGACATTGTTGGATGTCAGGATCGCGTTCCGCACGGTCATCGTTCCGTGATGGGTGTTGTCCGCGTTGTTGACTTCCTGTCCGGTCGCATAGTATGCGGCATCATCCGTCTCCCGGGAAGTCAGGGTTATTTTACCCTTGTCAAGGAGAGGACCGTAGGTAGACGGAATCTTGAAGGTGGAGCCGGGCTGGCGCAGAGAATCCGTCGCGCGGTTCAGCGTAAGACTCGCGGTCTTCTCGCCGCGGCCGCCGACGATGCCTACGACATAACCGGTTGACTGGTTGATGACGGTCATGCAGGCCTGCGGTTCGGGTACGAATGCCGTCCGCTCAGCGACGATCGTGTCCCCGTTTCCGACGATAGCGGCCTTGTACTGGTCGATGCAGCTCTGTGCTTCCTCCTCAGAACTGAAATATTGGTCGAAGTCCGCGTTTCCCTGCTGCTGGAAATACTGTTCCAGCATTTCGACGCTGTAGTTCTCCCTGCTTCCGTCAGCCTTGTCGACGGTCAGAGCCCAGTCCAGGCTGACCTGGGAGTCTGCGGGGAAAATGGATTCATCGGAAAATTCACTGTCCATAATCGACTGTATATTGGAATCCTCGGTGGAATATATATGAAGTCCGCCGCTATAGATCAGGTTATTGGCCTGGGCTTCCGTATAGCCCTTCTGGGTCATCAGGTCCTCTTTCACCTGATTGATCAGCTCATCGACAAAATAGGAATATACAGTGGACTCCTGTGTGACCTGGTTGTTCTGGTTCTCCTGAATCCGCTCGTAGACATTGTCGGCGAGCGCTTCCTTATATTGATCCTCTGTGATATAGCCCTGCTGGAGCATGTACTCGAGGACCGTCTTCATACGGCCCGCGTTCTCCTCCGGGTAAAGGATCGGATTGAACTGACTCGGGTTCTGCGGAATGGCTGCAAGCACCGCACATTCGGAAAGCGTCAGATCCTTGGCATCCTTGCCGAAGTAGGTCTGGGCCGCGGTCTGAACGCCGTAGGCGTTGTTCCCGAAGTTTACGGTATTCAGGTAGTTCTCGAGAATCACCGCCTTCGGATCCTCGCCGGCCTCACGGAGAGAGGACTCAAGCTGCACCGCGAGGTACTGCTCCTGAATTTTTCGCTTGATGGTCCCCATCCTGGACTCGTTCATCCAGTCTGTGAAGACGTTGTTCTTCAGAAGCTGCTGGGTGATGGTACTCGCACCCTCGGATTCGGTGAAATTCGAGCTCAGCATAACCATGACGGCACGGAGCATGCCGTGCGGATCCACGCCGTTGTGCTGATAGAAACGGGAATCCTCGATGGCGACGATCGCATGCTGCATGTTCTTCGGAATCTCGTCGATGGAGATCGAGACACGGTTGCCCTCTGCGGAACTCAGCTTCTGAATCTGCGTCCCGTCGCTGTCATATACGAATGAGGCGTAGCCCAGAGGGGTGATGTTGGAGTCTGTGATCTCCGGCGCGTCCGCGATGATGCCGCGATAGGCGCCGATGCCGAGACAGATGCCGTATACGGCGACTGCGATTAATAAGTAAATGATGACACGCAGGACGGACACGCTGATGCGGCTCGCCACCTTCGGGGCAGCCGAATCCAGGCGTTCCCGCTCCTGCTGAACACCGTGTTTGCCAAAATTCATGAAAGCTCCTCCTTCCGGGCATGTCCGTTTCCGACCGAAAGGAGGCTTCCGTTTACTCTGTTCAAAAACAAAAAGGAGTTTCGAAAGCTGCTTTCCGCCGGTTCCGAATGAATCCGGATCGGATCAGTATTCCCCGGTTGAAAATAAAAAAGATGTCTGTGCCGCCGGAATCCGGAACACAGCGGAATTCTTTAATCTGATAATTATATCAAAATTACAGAATGAAATAAAGAAAAAGTTATGGTAGTATGAGTTCATGAGAGAGGAACGTGAAAAGCAGAATCAGAAAACGGAAAGGAAATACGACAGAAAAATGGCAGAGAAGCCGGGGAAAAAGGCAGGACGCAGAAAGGATTCTTCCGGGAGAAGCGGAAGGGATATGGAATCCGTGAAGCTGAGTGAAACGATGGAGATTCCGGGCGGGAAGATGCTTCCGGAGCGGTACCGGACGGTGTATCAGAGCGGGGAGGGAAGGTATGAGGAGAAGAAGTCGGTCTTCATCGCCACCGTTCGTCACGTGTCCGATACTGAGGAAGCGGCGGCTTTCGTGGAGGAGATGAAGAAAAAGTACTGGGATGCCAGGCATAATTGCTATGCCTGGGTTCTGGGAAAGGATGGCGGCAGCGTGAAGGCGTCGGATGACGGAGAGCCATCGGGGACGGCTGGACGGCCGATTCTGGATGTTCTGACGGGAGCGGGCCTGACCGATACCTGCATTGTGGTGACGAGATATTTCGGGGGAGTGCTGCTCGGCACAGGCGGACTTGTGCGGGCTTACACGCAGGCATCCAGAGATGGAATCGAGAAAAGTGTCCTGATTGAAAAGGTGAACGGAGTGGTGCTGGACATCGTTGCAGGATATACAGATGCCGGGAAGATTCAGTATCTGATCGGACGGGAGGAGATTCATACGGTGGAGTCGGATTTTTCCGATGTGGTACGGATTCGTGTCGTTCTGCCGGCTTCTGAGGAGGCGCGGTTCGAGAAGCAGATCACGGAGGCGACCTCCGCGAGAGCCGGGATCATAAAAAAAGGCCGCGCCTGGTTTGGCGCGGCCGGGGGAAAGCTTATCCTCGAACCGGAACAGCAGAGATGACGCTGTATTACGTGAATCTGATACTCTGCGATATATTCGCCTGGCGGATCGGAAAGATTCGCAGCGCGCCGGGCCGTGTGTATCCGGAAGAGGAGAGACGGCATCCATTTACAGGGTTTCCGGTTCCGGATAATCGACGCCCAGGGTGTCGACGGTCATGGATTTGATAACCTGAGGCTCTGTCGGGCGGTCACTCCAGTCGGTGGGAACCTCTGCGATTTTATTCACGATGTCCATACCCTCGATGATTCTGCCGAAGGCAGCGTACTGTCCGTCGAGATAGTTTGCGGCTTTGTGCATGATGAAGAACTGGCTGCCGGCAGAATCCGGATCTGACGCGCGGGCCATGGAGAGCACGCCCGGCTCATGCGAAAGGTCATTTCGGAAGCCGTTGCCGGAGAATTCGCCACGGATGGAGTAGCCGGGACCGCCGGTTCCGTTGCCGGCCGGATCGCCGCCCTGGATCATGAATCCGGAGATGATGCGGTGGAAGCCGAGTCCGTCGTAGAATCCCTTGCGGACGAGGCTGATGAAGTTTTTGACCGTGTTCGGCGCGGTTTCCGGATAGAGCTCTGCCTTCATGACATCGCCGTTCTCCATGGTAATGGTAACGATTGGATTAGACATATTTTTTCTCCTTATTCTGTTGCTTATTGTATTTGGTCCCTGCAGGATGGCCACTGTTCATGAGCGCCTTTTCCGTTTCCGGCTTCGCCTGAACAGCTGCGCGGGACGCGGACACCCTGTTTTTTCAAAAAACAGAACATATGTTATTATAAAGGAAAATGTGATAAAATAAAAGCCGCTTGTGCGGCGCATGACAGGAAAACCGGAGGGATTTGAGGCGGAATGGTTATTGAGACAAGAAGCCCGGAGGAGACCCGCTCGTTTGCCCGGAAACTCGGGGAAAAGGCGGTGCCGGGAACGATCTATACACTGGACGGAGATCTCGGAACCGGGAAAACCGTATTTGCGAAGGGGCTGGCGGAGGGTCTCGGGGTGACCGAGCCGGTGAGCAGTCCGACATTTACAATCGTGCAGGAATATCTGAGCGGCAGAATTCCGTTTTATCATTTTGACGTCTACCGGATCGAAGAGCCCGAGGAGATGGAAGAGGTCGGTTACGACGACTACTTCTACGGCGGCGGAGTGTGCCTGGTCGAATGGGCGGATATGGTCCGCGACATCATACCGGAAGGCGCGATTCATGTGACGATTGAGAAGGATCCCGACAAGGGTTTTGATTATCGGAGGATTACGATTGAAGATACTGGCCATTGACAGCTCGGGCCTGGTGGCATCCGTCGCTCTTCTGGAGGACGATACGCTGCTGGCCGAGTATACGGTGAATTACAAGAAGACACATTCACAGACGCTGCTGCCTATGCTGGACGCGATTGTGCAAATGATCGATCTGGATCTGAACAGCATCGACGCGATTGCCATTTCCAAGGGACCCGGTTCGTTTACCGGGCTGAGGATCGGCTCCGCTACAGCCAAGGGTCTCGGCCTGGCGCTGGACAAACCGCTGGTTGAGGTGCCTACGGTCGACGCGCTTGCCTATAATCTCTATGACGCGCAGGGACTGATCGTTCCGATGATGGATGCCCGTCGCGCCCAGGTGTATACGGGAATTTACCGGTTTTTGCATCATGAGCTCATCGCTGTGAAGGAACAGTGCGCCGAGGCGGTGGAGGATCTGATGGAAGAGCTGAATCGCATCGGGGAGCCTGTCATTCTGCTCGGCGACGGGGTCAGTCCTTATCTGAGCCGGATCCGTGAGCTTCTGAAGGTCCCCTTCTCGGTGGCGCCCGCGCACATGAACCGGCAGAGAGCCGGGGCTGTCGGAGCTCTCGGTGAGATATATTTTTCCAAGGGCATGACCGTTACGGCTGATGAGCATCGGCCGGAATATCTCCGCGCTTCGCAGGCGGAGAGGGAACAGACCGCGAAGGGCGTTCCGGTACAGGAAATCGAGAAGAATTCAGAAAAGCTGAGGCCGAAGGATTATTCCTGACGGAAGACAGAGACCATGAAAGAGAGAACATCCATCCGGATGAACCGGGCGGAAGAAAGCAAAAAAAAGAGAAATCCAGCCTGCAAAAGTAAGGGCGCGGCAACGCAGCCACATTCCGGAATGATTCAAATCCGGAGGATGGTGCCGTCGGATCTTCCGGAGGTGGAGAGAATCGAGCGGGAGAACTTCTCCAGACCGTGGACAGCGGAAGATTATCAGAGCTTTCTCGACAGAGCGGACGCGGATTTTCTCGTGGCGGCGGCGGACGGAAGCGTCGTCGGCTATATCGGAGAATATGGGATACCGGACGAGGGCGACATCACGAACGTATCGGTGGACCGAAGATACCGGAACCGTCATATCGGCAGCCGTCTCGTATCCGAGCTTATACGCACCGCGGGGGAGCGCGGCATCCGGAAGATTTTTCTGGAGGTCCGGGAGAGCAACGCGCCCGCGATCCGGCTGTATGAGAATGCCGGGTTCCGGAGAATGGGGATCCGCAGGAATTATTATTCGGCGCCTGTCGAGAATGCCGTACTGATGATGCGTGGGCCGGAAGAGCCGCAGATGTGACCGGAAGGGCATTCAGGTGGCACAGCGCGATTTCAAAATGATGCGTGATCCGGAAGAGCCGCAGATGTGACCGGAAGGGCAAATGACGGCAAACCGGAGAAACGGCTGAGAGGGCAGATCATGGCATAGCCGAAGTAGCAGATGGCGGGATATTTGATGGCAGAGTCGGTGAAGCTGACGAAACGAAAATCGAGAGATACTATGCAGCGGCGTGGCGGAGAACGATCCGGCGGCCGGGATATGGAGGATTATTATGTTTAACAGTACCTTTGACTGGTTTCTTGCGGGAATACTCTTCCTGCTTGCCATTGTATTCTTTGCGGGAAAAGGCCAGGGAATTCTGGACGCGTTCAGCGGCAAGTACCGGGAGAAGAAGAAGCTGAGTCCGGAGAATCAGCTCCGCTATCAGAGAGCGGTCGGCGTCTTTCTGATCATTCTATCCGCCGCCGAGGTATTCATGGCGCTGATCGAGAGCCCGATCATGGGAATCATTTCCATCGTCGTGACGGTAGCGGATATGATCGGAATTATCGTCTATCTCAGGAGGCTGTACGACTGAGGGCGTCGATGCTTCAATGGTGGCTATAGAGCATGGAAGGCATTGAAAAGAGAAATGAAATAGCTATTGAAGAGCTATGAAAATTCTTTGAAAAAATGTTGAAGATCTATGAAAAAGCCTTGACAAACATTTCGCCTCTGCTTATAATCGGTTCAAACCATTGAGGAAGAGTAGTAGCTTTGCGGGAAGCGTACAAGAGAGCTGCAGAAGGTGGGATTGCAGCCGTGGGTGCGAAGTGAATGGACTTCTGAGGGCGGTCTGAGAGACGTTGATATGTCAGGTAGGAACCGACGGGAACCCATCCGTTATCAATCGGGAGCACATGCAGGTGTGTGGAATGAGAGAGTATTCGGAAGAAGAAGCCCTCGGGAACGTAATCCCGTCCGGCAGTTCCGAATTACTAATCTGGGTGGTATCGCAGGAGAATTTACAGCTCTTGTCCCAAATGCGGGGCAGGAGCTATTTTTATTGTATAAGCTCTTCGAAAACGCAGACAGGTCTCGTCGCACGCGAAGCGCGCGAAAGAGACCGGATGCGATTTCGAAGGCAACAAGTATATTGATACCATCCCCCTCCGTTCAAACAATTCCGGCATGAAAGTCATATTCGTTTTCAGCAGAAGGAATGAACAAGTAAGAGAGGAGAACAAAACTATGAAAAATCCAGCATTCAGAAAAATCGCAGCAATCGCGGCGGCCGGCATCATGACATTTTCCCTTGCGGCATGCGGAAGCAGCAGCGCAGCATCGGGAACATCGGCAGCAGGTTCGTCCGCTTCCTCCACGTCAGCGGCCGGAACATCTTCCGAATCGGCAACGGCGTCCGTGACCGGAACGTCGGTGTCTGGAAGCTCCGCACCAACATCATCCGGGAAGACCTTTAAGGTTGGTATTGTACAGTATGTGGATGACGCATCTCTGAATCAGATCGAATCGAATATTGAGTCCGAGCTGGACGCAAAGGGTAAGGAGCTTGGCGTCACGTTTGATTATTCGGACTATACCTATAATGGACAGGCGGATGGTACCGTGCTGCAGCAGATCGCATCCGAACTGATCGCGGATCAGGTAGACATCATTGTTCCGATCGCCACGCCGACGGCACAGATCATGCAAACCGCTACAAAGGATGATCCGATTCCGGTTGTCTTCGCGGCAAGCTCAGATCCGGTAGGAGCAAATCTCGTCAAGAGCATGGATGCGCCCGGATCGAACATCACCGGAACCTCCGATGCGCTGAATACGGAGGCTGTGCTGAATCTTATGCTGGCGCAGAATCCGGATCTCTCTTATGTAGGCCTTCTGTATTCCAACAGCGAGGATGCTTCCAAACAGCCGATCGCAGATGCCAAGGCATATCTGGACAAGAAGGGAATCAAATACATTGAGAAGACCGGAACGGATACGACAGGAATCACTGACGCAGCGAACGCGCTGATCGCGGAAGGCGTGGATGCGGTCTTCACACCAACGGACAACACCGTCATGACCGCGGAACTGGCAATCTATCAGAAGCTTGCGGAGGCAGGCATCCCGCAGTACTGCGGCGCGGATTCTTTCGCCCTGAACGGAGCGTTTGTCGGATACGGCGTCGATTACGCAAACCTGGGAACCGCTACCGCAGATATGGTTGTGGATATTCTGGTAAATGGAGCGGATCCGGCCAAGACTCCGGTTCAGACGTTTGACAATGGTATTGCAACCATTAATACCGATGTATGCAAGACACTCGGTTATGATCTGGACAAGGTAAAAGCGGCGTTCAAGCCCTATTGCACAAGCGTCGAGGAAACAACAACCGCAAAAGAGTTTGAGAATTGATGAAAACGTATATTGCGTGATAGAATAGAGCTGACGCACGGCGCTGCGCCAGCTCTTTAATTTACGCGAACAGTGAGCCGCAGCCGAATGCGAAGGATTCGTGTGCGGCGAGCGTCGCTTAGCGAGATAAAACTCGCGCAGCGTGTTTTATCTCGTTCACACTCAGAATGAATTTTGGGAGGGTTTGAACGTGTCAGGTTTTCTAACGATGGGAATTGTCCAGACGGCACTGGAACTGGGATTGATTTATGCGCTGGTCGCGCTGTCTCTTTTTATCAGCTTCAGCATTCTGGACATCTGTGATCTTTCAACGGACGGATGTTATACGCTCGGCTGCGCGGTGGGAGCTGTGGTCACGATCGCGGGCCATCCGGTGCTGGCCATTTTTGCGGCAATGGCAGCGGGTGTCTGCTCCGGATTTATCACCGCAATTCTACAGACCAAGTTTGGCGTGCAGAGCATTCTGGCCGGCATTATTGTGAATACGGGTCTTTATACTGTTAATCTGGGCGTCATGGGATTTTCATCCAACCTCTCGCTGTTTGGATCTCCGACCGTTTTTGACCTGTTCAAATCGCTGAGCTCCTCTAAGGCGTGGAAGAGCTGGAGCCCCCTTGTCCTCCTTGTGATCCTCCTTGCTGCGATTGTGCTGGCGATTTACTGGTTCCTCGGGACGAGGCTCGGGCTCTCCATCCGTGCGACCGGAGACAGCCCGGCAATGGTCCGGGCGTCTTCCATTAACCCGGCGTTTACGACGATTGTGGGTCTCTGTGTGGCGAACGCACTGACCGGAATGGCCGGATGCCTGATCGGGCAGTATAACGGGAACAGCGATATCAACCTGGGCACAGGCATGGTCACGGTCGCGCTTGCCTCGCTGATCATCGGCGAGATGTTTTTCAAGAACGGCAGCATGCTGATGCGGATTATCGGAGTTGTTATCGGTTCCGTTCTGTATCGTTTTGTCATGTCCGTCGCGCTGCGCCTGAACATTCCGACAGAGGCCTTTAAGCTGGTATCGGCTCTGATTGTCGCGGCTGCGCTTACCACTCCGCAGATCCGAAAGCTGATCGCGCTTCACGCACAGAAGCGGGCGTCCATGAAGATGAGCCTGGAAGACGAGGAAGAAGGAGGTGACCGATAATGCTGCAGCTGAAGAATGTCAGAAAAACCTTTAACGCGGGAACGGTCAATGAGAAGAAGGCACTGACCGGTGTGAACCTTACGCTTGAGGACGGTGATTTCGCTACGATTGTCGGGTCGAACGGCGCGGGAAAATCGACGATGTTCAATGCGATCGCGGGAAGCTTTTATCCGGACCGAGGAAGCATCATTCTCGACGGAAAAAATATCACCTTTGTGCCGGAGTACAAGAGAAGCGTATATATAGGAAGACTTTTTCAGGATCCGCTGATGGGTACGGCGCCCCACATGACGATCGAGGAGAATCTGGCCATCGCCTATCTGAGAGCGTCGAAGAAGCAGCACGCGATTTTCAGCAGAATCAGCAAGAAAGAAAAGGAATTTTTCCGGGAGCAGCTGGCCCTTCTCGATATGGGAATGGAGGACCGGATGAAGAACCCCGTCGGCCTGCTCTCCGGCGGCCAGAGACAGGCCCTGACTCTTTTGATGGCGACGATGGTCACGCCGAAGATTCTGCTCCTGGATGAGCACACGGCGGCGCTGGATCCGTCAACGGCGGCGAAGGTTCTGGACCTGACAAGAAAGATTGTCGCGGAACGGAACATTACCTGCCTGATGGTCACGCACAACATGAATCAGGCGCTGGAGCTCGGGAACCGGACGCTGATGATGAGCGACGGCCGGATCGTATTTGACGTGAAGGGAAAGGAAAGGGACGGCATGACGGTGGAGGACCTGCTTGAGAAGTTCGCGCAGGGAACCGGGAAGAACTTCAATAATGACCGCATTTTGCTGTCAACGGAACAGGGAGAGTGAGCTCTTCTGTTGTTTGTGAATTTTGTGGAAAAAAATACCTGCGAAATCATAAAATTTGGCTTAAGCTGAGGATAATGTTATGCTACAATCGTTAAGGTAGTGTAAATAAAAAGATAGTCGGAGACGCATCAGATATGGCATGGCAGATTTTTCAAACTGTCATATCGGCCGCACGGCTCGGAAAAACGGATAGATTACCGCGCTGAGGCCTGCAGGACTATCGGATATGCAAATTGTATCGGGAACAACGGGGTTTCCGGTGCAGGAGGAAAATTGATGTCAATATATAATCTGTTCGCGCTTATCGGTGGGCTGGCTTTCTTTCTGTTCGGCATGAATGTCATGTCGAATTACCTGGAGAAAATGGCGGGAGGCCGTCTGGAGGGCATCCTGAAGAAGCTTACGGCGAACCCTCTTGAGAGCCTTGTGCTGGGCGCGATCATCACGATCGCCATTCAGTCGTCCTCGGCTCTTACTGTCATGCTTGTCGGTCTTGTCAATTCGGGCATTATGGAATTTTCTTCCACGGTCAACGTCATCATGGGATCCGATATCGGAACCACGCTTACGGCCTGGATTCTCTCTCTGAACGGGATTTCTTCTGACAATATCTTTGTATCCATGCTGAAACCGCAGAATTTTGCCCCTATCGTGGCTATTGTCGGCGTCATCATGATCATGGGCTGCAAGGAACAGAAGAAAAAGGACATCGGAACGATCCTGTGCGGCTTTGCCGTTCTCATGTACGGCATGACCCTGATGTCGGATTCGGTTTCTCCTCTGGCTGAGATGCCGGAGTTCCAGAATATTCTGATCGCGTTTGACAACCCGTTCATCGGCGTGCTTGTCGGAACGGCATTCACCGGAGTCATTCAGGCGTCGGCGGCATCTATCGGCGTTCTTCAGGCGCTGTCCCTGACCGGAAAGATCAGCTTCGGCATGGCGATTCCGATTGTTATGGGCGCAAATATCGGTACCTGTGTGACGGCGATTCTGTCCAGCATCGGCGTCAGCAAAAAGGCCAAACGTGTCCCGGCGCTGCATATCCTGATCAAGATTCTCGGCACCGTCATCTGGCTTGTGCTGTACGTGGTGCTCCGCTATATCTTAAGGCTTCCGATTTTCAACCATGTGATCAATTCCTTTCAGATCGCGGTCTTCCATACGATCTTCAATATCGGAACCATCGTCATTCTGCTGCCGTTCTCGCAGAAGCTTGTGCATCTGGTCGAGCGGATGGTCAGAGTCGATGAAAACGACGAAACTGATACGGAGAAATCCACGCTGCTCGATGAGAGACTTCTTCTCTCCCCCGGCCTTGCGGTCGGCCAGTGCCGTGACAAGACAATTGAAATGGCGAAGCTCGCCCGTGAGTCGTTCGCGAGTGCGCTGAAAATGTTTGAGCATTTCGACAGGGATGAGGTCGAGAGGATCATCAAGAAAGAGGAGGAACTGGACTACCTGGAGGACGAGCTGGACACCTATCTTGTGCGACTATCCGCCAAGGATATGACGGAAACGGACAGCGACCAGATCTCCGAGATGCTTCACTGCATCAATGACTTCGAGCGTATCGGCGACCACGCGATCAACATGACGAAGCTGGCGCGGCAGATGCATGACCAGAAGCTTTCGTTTTCCGCGCACGCGAGAGAGGAGCTTGCGGTTCTGACGAGCGCCCTGAATGAGATTATGAATCTTACCCTCGAGTCTTTTGAAAAAGACGATCAGCAGCAGGCGAAGCTGATCGAGCCTCTGGAAGAGGTGATCGATGATCTGACGAAGGAAATCAAGAATCGCCATATCGACCGTCTGAGAACCGGCGAGTGCCGGGTGGAACTCGGGATTATCCTGACGGATTACATCACGAACTGCGAGAGAGTGTCAGACCATTGCTCAAATGTCGGCGTGTGCATCATCCAGACAAAGAATTCCAGCTTTGAGACGCACGGATACCTGAACGAGGTGAAATACGGAGGAGAATCCGAGTTCGTCGATGAGTTCGATTCCTATCTGGAGAAATACCGGCTTCCGGCAGTGGAACCGGCCGGTAAGAAGAAAATCAAAAAAGGCAAGGATAAGGATAAGGCTACAAAGGACGCAAAGGCGCCGAAGGAGACGAAGGCTTCGAAGGACAAGGATTCCAAGGTTAAGGCAAAGTCAGGCAGAGGCAAGGCACAGAAGGCGTGAGTTCACCTGTGGAAACAGCAAGGCCCGGAGAGCATGATTTTACCAGGGGCAGGAGCATAGCCCGGAAGGCATGGATTTACCAGGGGCAGGAGCAAGGCCCGGAAGGCATGGATTTACCATGGGCAGGAGCAAGGCTCGGAAGGCATGATTTCACTATGGATATCAACGGAGCGAAGATTATCAGGCAGAGAATGACGTTTACCGGCGATGTGCAGGGAGTCGGGTTCCGGTATCGCGCAAAGTACGCGGCTCAGGAGCTGGGCGTCACCGGATGGGTAGAAAACGAATGGGACGGATCTGTCGTCATGGAAGCCCAGGGAACGAAGGAGCAGCTCTATCGTCTTGTGTACAACATCAGCAAGGGAACCTGGATCAACATCGAGCATGTGAAACGGGAAAACATCCCGGTGGAAGAGCATGAGTACTATTTTGATGTAAAAGGATATTGAGAGCGGCACAGCCGCGCAGATTTTTACAGAATATTGAATAATGAAGAGAGCCCGGCAGTCTTCTGCCGGGCTCATCTGTTTATGGGCTTCAGCCTGTTGAGATCGAGCGAGTATTTCCCAACGGAAATATGAGCCGAGCGAAACAAAAAATCACCCGCTATGCGGGTGAGAGTCAAATAGTTATACAATTGAGATCACCTCTTTCTATAATAGAGGTGTCCAAGCCACTATTTAAAAAGAAAGAGGTGATCTCATGGCGAACCAAGCGAATAGCCTTGCACATACCAAATGGCTGTGTAAGTACCATATCGTGTTCACACCAAAGTATAGGCGAAAAATCATTAACAATCAATACAAGCAGGATCTTGCTGAAATCCTTCATCAGCTATGTACATATAAAGGTGTCACAATCATCACCCAGTACTTGTTCTGGACAAGACTCTTAAGGCTCTCTGCAATGCTTGGCCCTGCATTGCCCTCCTTTTGATTTGTCTCCTGCTTAACACGCTCTTTGCAGATAGTGAACGGGATGAAACTAACAGCGATAAAGCCTACTGCCATAACGATCGACGCTACCGTCCAGCCCTTCTGAGCTACGTAGAGGTTACGCGAGATTGCAGATACTTATGGACTTGCAGTGGATCCGCGAGAAAAGGTAGAGAACCTCTCGGTCGGGATCAAACAGAGAGTGGAGATCCTCAAAGCCCTCTAAGGTATACGACATATCGGATTAGATAATGTCAATGTGCAGCGAGCCGGTCAGTTTCGAACATCTGCTGAAAAAGCTGTTTGAGACCTATGATCTAAGAATGACATTCGAACAGCATGCATTGGTCGGCAGCACTGTCCGCTCTTATCTGACATATCTTACGAATGAAGGGCGTCTTCATTCAATGATAGAGAACAATCTTCTTATGTGGGAGCATTGAGGCATTCTATCTGCTGTTCACTTTTACCGCAGGGATCATCTTCTTGTGCAAAGGCGGATCCATTAACTTCAGATGTTCTGTAATGACTTTTTTGCTGGCAGGCGGAGATGCGTTTCATCTGATACCAAGGATTATTTCTAATATAAAACCTGCATTTAGTAATTCCGGCGAAAGGACCGGATGTTGAGATTACAACGAACAACAGAAGGTTCAAGCCTCCGGATCATGCAAACGCTTCTTTTCCGGACCGGTGTACCTGCACTTCATCAATAATTGCGTTAGCATCACGCATCTTCAGGTAGAATACGGCAATTTCAACAATGTCTTCCGGAAGAGGGAAACCATGTCCGGCTTAAGGTCCGGCCTTGCAAGAGCAACCATTGGTGTGTACACCCCGCCCGGGCTGATCAGGTGCACCCGGATGTTTTCCTTATAAACTTCGTTCGCCAGAGTCTTTGAGAAACCCATCAGGGCATGTTTGCTTGCGGCGTACACACTCTGATAGGGATACCCTTTGTGCGCAACCACAGATGTGATGTTGATGATCGTTGCGCAGGAAGACCTTCTCAGCGCCGGCAAGGCTGCCTGGCACAAGAAAAAGGGCGCCCTGGTGTTCAGGTTCGTGATTCTGTCATAGTCGTCCTCCGTCACATCCTCAAAGTGCTGGTTCTGTGCAATCCCTGCGCAGTTAACTAGGACATCAAGACTCTGGAATTGTTCCTCAGCAGCTTTCGGAAGTCTCTTAACAAATGCGCTATCGGTAATATCTCCGTCCATCACAAGAACTCTGGCACCTGCATTTTGAAGATCCTCAGCAAGAGAATCCAGCGCATCCTTTTTCCTTCCCGTGATTACCAGGTTCATCTTAAGGTTTGCAAGCTTTTTACAGATGGCGCTTCCGATCCCGTCGCTTGCTCCGATCACGATCGCTGTTTTTTCTTTCCAGTCCATAACATCCTTTCATAAAAGACGCCCGCATATCAGAATGATGGCGGTTGTTCTTACTATCACCCTGAATTAAGAATAGCAAAGCAGCATCTTCTTCACAATCCCGGAGAAGGCTTCCTGTACCCTTGCCTGCAGCCGGGGTGCAGGAAGCTTCTTTTCTCTTATGCCTTACATATTACTAAATAACAAGACCGATGTTCAGCACAGTCATCTCGCCTGATGTTGGAAATTATTGATTATATTTTATTTCCATACAGACCAGTGAATTCGATGGAAGAAAAAATTACGCTTCAATATGAGTAGATACTGAAAAGTTGGAGAAGAAGAGAGGAAGTAAGATAAGCACATAAGATATTCAGATAGGAGGAGAAAAAATGAATGTCTCAACGGAAGCTGATGTGAAGAAGAAAGATAAAATGGATGTAGGATCTGCCATTGCTTATTCCATAGGGTTTGGCGGAACCAATGTAGTCTGGTACATGATCAATAACTACCTGATGCTTTTTTACACAGATGTGGTTTCCCTGTCCGCTGGGGTCATATCTACGATCCTTCTGGTCGCAAGGATCTGGGATGCGATCAACGATCCTATGATGGGTGCCATCGTAGACAGAACACATTCTCGTTGGGGTAAATTTAAACCGTATATTGTGATGGGCGCGCCGTTCCTTGCCATTTTCAATATCCTGACCTTTACAGTCTGGCCGCTGGAAGGAACGACCAAAGCAGTGGTCTGTCTCTTGACTTATATAGGCGTCGGTATGGCGTACACGGTTGTTCAGGTGGCCATTAATGGTCTGGTCAACCGGCTTTCCAACAGCTCTCAGATAAAAATGGACATTATTTCCATGGCGCAGGTTGTTTCATCAGTCATTCAGACGATCCTCGGAGCTGTCGCCATGCCGTTGATCCTCTTCTTCAGTAAAAGTGAAGTTGCCAACGGAAGAGGGTTCAATCGGGCCACTATCGTATTTTCACTGATCGCGATCCCGATGTTCTGGTACTGTGCAGCCAGATGCCATGAAGTGAAGGATGGACCAGCAGAGCAGCCGGATAAATCGGTAAAAGCTGAGAAGGTGCCGCTGAGCAAATCTCTGAAATCCCTGCTGAAAAACAAAATGATACTGATCTGCGTAGCGATGGTATTTTTCGGGGCTATGGCAGCTATCGCCAGAATGTCACTGCTGTCTTATTACCTGATCTATGTGGCGGGTGCATACAACTATATCGCACCGACGTTCACGATCATCAGTCTTCTTCAGATCGTAGGCAACATGATTCTTCCCCTGGCCACACGTAAATTCGGAAAGATCCGCTGGTTCATCTTCACCATGTGCCTGAATGCGTTATCCATGATCTTCCTGTTCTTCGCACCGGCTGGAAATATAGCGATCCTCCTGCTCTGTAGCGGAATCTACGGAATCACCAATTCTGCTACAAGCGTCAGCTACAGTATGCTCTGCGACTCCATCGAATATGGAGACTATATGTTCGGTGTCCGCGATGACGCACTGGCATTCTCATTCCAGAGCTTAGGCGTAAAGGTGGCTACGGCAGTGACCGGCTCCGTCGGTGTACTTGCACTGGCAGCAGTTGGATATGTAGCCAATGCCCAGCAGACACCGCAGGCTCTTACCGGCATCAACGTAATCGTCAACCTGGCTCCGGCGATCCTGACCTTTCTCTCACTCCTCCTGATGGTGTTCTACAAGCTGGATGAGAAGACCATGAATAAGATCCGTGAAACTTTGGAAGCCAGAAGATCCGGCCATATGCTTCCGGATGATCCAATGAACAGATAACAATGAAACTAAAAACATATTAAAAAAGGAGAGAAAAAACGATGTATCAATATGAACAGAAAGGACCGAAGCGAGGCATCGCCCTGTACAGTTACTCAGCGGAATTTGGTTTTGAAAAGACCCTGGAGGATTGTTTTGAGGAATTGAAGGATATGGGAGCCCACGGAATTGAGATCCTGGCAAACACCCATATCGAGAACTATCCGTATCCGACAGATGCGTGGGTGGACAAGTGGTTTGGCCTGTGCGAAAAGTACCAGGTGGAACCGGTGGAATATGGCCACTGGATCGACTGCAGGGTACTGCAGGACCGCGAACTGACCACAGAAGAAGCAATCGAAAGACTTGAGCAGGATATGCGCCTTGCCCACAGACTTGGATTCCACATTATGAGGACGAAAATGTCTGTCATCACAAGTGACCTGGATCCTGTAGAGAACTGGAGAGAGATCATTAAGGGAGTCCTTCCGCTGGCGGAACGTCTGGACCTGAAGCTCTGCCCGGAGATCCATATCCCCACGAGCCTGAAGAGCAAAATGGTACAGGACTATGTAGACTTTATCGAGGAGACAGGGACCAAAAACTTCGGACTGAACATCGACTTCAGTGTGTTCCGTAGCGCTTTCGGACCGACTGATTTTGTATCTCCCGGGTTTGTTCCCAGCAAGCCGGAGGATATCATTCCGCTGATCCCGTATCTGTACTGCTGCCATGCAAAACTGTTCCATATGAGTGATGATTTCGAAGAGACGATGGTTCCCTACAAAGAAGTTCTGACCATCCTGAAAGAACACGAATGGGACGGATACCTGCTCAGCGAGTATGAGGGAAATGACAAGTATGACTATGGCTATGAGGTTGGCCAGACACTGCGTAAACAGCACATTATGATGAAAAATATTCTGGGATATTAAGGAGGCGGAACCATGGATAAACAGGTTATTCAATCAACAGGCTTTAGAAACATTGAGGAAAATGGAGAGGTGACCGGATTTCAGCTGAAGATCCGCCTGCCTTATTATCGGGGAGTCTATCTGAGCCAGATCAAGCCGGGCCATCTGATCGTGGACGGGGAGACCTTCGGAGAAGACGAGATCATGTGGCGTGTGAATGGTGAGGATTATACCTACGCTGATATGAGAAAGGACTGCCATACCCACTGGCATCCCATGGAGCCGGCAACCTTGATTGTGAAAAAGAAAGGCGGCCTTGGCCAGGGATATCATGACCTGACATACGGTTTCTACTGCACGCATTCTTATATGCCGCCGGAACTTGAAGCACTGGAGGATCCGGATAAGCCGGCAGTGGTGTATTTTGTAGAATTCGGACAGAATACAAACAGCAGAAGACTGCTGATCGTGTAAAATAAAGAAGGCACAGTAGTGTGCCGTCGGAGGCTCACTGCGTTCTTTCGCTCCCGCATACGCGGGAGCGAAAGAATGTTTCTGAAACAGGTTTCACATTTTGAGGAGACAGTTATGATCGATCAAAAAAAGATGGAGATGTTGAGACAGGCGAAGGAAGATTCTCTGCAACGGGTCCGGAATCTGGTCAGGGACCGGCATATACACGGTGTTCCGGAAGAAGTACAGATCGATGGAAGAATTCACAAGGTACTCCATTATCCTTCAGGGAAAGAGACAGCACCTGTATACTTTGATATTCACGGCGGCGGATTTGTATGGGGAATGATGGAAGAGGGAGATCTGCTTTGCCATCATATCAATGAGCAGCTTGGATTCGAGGTGTATGCTCTGGACTACCCATTAGGACCGGATGTCAGGTTTCCTGCAGCTCTTTTTGATCTGTATGAAGTGATCCGCTATATGAGAGATTATGCTGTCCGGTTTCATATCGATCCGGATCGAATGGCAGTAGGCGGGCGTAGCGCCGGTGGAAATCTGGCTGCGGCGCTCTGCCTTCTGGCAAAGGAGCGGGGAGTGTTTCAATTTGCTGCACAGGTATTGGATCACCCGTATCTGGATCTGTGCGGATTGATCCCCGGGAGCCAGAGATATCAGGAAGAAGGCGCACTTCCATATGAACTGATGAATGAACTGGCGGCAGCTTACGCGGAAGATGAAGAGCGAAAAAGTATTCTATGTTCACCGTTGGCAGCAGACAGGGAAGAATTGAAGGATCTGCCGCCGGCCGTTATACAGACCTGCGAGTTTGATTCTCTCCGGCAGGATGGGGATCAGTATGCACAGAAGCTGTTGGAAGCCGGTGTTCAGACGATTCACCATTGTTACCCGGGAGTGGTACATGGTTTTACCGAATTGGAAGGTCCCGAAGAGATCCCCGGACAGAACTGGCTGATTGAAGCACTTGGCATGTTGATGATGCCCGAAAAATACAGAAAAGGTGATAGAAATGAATAACTTTATTTTTCCTTTCCTGTGGATGCGCGGTGAAGACGAATCGGTCATAAGAACAGAGATTGAGAAGATCTATGAATGCGGTATCCGGGCAGTATGCCTGGAAGCCCGCCCGCATGATGACTTTTGCGGGCCCGGCTGGTGGCATGATGTGGATATTGTTCTGGATGAAGCGGAAAAACGGGACATGAAGGTCTGGATTCTTGATGATAAACATTTTCCGACCGGGTATGCCAATGGCCTGATCGAGCGATATCCAGAACGAAAGAAACAGTATATCGCATGTTCTGTTTCCGATGTCTTCGGTGCCGCTCGTCCGCGTTCCCTGAATGTTGCCCGGATGCTCAAGCCTTCGATTGGTTTCTGGGAGATCGGGAAGCCTGTGGATTACGAGGAACGGGCCAGGAATAAGCTGCTGGCGCTGGTGGCGTTTCGTTTTGAAGAGGGTGAGGTCTTTTCCGGAGAAATGATCGACCTCACGGATTGTTGCAAGGATGGCATCGCAACATTCACTCTTCCCGAGGGACAGTGGCGTATCCATGCGATCTATCTCACGCGTACAGACGGCGGAGATCCGACCTATATCAACATGATTGACCGTGACTCGGCGCACACGCAGATTGAAGGTGTATATGAGGCGCACTACGAGAGGTATGCTGACAAATTCGGCAAGATCATCATTGGTTTCTTTTCCGATGAACCTCAGTTCGGAAATATTTCAGAGCAGTGCTTCGATACCAAACTGGGCAAGCCGAAGATGCCGCTCCCATGGAGTGAAGAGCTGGAAGAAATGCTGCTTGAGAGATATCCTGGCGGATTCGGGAAATACCTTCCGTTATTGTTTGCCGACTCTTCGGATAAGCAGATGAAAGAACAGTTCCGATATGACTATATGGACTGCATATCGAAGCTTTATGCCAGGAATTTCTGCCGTCCGATCGGAGAATGGTGTCATGAACATGGTGTGGAATATATCGGACATGTTGTGGAGGACAACGGCGTTCACAGCCGCCTAGGTCTTGGGGCTGCCCACTGGTTCCGGGCCATGGAAGGACAGGATATGGCAGGAATCGATATGATCGGAGGCCAGTATTATTTCGGGGCTCCGGTACAGATAAGAAAAGCCATGACGGACTGTGACGGGGAATTCTTTCATTATACCCTCGGAAAACTGGGAGCCTCCGGCGGCCATCTGGATCCTAAGAAAAAGGGCCGGACGATGTGCGAATTGTTTGGAGCTTATGGATGGGGATTCGGCGTTCGTGATATGCGATATCTGCTGGATCACCTTCTGTCCAGGGGTATTAATCATCTTGTTCCCCACGCTTTCTCTATGGCAGAGTATCCCGACTATGATTGTCCTCCTCATTTTTATGCACGCGGACATAACCCGGAATTTCCGTACTTTGCTGAATTGATGAAATATGCGGGAAGAATGTGCGGCATGTTGAACGGCGGAAAGCATGTGGCATCTGTCGCTGTATTGTACGACGGTGAACTGGACTGGACCGGAGATCCTATGCCGATGCAGAAGATCTGCCGTGTTCTCAGCGAACATCAGATCGAATATGACATTATCTGTCTGGATATGCTCCGTAATCTTCCGGATTATGACGGTAAAGTCGAAAAGAACAAACTGGTGATCAATGGAGTCGCTTTTGATGCGCTGCTGGTACCCAGGTCGGAGCAGATTCCCGAAGGCCTGATAGATTTCGCAAAAGAGGCGAAAGAATTCACGGTAATGTTTGTGGATGAGGCACCGAAGAGAATTCTCAGGGATGAGGGCGGATGTGAGCCGGATCTTTCCTTCCTGAGCCGGATGCCTGTTGTCGCTCTATCCAGGTTGGCGGATGTACTTTCCGCGAAGGGAATGAGGAAAATCAGATTGCAGCCATCGTTCGCACCTCTTGCATTCTATCATTATGAGAAAGAAGGACAGAGATTCTTTTTCATGAACGAATCAGCTGATCATATTTTTGAAGGAGTGGTTACGCTCCCCACCCTGAAAAAGCTTGTTTTCTATAATGCCTTGGAAGATCGATATGAAGCTGTTGAAACGGGACGTTCACCGGATGGCATGGCCAGTCTGAACCTGTATCTTAATCCCGGTGAGAGTTGTCTGATCCTGGAATGGGATGATGTCTCCGGTCTTCGGGTACATCGCAGCTTCAGGGAGCGGATGTCGGATCTGACGCATAGTTGTGACCTTACCGAAGGATGGAGAGTGACATGCATCAAACCAGACGGAGATGTAGTGAATGTCGATGAAAGTGGAAGCCGTCTTGCACCGGTGAGCGATCGTCTCGATGCATTCTCCGGAATGATCCGTTATGAGAAGGTGATCAGGTTTAATGCTGCTCCTGACCGGGCGGTCTTTGCTGCGGAAAACATCGGTGAGGTCTGTAAGATGGAGGTAAATGATGTTTCTGCCGGAGTATGTCTGACTCCGCCTTATCAGTTTGACCTGACAGGACTGCTGGGAGGGGGAGAAAATAAGATCGTGGTAGAAGTGGCAACGACACCTGCCCGTGATCAGGTTAATTATCCAATGGCTCCATTTGATTTTACGTACGAAACGGTGGAGGCTACAGGAATGTTCGGAGATGTCGTACTGATGTATGAATGATCCGATGAATCTGTTAAGACATATAGTAAACATTTATATTATTCAGGAGTAATATCCCGAAGGAATTATCGGAGGCGACGATGAGAACCCGTTTTGCAATGGATGAGCGATATAAAAAAATATTACTGCATTGTGTAGATGAGTATCGGTATACATCGGCACAACGGCCAATGCATTTTGTCCGAGTAATGAAAGAAAATAAAGGATGCATCAGTTTTGGAGGACAGTCAGAGGAACCTGATCCCAGAAATCCGCTGGTAGTAGCCATCGGAGACAGTGTAACAGCCGGACATTTCGAGAGTTTTCTTCCGGATGACCCCGAAGAATTGTCAAAGGCATTTAAAAAAGCACTGGAAGATCTGGCACGGGGGATTCCGTTTCCTGCCGCCGATCTGACAGATGCACGAGTCTGCTATCTTGAGCAATTTCGTGAAATGCTGATCGACAAATTTGAAGAGACATCTGTCAGTGTGATCAATTCAGGGATCGCAGGGGACAGTCTGGTCGGAATCGCCAGGCGTCTGGATCGGGATGCGATATCTTATCAGCCAGATCTGGTCATCGTGAACGGTGCGCTGAACTGGAGTGAAGATCTTGGAACAACGGAAGAATATAAAGAACTGCTGACAGATGTGGTAAAGCGCCTGAAAAATGGAATTAATGGCGACATTGTACTGCTTACTCCGAATGGCGATGTGCCGCTTGTATTTGAAGGCGGGCAGATGGGATCATCTCATACTGCAGAACGGGCACAGGCTATCCGTGAGGTTGCAGAAGAGCAGAACGTATGTCTTGTAGATGTCTGGTCCATCTGGGAAGAAGCAAGGAATATGGGATGTCCGTGGAAGGAACTCTTATCAAATGGCATTAACCATCCGGATGTGACAGGACATTATGTGTATGCTGCCGCTCTGATGAAGATGATCGAGAGTGTAGACGGGTATGTAAAAAGCCAAAACGATTAGACTTCCATACAGATGAAGTGTATAATTATATATATAATTGTTTATGTGCTCTTGCCGTTTGAATGAAAAGGCAGGCAGATGCCGGAGTATCAGGAGATGGCTGGTACTCCGGCTTTTGTATTTTGTTTAAAGGGAATTGTATGAAGAGAGACCGCATTGACTATAAGATCGATCTTATCAGTGGAAAAGGCAGGAAAATAGAGAAAGAGAAGACCGTCAGACTTCTTTATCTGGTGGATGGTTCCTGTACGGTACATCTGCCTGCCGGAGAAACCAGGCTGGAAAGAGCCGATATCCTGGCAGTCAATTCAGACGAATCCGTATATCTTGAATCAGAAGAGGATATTCTGGCTGCGCAGATTACGGTAAATTATTATGTGTTATGTGATCTGCTTGATAAAACTTCAGTCCGGTTCTTCGTAGACAGCAGTGCTGATTCCGGCAGGAGATATACGGAATTGAAGACATATATGCAGAATTTTCTGCTGGCATATGCGGGGAATACGGACACCAGCGGGATTCAGGAACGGGGGTATTTTTACCTGTTGCTGCAGACTCTTGTCTCCCAGTTTATGGTAAGCGGCCAATCCTTGTCGGAGCAGGAAGGGATGGATCCGGTAGTGATCCGGATGATCCACTATATCCATGCAAATTACATGTTAGAATTGAGTCTGCAGTCGATATCAAAACAGCTGTTTATTTCTCCTTCCTGGGCATCGAAGAGATTTATGAAGGACACGGGGGAACATTTTGTTTCCTACGTTAAAAGGATCCGCATGGAACATGCGAGTAATGATCTGAAAAGAACAAAGAATACGATCACGCAGATTGCCATAGACAATGGTTTTTCCACGCCTTCGGTTTTTAACAGGGAGTTTAGAGCTTCTTTTAACATGACGCCGAAAGAATATCGCAGCCGGTATGGGAAGCACCCGGAGACCAAAGAGGTCAGGTTCCAGGAACGAGATAAACTTCGGCAGATCCTTGAGGAGAACCAGTCACTCTCAGTTGCAGATCTTGAAAATCAGCAGGTGATCCATGCAGATATAGAAAATATGCATGTCTGGAAGAAAGGAAGGAGCGAGATATTGAATGTAGGTCCGGCATATGATCTTGCGTCTGCCAGCCTGCAGAAACAAGTCCTTTTTCTCATCGGCAGGCTGGATATCTCCTACTTACGAATATGGAATGTGTTTTCTCCCCGTCTGATGGTTCTCGGGGCGTCTCCCGGACAATACAATTTCACTTTTCTGGATGAAATCATGGATTTCTGCGTAGATAATAAAGTGAAGCTGTTTCTTGACCTTGCACAGCGAAAGGATGTTGCAATGGCCAGTGAAAAGCAGATGATCTACGGTCAGGAGGCGGATATTTTATTTAAATCCGAATCGATGTGGATCGATGTGCTGCAGAGCTTTCTGGAACATATACGCCACAGATACGGAGAAAAGATCGTGGGAGAGTGGATCTTCGAGCTGTCCTTTTTCCTGAATGACAAGCCGTACTTTGCTGCGGAAAGATACAGCAGCAGGGCGGTCTGGGATAAGGGATATGAGATGATAAAATCGATCATTCCGTCCGCGTCTGTCGCAGGCCCCGGACTGATCGCTACTTTCGACCAGGAGTATATGAGACTGACGATTGAACATTTTCTGTCGGCCAGACATCAGCCTGATATCTTCACGTCGATCCATTTTCCATATCTCTACGAGCCGGGAAATATCGAAGCTTCTGTCTATCAGGAACAGTACCGGAAGGTCGTCAGTCATCATTTTCTGAAAGAACAGCTTGAGGATATACGGAAGATTCTGTCAGAAAACGGATTTTCCGGACAGCACTGGATAACCGACTGGGGAAACAGTGTTGCCAATCGAAACTATATCCAGGACAGCTGTTACAGAGCTTCCGATATACTGGATAATGTGTTAAGCATTCCGGATCACATAGGGACAGCAGGCATCTTCTACGCCTCGGATATCATCAATGCCTATGCGGATTCAACAGCTGTTCTTTCCGGCAGCGCGGGACTGATCTCCCGGAGCGGGATATGCAAACCCGCTTACTATGCTTATCGCTTTCTCAATTACCTTGGGAAATATCTGATCGCACAGACGGAAGACTGTATCATCACAGCTGAGAATAAAAGGGATATACGTATTATCTGCTACAATCATAAGGTTCTGGGGCCACGGTATTACTTAAAGGAAGAAAATACATATCAGCCCGATGAACTGGATGATCTGTTTTTGGATCTGGAACCCAAGTGTCTGGAGATCGTCCTCCATCTTCCGGACGAGGATACATATACGATTCATCAGCGCGTTCTCAATAAAGACACAGGAAGCGTGCTGGAAAAATGGACAGCTTTCGGATGTTCTTCCAACCTGTCAAGAGGAGATCTGGAGTATCTGCAAAGAACATCCATTCCGGAAAACACAGCTGAATGGATGTCTCCTTTAGATGGCTGCCTTCGATTAAGCATCAAGATGAAACCACATGAAATCCGTTTGATCACTATCACAAAAGATAATTTATAACCTTGCGGGAAAATAACATCTGCAGATTATGCTCAGCTCAATAGAATCATTATCTGTTTTGCACTAGAATATATCGCTGCAGAAGGAAGATCGATACCATGCCGCAGATTCGATCCCTGTATTGTCCATCACACAAAACTAACGTAACGGGGCTGTGAAAAAAGCATAGCCTGAAAAAATCGCCGCCACCCGTTTTACGGGTGGCGGCGATTATGCGAACAGTAAGCCGCAGCTGAATGCGATGTATTCGTGTGCGGTGAGCGCCGCGATAGCGAGATCATACTCGCGCAGCGCGTTTTATCTCTCTAACGGGAGGAATGCTTTTTGATTCGTATTCCGATCAGGATCGCTGCGGCTGCTATGATGGCTGCCGCCGCGATAACGATCATGCGCGCTCGGAAATGATCAGCGGCTGCGCTGCTGCCGGACACGATATCGTCTGCCTGCTCATATTGGCGGTTCAGCTGTGCAATCTGCTGAAAGTCCTGATAGGAGTAGGCCTGTCCTTCCTTCAGCTCTGAAACATTTCCGGCAGGGGCTGTGTTCTGTCCTTCAGAGGATGAAGTTATTTGCTGCCCGCCGGGAACTGCTTCCTGGTTCTGCCCATCAGAGGAGGCTTTTGCGTACGATGTTGATTCATAAGCGGCAGAAATGCTGCTGTCAAACGGGATGTAGACACAGCCGGACCGGGTGTCCGCGACGAGAATGAGGTCGTGAATTCCCGGAACTCCGCCCACCATACAATGATCTGTTTCAGGAGAGATTCCGTTCTGTGTCAGCGTGTCATCCGTCTGCTGTTCCATGCTCTTCGGGCCCGCGTCGAAGGTGAGACTCGCGGGGATCCATTTTCCTTCGTTGTTCCTGATTTCTTCCTTCTCTTCCGCTGTAAGCAGACTCGAAGCCGAGGTGTTCAGCGGGAGTCCTCTGCTGACTTCGACTACTGCATGCTCCTCGTCCACCTGAACCGGCACGATATAACACACAGGAGCCTTCTTGCACAAATCCATTACTTCGCGATAGGATTTGCTGCTGCCGCTGAAGAGATCTACATCAATATAAATACCGTATGCACTGTCGTAATCGATATTGATTTGACAAGGCTTTTTCGAGTGCTCCGTTTCATAGCATTCCTCAGCCATCTTCTGGATCGCTGCTGAGGATTCCTTCAGATCAGCGGGTATCGATTCCGCAAAAACTGTATTGTGCGGAATAAGGAACGACATGAACAAGGCTGTAAGAAACAGTACCATGTGTTTGAAAGGGAATGTTCTCTTCATATGCACCTCCTGTATTCGCTGATTTGCGCTGTACGGCTTGAGCGGTGACTTATGACGCTGCGTTTATCAAATACGATTAACTATCCTATCCATCACCTCCGAATTTCGAGAATCCGCCGTTCTCTCAACAGCAGAATGAAACCTGAAAAAGTGTGCTTTATCTCGTTTTTGCCGGAAAAGAGACCGCAGGCAGTCCTTTTTTTTCTGAACTAATACTGCGCTAATGATTATATATTATTATAACAAGAGTATACAGAAATGGAAAGCGTGAACCGCTGCCTGCAGCGCTGCTGTTCACTGGATATCTGAAAGGCAGGGATTTCACAGCCCTGTTGCCATTCGCAAACTGGCTGTAACAAAGTTTTATCCTTATTTATTGAAGCTGCGGAACTCCTCAGGCGCAAGCGCCTTCGTCAAACTGCAAATCTACTAGGCTCATTTCATTCGCCAAGGGATTTGTATGCGTCGCACGTAAGCGGCCGCAAGCGCCCGCTAAGTGCTCATCGCAAAGTCCTCGCTATTCATTCCATGAAGGACTTACGGATAAAACTTTTAACAGCCAGTAATGCTCAGGCAAAGGTACTGTGAAATCCTTGCCTTGTCAGTTGTGCGTGAACAGTAACCCTGAGGTGCTGACAATATGACGATTTATTAAGAATGTCCTTGAAATAATTTGTGCAACTCTATATAATTAGCTTATCACGAAACGTTTAGCTCTCGCATAGTGACGAAAAAATCACCGGAGAGCATAAGAGGGAGAATCATATGCCTGCAACCATCAAAGACATTAGAGAGGCAACCGGCCTTTCGCTTGCGACGATTTCAAAATACCTCAACGGAGGAAATGTGCTTCCTAAGAACAGAGAGAAGATTGATGAGGCGGTAAAGCGCCTGCATTATCGGCCAAATGAAATCGCCAGAGGACTGGTCACCAACCGGACAAAGACCATCGGCGTGATGGTGTACAATATCGCAAGTATATTTAACGGAACGATGCTCAGCACAATCGGAAAGGAGCTTCGCAGACAGGGCTATGCGATGCTGATCTGTGACTCCGCCGGAGACACCGAGATGGAGCACTCCAACGTGCAGTTCCTTCTGAATAAAAAGGTCGACGGCATCATCGTGATACCGACAGAGCGGAACGGGGATTTTCTTCAGCCGGCGCGCGACGCAGGTGTCCCGATCGTAATCGTGGACCGGGCCGTAGACGGAAGTGAAGAGGACTGCGTCACAATCAACAACAAGGAGGCGGCAGAGGAGGCGGTAAATACGCTGATCTGTGCCGGGCACAGGAAAATCGCCGTCATCTGCTCGGAACGGGAATACACGGGTTCCCGGAGACTCCTGGGATATCTGGAGGCGATGAAGCAGAACGGCCTTGAGATTCCGGAGGAGTATGTGAAAACAGGAAGCCAGACCGTCAGCTACGGATATCAGAGCATGCGGGAGCTTCTCGCGCTCCCGGAACCCCCGACCGCCGTGTTCATGGCGAACTATGATATCAATTTCGGCGTGGTGATGGCTGTGAATGAGTCCGATTTCAGCTGCCCGGAGGACATTTCTCTGTTCGGATTTGATGATCTTCTGCTTCCCCGGATCATGAGCCCGAAGCTCTATGTTATGAAGCAGCCTATGGAGGAGCTGGGACTGAAAAGTGTAGAACTGCTTCTGGAGAGGATCGGAAGCAAGGAGCCGATGCCGCCCAGACAAATTGTGTTAAAAGCGACGATGATGAAGGGCGATTCGATCCGGACGATCGGTTAGATGATGGATCCGCGGCATACATGAAGATATTTTGACTGTATGAATAGACAATTAACAGGGAGAAAATGTGTATTGTTTGTGCAAAAGCTATTGACAACAAATGGGAATTAAGCCATAATAAGACACAGCGAAACGTTTCACCGCAGCGAACTTTTGGTGAAATCTCACAAAACGCCGGATGCCACGGGTGCCGATAACCGCAGATCGTCCGGAGTTTTGGAAAGCAAAAACTATGCATCGGGAGGGAGAAAATTGGAAAAGATCAAGCAAAACCCAATCGTCAAGAAAATCGGATTTAACAGAATCATACTGATTTGCGTACTGATTCTCATGTACGTGGCATTCTGTGTCGGAATCAAGGGATTCGCGGCTGCGGGTACAAAACACCTGCTGAATACCATGAACTATGTTTATTTTCTTGGCTTCTTGTCACTTGGCGTTACCTTTGTAATCGCAACAGGAGGTATCGATTTCTCGATCGGACCGGTTATGTTCTGCTGCGCACTGGTCGGAGGCTACTGCCTGAATTCCTACAAAATGCCACTGGTTGCAGATATCATCATTGCAATCGTTATCGGACTGGTATTTGGAATCTTCAACGGTTACATGGTTGCATACCAGAAGGTCCCGGCTTTCATTATTTCCATGGCATCGATGAACATCGCGAAAGGCGCTGCCGCGGTATTTACGAAGACGCAGTCACAGAGCTGGCCGCTTTCCACAGACCCGGTGAACGGATGGTTCCGTAACATTATTTCCGTCAACGGATTCCCGGTCGGCCTGGTGATCTTTGCAATTGCGGCAGTCATCTGCGGAATTATTCTCTACAATACGAAGATGGGACGTTATATTCTCTGCCTCGGCTCCAACCGTGAAGCGGTCAGACTGTCCGGCGTCAATACAAAGAAATGGGAGATGAGCGCATACGTAATGTGCGGCCTCCTCACCGGTATTGCGGCAATCTTCTTCGTGGCGGCTTATACAACTGTTCAGCCGGGATATGGCGATCAGTACAACAACGAGGCGATCGCGGGATGTGTCATGGGAGGTACTTCCATGGTCGGCGGTCTTGCATCTATTCTCGGAACTGTTATCGGTGTATTCATCATTTCCCTGCTGCAGGAGGGAATCCTCGCACTTGGACTTGGTAAGGATATTCAGCTGATTGTAACCGGTATCATCGTTATCGTAGCCGTATACGCCGATGTAACCGCCAGACGCAGAAAGAACTAAGGAAGGGAGAAGAGAATGGGCGAAGTCATTTTAACAATGAAGGGTATCGATAAATCTTTTCCTGGCGTTCACGCACTGGATCATGTAGACCTCGAGGTCAGAGCCGGTGAAGTACATGCGCTGATGGGAGAAAACGGTGCCGGAAAATCAACACTGATGAAAGTTCTTACCGGAATTTACAAGAAGGATTCCGGAACAATCACATATTTCGGAAAAGAAGTAGAGTTTCACAACACAAGAGAGGCTCAGGACGCGGGCGTTGTCATCGTGCACCAGGAGCTGAACATGGTCGGCGATCTGACCGTGGCGCAGAACATTTTCATTGGACGTGAGCCGAAGAAGGGAATCCGCATCGATGACAAGAAGATGATCGAGGATTCCAAGAAGCTGTTTGAACGTCTGAAGATCGACATCAATCCGAGAGAGAAGATGAAGAATCTGACGGTCGGCAAGCAGCAGATGTGTGAGATCGCAAAGGCAATTTCCCACGACTGCAAGCTGATTATCTTCGATGAGCCTTCCGCCGCGCTGACAGAGAAGGAAATCGACGACCTGTTCAAGATCATCCGTGATCTGCGGGCGCAGAACATGGGAATTATCTACATCTCTCACCGTATGGATGAGATCAAGGTCATCACAGACCGTGTAACGGTCATGAGAGACGGCGGATATGTGGGCACGCTGATTACAAAGGATTCCACGAAGGAAGACATCATCAACATGATGGTGGGACGTGTCATTTACGAGGATCCGAAGACACACAGCATGTGTCCGCCGGACGCGCCGGTGGTTCTGAAGGTGGAGCATCTGAACGCGGGCCATATGGTTCAGGACGTCAGCTTCGAGCTTCATAAGGGAGAGATCCTCGGATTCTCCGGACTGATGGGCGCAGGCCGTACCGAGACAGCAAGAGCGATCTTCGGCGCGGATCCGAAGCAGAGCGGCAAGATCTCTATTATGGGCAAGGACGGACAGCTGCATGAGGTTACCATCAACAATCCTCAGGACGCCGTAAAAGCCGGTATCGGATATCTTTCCGAGGACAGACGCCGGTTCGGTGTTGTCGTTCAGAAATCGATCATTGAGAATTCTACACTGGCATGCCTCGATGATTTCGCAAACGGCCCCTTTATCAATAAGGCAAAGGAGAAGAAGGAGACGGAGAGACTGATCAAGGAGCTCGCTACAAAGACACCGAGCGCGGATCAGCTTGTTATGAACCTGTCCGGCGGCAACCAGCAGAAGGTCGTTATTGCCAAGTGGCTGATCCGTAACAGTGATATCCTGATCTTTGATGAGCCTACCAGAGGTATCGACGTAGGAGCGAAGAACGAGATCTATAAATTAATGAACAAGCTGGCATCAGAAGGAAAATCGATCATCATGATTTCTTCTGAAATGACTGAGATTCTCAGAATGAGTGACCGTATCGTGGTTATGTGTGAGGGCAAGAAGACCGGTGAGATCCGGATCGAGGAAGCTACTCAGGAGAATATCATGGATAAGGCTACTCGGAATATCAATTGAGGGGGAGACAGACATGACGAAGAAGAAATCTTTATTGAATGATCAGAGATTTATAGCGTTGATCATCGCAATTCTGCTGATGGTTATCTATTTCGTATTTAGTAAGGAATTCCGCAAGTATTCTTCAATCCTTAGTATGCTGGACTTCTCTTACTATGATATGCTGATGGGCTTCGGCGTAACCTTCCCGCTGATTACGGCAGGCGTTGACCTTTCCATCGGTACCGGCATGGTATGCTACGCGCTGGTCGGAGGAACCCTGGTCCGGAACAACAACATTCCGGTGGCGGTTGCCATGCTGATCTGCATCCTCATGGGAGTGGCCATCGGTCTTCTGAACGGTATTCTGATCGGTGTCATGGGACTGGCTCCGTTCATCGCCACCCTTTCCACCTGCATGATCACCCGTGGTATCGGATCTATGTGCAACGCTACTCCGTGGCCGACTCTGCAGCAGCCGGGCGGATGGTTCCATTCGATCTTCAAGCTGACCTTCGGTTCCGGAAGAGGCGCGTTTAAGTTCCCCATCGGATTTTTCCTGATGCTGGTGCTGATGTGTGTGATGGAGTTCGTTCTGAATCATACGAAGTTCGGCCGTTACACCATCGCAATCGGATCGAACAGAGAGGCAACTGCTCTTTCCGGAATCAACGTAAAGTTCTATCATGTAATGGTTTATGTTGTCTGCGGTTTCTTCACAGGACTTGCGGCAATCGCCTATGCGGCTGTTACACCAACCGTACAGCCGGGTACCGGAGCCGGACTTGAAATGGATGCCATCGGCGGTGTATTCGTCGGCGGTGTATCCGCAACCGGCGGTTATGGTTCCATTATCGGCACCTTTATCGGTGTCATGATCATCTGCCTTCTGAAGACAGGCCTTCCCTACATCGGCCTGCAGGCGAACTGGCAGCAGATCATCACCGGCGTGGTTCTGATCGTGGCCGTACTGATCGATATCATCAAGAAACGCCGCGCAGCCGCTGTCTGATCGGGGTGAAGGATAACGCATAAGGAGCATATCCGGCCGCGCATGCATGCCGGATATGCAGAAGTACTGATTTCCCGTGAGGATGTAACGTTCAGGAAACCAGATATATTTTCAAAGAACTTGTGCGAAAGCGACAAATCTTCGAACAATATTTTGTGAATCATTTTGGACACAGTTTATTCAAAAAATGTTTACAGTTTGTTCAAAGAATGCTATATTGAATTTGTTATTTCCGAGAGGGACATTTCGGAATGCAAATAAATACAAAAACTAATAAATGTATTTAAAGGAGGAACAACATGAAACGTAGAGTCGTAGCAACATTAATGAGTGCAGCAATGGTAGCAGCTCTGCTTGCGGGATGCGGATCCAGCTCAGCTTCTTCGAGCACATCTGCAGCATCATCCAGCAGCTCTGCAGCATCCACTTCCAGCAGCGCAGCAGCGTCCACATCCAGCTCTTCCACAGAAGCGGTAGCTTCGACAAGCACAGCTTCCGAGACGGCATCTTCCAGCAGCTCCGCAGCGCAGAGCTCCGATGACGCTACAAAGCAGTTCGATGGCCTCAAGGCAAAAGAAGCCTATAACTTCCCGATGCTGGTTAAGTCCTTCCAGTCCACATACTGGGATGCGGCTCAGCAGGGTATGAAGAAGGCAGTTGACGAGCTCGGCGTTACCTACGACTGCCAGGGACCGAACTCCGAGTCCGATATCGCAGACCAGGTTAACATGCTGAACAGCGCAATTTCTTCTAAGCCGGTAGGAATCGGCCTTGCAGCCTGCGATACCACTTCCGTACTTGACGCGCTGAAGACCTGCGCATCCGAGGGAATCCCGGTAGTAGCATTCGATACCGGTGTTGCAGATGCTCCGGACGGCTCCATCGTATGTACCGTTGCGACAGACAACGCACAGGCAGGTTCTGTAGCAGCCGACAATATGTATGACGCAATTAAGGACGAGATCAAGAACGCCGACGGCCAGGTTCGTATCGGTGAAGTTAACCAGGATGCTACCGCTCTGAACATTCAGCAGCGTGGACTTGGATTCATCAACGAGATGATCAAGCTGATCAAGGCAGATGGCAAGACCGTTTCCGTAGAAGGAAATGAGTTCTATGTAAACAACGCAGAAGGCGCTGATACCGGTGACACAGATGTTGTTATCGAGGTCGCAGTTCCGGCACAGACAACTGTAGAGCTTTGCTCCACTGAGGCACAGACCATCCTTTCCAAAGAGGATACCATCGCAATCTTCGGTTCCAACCAGACCGCAGCAGAAGGTGTTCTGGCAGCAGATGCTAACCTTTCCGTTCTCGGTTCTGATGTATCCAACGGCGACGTTATCGGTGTCGGCTTCGACGCTGGTTCTACCATCAAGGCAGCTGTACAGAGCGGACAGCTCTACGGTGCAGTTACCCAGTCTCCTCTGATGATGGGATATTACGCAATCTATGCGCTGACAGCAGCTGCTAACGGACAGGAGCTTCAGGATGTTCCGACAGCAGGTTACTGGTACAACGCAGACAACATCGACGATCCGGAAATCGCTCCGAACCTGTATGACTGATTGTCTCTAAGTCAGAATCATTCATCTGAATATCATTTAAATGACGGGAGTGCGGCCGACGGCCGCACTCCTTTTTTCAATCTTCCGATCATCTTTATTACAGCCAGTAATGCTCAGGCAAAGGTGCTGTGAAATCGTTGCCTTATATCAGTTGTGCGTGAACAGTAATACCTTTGCCGCAGCCATTCTGCACGGATGGCAGCAGGTATTGATTTGAGAATATGATTTTGTTAGACTCAAAGAGCAGGTCAGGAAGAGAATTTATCTGGACCATAAAGGTTTGCATGAATACGGAGGAAACAAAATGGCGGAAATTCAGTCGAGAGGAAGTCAGGTATTCGACCTGAAATCTCTTCGCGAGGCGAAGAAAGCGAAAAATCCCGAGGGACCGGTATGCACTTATACGACATTTGATTCGGAGACGGATAAAGCGGATCCGGAGCATCCGTTTCTCGTCCTGAAGCAGCCGGCGGCGGATAAGCTGAGACATCATGTGACGGGCAATTTCATGAATCCGTCGAGGAGAACCGGCTTTGAGTTCAAGACGAAGTCCGGGCCGGAATACACCGATATCCTGAGGATAGACCGCAGATTTGAGCAGCTGGTCAGATGGCTGGGTGAAAATCAGGTGCCGGTAAGGCTCTCCGGATGTCAGGGAAAGAACGGCTTCGGAATCTACAAGATTCACGCGGTCAATTATTCGGGAAAAATCGCTGCGGGAACCGACGGATTTCTGCAGATGACGATCGGAAGGATTCTGGCGGGGAGATTTCAGGAGGAATCGGAACCGGATGAGGAGGCGGAGGACCAGGAAGAGCCGGTGCGGCTGACAGATATTTCCAGCATGACGGACTTCCTGTCCTGTGCGGGAGCCGTTCTTCCTTCGAACATCCGGAAGTGGGCGCAGCGGAATCTGGCGCTGATCCGGACCAATACTATCAGTCAGGACGAGCGGCGGCACGCGCAGCGCGCGCTCTCCATGATGCTGAATATTCAGTGGAAGGGCGCCTGGTTTGAGTCGATTGATCCGAAGCGCGCCCGCGAGATCCTCGATGAGGAGCTGTACGGACTTGAGAATGTGAAGCAGAGAATCATTGAGACGATCATCCAGATCAACCGCACGCATACGCTTCCCGCCTACGGCCTTCTCCTCGCCGGTCCTGCCGGCGTGGGAAAATCGCAGATCGCCTACGCGGTTGCAAGAATTCTGAAGCTTCCCTGGGCATCGCTGGATATGAGCGCGATCACGGACCCGGAGGCCCTGACCGGAAGCCCGAGGGTCTATGCGAACGCGAAGCCGGGACTGATCATGGAAGCATTTTCCAGAGCCGGCTCTGATAATGTCGTCTTCATCATCAATGAGCTGGATAAGGCGGACCAGGGAGATACCGGCGCGAATCCCGCCGATGCTCTGCTGACGCTTCTGGACAATCTCGGATACACCGACAATTACATCGAGTGCATGATCCCCACCGGCGGCGTTTATCCGATTGCGACGGCGAACGACAAGAACCGCATCAGCGCGCCCCTGATGAGCCGTTTTGCGGTCATTGACATTCCGGACTATACGCCGGAGGAGAAGAAGGTCATCTTCTCAAGATTTTCCCTTCCGAAGATCCTGAAGAGAATGGGGATGAAGGAAGGAGAATGCGTCATTTCGGATGACGCGGCCGACGTCGTGATTGAGAAGTACGCGCAGCTGCCCGGCTGCCGCGACCTGGAGCAGGCGGCGGAGCACCTTGCGGCAAATGCTCTCTATCGGATTGAGACCGAGCACCTTGCGGGCGTTACGTTTACGCCGGAGATGGTGAGACAAATTCTCGGATGAGAACTGCCGGATAGAATCCAATGCAAAATGCAAATTGCTGCGGATCCGATTCGTATCGCGCATCATCTTGCGCTGTGCACGCACGGCACGCATCGTTCTGTTCTGTGTTTCAGCGCAATTTTTCAGGCAGTCCTTGGAAAGAAGGCGTTCATCACTTTCGCGGCGGGCGCCGATATGACGGGAAAATGCACAGGGCAGATCCGGTCCCTCCGGGATTCGCAAGATCCGGAGAAACACCGGCCGATGTTTGATTTCCGGGTGACAATAAGGCTCTGAGGGTATATAATCGAACTCGTCAGGCAGGGCGACGTAAGGCCGCGGCGCGTGACAGTTAAAGAAGGCAGATCGCTGGTAGCGATCTTAGCAAAGGAGAGATGTACTATGGAAAAAGAAGAATTTTTAGCGGTTTATCGTCATTCACTCGCGCATATCCTCGCGAAGGCTGTCATTGAACTCTTCGGTAAAGAGAATGTACAGTACGCAATCGGCCCGCAGATCGAGAACGGGCTGTATTACGATTTCGTGCTTCCGAGGACGCTGAACAACGATGATTACAAGACCATCGAAGACAAGATGCACGAGATCATCAAGAGAAGAGAGCCGTGGACAAGAAAGGTTGTGACCAAAGCAGAGGCTCTTGCTATCTTCAAGGATCAGAAATTCAAGACAGAGCTGATTGAGGAGCTGCCGGAGGACGAGACCATCACCCTGTACTACACGGGGGATGATTATGTGGATCTGTGCAGGGGACCTCATGTCGATAATTCCCAGGAACTTATGAATGTGGCATTTGAGGTTCGGTCTATTTCCGGCGCATACTGGAGAGGCGATGAGAATCGGGACCAGCTGCAGCGGATCTATGTCACCGCATTTCCGGACAAGCAGCAGCTCAAGGAGTACAAAAAGCTCCTCCGCGAGGCGGCGGAGCGCGACCACAAGAAGCTCGGACCGCAGCTTGAGCTGTTTATGTTCGATGAGAGCGCCCCGGGCATGCCGTACTGGCTTCCCCGCGGATGGAAGATGTTCAACGCGCTTCTGAACTTCTGGAGAGGAATTCACGAGGAGCACGGCTATCAGGAGATCTCCGGACCGGTTCTGAGCAACTCGAAGCTCTGGCAGACCTCCGGTCACTGGGGTCATTACAAGGAGAACATGTTCATCATCCCGGGCGTCAAGGAGGATGAGAGCGATTACTACGCATGCAAGCCGATGAACTGCCCGAACGCGATTCTGGTATACAAGAAGCATCTGCGCTCGTACAGAGATCTTCCCTTCCGCATCAATCAGGTAGATGTCATCCACAGAAAGGAAAAATCCGGAGAGCTGAACGGCCTGTTCCGTGTTCAGATGTTCCGTCAGGACGATGCGCATATCCTCGTGGCCGAGGAGCAGATCGCTTCCGAGATCAAGGATATCATGAGCATCGCGACACAGATTTACGGCACCTTCGGACTGACCTACAAGGCGGAGCTTTCGACCAGACCGGACGACTATATGGGAGACATCAAGGTATGGGACAAGGCGGAGAAGGACCTGAAGGACATCCTCGACGATGTGTACGGACCGGGCAATTACGAGGTGAACGAGGGCGACGGAGCATTCTACGGACCGAAGATCGATCTGAAGATGAAGGATGCGCTCGGAAGAGAGTGGCAGATGGGCACCATCCAGCTCGACTTCCAGCTTCCGCTGAACTTCGACATGAAGTACGCCGCACAGGACGGCTCCGTAAAGCAGCCGGTCATGATTCACCGCGCGATTTTCGGTTCCATGGAGCGTTTCATCGGCATTCTGATCGAGAACTACAAGGGCGCCTTCCCGTTCTGGCTGAGCCCGTATCAGGTGGCTGTCGTTCCGATCCGTCCGGAGCATAACGACTACGCGAAGAAGGTCGTGAACGCGCTCAAGAGCGCGGGCATCCGCGTGGAGGTTGATTACGCGGACAAGAATATGAACGAGAAGATCAAGACCTACAAGACCTTCAAGGATCCGTATATCGTCGTCGTCGGCGACCAGGAGGCATCTTCGGATACCGTTTCCATCACGGTCCGCGGCCAGAAGCAGCAGCTTCACAATGTGCCGCTGGATAAGCTCGTTGCCATGTGCACGAAGATGGACAGAGAGCATCTGAAGGAGCTGATTGATACGGCAGACTGATGACAGAACCGGCGGCTGCTGCAGATCCATTCTGCAGCAGCCGCTTTCCATATAGGCAAACAGTGAGCCGCAGCCGGGTGCGCAGTATTCGTGTGCGGCGAGCGCTGCAATAGCGAGAAAAAATTTCAGAAAGTGTGGGAACAGACATGCAGTTCAAGGATAAAAAGTTAGACCGCAACGCGCCCTGCTGGTGCGGAAGCGGCAGGAAATACAAGCATTGTCACATGGATTTTGATGAAAAAATCCGGGAGTTCGAGGTAAAGGGATTTATCGTTCCCGAGAGAAAACTGATCAAGACGCCGGAGCAGGTCGAGGGCATCAAGGCGAGCGCGAAAATCAATATCGCGGTGCTGGATGAGGTCGCCTCCAGGATCAGGATCGGGATGAGCACGGAGGAGATCGACCGGATTGTGTACGAGACGACCACGAAGATGGGCGGTATCCCGGCGCCTCTGAACTACGAGGGATTCCCGAAGAGCGTGTGTACCTCGATCAATGAAGAGGTGTGTCACGGCATTCCTTCCCCGGACGTTGTTCTGAAGGACGGGGACATCATCAATGTGGATGTCTCAACGATTTATCACGGATATTTTTCCGATTCTTCCCGTATGTTCTGCATGGGCAATGTCTCACCGGAGAAGAAAAAACTGGTGGATGTCACGAAGGAATGCGTTGAGATCGGCATTCAGAACGTGAAGCCCTGGACCTGCCTCGGAGATATGGGAAATGCGGTTCACCAGCATGCGCTGGAGAACGGCTACAGCGTGGTGCGTGAGATCGGAGGCCACGGCTGCGGAATCGAGTTCCATGAGGATCCGTGGGTGAGCTATGTCAGCGTACCTGGAACCGAGATGCTGATGGTACCGGGTATGTGCTTCACAATCGAGCCGATGGTCAATATGGGCCGGGATGATATTTTCCAGGATGAGGAAAATGGCTGGACGATTTATACCGAGGACGGCCTTCCCTCCGCGCAGTGGGAGGTGCAGGTGCTCGTGACGGAGAAGGGATGCGAGGTCATTGCATACTGAGCGGCGCGGATCTGTCGCTGCGGAGAAGGGATGCGAATCCATCGCGTACTGAGCGGCGCGGATCTGTCGCTGCGGAGAAAGGATGCGAATCCATCGCGTACTGAGAGGCGCAGAGCTGTTGCTGCGGAGAACGGATGGATTTGAAGACTCTCATATGGAGAGACGGAAGAACGATACATTTGTAGTGGGGGAAAATGATGAATACTGAGGGGAAAAAGAAAAAGGTGCCCCATTCCGCAGCGGGGTGGTTTGCATACGGGCTTCGAAACGGAATCCCGATCTGTCTCGGGTATTTTGCCGTTTCGTTTGCGCTGGGGATCTCTGCCAGAAACGCAGGAATGAACGCAGTGCAGTCCTTTGTGATGTCGCTGACGATGGTGGCGTCTGCGGGGCAGTTCGCGGCGATCAACCTGATTGCCGCGGGAGCGGGCATTTTTGAGATGATCACAACATCGGTCATCGTCAATCTCCGGTATTTTCTCATGAGCTGCTCACTCACACAAAAGCTTGATCCGAAAAGCAGTCCTCTGCACAGATTCCTTCTGGCCTATTGTATGACAGATGAAATCTTCGGGCTTTCCGTCTCGGTAGACGGGTATCTGGATCCGCGGTACACCTACGGGATCACAGCCGTTTCGGTATCGGGTTGGTGCGCGGGAACTGTCCTCGGCGTGCTGATGGGAAATATCCTGCCGTCCTGGGCCTCCAACGCACTCGGCGTCGCGATGTACGGGATGTTCCTTGCAATCATCATCCCGCCGGCGAAGACCAATCATTTCATCGGAGGTCTGGTGGCCGTGTCCATGCTGGCCAGCTGGCTGTTCTCCGTGATTCCGGGACTTAAGGACATTTCCTCAGGATTCCGCGTGATTATTCTGACCATCGTGATCGCGGGAATAGCGGCGGCACTCCGTCCGAGGGAGGACGGTGAAGAACCCGTAGAAGGATCCTTAGAAGAACCCTTAGAAAAGCCCGTAGAAGAGCTCCTGGAAAAGCCCTTAGAAAAGCCCGTAGAAGGGTCCGTAGAAGAACTCATAGAAGAGTCTGTAGAAGAATCCATAGAAGGATCAGGGGAGAAATCCGCAGAGAAAGGAGGACGGAGCTGAGATGTCAAAAAATATATATCTTTCTCTGTTGATTATGGCGCTGACCATTTACGCGATCCGTCTGCTGCCGTTTCTGTTCATCCGGAAGCCGATCCGGAACAGATGGTTCCGTTCCTTTCTCTACTACGTTCCCTATGTCACGCTTGCGGTGATGACCTTTCCGGCGATACTCACCGCCACCGATCATGTGGCCGCGGGGGCGGCGGCATTGATCGCCGGGCTGATCGTGGCCTGGATCACCGAGGATCTTTTCGCGGTGGCGATCAGCTGCTGCGCGGTGGTGTTTATTGTGGGACTGATTCTGTGAGCAGTTCATCCAGAGTTCTTCCGTACGGGGGAAGAAATTCGCTGACGAAGTCCGCTGCCTCCGGCAGCCCGGCTGCGAGATGCCGGAGGGACTCCTCGGTGGCAGCTTTCGCTGTGCGGAACTCGCGGTTGCCGGAGTTTTCCTCCTCGATACATTTGATCAGGGCAGAGATTTTGTCGGCCGCCTTGACCAGACGGCGCATATAGCGGTCTTCGTCCGTCTCTTCTGTGTGGAAGATTTCCTCAAAAGCGGGCCGGAGATCATCCGGCAGTTCGCCGAGCAGACGGTTTTCAGAGTCCGCCTCCACTTCCTTGTAGGCTGTCTTCAGCCTCTGATTCGCATACTTCACGGGCGTCGGCATGTCTCCTGTTATTATCTCCGACGCATCATGGTAAAGGCCGCAGAGAGCGGCCTTTTCTGCGTTCAGATGTCTTCCGTACCTTACATTTCCGATGACACAGAGAGCATGGGCGATCATGGCAACCTCGAGGGAATGCTCGCTGAGATTTTCCGGTCTGGAATTGCGCATAAGCGCCCATCTTTCGATGTATTTCATTCTCGATATGGTGGCAAAGAAATTGTGCGACATACATACGTCCTTTCTGAGACAGGGGTCGGCTGCTGTGTAAACCGTTACTGTTTACGCTTAACTGACCAGGCAGGGCTGTGAAATCCCTGCCATTCACATATTCCATGAACAGCAGCTGCTGTGTAAACCCTTCGAAAACGCGGACCGCGTCCTCCTTGCAATGAACCGGAAACTATATTACTATTAACTGTACGTGCAGAACAGTATTTTTCAACTCCGGGAGCGATTATGAAGTTCAACAAAAATATTCTGAAAAACCGCTGGGCATCCAATGCGCTGGCAATCAGCATCGGCGTTCTGGTATATCTGTTTTTTTCACATCTTGATATCGTCGGCAAAGGCATTGCTGCCTTCTTCGGGTTCATCAATCCGGTTATCATTGCTCTGATTATTGCGTATATCATGGACCCGCTGACAAAGGTTTTTGAGCGTTATGTGTTCCGGCGGATGAATCGGGAGACAGCCCGGAGAAACCTGGCCGTCGTATGCACGATTCTGATCATTCTGGCCGGATTTGTCTTCCTGATGGTGGCGCTGATTCCGCAGATTGTAAACAGCATAATTACTTTCTTTGATAATGTCAATGTATATGCGAAACAGATCCGGACACTCATCGCGAATCTCCAGAAGCAGGCGGCGGACTCGCGGTTTGATTTTTCCAAGATTCTCAACGGCGGACAGGCACTTGTGGATACCATTGTGAGCAAGATTCCCTCCAATATAGACGGCATCATCGATACATCGTTTTCCATAGGCAAGAATATTGTGACCTGGGTCATAGCTTTAATCATGTCCATCTATTTTCTCGCTGATAAAAGCAGGCTTCAGGCCGGGTTCGGAAAGCTGATGCATGCGGTTCTTTCAGAGAAGGCGTTCCGGAGTTCCAGCAAATTCTGGAATCACTGCAATTCGATCATGATCCGCTACATTGTGGGCGAACTGCTGGACGCGCTGATCATCGGATGCTCGAACTTTGTTTTTTTTCTCATTGCCGGTCTGCCTTACAATCTGCTGATTTCCGTGGTGGTAGGCGTGACAAATCTGGCGCCGACCTTCGGACCGATTGTCGGAGGCGTGGTGGGTACGTTTATTCTTGTGCTGAACAATCCGTGGCACGCGCTCTGGTTCATTATTTTTACGATTATCCTTCAGACAATCGACGGTTATGTCATCAAGCCGAAGCTCTTCGGTAACACGCTGGGCGTCTCGTCGGTGTGGATTCTCGTGTGTATCATCGTCGGAGGCAGGATGTTCAATGTGCCGGGAATTCTGCTCGCGATCCCGTTTGCGGCGATTTCGGATTATGTGTACAACAACTACATTCTGGTGGTTTTGGAGAACCGGAAGAGCAAGAGGCGGGAAAAGGAAGAAGATGAGCTGGAAGAAATCGGAGGCCGCACTGTCCGGAGAGAAAACGCAGAGCCGGGAGCAGAGAGAAATGTTCGGGGAGAAAATGCAGAACAGGGAGCGGAGAGAGTTGTTCGGAGAGAAAGCACAGAGCTGGAAGCGGAGGGAGCTGTGGAGACAAAATAAAGCACTGCCTTGATGGGAGACAGCGCTTTGGATAGATATTAGAGGTGGGTGATGAGGCCACCTCTCATTTGAGGAGGCGGGGCGTGTGATGGGCACGTCCCTTTTTGTTATGATGGGTATACATTCCCAAAAGTCTGTTGCTGCACACTGCGTGTCTGCAGCCCTTCCGCCAAACCGGTGGATGGGAGCTGCCGTGCGGGTTTATACAGGAATGCAGATTTCTGAGGTTCCCTGTCCGGAGAGGTCCGGAAACCAGATGCGGAGGGATCTGCATTCCCCGCTTAGGATAATACACGGCAGCGCCAAAGCGGCCGCGATGCCCGTGGCGTTCCGGACATCACAATTTTGAAAGGATTTTGTATGCAGCGCAGTGAGCAATTACTAACTGCGGTTAATACCATATCATAATAAGTTAGAAATGTCAAACATTTTTTAAATAAATTATTCAACACATTTTTTAAACAAGTGATTTAGAATCTTTTCTGCACTGATTCAACGGACAAAGCGAGGAGAAGAAAACCGTCACCGGAGGAACTGTTGTTATTCCTTTGATTTCCCGAAATGGAAGAATCCCTTTTTCTCGAAGGGCTCCGTCCGGCATCCCTTGTAATGATAGCCGGTTTCCTCAATGCATTTCTTCAGCAGACTGCTGTCGATCTCGTCTTCGGTAACGAAGGATGCGGTGTTTTTGGTGTGAGAAGCGAAAACCTTCTTCGCGCGGGGAAACGTCTTGCGGATGACATCGCAGATATGCGCCTCGCACATGCCGCAGCTCATGCCCTCGATGGATGCTGTTGTCTTGTACATAATGATCTCCTTTCCATGCAGTTAGCTGAAATTAACACATATTATAGCATTTAAACAGCTGCGGTCAAGCGGAAGGGAGAATTTACTGTCTGCGGCATAACTGAAAAGCAGGGATTTCGCAGCCCTAATGCCATTCGCAAACTGGCTGTGAAATCCCTGCCTGGTCGGTTAAGCGCGAACAGCAGCAAGGAGAACCGGTTCCTCTGTTAAGCGTCTGCTGCAGATGTTTCCCGCTGCGCTTCCTTCAGAATTTCGTTGTATCTGGACATTGCCTTGAAGGTTTCCTCGCTGATGTCGTGCTCAACCTTGCAGGCATCATCTCTTGCGGTTTCGGGAGACACGCCGATGGCCGTGAAGAAGTCCGTGAGCATCTTATGGCGGCTGTAAATGCGGTCCGCAATTTCCATTCCGCTGTCGGTCAGGGTAATGAAACCGGAGTGGTCCATGGTGATGAAGCCGTTCTCTCGGAGACGCTTGGTCGCATAGCTGACACTGGGTTTGGTTACGCCAAGGTGGTCAGCAATATCGATGGAACGGATGTATCCGTGCTGTTCCTTCATCATGAGCATTGCTTCGAGGTAATCTTCTGCAGATTTCTGTATCTTCATAATTATTTCCTGCTTTCCTGTAAATGCGTGATATGAGAACGTGTCATGATCGTAAGTATGAGGTCTGTGTGCAAGTATGAGGCCGGTGTGTAAGTTGAGGTCTGCGTGCAAGTATGAGGCCGGTGTCAGATTTAAGAAGGTATCATGAAAACGTATCAGATATTTATCAATAGTGCTGTGCAAAACATAAGGCAGAGGCTTATGTTTATACGAAATAGATTAACATTATTCCGGTATTATTTCAAGATGCTTTTTAATATTTGTTAGATTAATTAAACAGAAGTTTGAAATGAATAGGTTATTTGAATTGCGCAAAACCGGAAACGGTATGAAACCGCCTGACGATTTCGGATGAAGGGATCGAAGCCGGCGCACCGCGGAAGATAATAGAAGGCAGCGAAGTCGAACCGGTATCGAAAATGCGGTCGAAAAAGATCAGGAAATGATAAAGAGGCATTTATCGGCAACGTGTGTAACAAATGATACGGAAGAAAACGGGAATTTGTGCTACATTGTATACCATATCCGGGCAGAGGAGCGGGTGCCGCGGATCGGTCTGCCGGAGATGAGAACGGAGGTATTGTGATGGCGGTAATGATGGGATGTCAGGGAAGAGATAAGACACCGACGATCACGGAGAAAAAATGCCCGAGATGCGGGCACCTGATCGAGATGTTCTCTACCGATACAGAAGTAAAGTGCGAGAACTGCGGTTTTGTCGTTTATAACGACGCACTGAGCTGTGTGCAGTGGTGTTCGTACGCAAAGCAGTGCGTGGGTGAGGAAACTTATGAGCAGCTCATGGCTGTCGCGGCAAAGCAGAAGGAAAGAAGAGCGGCGGAGGAAGCTGCAAAGAAGGCCGGAGCGGCAGAGTGAACCGGGATGGAGGGACCGTTCTGCGCGGCAGACAGTGATTCCTCACAGAATAAAGAATGCGGAAATCGGAGGAGGACATATGATTCGGAAAATTGTACATATCGATGAGGAAAAGTGTAATGGCTGCGGTCTCTGCGCAAAGGCGTGTCATGAGGGCGCGATCGAGATGGTGAACGGAAAGGCGCACCTGATCAGCGACAGCTACTGCGACGGATTCGGGGACTGCCTCCCGGAATGTCCGGCAGGCGCGATCACAATCACTGAGAGAGAAGCGGAAGAATACGACAAGAAGGCAGTAGAGGAGAGAATGAAGATGAGACAGGAAGAAACAGAATTCCACGGATGTCCGGGAAGCCGGCTTCGGATGATGAATCGCGATCATGCAGAGGGAAGACCGGAGGGTGCGGAGAATCTTCAATCCGGTGCCGGAAGGAATGAGGCAGACAGCAGCTGCGCGGCGCAGGCGGTCAGCCGCCTTACGACATGGCCGGTTCAGCTCCGGCTGGTTCCGGTAGCCGCGCCGTTTTTCGACGGGGCAAAGCTTCTGATTGCAGCGGACTGCACGGCTTACGCCTACGCGAGATTCCATGAGGACTTTATTCGGAATCATGTCGTCCTCGTAGGATGCCCGAAGCTCGATCCGCTGGATTATACAGACAAGCTTCAGGCAATTATCGAGCAGAACGACATCAAGAGCGTCACCATCGTCCGGATGGAGGTTCCGTGCTGCGGCGGACTGCAGCACGCGGCGGAGAACGCGCTTAGAAACAGCGGAAAATTCCTTCCGTGGAATGTCGTGACGATCGGTATCGACGGAAGAATCGTGGAAGACTGACGGTTATCGCCGCGGAATTGCGGGATAACGGTGAAATCCCTGCTTTTCAAGTATGCGATTCCTTCCATTATCAATTCAGTACCCCGATTTCGAGAATCTGCGTTTTTCTCGATGCCCGGAGCCCGGGAGCCTTCGACTCCGGTTGAGAGTATGATGTGTCGAACAGTTACATATTTTTAGATGTGCCGAACAGTTACATATTATTATTAGAGCCCCCGCGCGGACGCAGAACTCTGCAGCCGTGCGGGGAATTTTTTACGTCCGTATATCCGTGCGGGTAATTTTTGCGTCTGTATATCTAGGCAGATAATTTTTGTGTCCGTATATCCGTGCAGGGAATATGATCTGTATTCATGTGCGCGCACGCAGGAATCTTCCCCTGTGTCCGCGCGGAGGAATTTCTCCTTGACAATCTCCGGAAAAACAATTAGACTGTTCTTGCTGAGATAATATATATCTAACAACAGTAAGACTGATCTATCTTTTGCGCAGATACAGCCGTGAAGGACCTGCCCGTATGTGGCGAATGCACCAGCAGGCCCAGATGTCAGCGATGACTGCAATGTGAGCAGCGGAAGGAGGAATCGGTATGCTTCCATTAACATTTGCATCTGAGGGAGACTGGGTTATTGTCAGAAAGGTCAGCGGCGCCGTCGAGACAAAAAAACACCTGAAGGATCTGGGGTTTGTGGCCGGCGCCGAGATTCAGGTCATTTCTTCGCACGGCGGGAATCTGATCATCAAGATCAAGGATTCCTCGCTGGCGCTTGTCAGGGAAATGGCTTCCAGAATCATGGTTTCCGCGGCGTGAGAGCCCGGGACGGGCAGAGCTTAAATATCATCAGGAGGGACAGATGAAGACACTGAGAGATATCGGAGTCGGAGAGACTTCAACCGTGGTGAAGATTCACGGTGAGGGAAAAACCAAGAGAAGAATCATGGACATGGGGATCACCAAAGGGACTGAGATTTATGTCCGGAAAGTTGCGCCCCTGGGAGATCCGGTAGAGATCACCGTGAGAGGCTATGAACTTTCTCTTCGCAAGGCAGACGCAGATATTCTCGAGATGGCATGATTGCCGTCCGGGAGAATGCGTTTTTTTATGGGCGAAAAGTTAGTTTAGACTTACATTTGTTAATCCAATCAATTGCAAAACGAGTTACAGGAGGAAGGATATGGCAATCAAGATTGCGCTTGCAGGCAATCCGAACTGCGGAAAGACAACGCTGTTCAACGATCTGACCGGAAGCACGCAGTATGTGGGCAACTGGCCGGGAGTCACCGTTGAGAAGAAAGAGGGAATGCTGAGAGGAAACCATGAGGTCATCATTCAGGACCTTCCGGGTATCTATTCGCTCTCTCCGTATTCCCTGGAGGAAGTGGTATCCAGAAACTATCTGGTTGAGGAAAAGCCGGATGTGATTCTGAATATCATCGATGCAACCAATATCGAGAGAAATCTGTACCTGACAACGCAGCTGCTTGAGATTGGAATTCCTACGGTAATCGCACTGAACATGATGGATCTCGTCAGAAAGAACGGCGACAGAATCAACCTTAAGAAGCTGTCGGCGGAGCTGGGTTGCGACGTCGTCGAGATGAGCGCGCTGAAGGGCGAAGGCAGCAGAGAGGCGGCGGAAAAATGTCTTGAGGTTGTCCGTTCCGGCGGAAAAGGCGTTGTTCCGCAGGTCTATACAGAAAAGGTACAGGAGGCGCTGGAGTCCATCAAGGCGCGGATCCGCGGAGATGTCGATGAAACGAACCTTGAGTGGTATGCCGTGAAGCTGTTTGAACGTGACGAGAAGGCGCTTGAGAAGGTTAAGCTCAGCGATTCCGTAAAGAACGAGATCGAGAAGATCGTCGCGCAGACAGAGGCGGAAGAGGATGACGATGCGGAGTCCATCATCACCAACGCCAGATACACGTACATTCAGAATGTCATCTCCAAAACGGTGGTGAAGGGAAAACAGAAGGGCGCGCTGACCGTCTCGGACAAAATTGACCGGATCGTCACGAACCGGTGGGCGGCCATTCCGATTTTCATCGGCATTATGTGGCTGGTATATGACATCGCGGTGGGATCTCATCCGTGGTCCATCGGTACTGTGATGACGGACTGGACGAACGACGTGCTGTTCGGAACCTGGATCAACAACGGCGTTACTGCCGCGCTGACAGCTGCGCACTGCGCACCCTGGCTACAGGGCCTGATTGTTGACGGCATCATAGGCGGCGTCGGCACGGTTCTCGGATTCGTTCCGCAGATGGCGGTGCTGTTCCTGTTTGTTTCGATACTGGAGGACTCCGGATATATGGCCCGTGTCGCATTTATCATGGACCGGATCTTCCGCAGATTCGGACTCTCCGGAAAATCCTTTATCCCGATGCTGGTCGGCACCGGATGCGGCGTTCCGGCAATCATGGCTTCCAGAACCATCGAGAATGAAAAAGACCGACGGATGACGATCATGCTCGCGACCTTTCTTCCGTGTGGCGCGAAGATGGAAATCGTCGCAATTATGTCTTCCACCTTCTTCCCGGGAAATTCCCTGATTCCGACATCCATGTATTTCATCGGCATCGCAATTGTCGTCGTTGCCGGTATCTGCCTGAAGAAGGTCGGATATTTCGCCGGGGATCCGGCACCCTTCGTCATGGAGCTTCCGGCATACCATGTGCCGTCCATTAAGGGCGTCCTGATCCATGTGTGGGAGAGAGTAAAGGCATACATGATCAAAGCCGGAACCATCATCTTCATCGCCTGCGCGGCGCTGTGGTTCCTGATGAACTTCAACGGTGCCGGATATACCGCGGATGTAGAGCAGTCCTTCCTGAAATACATCGGAGAGGGCATCGCCGTGATCTTCCGTCCGCTCGGCTTCGGAAACTGGAAAGCCGCTGTGGCATCCGTATCCGCAGAGCTGGCGAAGGAGCAGGCTCCCGCAACACTGGCTCTTCTGGCACATGCCGCGAGCGACGGCGAGGTTGATGTTCAGAACGCGATCTTCTCCATGTTCAATGGAAATGTGCTCGCCGGACTTTCCTTCATGCTGTTCAATATCTTTGACGCTCCCTGCCTTGTGGCAATCGCAACGGCATTCCGTGAGCAGGGCACCAGAAAGTGGGGATGGATCACCTTCGGCTTCCAGATGGCTGTCGGCTACTGCTTCTCCCTGATTGTCTACAACATCGGACTTCTGTTTACAGACGGCGTATTTACAGCCGCAACTGCGGTGGCAATTCTGATGATCGCCTTTGTAATCTGGGCGCTGTTCCGCAGACCGTCGAAGAAATATTCAAATGAACGGGTTATAGCCTGATCATACAGAATAAACGTGACAAGATTCCACAGATCCGACGTCGGTCGGACTGTGGAATTTTTGCCATTCGCAAACTGGCTGCAGTAAAGATACTCAGGCAAAGGTACTGTAAAATCTTTGCCGTTTCAGCAGTGTGTGAACAGCAGCTGTCAATAGTTTCAGGTTTTATCCTGCCGAGTTTGATGTTGACAATAATTGTTAAATGTATTAAACTCAAGAAAAAACAGGAGGTGTGACCATGGCAGGAACAATTCTTATACTTGCGTTAGTTATCGCCGCTGTCGTTTTTGCTCTCAGATACACCCTGAGACATCCGGACGCCTGCGAGGGGTGCGGCAGCAGCTGCTCCTGCGGCGGAAGCTGCGGCACGAAGCATAATGGCGGCAGGAAGCACGGCAGAAAGAGCCGCGAGACGGATCATGCCGCGAATTATATGGAAGACAGAAGTCTTCGGAATCAGGCTCTTGAAAGCATCTGGAACGAGACGAAGGCCGATGCCGGAAAGTGCTGATACCGGTTATCGTGGATCCGGGGCAGTATAGATCTGGATCATCCCTGAAGAAAAAAGAGAGTGCCGCGTGTGATGCGGCACTCTCTTTTTTCAACAGGATTCGTTTACTCCTTACGCTCCGATATTGTTCATGGTCGCGTTTCTGTTGTTCTTGCGGATCCGTTCATACTCCAGCTCGTCATCAATCGTGACGCTGCATTCTCCGTCCACGAAGTACTCTTTGTACCAGAGCAGGAACATGTAAACCACCCAGATGTGGCGGGCGTAGTCCTCCTTGCCTTCCTTGTGGGCGTCCAGAATCTTTACAAGCTCATCGGTATGGAAGAACTTCTCGGCGATATCGCTGGTGAATTCCTTCTTTACAATATTATAGTACTTGTCCTGGCGGAGCCATACGCGGATCGGAACCGGGAAGCCGAGCTTCTTCTTCTTCGCCTGCGCGTCCGACAGATAGCGGTGAGCGGCCTCACGGAAGCAGACCTTTGTGTTGTCGTCGGTGACCTTTTCCGAGAGCGGGATGTTCTTTGCAAGATTGTAGACCTCCCGGTCGAGGAAGGGTACGCGGCTCTCGATGGAGTGGGCCATGCTCATCTTGTCCGCCTTGAGCAGGATGTCGCCGATCAGCCAGAAATTGAGGTCGATGTACTGCATCTTCTCGGTGTCCTTGAGGTCCTTCACCTTGTCGTAGTAGGGCTTTGTAAGAGTTGACGGCTCGGATCCGGCGCTCGGGTATTTGAGCACCTTATTCCGGAGCTTCATGTCATATACGTTGGCATTGCCGATAAAGCGTTCCTCTACATCCCTGGAACCGCGGATGACGAAGCTTTTCCCCTTGGGATGGCCGGGGATCTTCTCGGCCACGGCGGCGATCCCGCGGCGGAGTGTCTTCGGAAGCTTCTGGTAGCCGGCCAGAGACATCGGCTCGTGGTAGATCGTGTATCCGCCGAAAAGCTCGTCGGAGCCCTCGCCGGAGAGGATTACCTTGACGTCCTTTGCGGCCTCGCGGTCCACGAAGTAGAGAGCGGAGGCGGAGGCATCCGCGAGGGGCTCGTCCATAAAGTACTGGATGCGGGGAAGCTCCTTCCAGTATTCCTCGGTGGAAATCACCTTGCTGTGATTTTCGATTCCGAGTGTCCCGGAAAGCTCCTGTGCATAGGGAATCTCATTGTATTTCTCGTAGTCAAATCCGACCGTGTAGGTTCGGGAGCCGTGGAAATGGCAGGCTACATAGCTGGAATCCACACCGCTCGAGAGAAGGGAGGCAACCTCGACGTCACTGACCATATGATAGCGGATTGAATCCTGCATCGTCTCGTCGATCTGATCCACCAGCTTTGCGTGATCGACGGGCTCTTTGGACGGAGTCAGCATCGGGTCAAAGTAGCGGGTGATTTTTTTCTCGCCGTTCTTCCAGATCATATAGTGACCGGGCATCAGCTTGAACACGCCTTTGAAAAAGGTTTCCGGGAGCACGGAGTACTCGAACGAGAGGTACTGCTCCAGAGCCTTGAGATTTACTTCCTTCTTATAAAGAGGATATTCCAGAATGCTCTTGATCTCGGAGGCGTAGATGATATTTCCGTTGATCTCGGTATAATAGAGCGGCTTTATGCCGAACATATCTCTCGCCGCGAACATTTCCTTTTTCACGGTGTCCCACAGAACGAAGGCAAACATGCCCCTGAGGCGGTCGAGCATGGAGGTGCCCCACTGCTCATAGCCGTGCAGAAGAACCTCGGTGTCGGAGCTGCTGGTGAAGATGTGGCCGTTTTCCTGCAGTTCCTTCTTCAGCTCTTTGTAGTTGTAGATCTCGCCGTTAAAGGTACATACAAGGGTGCGGTCTTCATTGTACATGGGCTGGGTTCCGGCATCTGTCAGATCGATGATGGAGAGACGCCGGTGCCCCATGGCGATATCCGGGCTGATATACTGGCCGCCCCCATCGGGGCCCCGGTGTATCATCCGGTTCATCATATTCGTCAGAATTGGCTTCTGCTCTACATCAGTTCCGGTAAATCCGCAGATTCCACACATATATTTATTCCTTTCTGTTACACATACATATGAATTTACGATGCAGGGGCGGCTGAGCAGTCCGTCAGCCGGGGGAAAAGCTGTTCCCATCCTCCTTCTCTGCGATCAGATTTTGATTCCGGGGCACGCCGTGCGGCGTGTCCTCCTGAATCAGTTTATTATAAGCCTGCTTCAGGGATGGGGCAAGGTGGCAAAATTAAGAAGAAAAAATCCCTGCCGGATCAGATAAGCGCGAGCGACTGTCCGGCAGGCAAAATTCAGAAAAAGTGAGCGGCCTGCGTCTGGTGCAGTAGACAGATCTTGCATAAATGAGATTCGCGATATCCTTACAAAAACATGCGAAAACAGGGTAACAGTTTTTTTGAAGTGGGAAAACAGCGCGGATTTTCAGACATAAACGTGAGTTTGTCCGATGGACGGAAAACGGTTTGAAGCATATAATCCAAGAGAAATGACAAGGAGGAGATAATATCATGGCATCTACACTTGGTTACGTAAAGCATGCGGCAGAGCGCAAGGCTGTTGAAGTTGTAATCGATGGATTATTAAAGACCGCTAAGAACAGTAAAGATAAAAGACAGACTTATCTGACCTTCATGGGATGGGCAGAGAAGTTTTTTGGAGATAAGGCTTTCCCGCAGGATAAGGTGGAAGCTGTGAAGAAGGCTATTCAGGACCCGGACAACAAGTGGATGAAATTCATTGACCGGATCATCGACGAGACCAATCCGCAGTTTGCCAAGATGACACTCCTGAATCTCGGATATGAAGCGTTCCTTCGCGGCACGAAGACCATTCGCGCAAACCGCGAGAAATACAACTGCAATATTCCGTGGCTGATCCTTTTCGACCCGACCTCCGCGTGCAACATGCACTGTGAGGGCTGCTGGTCCGGTACTTACGGCCACAAGAACAATCTGTCCTACGAGGATATGGACAAGATCATCACCCAGGGCAAGGAGCTCGGCGTATACCTGTACCTTATGACCGGCGGTGAACCGATGGTCCGCAAAAAGGACATCCTCAAGCTGATGGAGAAGCATCACGACTGCTATTTCGCAGCGTTCTCCAACTCTACCCTGATCGATGAGGATCTGGTGAAGGAGATCGCCCGCCTCGGCAATATGACCTTCTTCCTTTCCATCGAGGGAACCCCGGATACCAACGACGCGAGACGCGGCGAGGGCCATTACGCGGCAGTTATGAAGGCGATGGATCTTCTGCACAAGTACGGAATTCTCTTCGGTACCTCGATCTGCTACACCAAAGCGAATATCGACGCGGTTACCAGCGATGATTTCTTCCATCTTCTGGAGGAGAAGGGCGCCAAGTTCGGATTCTACTTCCACTATATGCCGACCGGTCAGAATGCGGTACCTGCGCTTCTGCCGACTCCGGAGCAGAGAGAGTATATGATCAACCGAATCCGTTACATCCGTTCCGCGGAGTGCCCGATCCAGTTCTATCCGATGGATTTCCAGAACGACGGAGAGTATGTAGGCGGATGTATCGCTGGCGGAAGAAACTACTTCCATATCAATGCCAGCGGAGATGCGGAGCCGTGCGTATTTATCCACTATTCCAATACAAACATCCACGACAACTCCATCCTGGAGATGCTTCAGAGCCCGCTGTTCATGGCTTACCATGAGGGACAGCCGTTCAACCGCAATCATCTGCGCCCCTGCCCGATGCTCGAGAACCCGCAGCTGCTTCGCGAGATGGTGAAGGAGACGGGTGCGCATCAGACCAACGAGGAGGCGCCGGAATCCGCGGAGGAGCTCTGCGAGAAGTGCGACGATTACGCAAAGAACTGGGCACCGGTTGCGGATCGTATCTGGGCGAGCGAGAAGCACAAGAAACCGACCTATGAGAACTATACGAAGGAAAAGAGAGAGCATCCGGAGCTTGCGGCATTTGAACATGCTGCCAACGAATAAGTGACCGGACATGCTGTCAGAGAATCTGATGATGAATCGATGAAGCGGGAGCTGCCGGGCGAAGAAATTCGCGAGGCGGCTCCTTTTTTGTTTGTGTGGATGCTCATATTCAGATGTAACTGTTCACACCCACCTCTATACGGCAAGGATTTTGCAGTCCTGTTGCCATTCGCAAACTGGCTGTAGTAAAGTTTTATCCTGATTTTATGAAGCTGCGGAACTCCTCAGGCGCAAGCGCCTTCGTCAAACTACAAATCTACTAGGCTCATTTCATTCGCCAAGGGATTTGTATGCGTCGCACGTAAGCGGCCGCAAGCGCCCGCTAAGTGCTCATCGCAAAGTCCTCGCTATCCGCTTCATGAAGAATTCACGGATAAAACTTTAAACAGCCAGTAATGCTCCGGCAAAG
>CAIFEZ010000008.1 GCA_903789595.1 uncultured eubacterium 1-6
TAAATTCTTGTTTATCTCAGTATTAACTTCTATTTTGTCATCAATCGATTTCAAAACAGAAACAATTCTATCTTGAACTCTTCTTTCTGGGACAATAAGACTCATTCGTTTCAAATCCGCCAAAGTAATATGCCCCAAACCTGTTGTTTGCTTGTTGGTGGCAATCTCAGTAAAAACTGGTTTCAAGCATTTGAGAACATAATATAAAAAATTTTTGCTCACCAGCTTCTCATTAGCAGTAACCTTAAATATATGCTGATTAAGCCACCCATCTTCTAACCGGTATCTGAAAACATCTATTGACGTTTGGGGATTACCAGACCATGAAAACAACAAATCGTCCCAGTGTAGAGCAACATCTTCTCCGTAATCACCGCTTGTATATGATGTGTTGGAGCTTATACCATTATTAAGCTCAGCTATCTTAATTACAGGCTTTCCTGTTTCAGAAAAGTCAATCCTCTTGAAGGCCAGCCCGTTCTTCCATGTTGCCAGTTCATACAGACTATATCTTTCGCCAGAAAGACCCGATTCAACGTGATATAAAGTAGATTCGTCAAATTTCATATCCGATCGCCCCCAGCTTCTTCTGGATCTCATCCTCGAGTTCGTGTGACTTCTTGAACATTTCTGAAAGCTCGGATGTCAGGCGATCCATTTTCTCCTCGAAAGGCTCGCCGTCATCCTCCTGCTCCTCGATGCCGACATAGCGCCCCGGCGTAAGAATATAATCCTGCTTAGCGATGTCCTGCGTGGTGGCGACAGCACAGAATCCCTTCACGTCCTCAAGTGTTCCATTCTGAAAAGCATAGAACGTATCCGCCAGCTTCTGGATATCCTCCTCAGAGAAATCACGGTGTTTCCGGTCGACCATGTGGCCCATCTTGCGGGCATCGATGAATACGGTTTTACCTTTCTGCTTCTTGTTCTTCGTGATGAACCAGAGTGTAACCGGAATCGTGACGCTGTAGAAGAGTTGCGTCGGCATGGCGACAATGCCTTCGATCAGGTCATCATTGATGATGTTCTTCCGGATTTCTCCCTCGCCAGACGACTGCGTGGAAAGGGCACCATTTGCCAATACCAGTCCGATTTTGCCATTCGGTGCAAGGTGGAAAATCATATGCTGAATCCATGCATAGTTAGCGTTTCCTGCTGGAGGCAGACCGTACTTCCAGCGCTTATCATCTTTCAAGAGTTCCTGTCCCCACGGATGATAGTTGAAGGGCGGATTTGCCAAAATATAGTCCGCTTTTAATGTCTTATGCAGATCATTCGTGAAGGTATCCGCATTGTAAGGACCGAGGTCAGCGTCGATTCCACGGATAGCCATGTTCATCTTTGCCATCTTCCACGTATCCGGGTTTGCTTCCTGTCCGTAGACCGAGATGACGCCACGGTTATGGCTGTGTCCTTCCGCGAATCGCTCAGACTGTACAAACATTCCACCACTACCACAGCAGCAATCGTATACACGGGAGTTCGGCTCCGGTTTCAAAATGGCGACGAGCGTTTTGACGATGCTGGATGGAGTATAGAATTCTCCGCCACCTACGCCTTCTTTCTCCGCAAACTGAGCAATACAGTATTCGTATGTGCGCCCGAGCAGATCCTCGCTGGCCCGCGTGTCGGACATATCAATATTATTCGTGAAGATGTCGACGACATCGCCAAGGACCTTCTTATCCAGATCCGGAGAGGCATAGTTCTTCGGAAGAACATTCTTTAGACTCTTGTTGTCATTCTCGATAGCGCGCATTGCTGTATCGATGACTGTCCCGATTTCCGGCGTATGCGCTGCTGCCGCGATGGTCTCCCAGCGTGCCTCCTTCGGTACGAAGAAAATGTTGTCCATCAGATAAGCATCCGGATCATTTTCAAATCCTTCGCCTTCCGCAATCAATTTCCTGTACTGTGCCTCAAAAGCCGCTGAAATGTAGCGCAGGAAGATCAATCCGATAATTACCTTCCGATATTCTGCTGCAGGAATATGTCCCCAAAGGACACATGCTGCATCCCAGATCTGTTTTTCAAAGCCAATGTTGGCGCTCGTCTTTTCTGCCATTATTCATTACCTCTCATTACAGTTTCTTTCTCAGCTATCACAGGAGTTCCATCGTCCTTCACAATATCCATAATGTCTCCGACATCACAGTTCAGTGCTACACATATGCGAAGCAGAACATCCGTGTTTACATTGCCGCCTTTGCCAAGCTTGGCAATCGAAGTGGCGCTGACACCGCTCATTTCCCGCAGTTCTTTCTTCTTGATATTACGGTCGATCAAAAGCTTGAATAATTTGTTATAGCTGAAGTGCATATGCTTGCCTCCGTACTTTCATTCTTCTAATCTTTATAATCAACGACCTTTATTTCACATCATTTAAAAAACCATATCGCTTGCCCGGCTCAACCACTTTCTCAAACGTAGTGACGGTTGCACCGCTGCCTTCATAGTCAAGATGAGGAATGTGATCCAGATTCTCGATAATGATGAGCTGGCCTTCATCCTGATGATTCATGAAGTACCGGTAAAGTCCAGCCCGCATACTTTCAGGCATGTCTTCATTCACACCATCATCAAAGCCATGAAGTGGTGTGTCGATGATAAATGTATGCGGATCAAACTTGGCAAAATTAGCCAGATACTTCCGGAGCATCAGAATCATTACGGTGTTCAGATATGACCGGTAGCCCTTCCCATGGCTCGTTCCCTTGTCCTCACCGTTGACCATGATGTCAAATTTTGAGAAGTTGAATGTTGCCTTTAGTAAACCTGAATAATGACACTCCTCAAGGATTGACTGCGCGTACTCGGACATGGTCGGAACGAAGTCATCGCTGAAGTACTCCTTTGGATGATATTCCGTTGTTTTATCGTCTTTCTGCTCGTTTTCGATAGCATCCAAGTCGCTCCCGAAATCATTCGCATAGGATTCGATCACGCTGATCTCAGTTGTGATCTGCAGGTAGGCCTTATAAGAATTCACGACATCCATCTGCTCGGATTCCCTTGGCCTTAATTCTTTTTTGATTCTGGATTCCAAAGCATTCCGGCGTTCCTGCAAATTTTTTAAATCTTCTTGTATTTCTCTTTTCTGATCGTCCACATCTTTTTCTGTCTCTTCAAGGCCTGTCAGCTGAGTCATTGTCCTTTCCATAGTTATCCGTGCGGACTCCATGTAGGACTTTCTCTTCCGTGGTTTGATCGGATTGTCGCAATATGGGCAGATCAGCGGTTGCTGAACACTCTGATAAGCCTCTTCTCCTTCCGCGATGAGAGAAAGCCTTTGAATATCGCCCTTGTACTGATCGCTCAGTTTCTGGTACCGATTCAACAGAACATTGCATTCAGCAATCTGCTGCTCATCATCCAGAATAGAGGCAAGGAGCTTCTGGCTCTCTTCAAGAGCCTGATTTATTGCTTTCTGTGTTTCTTCGAGCGCGGACGTAGCTTCAGCAATCTGTGCTTCTACATCGATGCCATCAAAAATATGAAGGTCTTCCTCCAGTTTTTTCTTGCGGTCCGCAGCATTCTGGATCTTCTGGTTCACATAATCTTTGACAGCTTTCCGTCGAGCTTTCTTTATTTCCTTCTTCTCCTGTGCATCCGTCTCTGTAAAAGTCCTTCCGGTGATCAAATACAGGAGAGCTGACAGGAAGAGCGTATTCTCCATGTACCGGTGCGATGGTTCCACGATGGAATCAATGTCATCTACCCGGCCTTCGTCCAGATAGAAAATCCGGAGAAGATTCTTCCATGTAAGCCGTTTTGTCTCAAACCGGGAATTAGTAACAATCATGACTTCCGGATCCGTCCCGATCAACTGCAGCCAGATGCTGTTCAGCGGAGGATTCTTCGCATGCTTACGATTAGTCACATCGTATGTGCCACTATCAATTCCTGTTATTGTGCTGGTAACATCGACCTGATTCTTTCCGACATCTCTATGTAGAGTCAGTTCTCCTGGCTTGTCATTCGAAGCAACAATCATCGTGACGCCGTCATACTTTGCTGAATCTTTGAATGGCTTACTTGTTGATCCGCCGTAAATAAAGTCAATGCAATTTGCGACGCAGGTCTTCCCACTATCTGAACGGCCCTGAATGATATTCAAGCCTTTACCGAAGGTAACGCTGGCATCGCCTTTTTGGGCACTCTTTGCAATAACTTTCTTTATATAGAATCCTGCCATGTCGTTACCTCCTTCCTGCTTTCGTGGACTGATTATTAATAATGCCAGATAGCTCAATATCCGACCTGTTCCGGTATCGTCTATGTACCTGCTTTATCACTTTACAGTATTTCAATGCATATTCCGATTGGAGTCTGTTGCTCATCAATTTCCCTGAACTGGACAGCCTATAAACGATTCCGTCCTTGCTGTCCTGCGCAATTACAAGTCCATCGAGCACCAGATCTTTGACGGCTTCCTTCATAAGCTTCCGTTTTACAGTTAGCTCGCTGAACGCGAATCCATTGTCGCCATTCAGCGCAGGCGCATTGAATCCAAAGTCCTGAGCATACACTGCTATAAAATCGTAGTCTGTGATTCTCTCGATGGTAAATTCCGAATCGACTACACCCAGCAGCAGAAGGATATGCAATGACATTTCAAACGGCGTGTTGAAGAGCTTGTCAGTCATCGATGCTCACCCACGATTCAATCACACCGTCATTCACCAGAATATGGCAAATGCCTTTCTTCTCAAGATTCCCAATCAGGCTTCGCATTTGACTGAGAACAGAACCGTCAAGAGATGTATTCGTAATCTTCTCAAGTACTGCATTCAGACGTGCGTAACCGTCCGGATATTCTCTCCAGTAGGTCGTGTTGATTCCATCCCACGCATCGTCTTTCAGCTTCTGAAACTCGTCCTCGCCATCGTCAAACACGTCTCGCACGGATCGTTCTATGCTGACCGCACTGTAATAGGCCTTCCTCTGTTCTCGATAGTTTGCCTTCATGCTTTTCGGAAGAAACTGAACGTCATTACTCGTGAACGTCTCCATCTTCAACTTTTCTGCGAAGACTTCATACAGAGCCCGAATATAATCGAGCTCCTGTTCTGCTATGTTGTCCGGCACGAGTGCCCTGTTTATTGTTATTATCTCGCCTGCAATATGCAGTTTGTCGCCTCTGCGTTCAATCGACGCAGGGGCGATATTTTTTAGCAGTTGGCCAGACTCCATCCGCTTGTAGTTGAGCTTGGTCACATCATCTGACAGTCCTTCAGATCGGCGCTTGATTATCTGGGCAAGGATATTTGCGCAGGCTTGACCAACCTCATATGAAGGTACATCGAAACCGAACTCCGACAGCTTGTCGCGCATGTAGTCAAGCGCGTCCATGGAGTAATCGTTCACGAATTCTGCAAATTTCTCCTCTGACAGTCTCGGAACAATTTGTGCTGCCCGTTTCTGCGAGATAGAGAGTCTGCCACTGTAATATGCCTCTTTTGTAGATTTCTTGAGACCGTAGATCGGATTAGGTGAATCCTTCTCCAATGCCTCATCGTCAAGGATCGCATCTATGAGAATAGCGACAAACTCGCCTGCGTTTACTCTCACTTCGTACTTCTCATGCATGAATTGTGCGAGGTCACAGAATCTCACCGCATTCTCCTCCTTTCCGGATGTAGGCAATCATGTAGGCAGATGTAGGCAAACGTACGATTTCCAGAATGCCGATTTTATAAAATCAGATTAGTGATTGAAAGTTACGAGGTAACACATCAATCACAAAAGATTGGAAGCCAAAATAATTATATCATTTATGAACGCGAAATTCTACTTTATTTTGTGAACGCGAAATTAATTTTAACTTCCTATCTGCTATTCAGGCGTTCTGGAGTGCACTGACTGATCACCAGTGGCCCATTCTTCAGAACGCAACTCAATTATCAAAGGCGAACTGATGGGCAGGAACGCCACATTCAGTCATGGAGGCAAAACAGTGACAAAAGATGAAAAAGAAATGTGGCGCATCAACATCAAGAACGATGCAGATAAGGTCTGCTCCATCTACGGAGCTGCCGCAGCTGATGGCATATTCGCCAGGTACGACTCCACTTGCTTCGACGATCTCAGCCCTTCCTATTACGAAGAGGTCTTCGGCTATCTTGAACTGATGATAAATGACAACTGAACATTCATTGCCCTGAGCAAGGCGTTAAAAGGCTCACTGCTATAGCTGTTCACCCCGGTGCACAGAGGTGGCTCGAACAGTCATAACGGTCACAAGTAAATAGCACCCAGTCTACGAGCGTGATTGGGCCGAACGAAACGAGTTAATTCTCGTTCCGTCTGGCCTGGCACGCTCCTTTTTTTGTGCAGCCTCCGGTTCGGGAAACGCGAACGGAGGTATCGCACATGAAAAACAATGACAACCACAGTAAACAGTATCGCATCTTCGACCGTCTTACTCATTCTTGGTATGAGGTCACACCCGAGCAGTATAAGGAATTCGATCAGTGGCGCACAAATCTTCGGAAGCGTGAGCAGTATTGGGGGCGCTGCTTCTGCCCTCGCGACAAGTGGTGGCTCTGCGATGGTAACTGTCTTGACTGTGAATTCCACACAAGGAACGAGGTCTCTCTTGACAATCCGCTGCCGGACGGTGAAGGAACGCTCGGCGACTACGTACCGGATGACAAACCGACACCTGAAGAAATCACGGCAGACCGTGATCTGCTGGAGCGTCTCATCAATTGCCTTCACGAAATCGACCCGGAGGCCGACCGCATCATCCAGATCTGGCTGGATCATCCGGAAGGCATCTCGGATAGGAAAGTCGCAGAGCTTCTCGGTCGGAAGCAGAGAACGTTCGCCGATGAAATGAAAAAATTCCGCGGCAAATTCAAAGACTTCCGCAACAACTAATTCAGATATGTTTCAGTCTGCTGCCGTCCCAATCCCCGGTCGGCGGCAGATTTTTTATTTTCCCTCCGCTCAAATTGCCTGCCCGTCTCCAGTGGAAGGTGAAGGGCAAGGAAAACAGCCCGGAAAGCGAGGTGAAAAACATGTATCGCAACTACACAGACAGCGGAGGCGCATCGGTGAACACAGCAAACGAGGAGATCAGACTCCTGAACGCCATCAGCCGCGTTTCCGCAAGACTGGCAAGGAACCTGACGATTCTTGCCGCCGACAGACAATCCGAGGAAGGAGGAAAAGACTATGTCAAAAATGGCAGAAATGGATCAGACCATCCGAGAGCTTCGCGATGCGGCCGCTGCTATTAATGCCGCTGCCGACTGGCTTCATCAGCAGTTCTCAGGGGCCGATGAAAAGCCTTCATCTAATCCGGAGCCGACAAAAGAACCAGCGAAAAACAAGCTGAAGCTTGAGGATGTCCGTGCCGTGCTCGCAGACAAGTCCCGTGCAGGATATACCGCCGAGGTTCGAAATCTGCTCAAGAAGTACGGTGCGGACAGACTGTCAAAGGTCGATCCGGCAGATTACGAGGCCATTTTGAAGGACGCGGAGGTGCTTGGAAATGGCAGCTAACTCACACGCCGTTCTCTCTGCCTCGTCTGCTGACAGATGGCTTCATTGCCAGCCGTCTGTAAGACTCAGCGAGGGATTTGAAGACAAAGGAAGCGGCTACGCCATGGAAGGCACCTGCGCGCATGCCCTTGCCGAATACAAGCTCCGCAAGGCGCTCGGATATCCGGCTGATGATCCGACAGATAACCTCGACTTCTACAACGAGGAGATGGACGAAGCAACCGATGGGTATGTGAGCTACGTACTCGAACAGGTGCAGGCCGCGAAAGAGACCTGTGCGGACCCGATTGTCATGGTCGAACAGCGCGTTGATTTCTCCCGCTGGGTGAAACAAGGCTTCGGCACCGCTGATGCACTTGTCATCGCAGACGGAACGCTCCACATTGTGGATCTCAAGTATGGGACCGGGATCGAGGTCACGGCAGAGGATAATCCCCAGCTCAAATGCTACGCGCTCGGGGCCTTGGAGCTTTTCGATGACATCTACGACATCGACGACATCGCCCTGCATATCTACCAGCCAAGACGTTCAAACGTCAGCGAGTGGCAGATCCCGAAGGCAGATCTTCTCACCTGGGCCGGGGAAGTCCTGAAGCCCGCCGCGGATCTTGCATGGGACGGCAAGGGAGAATTCTCCTGCGGCGACTGGTGTCGGTTCTGCAAGGCGAAGAAAGTCTGCCGCGCCAGAGCTGAGGAGAACCTGAAGCTCGCGCAACACGACTTCAGGCTTCCGCCGGAACTGTCCGACGCGGAGATCGAGGTCATCCTCTCCAAGGTAGACGACCTGGTCTCGTGGGCGTCCGACATCAAGGAGTACGCGCTCCAGCAGGCTCTTTCCGGAAAGGAGTGGCACGGCTTCAAGCTGGTCGAGGGACGGTCCGTCCGCAAGTACACCGATGAAACGTCCGTCGCCAAGGCAGTCACCGACGCCGGGTATGACCCGTATGAGAAGAAACTTCTGGGCATCACTGCCATGCAGAAGCTTCTCGGCAAGTCCCGTTTCAATGAACTCCTGTCGGCATATATCGAAAAGCCGCAGGGCAAACCTACTCTCGTGCCGGACAGCGACAAGCGCCCGGCCATGAACACAGCAAAAAACGATTTTATGGAGGAAAAAGATCATGAGTAAAAGAATTGCTAACCCGATGAAGGTCATCACTGGACCGAACACCCGCTGGAGCTACGCAAACGTTTGGGAGCCGAAGTCGATCAACGGCGGGACTCCTAAATACAGCGTCAGCCTCATCATTCCGAAGTCCGATACCGCAACGCTTACCAAGATCAAGGCGGCCATCGAGGCGGCCTACAAGGAAGGCGAGGCAAAGCTCCGCGGAAACGGAAAGACCGTGCCGGCCCTGTCGGCGATCAAGACCCCTCTCCGTGACGGCGACGCAGAGCGTCCGGACGATGAGGCGTACAAAAACGCTTACTTCGTCAATGCGAACGCCACAACAGCGCCGGGCATCGTGGATGCTGATCTGAATCCGATTCTCACCCGCTCGGAGGTGTACAGCGGCGTTTACGGGCGTGCTTCCATCACCTTCTACGCCTTCAACAGCTCCGGCAACAAGGGCATCGCCTGCGGGCTTAACAACCTGCAGAAGATCCGCGACGGTGAGCCGCTCGGAGGCAAGGCAAGTGCCGAGTCCGATTTTGCAACCGATGACGATGAAGATTTCCTGAACTGAAGGAGGCTACCATGACTTGGACATATGTTCTCTGCGCTTTGACCCTGGCCCTGTATATTATCCTCGCCATTTTCTGGATCGTTCGTTCGATTGTTGATACGGTCGATGACCGCAGGCGCGACAAGGAAAACGCGAAGTGGGAAGCCGATAGGAAAAAGCTCGAGCTTGAAAAGGCACAGCGTGACAAGGAATACCACGAAGCGCGGATGAAAGAGCTGAACTCAAAGTAAAACAGACGGCAGGCGGTGGGGAGAGGTCTCCACCGCTTGTTTGATTGGAGGTAGAAATTGAAAACACTCAGCATCGACATTGAAACATATAGCGACGTCAGCCTTGGTAAATGCGGTGTATACAAGTACGCCGAATCACCCACCTTTGAGATTCTGCTTTTCGGATATGCCGTTGACGGCGGCGAAGTCAAGACGATCGACCTCGCACAGGGAGAAAGGCTTCCGCCGGAACTCATCGACGCGCTTGTCAGTGACGAGGTCGTCAAATGGGCATACAACGCGAACTTCGAACGAGTATGCCTCTCCAGGTATCTTCGTGACATGGAAATCAGTCTCGATCCGTTTTTCGATGATCATCCTTTGTCCATGAAACGTGCCCGTTTCTTAAGTCCAAAAAGCTGGCGATGCTCGATGGTCTGGGCTTCCACGATGGGACTGCCGCGTTCTCTTGAAGGCGTCGGTGCTGTCCTCGGACTGGAGAAACAGAAGCTCACCGAAGGAAAAGACCTCATTAAATATTTCTGCGTTCCCTGTGCTCCAACGAAATCGAACGGTGGCCGGACCAGAAACCTTCCCCGCGATGCTCTGAATAGATGGGAAGCCTTCAAGCGATATAACATCCGGGACGTAGAAACGGAAATGGGAATCAAGGAACGCCTGTCCAAGTTCCCGGTGCCGGACTTCGTATGGGACGAATACCACATCGATCAGGAGATCAACGACCGCGGCGTACGTCTGGATATGGATCTCGTGGAAAAAGCGATCGAATTGGATACCCGTTCCCGTGCGGAACTCACCGCTGCCATGAAGGAACTGACATCGCTTGATAATCCGAACAGCGTGCAGCAGATGAAACAGTGGCTGGCTTTGCAGGGAGTCGAAGTGGAAAGCCTCGGGAAAAAGGAAGTCGCCAAGCTCATCGAATCCGTTCCGCCAAGACTTAAGGAAGCCCTTGAGCTCCGCCAGCAGCTATCAAAGTCATCCGTGAAGAAATATCAGACCATGCAGCGGGCCGTGTGCGATGACGGCCGGGCCAGAGGCATGTTCGCATTCTACGGCGCAAACCGAACAGGCCGCTGGGCAGGCAGGCTCATCCAATTGCAGAACCTCCCGCAGAATCATCTGGAAGACCTGGCCTCCGCGCGTGCTCTGGTAAAATCCGGAAACTTCGAGGCCGTCAAGCTGCTCTATGAAGATGTCCCGGACACGCTCTCTCAGCTCATCCGCACGGCCTTCATCCCGAAGGACGGCATGCTCTTTTATGTCGCTGATTTCTCCGCGATCGAAGCGAGGGTCATCGCCTGGTATGCCGGTGAGAAGTGGCGGCAGAAGGTGTTCGAGGACGGCGGTGACATTTATTGCGCGTCAGCAAGCCAGATGTTTCATGTGCCGGTCGTGAAGCACGGCGTGAACGGCCACCTGCGTCAGAAAGGCAAGATCGCGGAGCTCGCGCTCGGCTACGGCGGCTCCGTCGGGGCGCTCAAGGCGATGGGTGCTCTTGAGATGGGTCTTTCCGAGGACGAGCTTTCTCCGCTGGTCGACGCATGGCGGCAGACCAATCCACATATTGTTCAGTTCTGGTGGGACATTGACCGGGCGGTTATGGACGCCGTACGCTATCATATTCCTTCCATCATTTACGGTTTGAAGATCGAATACCGCTCCGGGATGCTTTTCATCCGGTTGCCTTCCGGCAGGAGGCTCGCTTACGTAAAACCGAAGATCGGAACAAACAGGTTCGGCAGCGAATGTATCACCTATGAGGGCATCGGCCCTTCTAAGAAATGGGAGCGTCTCGACTCCTATGGTCCGAAATTCGTGGAAAACATCGTACAGGCCACTTCCCGCGACATTCTGTGCTACGCTATGAAGACGCTTCGAAACTGCCGGATCGTCATGCACGTTCATGATGAGCTGATTATCGAAGCAGACCCATCGGTCTCCCTTGACGCGATCTGCGAGCAGATGGGCCGCACACCGCCGTGGACTCCTGGGCTTATTCTTCGTGCTGACGGTTATACCACGCCATTCTATAAGAAAGATTGAAGCATAATACACAGCTCTCACCTCCGCAGAAAAAGCGGAGGTGATTTTTTTCCGCTCAAAATGGCTGCCCTTCTCCAGTGGAAAGTGAAAGGGTGAGCATTCAAAAAACTTTCCGCTCGCCCGGAAAGGAAAATCTTATGACAAAAGAAATCGAAACCTTTAGTAATCCGGAATTTGGAAGCATTAGGACAATCTCTGTAGATGGAGAACCTTGGTTCGTCGGCAAGGACATCGCCATGATCCTCGGCTACAGCAATCCGAGAAAAGCGGTTATTGACCATGTGGATGACGAGGACAAGGGAGTAACGAAATGTGACACCCTTGGAGGAGCGCAGGAAATGACGGTTATCAACGAGTCCGGCCTGTACTCCCTTATTCTCGGAAGCAAGCTGCCCACAGCAAAGCGTTTCAAGCATTGGGTGACCTCAGAGGTCCTGCCATCCATCCGCAGACATGGCCTTTACGCTATCGACGACATTCTGGAGAACCCGGATATCGCCATCGCGGCTTTGCAGGAACTCAAGGCGGAACGGGAAAAGAGACAGCAGCTTGAAAACACGGTCGCCGTCCAGACACAGCAGATTGCTGAGATGAAGCCGAAAGCCAGCTATTACGACGTGGTTTTAAACTGCAAGGATCTCGTCGCCATCTCTGTCATTGCCAAGGATTACGGCTGGAGCGCGAAACGAATGAACAAGTGGCTGCATGAGAAAGGCATCCAGTTCAGACAGCCGAGCGGTATCTGGCTCCTCTATCAACAGTACGCCGACAAAGGCTACACCTCCACGAAAACCACAACCTTCACCGGAAACGACGGTGAAATCCATACTGCCGTTCACACCTACTGGACGCAGGCAGGAAGGCTCTTCATTTATGAACAGATGAAAGCTGACGGAAACCTGCCGCTCATCGAGCAATAACCTTTTTCTGCTCACCTCCGTGAAAAAAGCGGAGGTGATTTTTTCCGCTCAAAACGACGTTCTTTCTCCAGTGGGAAGTAGAGGCGGAATAGCGCCTCGGAAAGGAGGTTGACCGCATGGAGTTCAAAAACAGTGAAGGCTATCCTGATCCGACATGCTACGAGGCTCTTAAAAACATCAAGGCTGAAGAACAAAGGTCGCTCAGGGCTTTTCGTCCGATCGTCTACATCTGCTCTCCGTACTCCGGGGATATAGAGAAAAACGTAAACGCGGCCAGACACTACAGCCGTTTTGCCGTAGATCAGGGATACATTCCGCTCGCACCGCATTTGCTTTTTCCCCAATTTCTCAATGACAACGACGAATCGGAACGCGCACTCGGACTGTTCTTTGGAAATGCCTTGATGAGCAAATGCGCCGAGGTCTGGGTGTTCGGAGACAGAATCTCCGCAGGGATGGAAACAGAAATCAGACGCGCCAGATGGAAAGGCTACCGTCTGCGCCATTTTACAGAAGATTGTCAGGAGGTTTAAGCATGTACGAAATTAACGAACACACCAAGGTGCTGGATGACGGGACGGAAATCACAACCTATGAACGTGAAGTCGTAAGCGCCAACATCCTCGATGTGGAGGCCGGAACCACCGGTTACATGGGCGGCGACACCGGGCATGGCGGCAGAACCTATTTCAGAATTTCCGACGCGGCATGCACAGACATGGACGTTCATGTTTTACGCGACCGCTATGGAGACGCGGCAGGATTTGAAGTCACGCTCGGCGGTGACTGCGAGCTGGAAACCATGATCCGGGCACTCAAATTCATCACGAAGGTGCTCGAGGACGAATCGAAGGAGGTCTGCGATTAAACATGAAATTCACGTTATACACCGCCGACTATACGGGAAATGAGGCCAACTGCCTCTATCCGCATGAAGCGATTATCAATGGTCCGGAAGATTTCGCGGCTGCCGTCGCCCACGATCATGTGACCGCGGCATATCAGAACAGCTATCGTTCGAACGACAACTTTATCTCCGCCGACGCCATCGTCTGGGACTGTGACAACGATTTTTCAGAAAACCCGGACGACTGGGTGACACCGGAGAATCTGGCAAAAGGTGCTCTTGCTGACGTGTCATTCGCTGCTTCTCCCAGCCGCCACAACATGCTTCAAAAAGACAGCTACTCAGCTCGTCCCCGTTTTCATCTGTTCGCACCGATCAACACCTGCTCAGATGCCGCTGCCTTTACAGCGCTTAAGAAGTCCGGTATCCGGCAATTTCCGTTCTTTGACTCCAAGGCGCTCGACGCGGCTCGTTTTCTGTATGGTGTGAAGGTAAAACCGGAAGACGTGTTCTGGCATGAAGGCACTCTTACGATTGATGAGATTCTGCCGGATGCGCCGGATGAGGAAGCACCGGAGGAACCGACTTACACCGGAGGCTCCATTCCTGAGGGGAGCCGCAACAACACGATGTCTCATTTCGCGGGCCGCGTGCTGAAACGATTCGGGAACACGGACAAAGCCTATGAAGCGTATCTGGAACGCGCCGCCAAATGTGAACCTCCACTTCCCGCAAGGGAGCTGCGTACCATCTGGCACAGCGCTTTGAAGTTCTTCAAGAACAAAGTGGAAGGAAGCGACGGATATGTTCCTCCGGATGAGTATGAGGATACGTTTGGCACCAGTTTCCTGAAGCCGGAAGACTACTCCGACATCGGCGAGGCCAAGGTGATCGCCAAGGAATGCAAGAATAAACTTCGCTTCACCAGCGCCACGGACTTCATCGCCTTCGGCGGAGACCGCTGGTATGAGGACAAGCAGAAATCGCTGGGAGTCGTTGAAAACTTCATGGACGACCAGCTGCTCGACGCAACGGAGGCGATCCGGATCGCGGAAGAAAACTTGACTGCCATCGGCGTCTCAGAATCGGACGTCAAATCAAGAAGCAAGGCTCTTGTCAATGCCGTCCCAGAAAACAAGATGGGACTTCTCTATGCCCTGCTTGGCGCGGACGCATATAAGAAGTTCGTCATGAAATACCGCAACTACAAGAACATCGTCAATGCTCAGAATGCTGCAAAGCCGATGCTGGCGCTTGATGTTTCGGAACTCGACTACGATCCGGAGCTTCTCAACACGCCGGACGCTACCTACGACCTGACGAAAGGTCTCTCAGGCAGCCATCCGCATGACCCCGATGATCTCATAACCAAGATTACAGCCTGCTCTCCCGGTGATACGGGAAAGAATCTCTGGCGTGAGAATCTTGACCTGTTTTTCTGCGGCGACATGGAGCTCATCGACTATGTGCAGCAGATCGTCGGCATGGCGGCAGTCGGACGCGTCTATGCGGAACAGATGATCATCGCTTACGGCGGCGGTGCAAACGGAAAATCCACCTTCTGGAACACCATCGCCAGAGTTCTCGGTAACTACTCCGGCAAGATATCCGCCGAAGCACTCACCATGAACTGCAAGAGGAACGTCAAACCGGAAATGGCGGAGCTCAAAGGCAAGCGTCTCATTATCGCGTCGGAACTTGAAGAAGGTCAAAGGCTCAATACCGGCATGGTAAAGCAGCTCTGCAGCGTCGATCCGATCGAGGCGGAAAAGAAATATAAGGACCCGTTCCACTTTGATCCCTCGCATACACTCGTCCTCTATACGAACTACCTGCCGAAGGTGTCCGCCAATGATGACGGTACCTGGCGCAGGCTCATCGTGATTCCGTTCAATGCAAAGATCACCGGGAAATCCGACATCAAGAACTACTCCGACTACCTTTTCGAGCAGGCGGGCCCGGCGATCCTTTCATGGATTATCGAAGGTGCTGAAATTGCCATTGCAAAGGGATTCAAGATACCGGAACCGAAGGCGGTCAGAGACGCCGTTGACAAATACCGTGAGGACAATGACTGGCTCGGGCAGTTCATTGACGAGCATTGCGATGTAGATCCGTCATATACGGAAAAATCCGGGGATCTTTATCAGCAATATCACGCAGTCTGCTTTCAGACCGGTGAGTACGCCAGAAGCACGACGGATTTCTACGGGAATCTGGAGAAGGCAGGATTCAAGCGTAAAAAGACCAGATCCGGAATTCTCGTTTACGGCCTGAAGCTCAAAACCGGTCAGGATTTTCTGGACTGAAAGTAAAAGTGTGCAGGTCGAGAAGGTCTATATACAAAAGTCCCTATAGAGAAAAAATAAAAATTTATATAGAGGTTTTAGGAAATGACTATCGAGACCTGCACACCTCAGGTTTTTCAAGGAGAAATGCATGAACGAAAAGGAAATAGAACGCAAATTAGTCGTGATGATAAAAAGCGCGGGTGGGATTGCGCCGAAGTTCGTCTCTCCGGGTTTTGCAGGTATGCCCGACCGTCTCATTTTATTACCTGACGGGCATATGGCATTCGCGGAACTAAAGGCACCCGGTAAAAAGCCGAGATCGCTGCAAGTGTCACGCCACCGGCTCCTTCGGAAGCTGGGATACCGGGTCTATGTGATTGATGACGTAGACAAGATCGGAGGGATGCTGGATGAACTTCAAACCACATGACTACCAGAAATACGCCATCGACTACATCGAGACGCATCCGATCGCTGCCGTTCTCTTGGACATGGGTCTTGGAAAGACCGTGATCAGCCTGACGGCTGTCTTCGATCTTCTGTTCGACAGCTTTCTGGTTCATCGTGTTCTGGTGGTCGCACCACTTCGTGTGGCGAGGGACACCTGGCCAGCAGAGATCAAAAAATGGAAGCATCTGTCCGGACTCACCTACGCAGTCGCGGTCGGAACCGCCAGAGAACGAAAAGCTGCTCTCCTTCAAGGCGCAGACGTCACGATCGTCAATCGAGAAAATCTCGGATGGCTGATTGACAGCTCCGGCGTCCCATTCGATTACGACATGGTAATTGTTGATGAGCTTTCATCCTTCAAGAATCACAAATCCAAGCGATTCAAAGCATTAATGAAGGTTCGGCCTTTCATTAAGAGGATCGTCGGTCTTACCGGCACCCCTTCTTCCAATGGTCTCATGGATCTATGGGCGGAGTTCAAGCTTCTCGATCAGGGAAAACGTCTCGGGCGATTCATCAGCCAGTACCGGCTGAACTATTTCGTGCCGGACAAGAGAAACGGCGAAATCATCTACTCCTACAAACCACTGCCCGGTGCCGAGGATGCAATCTACCAACAGATATCCGACATTACGATTTCGATGAAGTCCTCCGACCATCTCAAGATGCCCGAGCTCATATCTACAGAATATGACGTGCTGCTTTCCGAAGACGAACGCAAGCGATATGAAGAATTGAAAAGCGAACTTGCGCTTCAGCTTCACGGCGACGAGATCACCGCTGCGAACGCCGCAACGCTTACCGGCAAGCTTGCACAGCTCTCAAACGGTGCAGTCTATTCGGATGACGGGAAGATCATCGAGTTCCATAACCGGAAGCTTGATGCCTTGGAGGACATCATCGAAGCCGCAAACGGCAAGCCGCTTCTCATTGCCTACTGGTTCCGGCATGATCTTGAGAGAATCCGGAAACGGTTTGACGTAAGAGAAATCAAATCATCAAAGGATATCACGGACTGGAATGCAGGACAGATCCCGGTCGGACTGATTCATCCTGCTTCCGCAGGACATGGCCTGAATCTTCAAGACGGCGGAAGCACGATTGTCTGGTTCGGGCTCACATGGAGTCTTGAACTTTACCAACAGACGAACGCGAGACTCTGGCGACAAGGACAGAAAAGCCGGACTGTCGTTATCCAGCACATCGTCACTGCAGACACCATCGACGGACAGATTCTGAACGCCCTGCGACGTAAAGACAAAACGCAGTCAGCTCTGATCGACGCGGTGAAGGCGGTGATGCGATGACTGACCCATATGAAAATCTCGCAAACGCCATCGTGCTGCAGGCAGTCAAAGACTACAGAAAAGCTCTGAAAACACTACGGTTGAATCCGAAAAGCAAATCGGCGAAGGCAGACAGGGATGAACTGGAACGCTTCTTCCACTCTAAATGGTATGCGTGCCTGACTTCGGTCGATGGCGAGTTGTTAATCCGAAAACTTCAAGAGGAGGTGGAATCATGACGCCAAAACAATACCTGATGCAAGCCAAGCACTTAGACGCGCTGATCAATGCCCGCCTCCGTGAGATTGACTACTGGAGAGAAATGTCCACCAGCATTTCCGGTTCGAGGTTCGACGGCATGCCACATAACCCGAACCGTCCCTCTGACGCGAACTTCGTTCACTGTCTGGAAAAGGTAGCAGAGATTCAGGCTGACGTTGAGAAAAAGGTGGCGCAGCTCATATCCTTGCGAGATGAGATCAACCGCCGCATTGATACGATTACTAACCCGGAGGAACAGCTGGTGCTGCGCTACCGGTACGTCGACAACTGCACATGGGAAGAAATCGAAAGCCTGATGAATGTGTCGGAACGGACGGTCTTCCGCATCCATGGCAGCGCTCTGCAGCATTTCCCCGTGCCGGATAAAAGTTGACAGCCTTTGGCAGTGTTTGGCAGTGAATGGCAGTACCCGCCTGTGATATAACTACAATAGAAAAACAGAATGAAAAGCGGCACAGCCGCATTGAGCCTCGGAAGGTTAATCCTTTCGGGGCTTTTCTTATGTTATGCCAGGAAGGAGGCGGCAAGCCATGCCAAGAAAACCGAAACGCCCCTGCCGCTATCCCGGCTGTCCGAACCTCTGCGAGGACGGTGAACAGTACTGCGACAAGCACAAGGCTTTGATGGAAAAGCACTACGAGAAGTTCACGCGTGGCTACTCTACCGGCAAACGATACGGCAGAGCGTGGCAGCGCATCCGCACGCGTTACGTCCACAAGCATCCCCTCTGCGAGGAGTGCCTGAAGCACGGACGATATGTTGCGGTTGAGGAAGTACACCACATCGTTCCTCTCTCCGAAGGCGGAACGAACGACGAGTCGAACCTCATGAGTCTTTGTCGCTCCTGCCACGAGAAGATCCACAAGGAACGCGGCGACAGATAAATCTTTGCGACGACGAGGTAGGGGCGGTCAAAATCTCTGTTGCCTTCGCCTGCGGAAAACGGCGTGGGGTCTTCTGTGCGAAAAAAGCGAAAACAAACGAGGAATAGCCCCAAGCGGGCTTTGAAGGAGTGAATTTATATGGCGAAAGACGGAACTGCCAGAGGCGGTCAACGTTTCGGGCAGGGACGCCCGAGCAAAGCAATCAAGGAAAAAATCGATGCGGGAAATCCCGGCGGCAGGAAACTGCAGATCATGGACCTTCCCGAACCTCCGGACATGGAGGGCCGCGAAGCGCCGGACCCGCGCGACTATATGCTCGAAAAACAGCAAAGCGGCATCGATTTGTGTGCGGCGGACGTGTTCAAGGAAACCTGGGAGTGGCTTGCGAGCCTTGGCTGCGAGAAGCTCGTCTCCCGACAGCTCATCGACCAGTACGCAATGAGCGTCGCGAGGTGGATTCAGTGCGAGCATGCGATCTCCCGCTACTCGATGCTCTCGAAGCATCCGACCAGTGGAAAGCCCATCGCGTCTCCGTTCGTCACGATGTCGCAGAACTACATGAAACAGACGAACCAGCTCTGGTATCAGATCTATCAGGTTGTGAAAGAAAACTGTCTGACGGATTACAACGGTGCGGATGTGCAGGACGACGTAATGGAACGCCTGCTCCGCGCAAGGAAGGGACTATAAGATATGAACACAAAAAGACTGGAACAGGTGCCGATCGACAAGCTGGTGCCTTACGCAAGAAATGCAAGAACACACTCAAAGGAGCAGATCGCGCAGCTCCGTGCGTCCCTCCGCGAATTCGGATTCGTATCTCCGGCGGTCATCGATCAGGATTACAACATCCTCGTCGGACACGGAAGGATCATGGCTGCACGCGAGGAAGGTTACGAAACTGTGCCCTGCGTGTTTGCCGAAGACCTCACCGAAGCACAGAAACGCGCGTACATCCTCGCTGACAACCAGCTCGCATTAAACGCCGGATGGGACGAGGAGATGCTATCCGTTGAACTATCCGATCTGCAGGATCAATCATTCGACCTGTCACTTCTTGGCTTTGACGACAAGGAGCTCGAGAAACTCTTAAACGGAAGTGATAACAATACCATCGAGGACGATGACTTCGACCTGACTGCCGCTTTGGAAAAAGCCTCGTTCGTGGAACCCGGCGACATCTGGACGGTCGGCAGGCACCGTCTGATGTGCGGTGACGCAACGAAGCCCGAAGATGTAACTACACTAATGGACGGCAAACGCGCCAACCTCGTCCTTACTGACCCGCCTTACGGCGTCTCATTCAAGGCGTCCGACGGGCTGACCATTCAGAACGACAGTCTCAAGGGAGAGGAATTCTACAACTTTCTGCTCTCCGCATTCAAAAACATGGCGGATCACCTCGAGAAAGGCGGTGCTGCCTATTGCTTCCACGCCGACACGGAAGGTCTCACATTCCGGCGTGCGTTCGTCGACGCGGGATTTCATCTCGCAGGCGTGTGTATCTGGGTGAAGAACTCTCTCGTGCTCGGCCGCTCCGACTATCAATGGCAGCATGAACCGATCCTGTACGGATTTCTTCAGAACGGCAAGCACCCGTGGTACGCCGGACGCTCCGAAACGACGATCTGGAATTTCGACAAGCCAAAGCGCAACAAGGATCATCCGACCAGCAAGCCGCTCGACCTGCTCGGTTATCCGATTTCAAACTCCACACAGGAGAACGCTATCGTTCTCGACACCTTCGGCGGTTCCGGCTCAACCCTCATGGCGTGTGAGCAGCTGAACCGCACCTGCATGACGATGGAGCTTGATCCGAAATATGCCTCGGTTATCCTCCGTCGCTATGTGGAAGATACCGGTGATTCGGAAAATGTGTATGTCGTCCGGGACGGCAAAAAGCTCCTGTATTCTGACCTTGTGAAGGAAGTCGAGCTTCCGGACGCAGGCTGATTTCTTTGTGTACTAAGCACAGTTTCAGCCAAGGATAATCGGAAAATTTTTTACGTGAGAAATACCCCTGATTCGCTTGCTATTACACCCGGAAAGAGTGATGTATAGACATGCCAAAAGGCAAACAACCACAACGAAAACGGAGGTAAACACAATGCGAATCAATTACAACGTAACAGGAGCAAGGCGCAAGGAACTGGTCAAGGTTATTTCGGATACTACCGGAGTCAAGGCGGAATACAAATTCATGCCGACCTGCAATTTTGAAATCGGAGATCTGACCGTCACCAAGAACGGCACACTTGAATGGGATGAGCGCACTGCACCGGAAACCATCAGCCGGATCACCGAAGCACTCACAGAGGCAGGCTTCACACAGGAACCCGATGCAACGGCGGAACCCGAAATCGAGGAAGAACCTGCAGACGCAGAAGAAAGCACGACAGAGTCCGAAGAAACCGGTCTTACGGTTGAGATTCCGTCAGACAAGGCAGCGGTCGGAAACCTGACGAACATCCTCGAAGCCAAAGGCAGCCTCATTAAAAAGGCGCTCGGCGTGGACGACCTGCGATTCGAGATCAAGGACGACCGCATCGCCTTCCCTTGGTTCAAGGAACTGCCGGAACCGGACGAGGCAAAAGCCTACACTGAGTTCATTTCCCTGCTCTGCAAGCTCTCGAAGGAACTCAAGCGCACCAGCAGCAAAGAGACGCCGGTCACAAACGAAAAATACGCCTTCCGCTGCTTCCTGCTCCGCCTCGGATTCATCGGCTCCGAGTACAAGGGAAGCCGCAAGATCCTTCTGCGGAACCTCTCCGGAAATTCCAGCTGGAAGAATGGCGCGCCGGAAAAGGACTCGGATGAGGAGGTGCAGGCATGAGGATGATCAGACCGGAGCAGCTTGAACTGCTCCGCAGAACCTACCCGAACGGCACCCGCGTCGAGCTCGTGCGGATGGATGATGTGCAGGCCCCGCCCATCGGAACAAAAGGAACCGTCTACGGCATCGACGATACCGGCAGCCTGCTCATCCACTGGGACAACGGCAGCGGCCTGAACGTAATCTACAGCGAAGACATCGTGCGAAAGGTCGGTGAGTGACATGACGGAAACCATCAAGGAACAGATCCTCGAAATCCGCGACACTGGTCTTACGAACATGTTCGACCTGCCCTGCGTGCAGCGGCTCGCGTTTGACCGCGGATACTACGAGCTGGTCCTCTTCATCGAGGAGCACCGTGACGAATACGTCCGCTTCATCATGACCGGGGAATCCTGATTTTCCGGACACAGAAAGTTATCAATTTCTCTTGAAAAATTGACTTGCTATCTGTGCCGGACAGAGTGATATATAGACACACCGGAAGGGAAAACCACAGAGAATCAGGAGGAAACAGACATGAAGTACACAGTTGAAGCCATCGAAAACGCAAAGCCGGGAATGAAATGGGAAGACATCGGATGCCACTGGACGCTCGGACAGGCATATCTTTACAGCAAGGAAGCAGGAAACGACCTGCCGAACTTCGCCGAGGTCATCTGGGACGACGACATCGAAACGATCCTTGCCGACTGCAGGAAGCTCGGCATCAAGGAATTCACGATCAGTTCCACCTTTTCAAGCCTTATCGAAACCATCGCCCGCTTTGAGGAACTCGGCTGCACACTGGACGGGATTGTCAAGATCAAAGAACGCTATACCCACTTTGGTAGCAAGGAGCGCGCACTGATCCCGGCCTTCAAGATGACCATCAAGGAAGCATAACCGATTGACGCAGTTACACAATCCACCCCGCGGGAACTTCCCGGAAGATTGTCACATATATTCCTTGAAATGACTTGCTATTACAGGCGTTCAGAGTGATATATGTACGTACCGAAAGGGAAAACAAAGCGAACGGAGGACAAGACCATGTGGGAAAAAGGAACACTTCTGATCGAAGGAACAAGCGTTAAATACTGGGTAAAGCATTACGAGGAGCCTTCCGAAGAATACGGAATCGACGGAGGACGCATTTCGAAGATGGAGCTTCGGGTAAACGGCAAGGTCACCTTAAACTACGACCGCGGCTGGGACATCGAACCGGAAGATGAAGCAAGCCAGCTCGCTTACGCAGCTCTTCTGAAACAGTACAACTAAGAAACACATGAATTTGAACATTCCGAAAGCAGAGCCGACAAAGGCTCTTGCTCTCGTACTGAAATAGATTTTTTTGCAGATCGCTTCGGCGGTCTTTTCTTTTGCCCTGAAAGGAGGCGGGCGCTCATTGGCCATGCGGAAACTGAAAGATTACAAGACGACGCGTTTCATGGAACCGACCTCCCACTACGACGAGGCGCTCGCGGACTACGCGGTGCTCTTTATCGAGCAGCTCTGCCATACCAAGGGAACCTGGGCGGGAAAACCGTTCGAGCTCATCGACTGGCAGGAGCAGATCGTCCGCGACCTCTTCGGTGTGATCAAAGAAAACGGATACCGTCAGTTCAACACCGCTTATGTGGAAATCCCTAAGAAGCAGGGAAAATCGGAGCTTGCCGCTGCAATCGCACTGCTTCTTACCTGCGGAGATAACGAGGAACGCGCCGAAGTATACGGCTGCGCGGCCGACCGGAATCAGGCCAAGATCGTGTTCGACGTCGCGGTCGACATGGTCCGCTTCTGCCCGGCGCTCTCAAAGCGCGTAAAGATCCTTGAATCGCAGAAGCGGCTCGAATACCTGCCGACGCACAGCTTCTATCAGGTGCTGTCTGCGGATGTCGCGAATAAACACGGATTCAATACCCACGGCGTCATCTTCGATGAGCTGCACACGCAGCCGAACCGGAAACTGTTCGACGTTATGACGAAAGGTTCCGGCGACGCGAGGATGCAGCCGCTGTTCTTCCTCATCACCACCGCCGGAAACGACACGCATTCGATCTGCTACGAGCAGCACGAAAAGGCGCTCGACATCATGAGCGGCAGAAAACATGACCCGACGTTCTACCCGGTCATCTTCGGAGCGGACGAATCCGAGGACTGGACCGACCCGGAAGTCTGGAAGAGAGCGAACCCGAGTCTCGGCATCACGGTCGGAATCGACAAGGTCAAAGCTGCCTGCGAGTCCGCAAAGCAAAACCCCGGTGAAGAGAACGCCTTCCGTCAGCTCCGCCTCAACCAGTGGGTGAAACAGTCCGTGCGCTGGATGCCGATGGACAAGTGGGACGCCTGTGCCTTTCCGGTAAACGAAGACGACCTCGAGGGAAAAGTCTGCTACGGCGGTCTCGACCTGTCCAGCACGACAGACATCACCGCTTTCGTTCTCGTCTTCCCTCCTGAAGATGAAGACGGCAAATATGTAATCCTCCCTTATTTCTGGGTACCGGAGGACACGCTTGACCTCAGAGTCCGGCGCGACCACGTTCCCTACGATCTCTGGGAGAAACAGGGCGTGCTGCAGACCACGGAGGGAAACGTCATCCATTACGGCTATATCGAGAAGTTCATAGAACGATTAGGCGAGCGCTTTAACATCCGCGAGATCGCATTCGACCGCTGGGGAGCCGTCCAGATGGTACAGAACTTAGAGGGCATGGGCTTCACCGTCGTTCCGTTCGGTCAGGGCTTCAAGGACATGAGTCCGCCCACCAAAGAACTGATGAAGCTCGTACTGGAAAAAAGGATCGCCCACGGCGGGCATCCGGTGCTCCGCTGGATGATGGACAACATCTATATCCGAACGGACCCGGCGGGGAACATCAAAGCCGATAAAGAGAAATCCACGGAGAAGATCGACGGCGCGATCGCTGCCATCATGGCTCTTGACCGTGCGATCCGCTGCGGGAACGACAACACCGAGTCGGTTTATGACAGCCGCGGCATCCTGTTCATCTGAATAAAACTTACACGATTTACTATCAGAGCCTCCTTCTCAGGGAGGCTCTTATCAGTTCGGAGGAAATTTTATGAGCATTTTCAAAGGAATCTTCAAAAGCCGTGACAAGCCGAAAGACTCCACCACAGGAAGCAGCTACCGCTTCTTCTTCGGCGGAACCACATCAGGAAAATCCGTGACGGAACGATCCGCCATGCAGATCACGGCGGTCTATTCCTGCGTCCGGATTCTTTCCGAGGCGATCGCGGGACTGCCTCTCCATTTGTACCGCTACACGGCAAACGGCAGCAAAGAAAAGGCGCTCGACCATCCGCTTTATACACTGCTGCACGACGAACCTAACCCGGAAATGACGAGTTTCGTCTTCCGGGAGACCCTCATGACGCACCTGCTTTTGTGGGGCAACGCCTACGCGCAGATCATTCGAAACGGCAAGGGAGAAGTCGTAGCGCTTTATCCGCTGATGCCGAACCGGATGAGGGTCGACCGCGATGAAAACGGCGAGCTTTTCTACGAATACCAGACCTCGCAGGACGAGGCGCACACGATGGAAGGAAGTCTTGTACGGCTTACGCCATACGACGTGCTCCACATTCCGGGGCTCGGCTTCGACGGACTTGTCGGCTACTCGCCGATCGCGATGGCAAAAAACAGCATCGGTATGGCAATCGCCTGTGAGGAATACGGCGCGAAGTTTTTCGCAAACGGCGCGACGCCGGGAGGCATTTTGGAACACCCCGGCGTGGTGAAGGACCCGGAGCGCGTCAGGGAAAGCTGGAATTCCGCTTTCGGCGGCTCTGCCAATTCCAACAAGGTGGCTGTCCTCGAGGAAGGCATGAAATACACGCCGATCTCCATTTCACCGGAACAGGCGCAGTTCCTCGAGACGCGCAAATTCCAGATTGACGAGATCGCAAGGATATTCAGGATTCCGCCGCACATGATCGGCGACCTTGAGAAAAGCTCGTTCAGCAACATCGAACAGCAGTCGCTGGAATTCGTGAAATACACGCTCGACCCGTGGGTCTCCCGCTGGGAACAGTCCATGCGGCGCGCCCTCCTCCGCCCCGAGGAAAAGAAAGAATACTTCTTCAAGTTCAACGTAGACGGCCTTCTCAGAGGCGATTACCAAAGCCGCATGAACGGTTACGCCACCGCACGCCAGAACGGCTGGATGAGCGCAAACGACATCCGCGAGCTTGAGAACCTCGACCGCATCCCGGCGGATGAAGGCGGGGATCTGTACCTCATCAACAGCAACATGACCAAACTCGAGGACGCTGGCATCTTCGCCGCCTCGGCACCTAAGGAAACGGAGGAATCAGGTGAAACACAGGAAGGACAGACAAAAGAATCACGGGAACAATCGGAGTCCGATACCCGGCTCCGGGAAAGGAGGACGCCCTTATGACAAGAAAGTTCTGGAGATGGGTGCGAAACGAAACGCCGGACAGCTTCGGTTCAGACCGTACGCTCTACCTCGACGGGGAAATTTCCGATGAGACCTGGTACGGCGACGAAATCACACCTCAGATCTTCAAGGATGAACTGAATTCCGGAAAAGGCAACATCACGCTCTGGATCAATTCACCGGGCGGCGACGTCTTCGCGGCTGCCCAGATCTACAACATGCTGATGGATTATCCGTACGACGTGACCGTCAAGATTGACGCTCTCGCAGCATCCGCTGCATCCGTCATCGCGATGGCCGGAACGAAGGTCTGCATGAGTCCCGTGGCCATGCTTATGGTCCACAATCCCGCGACCATAGCGATCGGCGACAGCGAGGAAATGCAGAAGGCGATCGACATGCTTTCCGAGGTCAAGGAAAGCATTATGAACGCCTACGAGATCAAGTCCGGCCTTTCAAGAGCCAAGATCTCAAAGCTGATGGACGCCGAAACGTGGATGAACGCGAAAGAAGCAAAGAAGCTCGGATTCGCAGACGAGATCCTGTTTGCGGATGGCACTGAGCCTTCCGGAGACGATGACAAAGAGACTGACGACGGTTCCGAAATCGAGATGCTTTTCTCAAGGAAAGCCGTCACTGACTCGCTTCTTTCAAAGCTCATCCCGAAGCGCGCACCTGTGCAGAAAAATACGAAACCGGCCGTCAAGGCTGCTGACCTTGAGAAGCGGCTCTCGCTTCTCAGCCACTGAATGAAATGGAGGAACTTAAAATGACCAAAATCATGGAACTTATGGAGAAACGCGCAAAGGCGTGGAACGCCGCAAAACAGTTTCTCGATACACACTCCGACAACGGAGGCAACGTATCCGCGGAAGACGCTGCCACTTACGACAAGATGGAAAAAGAAGTCACCGACCTCACCCGCGACATCGAACGCCTGCAGCGACAGGAGCAGATCGACAGGATGCTCTCCCAGCCGACCACGGCTCCCCTCACCGGGAAACCGGGAGCAGAAACGCAGCTGGAGGACAAGCCGGGCATCGCTTCCAATGCGTACAAAACAGCGTTCTGGGATTCGATCCGCAAGCGCAACTGGTACGACGTCAAGAACGTTCTCGAGATCGGAACCGACGCGAACGGCGGTTACCTCGTTCCGGACGAATACGAGAAACAGCTGGTGCAGGCGCTGACCGACGAGAACTTCTTCCGTTCCCTCGCTCACGTCATCCAGACCGACAGCGGCACGCACACCATCCCGATCGTCGCATCTCACGGAACCGCAAGCTGGATGGAGGAAAACGGCCTGTACCCTGAATCCGATGACACCTTCGACCAGATCACCCTCTCCGCATACAAGCTGGGAACCGCCATCAAGGTTTCCGAGGAGCTGATGAACGACTCCGTCTTCGATCTGGAGAATTACATCTCCACCGAATTCGCGAGACGTATCGGGGCAGCCGAGGAGGAGGCGTTCCTTGTCGGCGACGGACAGAAAAAGCCTGAAGGTGTATTCACCAAGGTCAAGGCGACAGACGGCGCGACTACGGAAATTGCGAACACGAACATCACCTTCGATGAAATCATGGACGTGTTCCATTCCCTGAGGAGCGTGTACCGCAACCGCGCGGTCTGGATTCTGAACGACTCTACCGTCAAGGCGCTCCGCAAGATCAAGGACAGCAACGGAAACTACATCTGGCAGCCGAGTGTGGTCGCGGGCCAGCCGGACACCATCCTTAACCGTCCGTACAAGACGAGCATCTATGCGCCTGAGCTTGCAGCCGGAAACGTGCCGATCCTGTTCGGAGACTTCTCCTACTACTGGATCGCCGACCGTCAGGGCCGCTCCTTCAAGCGCCTGTCCGAGCTGTACGCAGCGAACGGGCAGATCGGTTTCCTCGCCTCCGAAAGGGTCGACGGCAAGCTCATCCTGCCGGAAGCCGTCCGCGGTCTTTCCGTCAAGGCATCCGCCTGATCCGCCCACTTAACATTTCAAGGGCATCTCCTTTTTTCGGGGATGCCCTGATTCTTTAACGGAGGTAATCAGATGGAAGTGACGCTTGAAGAAGCCAAGACATACTTAAGAGTCAGTTCCTCCGACGAGGACGAACTGATTAAAAATCTCATTCAATCCGCGACTGCAATCGTACAGGACATAGCTCGTTTTTCCGACGAGGAATGGGAAGCGAATGAAGAAAAGGTTTTGATCCGCATACGGATCGCCGTTCTCTATACCGTCGCCTATCTCTACGAACATCGGGAGGAAGCGGATCACAGTCAGCTGAACCTCACGCTCCGCGCACTTCTCTTCGGCGTCAGGAAGGAGGAGTTCTGATGAACATCGCAGCTCTCCGCGTCCCCGTGACCTTTCAGAAGAACGAGATCACGGTAGACAAGTACGGGAACCACACCGCCGCATGGACGGACTACTTCAAGTGCTACGCCACCATCGGAACGCAGAGCGGATCGGAGTCATCGGGCGAGGTCGTAAATCCCGAGGAATCCCTCGACTTCACCTGCCGGTGGTGTTCTGAGCTTTCCGCGGTCGAATCCACGAAATACCGGATTCTCGCGGAAGAACATGTCTACAACATCACCTACGTGAACCCGATGGGCTACAAACGAAACTCGATCAAATTCAACTGCAGACTGGAGAAAGGCTCATGAGCAGAAACACTTCGATTGATGACATGGATTCCGCCATCATGGCGGAACTCGAAAAATATGCGGATCTCGCGGCGGACGATCTGAAAGACACCGTGAAGGAAACGGCGAAGTCCGTCCGCAAGGACATCCAGAACACCGCTCCGGTCGACACCGGAAAGTACAAGAAGTCGTGGTCCGTGAAAAACGTTCACGAGGATTCCGAATCCATCGATCTCGTCGTGCATTCGAGAAACCGCTACCAGATCGCCCACCTTCTGGAACACGGCCACGCCAAACGCGGCGGAGGAAGAGTCGCGGCGAGACCTCATATAGCGAAAGCCGAGGAACGCGGAAATGAAACGCTTGTGAAAGCGATCGAAGAAAAACTGAAAGGATAAAACTTCATGACACCCGAATACATCAAATCGATGCTCGAAGAGACGGGGATTCCTGTCGCTTACGATCATTTTGCAGAAGGCGAGTCTCCGGACCCGCCTTTTCTCTGTTTTCTTTTTCCCGGCAGCGACAACCTGTTCGCGGACGACACGGTCTTCCAGAAGATCGACGAACTCAACATCGAACTGTACACGGATAAGAAAGACCCGGATACGGAAACCGGGATCGAAAACATCCTGAACTCGCACGAACTCCCCTTCGAGAAATCGGAAGTATGGATCGAGGAAGAAAAGATGTATGAGGTCCTGTATCAAACACAAATCATAGGAGGTTAACAGATATGGCAAACAAGAAAAACAAGGTCAAGTTCGGCCTTAAGAACTGCCACTACGCGATCGCGACGCTCGCGGAGGACGGCACGGTCACATTCGGCACGCCTGTCGCCATGCCCGGCGCGGTATCTCTTTCCCTCGATGCCGAGGGCGAAAACGATCCGTTCTATGCGGACGATTCCGTATATTACATGGTTTCGAACAACAACGGATATTCCGGCGACTTCGAGCTCGCCCTCATCCCGGAGAGTTTTCTCACGGACGTGATGCACGAAACGGAGGACGCCAACGGCGTCATTGCCGAAAACAAGGACGTGGAGCCGGAGCATTTCGCGCTCCTTTTCGAGTTTTCCGGCGACCAGAGGAAGATCCGCCACTGCATGTACTACTGCTCGGCGACCCGTCCTTCCGTTTCCGGCTCCACGAAGGAAGACTCGACCGAAGTGCAGACGGAGACTCTCTCCCTCACGGTTTCGCCGCTGCCGTCCGGACTCGTGAAGGTAAAGACCGGAACGAATACATCCGACGCTGTGTACGACGCATGGTACGACAAGGTTTATGAACCGACGGCTGCGGCGGCGTCCTCGTCCACGAGTTCTTCGTCCACAAGCAGCCTGACGGAATGAGGTGATCGGCAATGGCAGTGATAAAGACAATCGAAATCGACGAAAAGCCTGTGACGTTCCGCGCGTCAGCCGCCATTCCAAGGCTCTACAGGAATAAGTTCCACAGGGATATTTACCGTGACCTGAGTAAGCTTCAGAAAAGCATCGACGAAAACGACGCGGAAAATTCCAGTCTGGACACGTTCAGTCTCGAACTTTTCGAGAACATCGCATGGCTCATGGCAAAGCATGCGGACAAAGACGTTCCGGATACTCCTGAGGAATGGCTGGACGAGTTCTCCACGTTCTCGATCTACGAGATTCTCCCTCAGATCATCGAGCTGTGGGGACTCAATACGGAACAGCAGGTCCAGTCTAAAAAAAACACCATGCGACAGAGCGGGAAATGACAACCCCACTCTTTTTACTGCGCTGCGTACAGATCGGACTTTCGATCTCGGAACTTGATCTTCTCACGATCGGAACCGTAAACGACATGTACGCGGAGATGTCGAACGACGACTGGGACTACCCGGAAATCGCGACGCAGGAAATGATGGACAGATTCTAAGGAAGGAGGCTTCGTATGGCTGACAGAATCAAAGGCATCACAGTCGAGATCGGCGGCGATACGACCGGCCTCTCGAAAGCGCTGTCCGGCGTCAACAAGGAAATCCGAAACACCCAGTCCCAGCTCAAGGACGTAAACAAGCTCCTGAAACTCGATCCGACCAACTCCGAGCTCATCGCCCAGAAGCAGAAACTGCTCTCTCAGGCGGTGACGGAAACCAAGGACAAGCTCACACAGCTGAAATCGGTGCAGGATCAGATGGACGCGGGTCTTAAAAACGGCAGCGTCACACAGGAACAGTACGACGCATGGCAGCGTGAGATCATCGCAACCGAGCAGGAACTGAAGAACCTCGAGGAACAGACAAAGAATACGGATTCCAGTATTGCGGCCACACTAAAACAGACCGGTTCCAAGATGCAGGAAGTCGGCGGCAAGATCTCAGGCGTCGGCGAATCCCTCTCCAAAGGCGTGACTGCGCCGATCACCGCTCTCGGGGCGGCTTCTCTTGTCGCTTTCGGCGAAGTGGACTCCGGACTTGACATCGTGACGCAGAAAACCGGTGCGTCCGGGCAGGCGCTTGAAGAAATGCAGCAGAGCGTCAAGAATCTCGCGACGCAGATTCCGACGGACTTTGAAACCGCAGGCGCGGCCGTCGGCGAAGTCAACACAAGATTCGGTCTCACCGGGCAGGCGCTTGAGGATCTGTCGGGCAAGTTCATCAAGTTCGCGCAGCTGAACGACACGGACGTATCCACCTCCGTCGATAACGTTTCCTCTGTTCTGAACGCCTTCGGGCAGTCCACGGACGACGCGGGCGACCTTCTGGATGCATTGAACGCCACCGGACAGGCGACCGGGATCTCCATGGACACGCTGGCAAACGACCTGTCGCAGAACGCCGCACAGTTTAAGGAGATGGGACTGACCGCCCAGCAGGCCGCCGGATTCATGGGCATGGTGGAAATGTCCGGTCTCGACACTTCAACGGCGATGGCCGGTCTTAAGAAAGCCATGAAGAACGCGGCGGACGACGGCATGTCCCTCGATGAGGCGCTGAAAGGTTTCTCCGACACGATGAGTTCCAACAAGTCGGACACCGAGAAGCTGCAGGCCGCCTACGACCTGTTCGGAAGCAAGGCGGGCGCTGCATTCTACAACGCCGTGCAGAGCGGGAAACTCAACCTTGACGATCTGTCCGGCACGCTCGGCGATTTCTCCGGCAGTGTGGAAAACACGTTCAACGAGACACTCGACCCGATCGACCAGTTCCAGATGACATTGAACTCTCTGAAGGAAGTCGGCGCTGACATCGGAAACAGCCTCGCGACTGTTCTCAAGCCTGTCCTGCAGGACATCTCGGCCGCGCTTCAGAAGTTCGCGGACATCTGGAACGGCATTCCCGGACCCGTGCAGGAAACCATCGTGAAGATAGCTCTTATTGCCGCAGCCGTGGGACCTGTTCTCATCGTCATCGGCAAGCTGATCACCTCGGTCGGGACGATCCTCACCGTCATACCGAAGATCACGGCGGCTGTCACCGGCGTGAAAACCGTTATCACAGGGCTGAACGCGGCGATGGCCGCCAATCCGATCGGCCTTATCATTACCGCCATCGGACTGCTCGTTGCCGCATTCATCTATCTGTGGAATAACTGCGAGAGTTTCCGGAACTTCTGGATCGGTCTCTGGAACAACATCAAGGAAGTCGCTGTCACGGTATTCACCGCGATCAAAGACTTCTTTACGACGATCTGGACGGCGATCACAAGTGTATTCACCACCGCCGTGAACGGAATCAGCACGTTCCTTTCCGGTGCCTGGAATGGCATAAAGACCGTCGTTGAAACCGTCATGAATGCCATCAGCACCGTGATCCGGACCATCTGGAACGGTATCAAATCATTCTTCACGACCATATTCACGGCGATCCAGACTGTGGTGACGACCTACTTCAATATTTACAAGACAGTAATCACCACAGTCCTCACCGCCATCCGGACTGTTGTGACCACCATCTGGAATGCGATTAAAACCGTCATCACCACCGTGGTAAACGCAATCAGAACCGCAGTGACCACGGCGTGGAACGCGATCAAAACCGCGACCTCTACCGTCTTTAACGGAGTGAAATCGGTCGTAACTTCGATCTGGAACGGCATCAAGTCGGCCGTCATGTCCGTCGTGAACGCCATGAAGAGCGGCATCACCGGCGCGTTCAATGCGATCAAAAGCACGATATCCGGAATCCTTAACGGCATCAAGGGAAAGTTCTCTTCTGTTTTCAACGGGATCTGGAGCTTCGTCTCCGGAATCGTCGGAAAGCTCAAGAGCGTCTTCAACTTCAAGTGGAGCCTGCCGAAGATCAAACTCCCGCATTTCTCGATAAGCGGCAAGTTCAGCCTGAATCCGCCGAGCATCCCGCACTTTTCCGTCTCCTGGTACAAGAAGGCGATGGAGAGCGGCATGATCTTAAAAGACGCGACGATCTTCGGACAGTCGAACGGCACGCTCCTCGGAGGCGGAGAAGCCGGTGACGAGGCAGTCGTCGGCGTGAACTCTCTTAAGAGCATGATACGCGAGGCGGTAAATGACAGCTCCGGCTCAAGCTACAACGGTCCGCTCATCAACATCGAGACGATGAGCGTAAGAAACGACGACGACATACGGAAAATATCCCAGCAGCTCAACAGCCTGCTTGTGGGCAGCCGCCGGGCGAAAGGAACGGTGATCTGAATGGGCTTCAAATTCAACGGCAGAACTTCCCAGAGCTTCGGCCTTGCCACACGAATGACCAAAGAATACAGGATGCCGGATTTCACCAATAATACGATCACCGTTCCGGGACGCGAGGGCGTGTTCGACTTCGGTGAGACGATCGGCGAAAGGAAGATCGAGATTTCCTGCTTCATCCCGCCGGGCAAATCCGACGCGGACTTTCTCGCACGAAAAGATGAAATCATCGCATGGCTGAATCCGGACGAGGGGCTCCGCGATCTGATCCTCGACAAGGAACCGGACCGCGTGTACAAAGCGAGACTCGAAGGAGGATTCTCTTTTGATAAGGCGGTTCGCAACTCCTGCACTTTCGATCTCACGTTTTTCTGCCCGGACCCGTATGCCTACGCGGAAGCAGACGAAACCTATGAATTCACCGAACCCGGCACTTTCACGTTGAACCGGGAACTTGGAAACGCGGACTCCCTTCCGGTCTATCTCCTTCAGGCCAGTCTCACGAAGGAAAAAAGCGCCGTTCTGACCACAAACGGTAAATCACTGGAAATCAGCGGACAACTCGGAAAAGAAGAGATCCTCGTGATCGACTCCGCGCTCATGACGGCTAAAGTCACGGATGCGGAAGGCAATACGCTCCGGAACGGTCTGCCGCTCATAAAAAGCCTGAACTTTCCGGAACTTAACCCCAGCGGGAATACACTCGTGATCGACGCGGACAGCAACATCGAGCAGGTTGTCAGAGAGCTGAAATCACAGGAATATTTCACAGGACAGGTTCCCGCCTTCTGGGGAACGGACGGTCTGTGGCGGTTCAACGAATCAGAGCCTGACTCCAACACCAGTCTCGCCGACTCCTCCGGCAAAAACCGCAGTGCGGTAATCAGCGGATGGAGCGGCACGACCGCAAGCCTTCCATCCGGGCATCTCGGACGGTCATTCAGAATGAATATCAACGACCCGGAGACAGAAAAAACCTATCTCAAGGTGACGAACGACGGTACGATCTTCTCCACGCTCGGGGAAACGATCGCCGTCGGAGGGTGGTTCATGCCGACCACCTACTCCGTCGGGAATACGTACTGCCCGCTGTTCAACACGCGCTACGGCCCTGGGCAGCCGATCTTCTACCTGTCGCTTTTATCCGGGAAGCCGAGGATTATGCTCTACGATTCTTCAGGGACTCTGATCCTCGATAAATCCGTGACGCCGTCTTTTACTCTGGGAAACGGCGGCTGGTATTTCATCGCCTGTCTCATCAGACCAAACGACAAAACCGCGCAGTACATTCTTGGCGATCGCAGCACCGGCACGGTCTGGGAATCGGACGTCCTCAGTTTCACGGGGACGCTCAACGCCTCCTGCACGGCGGACCTGATCTGGGGCATGCATTCCGACTCCTACTGGTATGCGGGCAGCTTCGACGACTGGTTTCTCGACTGCGATTCCGACCTCACCGCGGATGACATATCCCTGTGGCTCAAGGAATCACTGTCCGCAAACGCTGCGGATTCCGATGCCAGCGTGGACGGGCTCACAACGGAGAACGCCGTGACCCTGAAAGCGGCAAGCGGCGCATACCCTTCGTCCGGGACGCTCACCACGGCGGCTGTTTCCTACGGTATTGAAGGCACCTGCCTTGTCACCGTGGACGCGGAAACCCCGGACGGGACCGGGATCACGGCAGAAACTTCGACATCGGACGATCTTTCGGAATGGAGCGACTGGGCTTCACTCGGAGATGACGGCAGCGTGCAGTCCGGATCAGGGCAATACATCCGTTTCAGGATAACCCTTACGACAACGGACACCTCGAAGACCCCGACGTTCAGAGGGATCAGTCTTTCCGTTCCGGGAGAATCATCATTCAAGAAGCTGAAGATAATAGCCCGCAGCAGATGGAGGTGACAGACATGGCGGACGATAAGGACCTCATCGTTCTCGATAAGGAAGGAAACAAAGAAGCCGTACTCGAAAACACCTATAACGTCATCGTCACGGGTGAGATCAACGGCATCGATACGCTGGAGTTCAATCTGCCTTTCAAGGACGGCAAACGAAAATATCTTGAAAACGAGAAACAGATAACGGTAGGAAACGATATTTACCGAATCCGCACCATAACGGACGAGAAAAACGAGCAAGGAGCCGCTGTCACCTCCGTATATGCCGAAGCCGCGTTCTATGATCTCGGATTCTCAGTGAAGAAAACGAAACAGACCTTCAACGCGGATACGGCCGACGTCCCGATGACCTACGCACTTAAGGACACCGGCTGGACGCTCGGAACGGTCAACGTCCGCACGAAGCGCACCTGGACATCTACGGAGAAAAACGCTCTGGCGATCCTCCGGAAGGTGCAGGATCTTCACGGAGGCGACCTTATCTTCGACAATGCGAACAGGACCGTGAGCCTTCTGACCTTCAGCGGCACGGACTCCGGCGCGCTCTTTTGCTATAAAAAGAACATGAAGTCCATCAAGCGCGTCATCGACACGCAGAGTCTCATCACGCGCCTTTATGCCTACGGCAAGGACGGCATGACATTTGCATCCATCAACGACGGGAAGGAATACGTCGAGGACACCACATACACAGACGAGATCCGCATATCCACGCTCGACTGCTCGAATTTCACGAACCCCTACCAGATGAAGGAATACGCTGAAATGCGTCTCGCGGATTACGCCTCCCCTCGCATCTCCTACGTTCTGAACGCGATGGATCTCTCCGTCCTCACAGGTTATGAACACGAAACATGGAAGCTCGGCGACATCGTGACCGTGAAAGACGACGAACTGGGCCTTTCCATCAAGACAAGGATCGTGCGGCGGGAATACAACCTGCGTGAACCATGGAACACCGTACTCGAACTGTCGACTACGCTCCGGGAACTCGGAGACTCCTCGTCCCAGTGGGACGCCGCCGCCGACACGCTCGCCGGAGCGAACCTCGTCGACAGCCAGGAGATGCAGGACCTTGTGCCGTTCAACCATCTGAAGAACTCACGAGCCGACTCCGGCCTGTCTTACTGGGAAAATTCCGGATTCGAAGTGGATGCGGAAAACGGCGTCTCGGGAACCGCCTCCTTCAAATGCGCCGGAGCGCTGAATACCACAAAAAGCCTGACGCAGACCGTGACTCCGGCGAACCGGGACAGTTACACCTTCTCCTGCCAGATCGCATCGGATGATCTGAAAAAAGGAGAAAACGGTCAGGTCGGCGTGGAGGTCACCTTCGAATATGAAGACGGAACTACAGAGACACGGTTTATCGATCTGATGTAAGGGAGAAAGACATGGCAAGTTTTACGCACGTGGCGCAGGCGGTCTCTCCGCAGAACGGACGTGTCAAAAAAATACGTGTCCGGGTCTGCGTGACTGACTGCACCGGAACCATCCATATCACCGACATGCTCCTGCAGGGCGGATCGATCGCGACCGGATGGGTCGGGCATGTAAGCGAGATCAAATGGACGGAGGACGGTGAGTAATCATGCCGATATTTACACGATTCACTGAAACCATCGAGAAAAAGGAAAAGAAGCGTATCATCTCAGTCACACTGAAACCACAGGTGACCGACTGCACAGGAACGGTCTGGTTCACCGATCTCATGCTGCAGGAGGGCGATCGCCTCTCCGGATATGCAGTCAACACGGAAACACTTCAGAAGGAGTATGAAACCGGCGATGAATATGCAGTCACTGGCAAACGATTCTACAACGGCATTGTCCGCGGAAGCATGACCTGCATCATCTTCAACCTTGGTAAGACCACCGCAGGACTCGACTGGAAGATCACGCCCAACCAGAACATGAAAGCCGGCAGCGTTTCCCTTGCCTTAGGCGCCGGAGCGCACAAGGCGACCTTCACCGAAGCGGCAGCCGCCGGAGACGAACTGAAACTTCTCGCTTCTTCACGGGAATGTCTGAAAAACGGATCGGACGCTTCAAAGGACGGCTTTTTCCAGTATTCAGCCGCCGGGGACAGCAAGCATCCGGTAACGGTCGAAGATAAGAAGTCGGCACGGCTCTACGTTGAATTTCAGGAGATGGAGGACGGTGATCTGATATGAGCCTTGATGTACTCAAAGGCCGCAAGTGTATGGTCTGGACATTTATGGGAAACGCGAGAATGTACACCGCGCTTGATAATTACGGAGACCGCCTGTCACAGGTCGGTCTTTTTTCTTTCAAGGTAGACAAGACCGGTACCATCACGGAATCCGGCGTGGCGATCAGCGACATGCTGACCTACGTCAATAAATACTCTCACATCACATGGCTTCTGACCGTCCGGAACGACGGGACATCCAGCGTGTTCACCGCCCTCATGGAAAACACGGACGGCGCGCAGGACAAGTTCCTGACGGAGCTCGTCCGAATCATGGAGAAATACCCGTGGGCCGCTGGCGTCGACATCGACCTTGAGAGAGGCGGCGATTATTCCACGCACGCAAAGTCCGCCGCCATGTTCCGGAACATCTGGAACGCGGTCAAAACTTATGATAACACAAAGAAAGTCAATATCTGTCTCCCCGGAATGAGCTCGGTGAACGGCTCGGTCGGCGGCGAAAACTGGTGCGTCTACGCAGATCTGAACGATTACTGCGATACCGCTGCCATCATGAGCTACGGCATGGCGTGGGCGGGTTCCGCTCCGGGGCCGGTGTCCCCGAAGGACTGGCTTGACGGCATCTACGACTATGCCTCCCGCGTCATGACACCGGAAAAAGTGTTCATGGGGCTTCCCGCCTACGGCTGGAACTGGCAGATCTATGACACGCCGGAAAACCTCGGCAAGACCTACCGCGGAATATCCAACACATACTACGCGGCGAAAAACTGGATGACGGGAAAATACAACTTCACGGACGACAAACCTCCGCAGCCGTTCATCCCGATCCTCGCCTATTGGGACGACTACAACAAGGTTCCTTATGCCTTCCCGCAGGTCTATGACTTCATGGAAGGAAGGGACGCCGCAAGTTATGAGTACCCGCAGCTGAACGGAACATACAACCGCAGACATTACCTCACGGCCTACGGCAAGACACAAAAATCGAGCTTTGGCACCATCTACGTGGACCGCGACGGAACACCGGACAGCTATTCCGGCATCGTCTCCAGTGAAAACGGCATCGCGGTCATGGGTGACGACGGGAGCGCGACATACCGCTTCAACGTTCCCTCATCCGGGACTTACGACATCGCGGTACGGCTCTGCTATCCTTTCTGGGACAAAAACGGCATCTACATATCGATCGACGGAACGAAAAAGCATTTCACCGAGTCACGGCTGTGGTGGCCGTACTGGAGAAGCACCTTCTGGGCGAGTCTCGCGGACGGGATATCCCTCTCCGCCGGAGCGCATACCATCACGGTGTCAGTCGACGTAAAAGGCGTCCAGTTCTACGGATTCCGCGTCTGCTCAGCCTTTTCAGAGTCCCCGTCCGCGGGATTGGCTTCCTTCACGCTTTGCCCACGAAAGTTCATCGACGTGAACGGAAACGAATGCCAGCCTGACAAGGGCTTCAAGCTCACGACCGAAGTGCTGCGCAGAAAGCCTGATTCCGCGCTCATATGGTACGCCGATTTCAGAGACCCCGGAACTCTTGAAACCGGTTACTGGAAAACCATATCCGGCTCATGGAAAATCTGGCGTGAGGACGAAAACTCAGAAGACCGCGTCTATTCCCAGCTTGAAGGCAGCGGACAGTTCGCATGGAACTATGACGGATTCAGGGACATACATCTAAGGGCAAGGCTTGCAATTCCGGAAGGAAGCACTGGAAGATCCGGCATCTTCTGTGGGAGCCTTTTCTGCTGTCTCAACTATGACACGCAGGCCGTGGAACTTTGGAACGGCGGTGCGAAAATCGGAAGCTACAGCCAAAGCATCATCCGGACAAGGACAGCTGACCTGAGAAGCAATCCGAATATGTACACTATCGAAATGCGGATCAGAGGAAACAACGTGCGCGTCTATTCAGGTGCTTCCTATACGCTTCGCTTCAAGGCGAGTGTCAGCGGATTCACCGGAGGCGCGGCAGGCTGCCAAAGCGACGGCAGGACCGTCTGCGAACTCCTCCGGATGGGTGATGCATGGACTTACGAACCGTACGAACGTTTCGATGTGACTTTCCCGGACGGCAGCACCACACAGTATGGCAGGATCAGCCGCACAAACTGCACATGGGACAACGAGTTCCAGTTATTCACGCTGACCTCTGACATGGAAGAATCCGAAACGCGAAGCGAATCCATCTCGATGGACTACGAATTCTTCCATTCGAAGCAACTTAACCTCGTATGCGGAAATGACTACACCGTGACAATCACACCGAAAGACATCAACATCTGGATCTCGCGCCTGTTCCTTGGCGATGCAGACGGATTTTCGATTCTCTACTACCAGGACTCGGATTCGCTCGTCTACTGGGCGAATCAGGCCGCCTATCGATGGGGACTTCGCGGAATAGCAATCTGGTCACTCGGCCAGGAAGACTTAAGACTCTGGGAGGCGCTTCCGAAACAAACCGGATAACAGGAAACTACCTTTTCCCTCAAAATCGCGCTTCTACCGCGTAACAAATCCACAGCAAAGGAGTTGATGAAGCTATGGCAGTTTTCCGCGTGGAGCGAAACAAGGGCTATACCGTAATGAGTAACCACCACCTACGCAACAGGGAGCTTACGCTAAAGGCAAAGGGCTTGTTGTCGCAAATGCTTTCACTTCCCGAAGATTGGGACTACACCCTTGCGGGGCTATCCCACATCAACCGGGAGAAAATCGACGCTATCCGCGAAGCGGTACGGGAGCTTGAACGAGCCGGGTATATTGTCCGCAGCCGGGAGCGCGACGAGAAAGGACGCTTGCGCGGCGCGGACTATGTGATTTACGAGCAGCCGCCTAACTTGGATTTACCTACATTGGAAAATCCAACATTGGATAATCCAACGCAGGAAAAACCTATGTTGGAAAACCCTACGTTGGAAAATCCAACGCAATTAAATAAAGATATACAAAGAACTGACTTACCAAAAAAAGAAAAATCAAATACGGATTTATCAAGTACCCATTCCATTCCTATCCATTCCCTAAATCCCTTGCCTTATGACGGTGAAGCGGCAGAGCCGGAACGGAAAGGAAAAGAAGCGGCGGCACAGAGCGCGGTAGAGATATACCGGGAAATCATCAAGGACAATATCGAGTATGACATTCTCTTGCAGGACAGCCACATGGATAAAGACCGTATCGACGAGATTGTAGACCTCATGCTTGAAACGGTATGCACAGCGCGTAAAACAATCCGTATCGCCGGGGACGACTACCCCGCCGAGCTTGTGAAAGCAAAGTTTATGAAGCTGGACAGCGAGCATATCCGCTTTGTGCTTGACTGTATGCGGGAGAACACAACGAAAGTACGCAACATCAAGCAGTACCTACGGGCGGTGCTGTTCAATGCCCCGTCTACTATCGGCAACTATTACACTTCCCTTGTCGCCCATGACATGGCGACGGGCAAAATCTGAAAGGAGATACGACCATGAAACAGGGAGCTTTGATTTTTGATGAAACCACCGACCGCTACGACATTCGCTTTGATATTGCCGACTACTACGGCGGCCTGCATTGCGGAGAGTGTTTCGACGTAATGATTGGCGGCAAGTGGAAGCCTACCCGCATTGAAATGAATATGGCGCAGGAATGGTATCTTGTGGGTATCAGAGCCGACGACCTGAACGGCTTGCGGGTGCGGATTTAACGGGGGCGACGTGAAGAACGGACGCCCCTTTTTGCATAATAGGGGCACCCCGCAAAGTCGCATGACTTTGTGGGGAAAGGAGGAGCAGCGGCGCGAGCGAGTTTTTGCCGCAAGGCAGAAACGAGCGATACAGAGCTTGCGACGACGCGCGGCGTACCACCCTAACAGCTATCACAATACCGCGAAAGGAGGACGGTAAATGCAAGATGAAGTCAACGAAAAAGTAGTTGCCATATCCATAAAGGCAACGAAATTAACGGCAGCACTTTTACAAGCCGCCATGAAAAAGCTGCTTGCACAGGCAAAAAAGCAGCTTGATAAACAGGCGGTGCCAAAAGGCAAGCAGACCCTAAAGCAGCTTATGAAGCAGAACACGGGCGTTTCCAATATCGAAATCACCGACGACAATATCAAAGCCTTTGAGAGTACGGCGAAGAAGTACGGCGTTGATTTTGCGCTGAAAAAGGACACCACCGAAACGCCGCCCCGCTACCTTGTGTTTTTCAAGGGGCGCGACGCCGACGTTTTGACCGCAGCCTTTAAGGAGTTTTCCGCAAAGAAGCTGACGCAGGATAGGAAGCCCTCAATCCGCAAAGCGTTAGCCGCCTTTAAGGACAAGGCGAAGCAGCTTAACGCCGAGCGCGTCAAGGTAAAAAATCAAAACAGAGGGGGTATCGAGCTATGAAAAGCGTAAACGTGAAAAAGCTGCTGCTTCCGAATATCCCCTATCTGCTCTTTGTCTATCTTTTTGATAAAGCGGCACAGGCGGTACGTTTGTCGCCGGGTATGGACTTATCCGGCAAGATATTACATCTTGGGGACGGTTTCGCCGCCGCTTTTGCGAGTGCCGTGCCGAGCTTCCACCCCGTTGATTTACTTGTGGGCGTTGTGGGCGCGGTGCTTATCCGGCTGATTGTCTATGTGAAAGGCAAGAACGCGAAGAAATACCGCAAGGGCGTTGAATACGGCTCCGCGAGGTGGGGCAACGCCGAGGACATTAAGCCTTACATTGACCCGGTATTTGAAAATAACGTGCTGCTCACGCAGACGGAACGACTGATGATGAACAGCCGCCCGAAGCAGCCGAAGTACGCGAGGAATAAAAACGTGCTTGTAATCGGCGGCAGCGGAAGCGGCAAGACAAGATTTTTCGTCAAGCCTAACCTTATGCAGCTTCATTCGTCCTACGTCGTTACCGACCCGAAAGGAACGGTTTTAATCGAGTGCGGGAAGCTCTTGCAGCGCAGCGGGTACAAGATAAAAGTGCTGAATACGATTAACTTCAAAAAATCCATGAGGTACAACCCCTTTGCGTATATCCGCGACGAAAAGGATATTTTGAAGCTCGTAAACACCTTGATAGCGAATACCAAAGGCAGCGGCGAGAAATCCGGCGAGGATTTTTGGGTGAAAGCCGAAAGGTTATTGTATTGCGCCCTAATCGGCTATATCCACTATGAAGCCCCGGAAGCAGAAAAGAACTTTACGACGCTGCTTGAAATGATTAACGCAAGCGAAGCCCGCGAGGACGACGCCGAGTTTCAAAGCCCCGTTGACCTCATGTTTGAACGCTTGGAAGAAAAAGACCCGGAGCATTTCGCGGTGAAGCAGTACAAAAAGTTTCTGTTAAGCGCGGGCAAGACCCGTTCCTCAATCCTCATTTCTTGCGGCGCGAGGTTAGCCCCATTCGACATTAAAGAGCTACGGGAGCTTATGGAAAGCGACGAATTGGAGCTTGACACGCTGGGCGACAGGAAAACGGCGTTGTTCATCATCACGAGCGACACCGACAGCACTTTTGACTTTGTTACAGCAATGATTGTATCGCAGCTTTTCAACCTACTTTGCACAAAAGCAGATGATGAATACGGCGGGCGGCTTCCCGTTCACGTCCGTTGCCTGCTTGACGAGGTAGCCAACATCACCATTCCAAACCTTGAAAGGCTGATAAGCGTATTCCGAAGCCGGGAAATCTCCGCTTGCTTGGTGGTGCAGGCGCAGAGCCAGTTAAAAGCAATCTACAAAGAGAACGCCGACACCATCATAGGGAATTGCGACACGACCCTTTTCTTGGGCGGCAAGGAAAAGACCACGCTCAAAGAAATATCCGAGGTTTTGGGGAAAGAAACGATTGACAGCTTCAACACTTCCGAAAACCGGGGGCGGGACGTATCGCATGGGCTGAACTATCAGAAGTTGGGAAAAGAGCTTATGTCGCAGGACGAAATCGCCGTCATGGACGGGGGAAAATGTATCTTGCAGCTACGGGGCGTGCGCCCGTTCTTTTCAGATAAGTTTGATATAACAAAGCACCCGAAGTACAAGTACCTTTCCGACTTTGACAAGAAAAACACCTTTGACATTGAGCAGTTTCTAAAGCGGCAGCGACGCCCGGTAATCGTGAAGCCGGACACCGTTTTTGACTACTACGAAATCGACGAAGCGGATTTACAGGAGGACGCAGCCAATGAATAAGCGTATCAGGAAGAAAAAAGAACAACAGCGGCTTGCATGGACTATTCAAGAGCTTGTCAAAGAAACCTTGCGTCATGGAAATGTGGATAACAGGCTATTGCGCTATGGAAAACGCCATTCACAGCACATGGAAAAGCAAGAGCAGCTTTCCCACGTCCTGCAAACAGCGTTTCCCACAGCTCCATAAGACAGCCAGTTACCCACATTCCCACAACGCCTACTACGACGGAAACAGACCCTTTCCTACCTGTCATTTAGAAAACAAAACCTTAAAGGAGGTGGTACATCTATCAAAACCGTAAATGTGGACTACATGGTACGCGCCCCTACTTTGGAACGCACAGCGGCAGAAAGCCGCAGCGTACCAACATACAACTGAATACCGCCCCGCCGCAGCACTTCACGCAGCGCGGGGACACAAGCCGCCAAACATGGGCGGCTTTTTTCATTCCCGAAAATAAAATCAAACAATTTTTTGAGCCGCACAGCGGCAGAAAGTGAGGAAACTATATGGCATTTTTCAATTCGGCAGTAGGTGTTTTGCAGACTTTGGTAATCGCTCTGGGCGCGGGCTTGGGTATCTGGGGCGTTATCAATTTGCTTGAGGGCTACGGCAACGACAATCCCGGGGCTAATGCTCATAGTCGATAAAGAAGCGGGCAATAAAAAACACACAGATAGCCCCCCCGCGCTATTCCGTAAATATACTTGTGTTAGATAGGATAACAAATCAGAAATTTGTGGACGAGAAAGGATGTCAATTTTAGAAAAGAATAAAGTGGGGACTTGCTACAAGCGAAAACGGGAAAACATGATTTTTTTGTCTGATTATTTGGATCAAAAAATTTTTGTCAATATTCACCTTGCATGTTATTCCAAAAGCTCCGCAGGCGGACATCACAGCCGGATAATCTGCTGCCATACCTTTTGTGTCTCGATATAGCCCGCGTAATGCCGCTTTACATTTTTGCAATATTTTTCAAATTCCGTGGAGATGGTCAGAAAGCGCTCATCCTGAAAGTTTTCAGCCATTAGCGGCACGGTGTGCTCAAGAGAAGACCTCATGGAGCGCATCTCTGTCTCAAATTCGTCTGGCTTGGTAATGTAGCAGAGTAGCGGCTTATACCGCACCCAGCCCACACATGCCTTGAAAAAGCGCGTGACTACCTGAGGCGACTCGGCGGTTATATGCGCAAGATGTATCGGCAATACGCCATCCAGCAGGTGCTGATAGCATGAAAAGCCGTCGTGAAACGCATAGCACGGCACCTTTAGGACCTTGCGGTCCCGGAGCATGGTGGAGAGGAAGGTATCTTCGCCTCTGGCGCCGGGCGGGTTATAAAATGGCAGGGAGCGCAGCGGATCCCGGAGGTTTATGCATAGGTTCGCTCCAGAGATGAAGCGGCAACCGTTTTCCCAAGGGACCTCTATCGTCTCCGGTTTTGCCAATACTGCGGTGGAGGCATAGGTGACTCCGCCTGTGGCCATGAGTTGGCGGATGGTGTCCCAGCTTATTATGTCGTTGCTGATGGCCTCGACAAACAGACGGAAATCCGACTCACCAAGGGTGTTGTTGAAGCGCATCTGCGGAATGGGCGAGATATATCCGCAGTGATAGCCGTTAGTGTAGTCGGCGTCTTCAATCTCCTTGAGATGGTCGTAGAATACACGCTGGCCGCTCCAAAGACACAGGTCGTTGTTGTTTGTGACAGCCATTGGATATTCGTCATCGTCCAGAAACAGCAGATAGTCCATTTTCAACTCTATGGCGGCGAGAAGTATGGCATTACGTTTGCCAGCATATCCGGATCCGAACACGCGTTTTAATGCTTCAGGTGACAAGCTATCCCGCTGCTCTAATTCGGCAAGCTTTCGTGCGGTGTTTTTGGGGCCGATGAATATTATGTCGTCGAATGCGTCCACTATGTCTTGTTTGAGATTTGTAAAGTCCGTGGACTGGGTATTCTGATAGTTGAGGTCGTAGGAAACAAAAAGGCTCAGGTGTACATCGATGTCCTGAGGCAATTCCTTTTTTGTTTCATTCCAAGTGGCTATGTAGGCGTTCAGTACTTTTTTGAATGAGCGTCGCCCAGTGGCAAAGCCTATTCCGAGATCTATTTTTTTCATTATCCAGTTCCTTTCCCTGCGTTTCGACAAAGCCGATACCAGTCTGTTTTTTCTAGTATAACAAAATATCGCCGCCAAAGCAAATTCGGACGAATGGGGGTTGTGGTCATAGTTTTGCGATATAACTTTTTATTGATTTGATAGACGGAAATCTTCTTATAAGCCCTCATAAATGTTTAAGGCACCATGAGAAAATGGCTTAAAATCAAGGTTTTCCGCATATCGTCGTTTATCTTGCCGTATCTCCGTACAAGGTAGTTTTGTAAGACCGGGCACCATTTTAGCACCACAAAAATAAAGGAGGACGACATGAATAACGTACTTTTAGACAAGGGTATTATAACCCCGTCCGGCGAAATCAGCAAGGATAAGATAAACCTTGTCGCCGGGGCAATCACGCAGCCATTCGCAGAAATGGTATGGGTAACGACGGGCGGCGACATGGAAACCGTAAACCGCCTAACGGACGTACTCGTAACCATGAACACCCCCGCCGACCGGGAAAAGCTGTTCAAAATCATTAAGCTGCTTTACGGGCTTATGGGCTTGCGCTTTTCCGAGGAAGCCGAGCCTATGGACGCAGACCCCGACGTATTGGAATACTTCATCTTTTCCTTTACGGCAGACTTTGGCGAAGTCATGCAGGACATTATCGCTGATGAAAAAGAATAACGACCCGCACAGGCGGCGTTTCTCAATCCCCACCGGGGAGAAAAGGAACGCCGCTTTTTTCATGCCCTCATGTTACGCAGTAGCGCCGAAAGAAGCCTTGTATCATGGGGCTTTGCGGGCGCGGTTTTGACAAGGCAAGGGGAATATAAAGAATCCGTTTCACGGCTGCCTGCATTACCGCAGACAGCCTTTATTTATGCCATTTTCAAAGGAGGTTATACATGAAGGAATTCTGGGCGATCATACAACTCATCTTTACCGCCATCGGAGGATGGATCGGTTACTTTCTCGGCGGCTGCGACGGACTTATCATCGCGCTTGTCGTCTTCGTGGTCTGCGACTACATCACAGGCATTCTGTGTGCCATTTCCGATAAGAAGCTCTCGAGCGAGGTCGGCTTCAAGGGAATCTGCCGCAAAGTGCTGATATTCATTCTGGTCGGCGTCGGGAACATCCTCGACGTGCAGGTACTCGGGCACGAAGGCGTCTTAAGAACCGCCATCATCTTCTTCTACCTATCAAACGAGGGCCTTTCCCTCACGGAGAACGCGGCGCATCTCGGGCTACCGATACCGGAAAAACTGAAAAACGCACTGGAACAGCTTCACGACAGAAGCGACAAGGAGGAATGACCTATGGCTTATAAAGGAATCGACGTGTCTGTCTGGCAGGGAGACATCGACATGAACAAAGTAAAAGCGTCAGGTATCAGTTTCGTCATCATACGAGCAGGATACGGCGCAGGCAACAAGGACAAATGGTTCGAATCAAACTACAGGAAAGCAAAGGCCGCAGGGCTTCATGTGGGTGCCTATTGGTACAGCTACGCCTCATCTGCCGATGGGGCGAAACAGGAGGCCCGGGCATTCTCGAGCGTTCTCTCCGAAAAGCAGCTCGATTACCCTGTTTATTTCGACATTGAGGAAAAAAGTCAGCTTTCCCGTGGGCAGGCGTTCTGCTCGAATCTCATCACGGCGTTCTGCACGGAGATGGAAAGACTCGGCTACTTTGCCGGGTTCTATACTTCGCTTTCGAGCCTGAACTCCGTGGTATCCGAGTCGGTCAGGAAGCGTTTCACCGTCTGGGTAGCGCAGTGGGCTTCGAAATGTTCTTACTCCGGTGCTTATGGCGTCTGGCAGTGCTCCTCGAACGGATCCGTTCCCGGCATCAACGGCAGAGTCGACATGGACTGGTGTTACATCGACTTTCCTACGGTTATTAAAAACGGAGGATTCAACGGATACGCGAAAAGCACAGCGTCCGGAAGCACTCCGGCAGCGCCTGCAAGGAAATCCGTCGACGAGCTTGCCTCTGAGGTGATTGCTGGGAAATGGGGAAACGGTGCAGACAGAAAAAGCCGTCTCACCGCCGCCGGATACGACTACAACACCGTGCAGGACAAGGTCAACGAGAAGCTTGGAACGACTTCTAAGCCATCGGCGGTTTATTACGTGGTAAAACGCGGCGACACCCTTTCCGGCATTGCCAGCCGATACGGGACGAGCGTCTCCGCCATCCAGAAGCTCAACAGCTCGCTCATCAAAAACGTGAATCTCATCCAGATAGGCTGGAGGATCCGCGTGAAGTAAATATCTCATTCTGTATGCCCGTGGGTGTTCCCTAACCGGAATGCTCACGGGCTTTTTTATTTCCGCTCAAACTCCCGCCCTTTCTCCAGTGGAAAGTGACGGGAGGTGTTGTCATGAACACAGAACAAAAAGAACAAATATGCCGCCTTCGCAAAGAAGGATATGGATATGCATCGATAGCTCGAGCGCTGGGGCTTACCAAAAGCCAGGTCTCGGCTTATTGCAGACGAAACTATCTCACCGGCAGGCTCGCCGATCCAAATGATGGAAATACTCCGGGTGCAGCTTACTGCCAATGCTGCGGAAAGCCACTCATGCAACACCCCGGACGAAAGGAAATGAAGTTCTGCTCGGATGCCTGCCGCCTCAAATGGTGGAACAGTCACCCCGGCGACGTCAATAAAAAGGCGTTCTACACATTCACCTGTGCCTGCTGTGGAAAGACTTTCACAGCCTATGGAAACCGTCACCGCAAGTACTGCTCCCACGCCTGTTATATCCAAGATCGGTTCAAAGGCGGTGGCGGACATGAATGATGAGCAGTTCGAACGCGAAAAGCTCTATCAGGCGAGTATGGAAATGTTCCATGCGATGCTGGCCCAAGGGCTCATCACTGAAGACGAATACTCGACCATTGAATCCAAAATGCGTGAGAAATACAGCCCGATAATCGGCACATTATTATCCCCATAACGCTTGCTATGTGTCTGTTTCAGAGTGATATATGGACAAGACGAAAGGAGTGATACCATGCCGAAAATCACAAAAATAGAGCCAAAGGTCAAGGCTCTTCCGGCGCGGAAAAAGGTGGCAGCATACGCCCGTGTTTCTATGGAGACCGAGCGGCTTCACCACTCCCTCTCCGCACAGATAAGCTATTACTCGGATCTGATCCAAAAGAATCCGGAATGGGAGTATGCAGGCGTCTACGCCGACGAAGGCATCAGCGGCACCAGCACGACAAAGCGACCGGAATTTTCGAGGATGCTTGAAGACTGCGAGGCCGGGAAAATCGACATCATCCTCACCAAGAGCATATCGAGATTCGCCCGGAACACAGTCGATCTTCTGAAAACCGTCCGGCACCTCAAGGAGCTGGGCATCGAGGTCCAGTTCGAGAAAGAACACATCAATTCACTGTCCGGCGATGGCGAGGTCATGCTGACGCTGCTCGCCTCGTTCGCACAATCTGAATCCGAAAGCATCTCAACCAATGTGAAGTGGGGAATCCGCAAGCGCATGCAATCAGGCATTCCCTATGCCAATGGACACATGCAGGTTTATGGTTACCGTTGGGAAGGCGACGAGATGGTCATCGTCCCTAAAGAGGCTGCCATCGTGCGGCGCATATACCAGAACTTCCTTGACGGGAAATCGCGACTGGAAACGGAACGGGAATTTGCTGCAGAAGGAATCAACACGAGACAAGGATGCCGATGGACCGATTCCAATATCAAACTGGTTCTCACGAACATCACATACACCGGCAACATGCTTTTCCAAAAAGAGTTCGTTTCAGACCCGATCGAAAAACGTAGGCGCAAGAACCACGGCGAGCTTCCACAATATTATGTGGAGAATACGCATCCTGCCATCATCGACAAGGAAACATTTGATCATGTTCAGGCTGAAATGGCTCGCTGCAGAAAGCTCGGACCACTGGCAAATAAAAGCCTGAATACCTGTTGTTTCACCGGAAAGATCAAATGCCCTTACTGCGGCTTAAGCTATATGCACGAACACAGGACTAAAAACGGCAACTACCAAGAATTCTGGGTCTGCGGCAGCCGAAAGAAAAAGAAGGTCGGCGATGGATGTCCCGTCGGCGGTTCCATCAACCACAAGAATTTGCAAAAAGCCTGCGCCGAAGTATTAGGCATCAGTGAGTTTGATGAGGATGTTTTTCTGGAACGGATTGATCACATAGACGTTCCGGAAAGATATGTGCTGAGATTCTACCTGAAGGATGGAACGATCGTTACAAAGCCCTGTCCGAACACCGGCCACCAAGACTGCTGGACCCCGGAATACCGAGCAGAGACGTCAATGAAACGGCGTGCAAACCCCGGTGCCAAAGGAGCAACCGGCCTGACCGGAAGGATCAAATGCGCTGCCTGCGGCTGTAACTTCCGTCGCTGCACACAGCCTGCCTCCAACACAAACAAGTCGAAACTTCACTACTGGCGTTGCGCCGAACACAGCAACGGCTGCATTACCGTTGGGCTTCGCGAGGATTCTCTGAAACCGCTCATCGCGGATGTGATGGGGATTCCCGAATATGATGCGGAAAAGTTCAAGAATCGGGTTGAGGCCATCTATGTGAAGGACAAGGACCTTCTTGAATTTCATTTCAAGGATGGCCGGATAAAAACGACTCGCTATGTTCCTCCGGAAAGGACATTCACTCCCCGTAGCGAAGAATCCCGGGAGCATATGCGCAAACTGATGCAAGAGCGATGGACACCGGAATATAGAGCTGAAATGAGTGCAAAGATGAAGAAAATCAGGAGTGAGAAATTTTGGAACAGCAAAAGAAAGTAACCACAATCCCGGCGTCGCGGACACGCTTTTCATCCACCCCTATCACGGAAAAGAAGAAACGCAAGGTCGCCGGATACGCCCGAGTCTCGACAGATCACGACGATCAGTTCACCAGCTACGAGGCACAGATCGACTACTACACAAACTACATCAATTCCCGTGACGACTGGGAATTCGTGAACGTCTACACGGACGAGGGAATCAGCGGCACCGGCATCAAGAAAAGAATCGGATTCCAGAGCATGATCGAGGACGCACTCGACGGGAAGATCGACCTCATCATAACCAAGTCCGTCAGCCGTTTCGCCAGAAACACCGTGGACAGTCTGACCACTATTCGAAAGCTCAAGGACCACGGTGTCGAATGCTACTTCGAGAAGGAAAACATCTGGACTTTCGATGGCAAGGGCGAGCTTCTCATAACGATCATGAGTTCCCTTGCGCAGGAGGAATCGAGAAGCATTTCCGAGAACTGCACTTGGGGTCAGAGAAAACGATTCGCGGACGGCAAGGTGACTGTTCCATTCAACCGGTTCCTCGGATACGACCGCGGTCCGAACGGGGAGCTTATTCCGAACGAGAAGGAAGCCGAAATCGTGAAGCATATCTATCGGATGTTCCTGCAAGGTATGACCTACAACGGAATCGCCAAAAAACTGACCGCCGATGGCATCAAGACACCGGGCGGCAAGGACAAATGGAGCATCAGCACTGTCAGGTCCATCCTCTCCAATGAAAAATACAAGGGCGACGCCCTGCTGCAAAAGTCCTACACCGTCGACTACCTGACGAAGAAGACAAAAGTCAATGAGGGCGAGATCCCGCAATACTATGTGGAAGGAGACCACGAGGCTATCATCCCTCCTGAGACATTCGACATGGTCCAGCGCGAAATGGAAAATCGCGGCAAAGGCAGGAAATACCACAGTGGGATTCACCTGTTCTCCAGCAAGATCCGCTGCGGACAATGCGGCTCCTTCTATGGCTCAAAAGTCTGGCATTCAACCGACAAATACCGTAAGGTGATCTGGCGCTGCAACCACAAATACGATGGCGGGGAGAAATGCAGCACACCGGCCCTAACGGACGACGACGTGAAAGCCGCATTCCTGTCAGCTGCGAACAAGCTCCTCGCAACAAAAACCGAAGTCATCACCAACGGCAAGGAGATGCTGGGCCTGCTTTTCCAGACAGACGTGATGGAACAAAAACGCGACAGCCTGATCGAGGAGGCGCAGGTCGTCGCCGACGCCGTCCAGCAGAACATTGCGGAGAACGCCCGCACCGCGCTCAACCAGACCGACTACCAGAAACGCTACGACGATCTCGCTGCCCGGTATGACAAGCTCAAGAAGGAAATCGACGAACTCAGCGACAAGATACAGGAGACGCAGTCCCGGAAGGCCGGTGTCGAAGACTTCCTCAAGGCATTCGAGAAAACGTCTGAAACCCTGACGGAATTTTCCATTGACACATTCAACGGACTGGTCGACCATCTCACCGTCTACGCCAAGGATGACATCCGCGTGACCTTCCGGAACGGTCAGGAAATCAAGGCATAAGAATAGCCTGGCTATCAGTAGCATCACTGATTGTCAGGCTGTTTTTTATGTCTATAGACAAACTGGAAGTTGTATAGCAGTTCGGGCAAATACCTGCCCGGCAAATACCGATTTGTCATTTTCTAATCTCGTAATACCCCTCAGCCTGATATTTGCCATAGTATTCCAGAATCTGCTTGCCGATGGCTTCCGGATCATAATCACACGCCTGAACCAGAAAGCGCACGAAATCCGGTGTAATAATCCTGCTGTGGTTTTTGTCATAGAGATACTGTTGATACTCCTCGTACTGTTTATTCGTGATGTTGTGCATTGGCTTTCCTCGCATATACAAAAATTCGCCGGTTTATGCAGCCGACGTTAAAGCGACACCCCAAAATCGAAACCGACACCCCTAAGCACAGGCAACGTTAAATTGTATCCAATTTTGCGTCTTGATTTCCAGAAACCGACTGTCAACCCTCTCCGTCTCTGGTTTCACCATATTCAGCATCGCGTTCACTTCGCGCTCAGCAGTAAATACTTCACCGTGATCCGCGACTCGTTGCCGAGATTTTACTTGTTTTGCCATAGGCCATCCTATCCTTCCAATTCTATCCTATCAAAACGGGTGTCCTATAATATGGACTCAATCCGCTTCAGATATCATTCTCTTAAAGTGTTGCCCGTGCCCCATCACGTCAAATATCGTGCGGAACACATCCCTGTACTGATCACAGTCTATACTCTCATCCACAAAATGCATGCCATCATTAAATGCATCCGACCTGTTGATGTAAGAGAGCATCGCCTGCGCCAGATGATACTTTGTATAATCTGGAACTCCGCCACCAGCGTCTTCAGTTATTTTTTTCTTAACAGCTTCCAGAACGGTCGTGCTCAACACATTGTTATCGACTGCACATAGCTGGATGAAGTAATATTCAAGAATCCTCCTGATCACGTTCATCAACGGGATCGGGGAATCCAGTGTCTCGTACTCACGCCAAAGCGCATTATAGGAATTCTGTACCGGGTTGTAATTCCGGTCTTTCTCAGAAACCTTAGTGGCCTCTTTGACACATTTTTCTACTGTCGATACGTTATTCTTCTTGTTTACCTTAAAGAAGGAAACATACCGGTAATGGCTCACCTGGTTATACGTGATCTCCCTGTGGAAGAAAGCATTATGCGTCAGTATAAACAGCTGCTGGATATACTTTCCTTCGTATTCAGTACCGTTCCCTCTGACGGCTGCGCCGCTTACGTTATTGCTGCAAACCCCGATCATTTCACGCACAAGAGCGCTTACTATGAACAGGGCACTGGAGTCCATGCTGGAAACAGGATCGTCTATAATTACAATCTTATCCTTCCCAGAATCCGTCTCTGATTGGCTTCCTCGTACAACGTGATAAAAGTATAGGAACGCAATGAAGTTTCTCTCACCTTCGCTGAGGTGATCAGCCACCCGTCCGTCTTCACGAATAACCTCATAGGTTCCTTTCACGCCCTCTTTTTCATGAAGAGTAAAGCCCTCAAATCCTGAATCTTTCAGATGTGCATTGATGCTATCAACCGTGGCAGCTGTATTTATCACACTGGCATTGAGCGTGTTGATCTCGCCGGATAGCTTTCTATACTCTCCCTGAAGTGTTTTGACCCTACCATCCAGTCTCTTTGCTTCCGCTTCAATATCTGCCTTGCTCTTTTTATAAGCCGCAACATCATCTTTTAGCAGGAAGGCGATCTCCTCCCACACCATGTTGAAGCATTCCAGTTGCTTATCAGGTTTTGTGTCAACTATTTCGTTGTTGCCCTGAATAGTTTTGTTAATCTCGGTAATCGCATCGTCAAGCTCTGCAATAATGGTATCTGTATCCTTTAACTCAACCAGCTCACCCGGAGTTGTGCGCTTCTTAGCTATCAGCTGCTCGTTTTCAGTAATAAGAGTTTCGAGCTGAGCAACCAGCTTTTCATAATCTGCCGTCTCCACCTTTGGAAATACAACTGAGAGATTATTATTAAACAATTCAATCAGCGCTGACATCTTAGCAGTGTATTCCGTTTCCAGCTTTTCCAGCGCATCGAGTGCTTTCTGGTAGCCTTCATCAAAGGCCTGCGCTATATCTGTTTCAAATGTATCCGGCAACTTTCCTTGGCAAAATGGGCACTTTCCTTCAGTGTGGCCAATATAATTTGCGTGCCCTTTTTTAACCCACTCCGTTGCGTTCAGTGCCTTCATGAATTTTGCAAACTGAGTTTCGCTACGGCTCGTAACCTCTTCGCCAAGGTAACTGACTCCGGAAAGGTCATATTCGCCTTCAAGATCCGTTGACTTTTTGAACAGCGGGTATTTTCGAGCATCCGGGTCATAAGCGATCTCGTATAATTTCTGAATATCCTCTTTCTTATGCTCGACAGCAGCATGGTGACCGGCCAAAACCTCATCTGCAAATTGCAGCTTCTTTTTCTTTCCGTTCTGGGTCTGGTCAAAACTTTTTCTGATATCGTCAGTCGTGTTCCAGCATGTAGATTCGAATGCATCCCGCAGCGGTTTCAGCTCACCGTTTTTCTTATCACGGTCTTCCGCAGCCTGCTTACCATCGGACACTACTGTTTTTCTCTCTTCGATCTTTTCATCGATCCGCCTTCTGGTTTCGGCATTTTCTTCACTTAACGTGAATACTCCTTTCAGGTCTCCATAGTCTGCGAGATTGCGAGTTATGAAGTTCTGATCGTACACAAGAATTGTATAGTCCGCAGGATTGACACCTGTCTCCCAGTCGAGGCACTCCGGGTGCCTGAACGCATCGGCAAGTGTGCTCTTTCCGGCTCCGTTCTTCCCGAAAAATAAATTTACATACGTCGGATCTACCTTCTCTCCATGAAAGGTGGCAGTATCAAGTTTTATCAGTTTTATTGAAGACGTCATCTTTTCAGTCATAATAAATCGCCTCCTTCTATAGAGTTCTCAATATTGTTCAATCCGAAATCTTTCCATCCCGGAGCCAAGCATCTACTTCAGAAATCTTGAATTTATACCGTTTGCCAGCTTTATAAAACGGCAGCTTACCATCCTTGATCCAGTTTCTAACTGTATCTGTACTGACACTCAGATGATCTGCGATATCTTCAAGATTAACCCATTTTTCCGGCATTGCTTCTGCTGCAGTGCTTTCTAATTCGTTACTCATGATTTCCTCCATCACTTCAGTGTGAATCTCCAATAGTAAATACCGGTATCTGAACTCCTGCTTCGAGAAGTTCCTGTATTAAATCGCAGCGTTTTATCGACCAGTGAGTCCTGTTCATTTCATTAAATCTGTTGTCTCCTACGAGCTGAAGTTCATCCAGCAATTCGTTAAGCCTCCACTGCGGAACATCAAGTCTATAGCCACAAAAATAAGCTTTCACATAATTGTCGTATACCTTGATATCGGGTATGAACCCGTAAATCACATTTTGACTTTCATCCGCTTTTCCATATTTATTATTCTCGGCCATAAAGAGTGACGGCATGGTCTTTATCTGTGTACGATTTTCTTCTGTCAGTGATGAGAATTTTACCATCGTCTCCTCCGTCATACATTCATTCAAAGAACGATCACGAGGAACCTTGACATATGGCCTGTCAAACTCTTCTCCAGCCAGGACAAAAATATTGTAGTATTCGCGATCCACTCTCGGAGGAACATAAATATTTCCTCCAAAATATGGCATTGAAACTGTCTGCTGCGTGACCTGCATGTTTATGGTGCCGTAATTCGGTATCATCACAGCATCTTTGCCGCTCTGAGTGTATTGCGGCTGACCGGTAGAAGGAGACAGCGATGCAGAAATCACTTTAATTTCGTCACTCATTATCACCGTCGCCTTTCTTGCTAAGGTCAAGATTGATCGTCCCGTAATTTGGAATGACGGTACTGTTTGCTCCAGACTGCTGAATAATCAATGGATTAAAAATATTCTGTGTTGTCGGAGGTGGTGTTTTCCCCTCATCTTTATCACCGAAATCATAAGTTTGATTTTCTTCCTTATCTTCATCTCCGAAGTCAAACACCTGATCCTCTTCTTCATCACTTGTAGGTTTTTTTCTCGAATTCATATTTTGTGGCATATATACATCAATTTTAGTAGCGATATTTTTACCCATACCACCTGAGTATGTTCTTGCAGCTCTACCTTTTTCAGGACACCATTCATCGTAGGTGTCACGTCCTACGCTATTATCCTTTCTATTTATAACCACATAGTGCCAAACCCCCAGTAGGAATGCTGGAAGGCATATCTTTTGAAGACCGCCAAGCGCGGTCTTTTTTATTTTCCCACCATTTTCATCGATATAGAACTCATCATCCGGCTGGATGCTGTCATCCTGCTGGATCAGATCAATCAGCGCTTTCACGAGGCGTACGTCCTTCTGAACTTTCGTACCGGTCTCAAGGAAAAGAGCAGCAAACCTCGCCATCGCTCCCAGCGCGTCCTGATATTCATTCTTGACCCGCAAATCAAAAGTCTCAACCTCCGGCGTCTCGCCAAACGGCAGATACTGACCAGTTGAGGTCTTACAGGATTTGAAGTCGTTTGTTTTTCCCTTAAGGGCTCCTTCTCTTGGCTCCTGATACTCAGGATTGATTACTTTGATCAGCCCTATCAAAACTTCCGGATCTGAGAGACCATCTCTCTCGCCCTTATAGTGCTGCCTCGATTTGACACGCTGCTTCAGTGCCTGAAGAACCAGAACAAAGAAGGTGCCACCACAAAGCCGTGGTTTTTCATCTGTTGTCACTGTTTTTCTCTCCAAATTTTCAAGTTGAACCTTAGTAACCTTAGGAACCATAGCAGCCGACCTACCGAACGATTGGATAGCTCTTGTGAAGTAATCACAGGGGCTAAGTGTCTTCTAGCATCGGCTCGATATATGGGTTCCGTGGTTCGTGTTAATTCCAAGTGCTTCATACTAATTCCCATTATATCGAAATAGTCTGTAAAAATCAATCTGCAAATACGGACAAACGATGAACGAGCTATGAATTTTTCCCCTGCGATTGCTCACAAACAGCAAATCACAGGAGGAAAAATTTATGTCAAAAGAAGAAAAACAGTATTTCATCTTCATCCGTAGCACCGGCGAAAAGGTTCCCATCTCAAAAGAACAGCACGACGCTTTCTATAAGGAAGCCGACCGCATCCGTCACAAGGAACAAGATCACGGCAGGTGCCTGTGTCCATACCGCTATGCATGGAAATGCGATGGTGACTGCATCGGTTGCGAATACCATGCAGCAGGGGACACCCTTTCTCTTGACGTTACAAATCCGGATGGTAACGGCAATATGTACGACTATCTGCCGGACAACGACACTCCAATCGAGGAATTCATCTCCGACCGCATATTATTGGAGCAGCTTTTTGCACGCCTGCGCGAACTTGATCCGGAAGCGGATACCATTATTCAGCTCTGGATGGATCATCCGGAAGGCATCTCCGACAGAGCCATTGCAAGAGAACTCGGTCGTCCGCAGAAGACCTTCGCGGATCAGATGAAGAAGTACAGAACTGATCTGCGCAGGATCACCGGTGACAAGTAATACCCAGACCACGAACCGCAGCAATTCCGGCCACTGTCCTTCAACAAGATGGTGGCCGAATTTTTTTATTTTTTTCTCCGCTCAAATTGTCTGCTCATCTCCAGTGGAACTTGAAGGACAGAGAAAAGACCTTCAGGAAGCGAGGTGAACACGATGAAATCCAGTTACACAGACACCGGAGGGAACGTCCGCGAGGAAATTCAGCTTCTGAACTCCATCAGCCACGTATCCGCCCGACTGGCAAGAAATCTTTCAATTCTTGCCGCGCAAAGACAATCCGAGAAAGGAGAAAGAACCTATGAGCAAAATGGCAGACATGAAACAGACAATCGAAGAACTCCACAATGCTGCTGCCGCTATTAACGACGCAGCCGACTGGCTTTACCAACAGTTCTCCGGCACAGACGATTCCAATAAGCAGCAAATTTCTGAAACTGCTGCTACTAAAGAAGAACCCAAGCCGGAATTAAAGCTGGAGGACGTAAGATCCGTTCTCGCCGGAAAATCCCGCGCAGGACACACTGCCGATGTACGTGACCTGCTCCAGAAATACGGAGCGACAAAGCTCTCCGCTATCGACCCGGCAAACTATGAAGCCCTGATGAAGGACGCGGAGGCAATCGAAAATGGGAAATAAGCAACACGCGATTCTCTCTGCCTCCGGCGCTGACAGGTGGATTCATTGTCCGCCATCGGCACGGCTCTGCGAGACCTACGAGGATAAAGGAAGCGACTACGCAGCCGAAGGCACGGATGCCCATGCGCTTGCGGAGTTCAAGCTAAAGAAAGCACTGGGGCTTCCGGCAGACGATCCGACAGATGGGCTTTCCTGGTATTCCGAAGAGATGGACGACTGCACCAGCGGCTATGCCGAATTCGTGCTGGAACAGGTCGAAGCCGCAAAGAAGGCCTGCGCTGATCCGGTTGTCCTGATTGAGCAGCGAGTAGATTTCTCCCGCTGGGTAGAACAGGGCTTCGGTACCGCCGACTGCGTCATCATCGCGGACGGCACGCTCCGGGTCATTGATTTCAAATACGGCCTCGGCGTTCTTGTTTCCGCTGAAGAGAACCCGCAGATGCAGTGCTACGCCCTCGGTGCTTTGGAACTCTTTGATGACATCTACGACATCGATCAGGTCAGCATGACCATCTACCAGCCAAGACGGCAGAATGTCAGCACCTTCGATATCAGTAAGGACGATTTATACCGCTGGGCAGACGAAGTCCTGAAACCGACAGCAGTGCTTGCCTTTGCCGGAGATGGAAACTTTCTCTGCGGAGAATGGTGCGGCTTTTGCAAAGCAAGAAATGAATGCCGGGCCAGGGCCGAAGCCAATCTGAGGCTGGCACAGTACGATTTCAAACTCCCCCCGCTCCTGACGGATACCGAAGTCGAAGTCATTCTTTCTAAGGTGGACGAGCTGATCAGCTGGGCATCCGACATCAAGGAATATGCCCTGCAGCAAGCGCTCTCCGGGAAGGAATGGAACGGCTGGAAGCTGGTCGAAGGCCGCTCCAACCGTAAGTACAGTAACGAGGCCGCTGTTATCCAGACGGTCGAGGAAGCAGGATTTGATCCGTATGAAAAGAAGCTGCTCGGCGTCACTGCCATGCAGAAGCTCCTCGGTAAGTCCCGCTTCGATGAACTCCTGACAGCTTACATCGAAAAGCCGCAGGGCAAACCCACTCTTGCGCCGGAAAGCGATAAACGCCCGGCCATGAACACAGCAAAAAATGATTTTATGGAGGAAAAACATTATGAGTAAGAATACGAAAATCAGCAATCCCATGAAGGTTATCACCGGTTCCGATACCCGTTGGAGCTACGCAAACATCTGGGAACCGAAGTCCATCAACGGCGGCACACCGAAATACAGCGTGAGCCTCATTATCCCGAAGTCTGACACCAAGACCGTCGCCAAGATTCAGGCTGCCATTGAAGCCGCTTATAAAGAAGGCGAAGCAAAGCTCAAGGGCAACGGCAAGACTGTCCCTGCGCTCTCTGTCCTGAAAACCCCGCTGCGTGATGGCGATGCGGAACGCCCAGACGACGAAGCCTACAAGAATGCCTACTTTGTAAACGCCAATGCCACCTCTGCTCCCGGTATTGTGGATGCAGACCTGAATCCCATCCTGACCCGTTCCGAAGTGTACTCCGGCGTCTATGGCAGAGCCAGCATCACATTTTATGCTTTCAACTCTTCCGGCAACAAGGGAATCGCCTGCGGCCTCAATAACCTGCAGAAGATCCGTGACGGCGAGCCTCTTGGCGGCAAGGCAAGTGCTGAGTCTGACTTCGTCACTGATGACGATGAAGACTTTCTGAATTAAGGGAGGCGCGACTATGACTATGACAACCTTTCAGACGATCCTCTTAACTGCAATTATCGCTATCTGGCTGGTCTTCAGCATTGTGATCCTGATTGCAACAATCCAGAACTTCCTCTACGACCGCAGACGTGAAAAGCGTGAGCAGGAATCTACTGCCCGCGATATCGAATACCGCAAGGAACGCGACAAGCGGGAAGCGGAACAGGCCGCGCGTGATCTCGAATACCACGAGAAGTGCATGAAACTCTTAGACAAATAAGCATGGCAGGCGGCAGGGAGCAATCTCTGCCGCTTATTTGAATTGAGGTGAAATCCATGAAAACACTCAGTATCGATATTGAAACCTACAGTGATGTGAATCTGGCAAAGTGCGGCGTTTATAAATACGCATTCTCGCCCAGCTTTGAGATCCTGCTCTTCGGTTATTCCTTTGATGGAAATGAAGTCCAGGTCATCGACCTCGCGCAGGGCGAGCATTTGCCGCAGGAGCTGATTGACGCCCTGACCGACGATTCCGTTACCAAATGGGCGTTCAATGCAAACTTTGAACGGGTCTGCCTGTCCCGGTATCTTTCAAACATAGGCATAAGTCTTGATCCGTTCCATGATAACCACACTCTCTCAAAGGAGTGCGCCCGGTTTCTGAATCCGGAAAGCTGGCGCTGCTCAATGGTCTGGGCGGCAACAATGGGGCTGCCGCTTTCGCTGGAAGGCGTCGGCACCGTCCTCGGCCTTGAGAAGCAGAAGCTCTCAGAGGGCAAGGAGCTCATCAAATACTTTTCAGTGCCCTGCACTCCGACAAAAACGAATGGCGGTCGCACCCGGAACCTTCCGGCGGATGCGCAAGACAAATGGGAAACCTTCAAGCGCTATAACCTCCGGGATGTGGAAACAGAAATGGGCATCAAGGCAAGACTATCCAAGTTTCCGGTGCCGGAATCTGTCTGGGACGAATACAACATTGATCAGGAAATCAACGACCGTGGTGTACGCCTCGACATGGATCTGGTGCAGAAGGCCATCGAAATGGATACCCGCTCCCGGACGGAGCTAACCGCAGCAATGAAAAAGCTCACTGCCCTTGATAATCCCAACAGCGTCCAGCAGATGAAACAATGGCTCTCCGAAAACGGGCTCGAAACCGACACACTTGGCAAAAAAGCCGTGGCAGAGCTCTTAAAAACTGCCTCGCCAGAGCTGCAGACCGTTCTCACACTTCGCCAGCAGCTTGCCAAATCCTCTGTTCGGAAATACCAGACGATGGAACGCGCCGTATGCGATGACGGCAGAGCGCACGGCTGCTTTGCTTTTTACGGAGCCAACCGCACAGGCCGCTGGGCAGGCAGACTGATTCAATTACAAAACCTACCGCAGAATCATCTGGAGGATCTCGCAGATGCCCGCGCACTTGTTAAATCCGGTGACTTTGATGCTGTGAAAATGCTCTATGAGGATGTGCCGGATACGCTCTCGCAACTGATCCGCACTGCTTTTATTCCGAAGGATGGCTGTCAGTTTTATGTTTCCGACTTCAGTGCCATCGAGGCAAGAGTCATCGCCTGGTATGCGGGTGAGACCTGGCGGCAGAAGGTCTTTGAAGATGGCGGCGACATTTACTGTGCCAGTGCCAGTCAGATGTTCCGTGTTCCTGTCATAAAGCACGGCATCAACGGCCACCTTCGTCAAAAAGGCAAAATTGCAGAATTGGCGCTTGGCTATGGCGGCTCGGTCGGCGCACTCAAAGCAATGGGTGCCATCGAGATGGGGCTTTCAGAGGACGAGCTTCCTCCGCTGGTAGACGCTTGGCGGCAGACAAATCCTCGCATCGTCCAGTTCTGGTGGGATGTCGACCGTGCAGTCATGGAAGCGGTCAAGTATAAGCACACAACCAGTAGCCACGGTCTGATCTTCTCCTGCCGCTCCGGGATGCTCTTTATCACGCTTCCTTCTGGCAGGAACCTTGCCTATGTGAAGCCGAAGGTCGGAACGAACAAGTTCGGTGGCGAATGCATCACCTATGAAGGCATTGGCTCCACAAAGAAATGGGAACGACTCGATTCCTACGGCCCGAAATTTGTGGAAAACATCGTGCAGGCGACCTCCCGCGACATCCTCTGTTACGCCATGAAGACGCTGCGCTGCTGCTCTATCGTCATGCATATCCACGACGAACTGGTCATCGAAGCAGACCCGTGTATGTCCCTTGACGTCCTGTGTGAACAAATGGGCAGAACACCGCCGTGGACTCCCGGTCTCATGCTCCGTGCTGATGGCTATACCACTCCCTTCTATAAAAAAGATTAAAATCATCCGCTCAAATCAGGCGTTCATCTCCAGTGGAAATTAGAGGTGGACGCCTTAAGTACACCTGCAGAAGGGATGAAAATTTTATGTCAAACGAAATAACAACATTTACAAACGCGGAGTTCGGATCTATCCGGACAATCACGATTGCCAACGAACCATGGTTTGTTGGGAAGGATGCTGCCGATATTCTCGGCTACAGCAATACTCGTAAAGCACTGATTGACCATGTGGATGACGAGGACAAGGGAGTAACGAAATGTGACACCCTTGGCGGAGTGCAGGACATGACGGTCATCAACGAGTCCGGTCTGTATTCGCTTATCCTTGGCAGCAAACTTCCCGTAGCAAAGCACTTCAAAAAGTGGGTAACATCTGAAGTTTTGCCTTCAATCCGCAAACATGGTCTCTATGCGATTGATGACATTCTGGCTGATCCTGATCTTGCCATTGCTGCGCTGCAGGAACTCAAAGCTGAACGTGAAAAACGTAAGTCTCTTGAAAACACGGTTGCCGTGCAGACACAGCAGATTGCCGAAATGAAACCAAAAGTCAGCTATTACGATGTCGTTTTGAACTGCAAGGATCTCGTGGCCATTTCGATTATCGCCAAAGACTATGGTTGGAGTGCCAAGCATATGAACAAGTGGCTGCACGACAAGGAAATTCAATTCAAACAGCCAAGTGGAATCTGGCTCCTTTATCAGAAATATGCCGACAGAGGATACACGTCTACCAAAACCACTACCTATTCCGGTTCGGATGGAGAAGTGCATACTGCCGTTCATACTTATTGGACCCAGTCAGGGCGTCTCTTTATTTACGACCTTATGAAAGCTGACGGGAATCTTCCACTCATCGAACAAGGAAATTAAAAATCATCCGCTCAAATCAGGCGTTCATCTCCAGTGGAAATTAGAGGTGGACGCCTTAAGTCTGCCCGGAAAGGAGAATTCTCGTTTGAGTAACAATTATCGCAACAACGAAGGCTATCCTGACCCGACTGCCGGTGAGGCTCTCTCAAGAATTACAGCAAATGAGAAGCAGTCCCTGCGTGCGTTCAGGCCTATCGTCTATATCTGCTCACCATATTCAGGTGACATTGATGCTAATGTAGCTGCCGCAAGACGCTATTGCCGCTTTGCCGTGGAGCAAGGATATATCCCCATCGCCCCACATCTGTTGTTTCCGCAATTTATGGATGACAACCGCTCGGACGAACGGGAACTGGGACTGTTTTTTGGGAATGCCCTCATGAGCAAATGCTCGGAGGTCTGGGTATTCGGAAGTCGCATCTCGTCCGGAATGGAATCAGAAATCAAACGCGCCAAGTGGAAGAACCACTGCCTGCGCTATTTCACAGAAGAATGTCAGGAGGTTTAACGCTATGTATGAAGTTAAAGAAAATCGCAGAAAGCTGCAGGGCGGCACAGAAATTACGACCTATACCCGTGACGTTGTAAGCGCCAATATTCTCGAAGTTGAAGCTGGGACAAACGGCTATCAGGGCGGCGATACCGGTCATGGCAGCCGCACCTATTTCCGCATCTCCGATGAGGCCTGCACAGATATTCATGTCACGCCTTTCATGGACAAATACGGCTGTAATGGTTTTGAAGTCACCCTCGGCGGCGACTGCGAGCTGGAAACCATGATCCGGGCGCTGAAATTTATCACAAAGGTGCTCGAAGACGAATCCGGGGAGGTGTATGACTGATGTTCACACTTTATAGTGCTGATTTTACCGGAAATCCCGGCAACTGCTCCTACCCGCACAAGACCGTCGTCATGAATACGGACAACCTGAGAGAGGCTGTCTGCCATGACTATGTTTGCGCCGAATACAAGAACCACTACCGCAACGGTGAAAACTTCATCTCCGCCGACTGCCTGCCCGTTGACTGTGATAACGATCACTCGGAAGATCCGAAGGATTGGGTCACGCCTGCCGATGTGCTGGAGGCATTTCCCGGCGTAAGTATTGCCATCCACTACAGCCGCTTCAATAACCGTGAGAAAAACGGAAAGCCCGCAAGGCCGAAGTTCCATGTGCTCTTTCCCATCGACCGGATGACAGACGCCACCCTTTACAGCGACATGAAAAAGCTGGTCAATTCCATCTTCCCGTATTTTGATACGAAGGCTCTGGATGCTGCTCGGTTCTTTTTCGGTACACAGGAGCCAAATGTAGAGCTCTATCCTGGCCGCATGAATCTCACGGAATTCCTAAATAACGACGAGTTCGATGCAGGTCTTCCCGGTGGGCATAAAAAAGACGCAGTTATCCCGGAAGGCAGCCGCAACGCTGTCATGTCTCGCTTCGCCGGTATCGTCATCAAGAAATACGGTGATTCTGAAAAAGCCTATCAGAGTTTTCTGGAAAAAGCCGCGACCTGCGTCCCGCCGCTGGATAACAATGAACTTTCTACCATCTGGCACAGTGCCCAGCGCTTTTACTTAAAAATCAGCAAGGAGGACGGATATGTCCCGCCCGAAGCCTACAACGACGAAAACAGCTACAAGCCGGAGGATTTCTCCGATGTCGGTCAGGCCGAGGTGCTGGCGAAATACTTCTCTGGCGAGCTCCGCTACTCTCCCGCCACGCACTTTATCCGTTACGGCGATCACTACTGGCAGGAAACAGAGCCCGGCGCACAGGCTGTCGCCCATGAGCTGACCCGCAGGCAGATGAACGAATCATCAAAAGCAATGATTGATGCAGCCAAGAAGCTAAAAAACTGCGGAGCGCAGGACATTCTGGACAGCACCTCCAAGGCCAAGGCTGAACAGCTCATGAACAAAGACCAGATGGAAGCCTATCAGGAATTTCTCTCCGCCAAGGCATATCAGAGCTTTGCTGTCCATCGCCGTGACTCCAAGAACATCACATCCACGCTGAAAGAATCCCATCCAATGCTGGAGATCTCGCCGCGTGATCTGGATGCCGACTGCTTTTTGCTCTGTACTCCGGAGGCAACCTATGACCTCAGAAAAGGAATGGCCGGTGCGCGGGAGCATTCCGCGAATGACTTTATTACAAAGATCACCTCGGTTTCACCCGGCATCAAGGGCCAGCAGCTCTGGCTTGATAACTTAAGCCTCATCTTCCAGAAAGACCAGCAGCTGATTGACTATGTTCAGATGATCTGCGGTCTTGCCGCCATTGGCAAGGTTTATGTGGAAGCCCTCATTATTGCCTATGGTGACGGGCGAAACGGCAAGTCCACCTTCTGGAATGCCATCTCCCGTGTGCTGGGCCTTTACAGTGGCAACATCTCTGCAGATACCCTGACTGTCGGCTGCCGCAGAAACATCAAACCGGAAATGGCGGAGGTCAAGGGCAAGCGGCTTCTGATCGCTGCTGAAATGCAGGAAGGCGCAAGGCTCAATGATTCTACCGTCAAGCAGCTCTGCTCCACCGATGAAGTGTTTGCGGAAAAGAAATACAAAGACCCGTTCTCCTTCAAGCCCTGCCACACGCTGGTTTTATACACCAACCATCTGCCGCGTGTTTCCGCATCTGATGACGGCATCTGGCGCAGGCTCATCGTGATTCCCTTCGGTGCCAAGATCGAGGGCAAAACCGACATCAAGAATTACGGCGAGTACCTGTATGAAAATGCCGGAGAAAGCATTCTGGCTTGGGTCATCGAAGGAGCCATGAAGGTAATTGCGCTGGGCTACCAGATCCCGATCCCGGACTGCGTGACGAAGGCCATTGAGGAATACCGCAGCCAGAACGACTGGTTCGGACATTTTCTGGATGAGAAGTGCGAGGTGGATGACTCCTTTAAGGAAAGCTCCTCGTCGCTGTATCAGGCGTACCGCAACTACTCACTGGACTGCAACGAATATGTGCGCAGTACGGCGGACTTCTATTTTGCGCTGGAGAAGGCCGGATTTGAACGGCTGACACTCAATCGGAAGCGCTTTTTTAAAGGGCTGCGCATTCGTGAGGGCACCGGTGCAGATGAGGATTTTCTGCAGTAATAGCCATGGATGACAAGGTGTATCAAGGTCTTATATAAAAACTCTCTTAGGGCAATAAAAAAAGCTATAAGGAAAAGTTCAGTAAATACCATTGATACACCTTGCACATCCCAGTAATTAAGCGCCTGACGGAGGTTATCAATGAACGAGAAACAGGTAGAGAACAAATTAACAGCGGCAGTAAAAAAGGCCGGTGGGATTGCACCGAAGTTCGTGTCTCCGGGATTTGCAGGAATGCCCGACCGTCTGATCTTACTCCCTGACGGCCATATCGCTTTTGCAGAGCTTAAGGCTCCGGGAAAACTGCCGCGACCGCTTCAGCTCTCAAGGCACCGGCTGCTTCAGCGGCTTGGCTTTAAGGTCTATGTCATTGACGACCCGGAGCAGATTGGAGGGATGATTCATGAAATTACAAATAGTCTGTGACCGGTGTGGAAGTTCATTTGAAAGAGAATCATCAGCACTAAAAGGCAAAAAGCATCATTTCTGCAGCAGGAAATGCCTCGCCAACTTCAGCAACAAAAGAAAGAACCCAGATGGCTATGCAAAACTCAAAGACTATACAAACATGAGTCTCCACATGACTCAGCTAAACGAAGACATGAATCCTACAAGGATGTCGTCGGAGACAAGATACAAGTTAAGGCAGGCACGATTAGGAAAAGGCAGATGTGATGGATATTCCAAAATCTACAACAAAGCCGCCCACCGTGTTATCGCCGAGAAAAAGCTCGGTCGCCCTCTTCGTGATGGTGAAATTGTACATCATCGGGATGAAAACAAATACAACAACAATCCCGATAATCTTGTGGTTTTCTCATCACAGTCGGCTCATGCCAAACACCACAATGAATTGAGATGGTTCATTTCAGAAATAAAGAAAATCGAGGAAGGAGGTGATGCCGAATGAAGTTCATACCGCATGATTATCAGAAATACGCAATCTCTTATATCGAGAAGAAGCCTGTTGCTGCAGTCCTGCTTGATATGGGCTTAGGTTGAGGGCAAAACAGTGATTACACTTTCTGCCATATCCGACCTCTTGTTTGACAGCTTTGAAGTCCATCGCGTTCTGGTGATAGCTCCTTTAAGAGTCGCCCGCGATACTTGGCCTACAGAAATCCAGAAATGGAGCCACCTTAGAAGTCTCACCTATGCGGTCGCAGTCGGGACACTGAAGGAGCGTAAAGCCGCCCTCATGCAGCGAGCAGATATTACAATCATCAACCGCGAAAACCTGCAGTGGCTGATTGACGATTCCGGATTCCCATTTGACTTTGACATGGTGATCATAGATGAGCTCTCATCCTTCAAAAACCACAAGGCAAAACGCTTCAAGTCCCTGATGAAGGTTCGGCCCTATATCCACAGGATCATCGGTCTTACCGGCACGCCTTCTTCCAACGGACTGATGGATCTTTGGGCAGAATTCAAGCTGCTGGATATGGGACAACGCCTCGGTCGCTTTATCACACAGTACCGGATGAATTATTTTATTCCGGACAAGCGAAACGGCGAGATCATCTACTCCTATAAGCCACTACCCTATGCGGAGGATGCCATTTACCAAAGGATTTCAGATATCACGATTTCCATGAAGTCCACCGACCACCTGAAAATGCCGGAGCTCATTTCTACGCAATACGAAGTAAAGCTTTCAGATACTGAGCGTGACCGATATGAGAATTTAAAGCAGGAGTTAATCCTGCAGCTGCCGGATGGCGAAATAACCGCCGCCAATGCTGCCGCGCTGACAGGGAAGCTCTCCCAACTTGCGAACGGTGCCATTTATTCCGATACCGGCGAGATCATGGAGTTCCATGACCGGAAGCTGGACGCTTTGGAGGATATTATCGAGGCCGCAAATGAAAAGCCGCTTCTGGTGGCCTACTGGTTCAGACACGATCTGGCCCAAATCAAGAATCGCTTCAATGTCCGGGAGATCAAGACAAGCCGCGACATTGCTGACTGGAATGCGGGAAAGATTCCTGTAGCAGTCATCCATCCTGCCTCAGCCGGACACGGCCTAAACCTGCAGGCAGGCGGTTCCACTCTCGTCTGGTTCGGGCTCACATGGTCGTTGGAATTATACCAGCAGACAAATGCAAGGCTCTGGCGGCAAGGCCAGCAGTCTCATACCGTAGTCATCCAGCACATCATTACCAAGGGCACCATTGATGAACGCATCCTGAAGGCACTCTCCAAAAAGGAGCTGACCCAGTCCGCTTTGATTGATGCCGTCAAGGTGGATCTGGAGGTGCCACGATGACAAGACCGTATGAAAATCTTATCAATGCCATCATTCTGCAGGCAGTGAAGGATTATCGGGATGCCTTAAAGCGCCTGAAGAAAAAAACACAGAATACAGACGCCATGTCCACTGCGATGGAAATAGAACGATTTTTCCATTCTGCCTGGTATCAGACCATCACCAGTGTAGATGGCGACTACCTGATACAAAAGCTGCGAGAGGAGGCGAAGTCAAAATGACCGTAAAAGAATATCTTCATCAGGCTTATCGCCTTGACCAGAAGATCAAGTCTGACACGATGGAAGTACAGAACCTCCGGGTGATGGCTGGCAGCGTGTCGGCAATCCAATATGACAAAGACCGAGTACAGACATCCCGATCTACGGACGCACCCTTTATCCGGACACTGGAAAAGATGTGGGATCTGGAAAACAGGATCGCAGCGGAGCTTGAAACCCTCTCCGACCTGAAGAAACAGATCCGTGAGGTCATTGAAGCTGTGCCGGATACAGATGAACGCATGGTTTTAAAGTATCGTTACATTCATGGACTAACCTGGGAGCAGATCGGCATCGAGCTTTGTGCTGACGCCCGCACGATTCGTCGCTGGCATGGCAAGGCTCTGCAGCATGCCTTTCTGCCGGAGCATCCCATTATCATATGAAATGCGCCCGAAATGTCCTGCTTTGTCCAAAGATGTCCACCCTGCCATTATGATAGTATATAATCAGCGAAACAGAATAAAGAACGGCTGCACACGCAGCCCCTAAGCCTTGCAGGAAACACTGCAGGGCTTTTCTTTTGTCCGGAAAGGAGGCAGCCATGCCTATGAAACCAAAGAGGCCGTGTCGCTACCCCGGCTGCCCGAAGCTGACTGATGGTCTGTACTGTGAAGAACATGCCAAGGTTATGCAGCTGCACTACGAGAAGTTCACGCGCGGTTACTCCTCCGGCAAGAGGTACGGCAGAGCATGGAAACGAATCCGTGACCGCTACGTTCACAAGCATCCTCTCTGCGAGATGTGTTTAGAGCAAGGTCGCTACAAACCAGTCGAGGAAGTCCACCACATCGTTCCTCTCTCCGAGGGAGGGACAAATGATGAGAGCAACCTCATGAGCCTTTGCCGTTCTTGTCATGAGAAGATTCATAAAGACCGAGGAGACCGCTGATGATCTTCGTGGTCTTTTCTTTTGTGCAAGAAATATTTTGACGAGGGAGGGGCGGGTCAAATCTCTGTGGCAAATGCTGCGGAAAACGGCGCCCCCTCTTCCGTGCAAAAAAAGCGAAATCAAACGGGTAATAAGGGAGGCGGTGAAAAATCATGCCAACAAAATCAAATAACACCGGCGGGCGCGGCGGCAGACGTCCCGGTGCCGGACGTAAGAAAAGCCCCGTCCGTGAGAAATATGAAAACGGAAATCCGGGCGGCAGGGATCTCACCGTGCTGGACATCCCGGATGTCGAAGGCGAGGAAATGCCGACCCCGCACGACTTCCTATCTGCCAAGCAGCACGATGGCACCACGCTGGAAGCCGGTGAAATCTACAGAGAAACATGGGAATGGCTGGACAAGATCGGCGTAGCCAAGGCGGTATCTCCTCAGCTTCTGGAGCGATACGCGATGTGCTCTGCAAGATGGATTCAGTGTGAAGATATGACCACTCGGCTCGGATACCTGAGCAAACATCCGACGACTGGGAAGCCTATCCCTTCTCCCTTCATCAATATCGGCATCAATTACATGAATCAGGCAAGCCGCCTGTGGAACGAGATCTTCCAGATCGTAAAAGAGAACTGCGCTACGGAATACAGCGGCCTCAATCCACAGGACGACGTGATGGAGAGGCTTCTAAGAGCCAGAAAGGGAATGTAAATGAATACACAAAGATTCGAACAGGTACCTATAGATAAGCTGGTGCCTTATGCCCGGAATGCCCGGACACATAGTAAAGAACAGATTCTTCAGCTGCGCTCGTCCCTGCGCGAGTTCGGTTTTGTGAGCCCTGCGGTCATCGATGCGGATTACAACATCCTCGTCGGCCACGGCAGAATTGAAGCTGCCCGCGCAGAAGGCTATGAAACCGTGCCCTGCGTCTTTGCCGAGAACCTGACGGACGCTCAGAAGCGTGCATACATCCTCGCGGACAATCAGCTGGCGCTGAACGCAGGCTGGGATGAGGAAATGCTGTCGGTCGAATTAGCCGACCTGCAGGATCAGTCCTTCGACCTTAGCCTTCTCGGATTTGGAACCGATGAGCTGGAAAAGCTGCTCGGCGGCGGTGAAGAAAAGGATATCAAAGATGATGATTTCGACCTGACCGCAGCTCTGGAGAAGGCTTCCTTCGTGGAGCCCGGCGATATCTGGACGGTAGGAAAACATCGTCTCATGTGCGGTGATGCTACTTCTGCCGAAGATGTCGAGAAGCTCATGGACGGCAAGAAAGCAAACCTTGTCCTGACCGACCCTCCCTACGGCGTTTCCTTCAAAGCCTCCGACGGACTGACGATTCAGAACGATTCCCTCAAGGGTGAGGAGTTCTACAACTTCCTGCTCTCTGCTTTCAAAAACATGGCCGACCACCTCGAGAAAGGCGGCGCTGCCTACTGCTTCCATGCAGACACCGAAGGACTCACCTTCAGGAAGGCATTTATCGACGCGGGCTTCCACCTTGCCGGTGTGTGTATCTGGGTAAAGAACAGCCTCGTGCTCGGTCGCTCTGATTATCAGTGGCAGCATGAACCGATCCTCTATGGATTTTTACAGAACGGCAAGCACCCCTGGTATTCCGACCGCAAGCAGACAACCATCTGGAATTACGATAAGCCAAAGCGCAATAAGGATCATCCGACCAGCAAGCCGCTTGACCTTCTGGGCTATCCGATTCAGAACTCCACGCAGGAGAATTCCGTAGTGATCGATACCTTCGGCGGCTCTGGCTCCACTCTCATGGCATGCGAACAGCTGAACCGCATCTGCTACATGATGGAGCTCGACCCGAAATACGCCTCCGTCATTCTCCGCCGCTATGTGGAAGATACCGGTGATGAAAATAATGTGTATGTAGTAAGGAACGGCGAGCAGGTCTCCTACGCAGATCTTGTAAAACAGGTCGATTTTGAAACTGTATAGTACACAAATCAGGAGGCTCACATTTGTCGATAATTCTCCACAGAAAAATCGAGAAATTGCTTGCTATATAAGGCTTTCAGAGTGATGTATATACGTACCGAAAGGCACATAGGAAGCCTTCGGAAAACCAAATTTCAAACGGAGGTACACACCATGAAAGCAAACTACAACGTAACCGGAAAAGAAAGAAAAGAGCTGGTCGCAGCCATCGCAAGCCTCACCGGCGACAAGGCCGTCTACAAGTTCATGCCGACCTGCGCCTTTGAGATCGGCGACATCACGGTCGACAAAACTGGCGGCGTCACCTGCGAGGACAGCGAAAAACTCGAGCGTCTGATCCACAACCTCATCGCAGACGGCTTCAAGCCTGAAGAACTGCCCGAGGAAGAAGAAAGCGCTGACGAAGAAACCACCGACGAGGAAGAAGAAGCTGCTACTGAAGCAGACGAGCCTACCGGCCTTTCAATCAGCCTGCCACTCGACAAAGCAGCGGTCGGAAACCTGACAAACCTCCTCACGGCAAAAGGCAGCCTCATCAAGAAGGCGCTCGGGATTGACGACCTTGGCATTAAAGTTTCCGAAGACAAGATCACATTCCCCTGGTTCACCGAAATGCCGGAGCCTGACGAGGTCAAAGCCTACACCCACTTCATTGCAGCCATCTGCAAGCTCTCCAAGGATCAGAAGCGGGTCAGCGCAACCGAAAAGGAAGTCGACAACGAGAAATACGCATTCCGCTGCTTCCTCCTTCGGCTGGGCTTCATCGGCAGTGACTACAAGACAGAACGAAAGATTCTCCTGAAAAACCTCTCCGGCAACTCCAGCTGGAAGAACGGCGCACCGGAAAAGGAGGAAGCAGCATGCGAATGATAAGGACTGACGAGCTTAACGCACTCCGCTCCTGCTACCCGGCGGGCACCCGCGTGGAACTGCTTCGGATGGACGATGTGCAGGCACCGCCCATCGGTACCAAAGGAACCGTCACGGGAGTCGACGATACCGGCTCCCTCCTCGTAAACTGGGACAACGGCTCCGGCCTGAACGTAGTCTACGGCATCGACCTTGTCCGGAAGGTGGTGGACTAACATGGATGAAAAGGTAAGAGAACAGATTCTCGCCATCCGGGACACCGGCCTCACAAACATGTTCGATGTCACGATGGTTCAGCGCCTTGCCTACGAGAGAGACTTCTACGAGCTGGTGCTTTTCCTCGAGGATCACCGCAAGGAATATGTGAACTTCATCCTCCACGGCGACGAGTAAACTACACAGTTTTCCCGCCTGAGAATTGTCACATATATGCTCCGAATTAGCTTGCTATTACAGGGCTTCAGAGTGATATATGTACATACCAAAAGGCAAGGAGGAACCACCATGAAGTACACAATTGAAGCCATCGAGAACGCAAAACAGGGAATGAGCTGGAAGGACATCGGATGCAACTGGACGCTGGGTCAGGCCTACCTTTACAGCAAGGAAGCCGGAAACGACCTGCCGAACTTCGCCGAGGTCATCTGGGACGACCAGATCGAGGAAATCCTCGCAGACTGCAGGCGGCTGGGCGTGAAGGAATTCACCATCAGCTCCACCTTCTCAAGCCTGATCGAAACCATTGCCCGCTTCGAGGAGCTCGGATGCACGCTGGACGGAATCGTCAGGATCAAGGAACGCTACACCCACTTCGGAAGCGACGACCGCGCCCTGATCCCCGCCTTCAAGATGACCATAAAGGAGGCATGAACCATGTGGAGCGAAGGAACCATCGGAATCCCGGACGGCAAGGACAAAACCAAGTACACGGTCTGCCACTACTGGGTCAAGCACTACGAAGAGCCAAGCGAGGTCTACGGCCTGAACGGCGGCAAGATCAGCAAGCTCACCATCAAGATTAACGGAACCGTCGCAGCAAACTACGACAGAGGCTGGGACATCGAGCCCACCTGCAAGGAAGCAGAGCTGGCGCTTTGCATCCTCTTAAACAACTACAACTAAGCAAAACCTGAGAATGAAAATTCCGGGAGACTGAGCCGCATGGCTCTTTCTCTCGTACTGATAAAGATTTGTAAAGATCGCTTCGGCGGTCTTTTCTTTTGCCCTGAAAGGAGGCGGCTTTCATGCCAATGCGAAAACTGAAAAACTACAAGCCGACCCGCTTCATGGCGAAGAGCTCCCATTACAGCAAAGAGATGGCGGACTTTGCAGTCATGTTCATCGAGCAGCTTTGTCACACCAAAGGCACATGGGCAGGAAAGCCCTTCGAGCTAATCGACTGGCAGGAAAGGATCATCCGAGACCTCTTTGGAGTCTTGAAGCCAAACGGCTACCGGCAGTTCAATACGGCCTACATTGAGATTCCAAAGAAGATGGGTAAGTCCGAGCTGGCCGCTGCTGTTGCCCTGCTCCTCTGCTGCGGTGACGGTGAAGAACGAGCCGAGGTCTATGGCTGCGCGGCTGACCGCCAGCAGGCCACCATCGTCTTTGATGTTGCTGCCGACATGGTCAGAATGTGCCCGGCCTTAAACCGCCGCGTGAAGATCCTCGCCTCCCAGAAGCGGATCATCTACGAGCCGACGAACAGCTTCTACCAGGTGCTCTCCGCCGAAGCCTACAGTAAGCACGGCTTCAATATCCACGGCGTGGTCTTTGACGAGCTGCACACCCAGCCGAACCGAAAGCTCTTTGATGTTATGACCAAAGGCTCCGGCGATGCAAGAATGCAGCCGCTCTACTTCCTGATCACGACTGCCGGAAATGACACGAACACGATCTGCTACGAAGTCCATCAGAAGGCACAGGACATCCTTGATGGCAGGAAGGTCGATCCAACCTTCTATCCCGTCATCTATGGTGCCAGCCCGAACGAGGACTGGACAGACCCGAAGGTCTGGAAGAAGGCAAATCCCTCCCTCGGCATCACGGTCGGGATGGACAAGGTAGAAGCTGCATGCGAGTCAGCAAAACAAAATCCCGGTGAGGAGAACGCCTTCCGGCAGCTGCGTCTGAACCAATGGGTAAAGCAGGCCATCCGCTGGATGCCAATGGACAAATGGGATGCGTGCGCTTTCCCGGTCAGCGATGATGACCTTGAGGGCCGTGTCTGCTATGGCGGCCTTGACCTCTCCTCCACCACAGATATTACGGCATTCGTGCTGGTCTTCCCTCCGCTTGACGAGGCTGACAAATATGTGGTTCTTCCATACTTCTGGGTGCCGGAGGATACGATGGATCTCCGCGTCCGGCGTGATCATGTCCCATACGACCTCTGGGAGGAGCAAGGCTTTCTTGAAACCACAGAGGGAAATGTCATCCATTACGGATACATTGAAAAGTTCATCGAAGGACTCGGCGAACGTTTCAACATCCGGGAGATTGCATTTGACCGCTGGGGAGCCGTGCAGATGGTTCAGAATCTGGAAGGCATGGGTTTTACCATTGTTCCCTTCGGACAGGGATTCAAAGATATGTCGCCACCTACCAAAGAACTGATGAAGCTGACGCTGGAAAAGCGTATCGCCCACGGCGGCCACCCGGTGCTCCGCTGGATGATGGACAACATCTTCATCCGCACTGATCCTGCCGGAAACATCAAAGCAGACAAGGAAAAATCCACAGAGAAGATCGACGGTGCCGTGGCAACCATCATGGCGCTTGACCGCGCGATCCGCTGTGGCAACGATAACGGAGCCTCCGTGTATGACACGAGAGGCATTTTATTCATATAGGCAATGAAATGATTCTACTGACACTGATCGGCTTTCTCGTATTCCGGGAAGCCATAAACGAAATGGAGGGATGGCTATGAGCATATTTTCTGGACTTTTTCGGAGCCGGGACAAGCCGACAGATTCGACGACCGGCAGCACCTACCGCTTCCTATTCGGCGGCACAACCTCTGGGAAAGCCGTGACAGAACGGTCTGCCATGCAGATGACGGCGGTTTATTCCTGCGTCCGGATTCTCTCTGAGGCGATTGCGGGACTTCCGATTCATCTGTACCGAAGCGATGACGACGGCAGCAAGGAAAAGGCAACTGACCATCCGCTTTACTTTATCCTGCACGATGAGCCGAATCCGGAAATGACCTCTTTTGTTTTCCGAGAAACACTTATGACGCATCTTCTGCTCTGGGGCAATGCCTACGCGCAGATTATCCGAAACGGCAAAGGTGAAGTGGTGGCGCTCTATCCGCTCATGCCGAACCGCATGACGGTCGACCGCGACGAGGATGGGCACCTTTATTACGAGTACCAGACCTCACAGGAGGAAGCGCACACAATGAACGGAAGCCGCGTCCGGCTTTCTCCATATGACGTGCTTCACATCCCAGGGCTCGGCTTCGATGGGCTGGTCGGTTACTCGCCGATTGCAATGGCCAAGAACTCCATCGGCATGGCGATTGCCTGCGAGGAATACGGAGCTAAGTTCTTCGCTAACGGCGCGACGCCCGGAGGCATTCTGGAGCATCCTGGTGTTGTAAAAGATCCGGATAAAGTACGCGACAGCTGGAACGCAGCCTTCGGCGGCAGCTCCAATTCCAACAAGGTGGCCGTGTTGGAGGAAGGCATGAAGTACACGCCTATCTCCATTTCACCTGAACAGGCACAGTTTCTTGAAACAAGGAAGTTCCAGATTGATGAGATTGCGCGTATCTTCCGAGTGCCACCTCACATGATCGGCGACCTTGAGAAATCAAGCTTCTCCAATATCGAACAGCAGTCACTGGAGTTCGTGAAATACACGCTTGACCCGTGGGTCTGTCGCTGGGAACAGTCGATGCAGCGGGCGCTCCTGACGCAGGATGAGAAAAAGGAATACTTCTTCAAATTCAATGTGGACGGCCTGCTCCGTGGCGATTACCAAAGCCGTATGAACGGTTATGCAACAGGCCGCCAGAACGGCTGGATGTCCGCCAATGATATCCGGGAGCTTGAAAACCTCGACCGCATTCCGGCAGAGGACGGCGGCGATCTGTATCTCATCAACGGCAACATGACAAAGCTCGCGGACGCAGGTATCTTTGCGGCTGCGGCACCTGCAAAGGAGGAACCGGATGAAACAGAAGAAGAACCACAAACAGAACCGGAGCAGCAGCCAGAAAACGGCAGCTCCCGGCACAAACGTAAGGAGGCATTATGACCAGAAAGTTTTGGAACTGGGTGCGAAACGAGGAACCGGACTCGTTCGGCAGCGAACGCACACTCTACCTCGACGGAGAAATTTCCGATGAGACGTGGTACGGCGATGAAGTAACACCCAAGCTTTTTAAAGATGAATTGAATGCAGGAGACGGGAACATCACCCTCTGGATCAACAGTCCGGGCGGTGATGTTTTTGCTGCTGCGCAAATCTACAACATGCTCATGGACTACAAGGGCAATGTCACGGTCAAGATTGACGCGCTTGCCGCTTCTGCGGCATCCGTCATCGCTATGGCCGGAACCAAGGTCTGTATGAGCCCCGTGGCCATGCTGATGATTCACAATCCGGCGACCATCGCCATTGGCGATACCGAAGAAATGCAAAAGGCCATCGACATGCTGTCAGAGGTCAAGGAATCTATTATGAACGCCTACGAAATCAAGTCGGGACTCTCCCGTGCCAAGATCTCAAAGCTCATGGATGCCGAGACATGGATGAACGCCAAGGAGGCCAGGAAGCTCGGCTTTGCGGATGAGGTTCTTTTCGCTGGCGGTGAGAACCCGCTGCCGGAAGAAGACGACACCATAGAGATGCTTTTCTCCCGCAAGGCTGTCACAGATTCACTGCTCTCAAGGCTGATTCCAAAGAAAAAGCCGGAAGCAGATAAACACATGGTACCCGTTATCGATCTTGAGAAGCGCCTTTCGCTTCTCGCACATTAAAGGAGGATTTTTATTATGACTCAGATTATGGAACTTATGGACAAGAGAGCGAAGGCATGGGAAGCAGCAAAATCATTCCTGAATACACACTCTCAGAACGGCGGCATGGTTTCCGCAGAGGATGCCGCGACCTACGACAAGATGGAAAAGGAAGTCACAGACTTTACACACGACATTGAACGTCTGCAGCGTCAGGAAGAGATCGACAAGATGCTCTCTGCTCCGACCTCTGCTCCGCTTACCGGCAAACCCGGCGCGAAGAATGAACCGGACGACAAGCCCGGCATCGCTTCCAAGGCATACAAGGCGGCATTCTGGAACAACATCCGCAAGCGCAACTACTACGACGTAAAGGATGTGCTGGAAATCGGCACCGACGCCAATGGCGGCTACCTTGTCCCGGATGAATATGAGAAGCGTCTGATTGACGCCCTGCAGGAGGAGAATTTCTTCCGCACGATTGCGACGGTCATTCAGACCCAGAGCGGCACGCACACCATCCCGGTCGTTGCTTCCCACGGGACGGCGGCATGGATGGAGGAAAACGGCCTGTACCCGGAATCCGATGACACCTTCGACCAGATCAGCCTCTCAGCCTACAAGCTGGGCACGGCAATCAAGGTATCCGAGGAACTTATGAACGATTCCGTTTTCGATCTCGAGACCCACATTGCATCGGAGTTTGGCCGCAGGATCGGCGCTGCGGAGGAAGAAGCATTCCTCACCGGCGATGGCAGCAAGAAGCCGGAAGGCATCTTCACCAAGGTGGCGGCTACCAAAGGCGCGACCACAGAGATTACCGGGAGCACGGTTTCCTTTGACAACATCATGGATGTGTTCCACTCCCTGCGTTCCGTTTATAGGAGCAAGGCCATCTGGATTCTGAACGACACCACCATCAAGGCGCTCCGCAAGATTAAGGACAACAACGGAAATTACATCTGGCAGCCGTCTGTTGTCGTCGGTCAGCCCGACACGATCCTGAACCGTCCTTATAAGACTTCGATTTATGCGCCGGAGCTGGTTGCAGGCAATGTACCAATTCTGTTCGGCGATTTCTCCTACTACTGGATCGCCGAGCGTCAGGGACGTTCCTTCAAGCGCCTCTCCGAGCTCTACGCGGCAAACGGCCAGATTGGCTTCCTTGCCTCTGAGCGCATCGACGGCAAGCTCATCCTGCCGGAGGCCGTGAAGGGACTGTCCGTCAAGGCCGGTGCCTGATCAAAATGGCAGCTAACGTAACCAGCCGTCTGCAGGAATTAACCTTCCTGCAGGCGGTTTCTTTTTAAGGAGGCGGACGATGGAAGTAACTCTTGAGGAAGCAAAAGCCTATCTCCGGGTCACCACCGGTGACGAGGACGAGCTGATAAAAAGCCTGATTTCTGCGGCGACAAAGCAGGTACAGGACATCACAAGACAGTCCGACGAGGAGTTTATGGCAAACGAGGAAAAAGCCCTGATCCGCATCCGGGTGGCCATCCTTTACACCGTGGCCTATCTCTACGAGCACCGGGAGGAAGCCGACCACCATGCCCTCAACATGACGCTGCGCTCCCTTCTCTTTGGCACGCGGAAGGAGGGCTTCTGATGAATATCGGCGCGATGCGGACAAAAATCACTTTTCAGAAAAGCGCGGTCACCGTTGACAAATACGGAAACCACACCAACGGCTGGACGGATTACTGCTCCTGCTGGGCAACAGTCGGCACAAGCACCGGTTCGGAATCCGAAGGCGTTGTTGTTAACCCGGAAGAATCCCTTGACTTTACCTGCCGGTACTCTTCCGAGCTTGCCGCCGTGGAATCCACAAAATACCGGATCATCGCGGAAGGCCATATCTACAACATCACCTATGTGAACCCGATGGGCTGCAAGCGGAACAGCCTTAAATTCAACTGCAAGCTGGAGAAAAAAACATGAGCAGAAAAATATCGATCAGCGAAATGGACGACGCAATCATGGAGGAGCTTCAAAAATATTCAAAGCTCGCAACCGACGACATGAAGGATGCCGTAAAGGATACGGCGGCTTCTGTCCGTAAGGACATCCAATCTGGCGCTCCCGTCGATACCGGAAAGTACAAGAAAAGCTGGTCGGTAAAAAATGTCCACGAGGATTCCGAGAGCATTGACCTTGTGGTGCATTCGAGGAACCGATACCAGATTGCGCACCTGCTTGAGAACGGACACGCCAAACGCGGCGGAGGCCGTGTCGAGGGAAAGCCTCACATCGCGCCTGCCGAACAGCGCGGCAACGAAACGCTTGTAAAAACCATCGAACAGAAACTGAAAGGCGGCTGAGTATGACCTATGACGACATAACCAACATGTTAAAGGAAGCGGGACTCCCTCTTGCCTACGACCATTTCGCCGAAGGTGAGTCTCCTGAGCCGCCCTTCCTTATTTTTCTCTTTCCGGGCAGTGACAACATGTTCGCAGACAACGGCGTGTATTTCAAAATCAGCCAGCTGAACATGGAACTCTACACGGATAAGAAAGACCCGGAGCTGGAAGAAAAACTGGAGGACATCCTGACCGCCCATGAAATTTCGTGGGAGAAATCCGAGGTCTGGATCGAATCCGAAAAGCTGTACGAAGTGCTCTATCAAACTGAGATTTAAAGGAGGATGCCACTATGGCTAACAGAAAAAACAAAGTGAAGTTCGGTCTTAAGAACTGTCACTACGCACTTGTCACGATTGACGAGGATGGCAAGGTCACCTTCGGGACGCCTGTCAGCATGCCCGGCTCCGTGAGCCTTTCACTGGATGCAGAGGGCGATAACGACCCGTTCTACGCGGATGATTCCGTGTATTACATGGTCAGCAACAATAACGGTTATTCCGGCGACTTCGAGCTTGCGCTCATCCCGGAGAGCTTTCTTGTGGATGTCCTGCATGAAACCGAAGATGCCAATGGCGTGCTGGTGGAAAACAAGGATGTGGAGCCGGAGCATTTTGCTCTGCTCTTTGAGTTCTCCGGCGACCAGCGGAAGATCCGCCACTGCCTGTATTACTGCAGCGCGACCAGACCTTCGATGGAGGGCGATACCACAGAGGACAAGAAGGAAGTCAAGACGGAGAAGCTCTCGCTTACTGTTTCGCCGCTTCCGAGCGGGCTGGTAAAGGTCAAAACCGGTACGAACACCAGCGAGGAAACCTACAACAACTGGTACACCAAGGTCTATGAACCGCAGGATAAGACCACCACTACGACCGCCGCCGCCAGTACCAGCACAAGCACCAGCACCACTGCGACAACGTCTTCCAAGACCAGCTCGCAGACAGCATAAGGAGGCAGCACTATGGCAGTTACAAAAACCATCGAGATTGACGGCAAGCCGGTCGAATTCCGTGCCTCTGCCGCCATTCCTCGTTTGTACAGGAACAAATTCCACCGGGATATCTACAAGGATCTGAGCCAGCTGCAAAAAGGCATCGATGCCAGCGACCCGGAAAGCTCCTCACTGGACACTTTCTCCTTGGAGCTGTTCGAGAATATCGCTTGGCTCATGGCAAAGCACCAGAATCCGGAGGTTCCTGATACTCCGGAAGAATGGCTCGACCAGTTTAACACCTTCTCGATCTACGAGATTCTTCCTCAGATCATCGAACTCTGGGGACTGAATGTGGAACAGCAGGTGGAATCTAAAAAAAACCTCATCAGACAGAGCGGGAAATGACGACCCCGCTCTTTTTACTCCGGTGCGTGCAGATCGGGCTTTCCATCTCGGAACTCGATCTGCTCACCATCGGAACCGTCAACGATATGTACAGCGAAATGAGCAACGACGACTATCCGTATGCGGAAGTCGCAACGCAGTCACAGATGGATCGATTCTAACGAAGGGAGGCAGGTCACATGGCTGACAGAGTAAAAGGCATAACCGTAGAAATCGGCGGCGATACGACCGGCCTTTCCAAGGCGCTCTCCGGCGTCAATAAAGAAATCAAGAATACCCAGAGTCAGCTGAAGGATGTAAACAAGCTCCTGAAGCTCGACCCGACAAATACCACCCTGCTTGAACAGAAGCAGAAACTTCTGAAACAGGCTGTCTCGGAAACCAAAGATAAGCTCACACAGCTGAAGTCCGTGCAAGACCAGATGGATGCTGGACTAAAAAACGGTACCGTCACCCAGCAGCAATACAATGCATGGCAGCGTGAGATCATAGAAACCGAGAACGAGCTAAAAAATCTCGAGCAGGCATGTAAGGATACAGATTCCCATATCTCCGCGACTTTAAAGCAGGCAGGAACTAAGCTGCAGGAAGTCGGCAGCAAGATATCGGGCGTCGGCACCAGCTTAACAACACACGTCACGGCTCCTATCGTCGGTATCGGCGCAGCTTCACTTGCTGCCTTCAATGAAGTAGATGCCGGGCTTGATATCGTAGCCCAGAAGACAGGTGCTACCGGTAAGACGCTCGAAGGAATGAACCAGATCGTAAAAGACCTCGCCACGGAGATCCCGACAGACTTTGAAACTGCTGGTGCCGCTGTCGGCGAGGTCAATACTCGTTTCGGTCTGACCGGGCAGGCTCTGGATGATTTGTCCGGAAAATTCATCAAATTTGCCCAGCTAAATGACACCGATGTTTCGACCTCCATCGACAACGTCTCCTCTGTCATGAACGCTTTCGGCATGGATGCCAGCGAGGCCGACAGTCTTCTTGACGCTCTGAATGCTACCGGGCAGGCAACCGGAATCGACATGGATACCCTTGCCGGATCTCTTTCCAGCAATGCTGTACAGCTGAAGGAAATGGGGCTCACCGCACAGCAGGCGGCGGGCTTCATGGGAATGGTCGAAATGTCCGGTCTTGATACTTCATCCGCAATGATGGGTCTTAAGACTGCCATGAAGAATGCGACGAAGGACGGCCAGACACTGGATCAGGCTCTCGCAGGCTTCTCCGAAACCATGAAGGGCAACGGCTCTGAAACCGAGAAGCTGCAGGCTGCCTATGATCTGTTCGGAAGCAAGGCTGGCGCTGCTATCTACAATGCAGTCCAGACCGGAAAACTGAACCTTGATGATCTTGCCGGATCACTCGGTGATTTTGAAGGAAGTGTCGAGAACACTTTCAACGAAACCCTCGACCCGATTGACCAGTTCAAGATGACCATGAACTCCCTGAAAGAAACCGGCGCAGAGATTGGTAACAGTCTCGCCACGGTTCTGGCACCTGTCCTTAAGGATATCTCCGCAGCTCTGAAGGGCTTTGCTGAGATGTGGAGCAAGATTCCAGCACCCGTTCAGGAGACAATCGTAAAGATTGCCCTCGTGGCTGCTGCTATCGGCCCGATTCTTGTGGTCGTCGGTAAAATCATATCGGCGGTCGGAACGATCATGACGATCATCCCGCAGGTCTCTGCTGCTATCGGTGTAGTCAAAGGTGCTATGACTGCCCTGAATGCTACCATGCTGGCAAATCCTATCGTTCTCATCATCGCTGCAATTGCTGCCCTGGTTGCCGCTTTCATCTATCTTTGGAACACGAATGAGGGCTTTAGGCAATTCTGGATTGACCTCTGGGAAGGCATCAAACAGGCGGTCATTACAGCTTGGGAAGCTATCAAGACCTTCTTCACCACGATCTGGGAAACGATCAAAGGAATATTTACGACCGCTGTTACGGCGATCAGCACCTTCCTGACAAATGCGTGGACGGCTATCACCACAACGGTACAGACGGTTTTCAATGCAATCAAGACCTTCTTTGAGACCATCTGGAATGCAATAAAAACTGTATTCACGACCGTCTTTACAGCAATACAGACTATCGTCACCACATATTTCAACATTTACAAGACAATCATCACGACGGTCTTAAATGCAATGAAAACTGTGGTCACGACGGTATGGAATGCAATCAAGACCGTGGTGACAACTGTGGTCACGGCAATCCAGACCTTTATCACCACGGCTTGGAATACCATCAAAACCGTCGTCAGCACAGTCATGAACGCTATAAAATCCGTGGTCTCCTCCGTCTGGAACGGGATCAAGAACACGATCATGACCGTGGTGAACACCGTGAAAAACGGCATCTCCACAGCCTTCAATGCCATAAAGAATACGCTGTCCAGCATCCTGAACGGTATCAAAAATACCGTCTCTAATGTGTTCAACGGGATCTGGAGCTTCATCTCCGGCATCGTAAACAAGCTGAAGAATGTCTTCAACTTCCACTGGGAGCTTCCGAAGATCAAGCTGCCCCATTTCTCTATATCCGGCAGCTTCTCGCTGAACCCTCCGTCCATCCCGCACTTTTCTGTGGAATGGTACAAGAAGGCAATGGGCAACGGTATGATCCTCAATTCTCCTACGATCTTCGGCATGAGCGGGAACACACTGCTTGGTGGCGGAGAAGCCGGTGCGGAAGCTATCGTCGGCGTGAACTCTTTAAGAACAATGATTCAGGAGGCTGTCGCCGAACAGACTTCAAACCTTGCTGCGGCTCTTTCCGGAGTTGGCGGCGGAGATATCACAATCCCGGTTTATCTTGGAGGCACCCTGCTTGACGAGACCATAGTCACCGCTCAGCAGAGAATGGCGCTCCGGTCAGGAGGCAGATGATGGCTTTTACAAAATACCTCAATATCGATGGAACCGATATGCCGCTTCCGCTCTCCTATGACCTGAGCCTTTCTGATGTACAGGCAGACAGTTCAGGAGAGACGGAGGCCGGAACCACACAGCGTGACATTATCCGTTCCGGTGTGGCAAAGATATCCGTCTCTTTTCAGGTTTCACCCGCTTGGCTTAAGAAGCTATCCCTCCTCCGGGCAAAACCGAAGCTCTCGGTCAGCTTCTTCAATACGGAAACCATGATCCGGGAAACAAGAGACATGTATATTGATGGCTTCAAGACCTCCCTCGCGCACGACACCAGCAAGAAAGGCCTCTGGAAGGTCAGCTTTGATTTGAAAGAATACTAACAGGAAAGGAGCGGTGCTATGTATTCCGTGTCTGATTTATACAAAACTGCGATACAGGATAACACCCGCTCCTTCACATGGTCGGGAACAATCACGACAAAGGCAGGAAGGGTCTATCCCTTTGAGAACAAGGATATCGTGAAGGGCTCCGGATATGTCACCCGCCAGTGCTCCGGTTCCTCCGAAATCGAGCTGGGCTCCGTCTATGCGGCAGAGCTCGGTATTTCTCTTTTCTCAGACGTCGACCGCTACTCCCTTGAGGATGCGGAAGTAAGACTTAATTTCCACATGAGCCTTCCCGACGGCAACACGGAGGATGTCCCGATGGGCATCTTCTATGTGGCAGAGGCAAACAGGCAAATCAAGACGCTGGAGCTCAAGGCTTATGATGCCATGCTGAACTTTGAGAAGGCCTACAACAAGGATCAGTCCAGCGGCTACCCGTTCGATTTCCTGACCGCGATGTCTACTTCCTGCCATGTGGAGCTTTCCCAGACGCAGGCAGAAATCGAAGCCCTGCCAAATGGCACCGAGCTTCTTGGCGTCTACCCGGATAATGACATTGAGACATGGCGTGATTTCCTGCATTATCTTTCGCAAGCACTCTGCTGCTTTGCCTTCATCAACCGGGAAGGAAAGCTCCAGCTGGTGCAGTACACGGCGGCTCCTGTCGTTACGGTAAATAGCACGCACCGTTATTCCAGTTCCTTCTCGGATTTTGTGACCCGTTACACAGCGATCAATTCCACAAACAGGAGGACAAATACCGCCGAGTATTACAGCCTTGATCCGGATGACGGGCTCACCATGAATCTGGAAGTGAACCCGCTGCTGCAGTTTGGACTCGACGAGACAAGAAAACGGATTCTAAACAATATCCTGAATGGTATTGCAGTCATCAATTATGTGCCGTTCGATTCCGAGACCATCGGCGATCCTGCTCTGGAACCCGGAGACGTTCTGACCTTTACTGGTGGTCAGGCAGATGCTTCTCAGATGGCAGCTATCACGTCCATCACGGTCAAGGTCAATGGCAAATGCTCCTTAAAGTGTGTAGGCAAGAACCCCCGCCTCGCTGAAGCAAAAAGCAAGAACGACAAGAACATCACCGGCCTTTTAAACTCCGTCGAAGCCACCAAGATGGCGACCTACACTTACGTGAATGCGATGCCTTATACCCTCGGCGAAGAGAATGTCGAGATCGTAAGCATCGAATTTGCTACGCAGGAAGAAACCGACTGTGAGTTCAAAGCAGCGATCCTTTTGAACGTAGCTGCACCGGAAGATCCACGCTCCGTCACAGCAACCGGTACCGGCACGACAATCCTGCCGGAACAAAGCACTAACCCAGAGACCGAAGAACCTGTTGTTACGGATAAGGAGCTGGCTACCACCGTCACCGTTCCGGTCGAATGGACGGATGATGGGCAATCGGTCATCCGGGTCACTTATATCGTAGACGGCCATGAAGTCGAGGAATTCCACCCAATGGAAACACTGCACAGCGGTCAGCATATCCTGAACCTGTTCTATCCGCTGCTGGATATGCAGGAAAAAACTCTGCATTCCTTTGCGGTCTGGATATCCCTTGCACCGGGCAGCGCAACCATTAATGCTCAGAACATCATCGCCTCCATAACCGGTCAGGGCTTAGGCGCTCAGGACAGATGGAACGGACGTATTGACGCAAGCGACGATTATATTCCGCTCCTGTTATCCGGCATGTCTCATTTTGCTCTTTCTGGAGAAGTGGATGCAGCCCTCATCACTCCTACACCAACCGGTGCTGGCGATCAGATTCCAAAGGTGCTCATGGCCGGAATGCCGCTCTGGACTATCGCAGACAACCTCCGCATCTATGCGCCGATTGTTCATGATGTGATCGAAATCAGCGACAAGAGAAAAATGCGCTATAGCAAGATCTATGTTTTCGATGACACGCAGTTTGAACTTCGGGAAAGCTATACGATCTCAGGCGGCACCGAACAAGACCTAAATCGTGGCCGGATGGATGCTCTGAAGATTTCAACATCAGACTTTGATTCCCTCACCGGGCTTACGATCCTGCCATTTGAAACAGAGCCCTTCATCGGCGGCGATGTGCTTCCGGCAAAGAAGCTTTCCGGTACGCATTACACCGTGCTTGAAAATGGAAGCCTCGTGCTGAAGAAAACATATGCAGAAATCATCGAGGGCGAGCCTCAAGCGATAGACCGTGGCACGCTTGCCTCCTATCCGCTGGGCTTGGCTTCCTTCGACACGATCACAGAATTGGAGGTGCAAAGTGGCTGATTATTTTTCTATCCAAGCCCTGCTCGATACCATCGAGAATATGACGATCATCCGCGACAACAGCGGAAACGATGACGGAACCGATACCCTGACCGGTGTCTCCTGGTTTACTTATAACTCCGCTGTCGCCGAGAGCATCTTCGTAAATGGAAACTCGTGGATGGGCATCGGCACAAATACAGAACAGGTTAAGGTACATCGCAGAGATGCAAAAGTATGGACGATTCGGCGTGAGGAAGGAACCATCTATAACTATTACAAGTTCCTGAGAGTCCGCTGGGAGGGCTATTCCTACTACAGCGCCACTTCAGAGGACGTCCGCCTTGTCTGGGATCTGCTGCTCTTAGATACCGGCGATATTGTTCTGAACTTTGCTGTCGTTCCCACAAACGCCTCGTATCTTGGAGAATGCGTGCTGGTGACAGGCTCCGGGAATATCTCCTTCACACCTGTCGCTGGGCAGACCGTCTCATTCCTTCATCAGGATGCGACAGGTACTGCCTTTACGAAATCCGATACGCTGCCGATTCTGCTTGACCCGTACAACCGCAGATACCTAATCACAGATGCAAACAATGAACTCTATACCGTGGAGGAAGGCGCTCTCCTGAAGCTGAATGAAACCGAGCTTACTGCAGAGGTGTTTGAAACCTACGGCATACAGGATATCCCGGACGGAAACCTGCTGCTCACGCTTTCCGATCCGACGATCCTCTACTGGCATGATTCCGAGAACCGGTTCCCGCCCTTCCGGGCAACTTACACCGGTATCCCGAAGCCACAGGTCATCTACTCGGAAAACATCGATATGTCCGATTCCTCTATTCTCGGGATTGAAAAGGTCATAGCAGACTGCGATGATGCAGCCCTTTTTGCTGTCTCCTTTGATGCCGGGGAAACATGGTGGACTTACACCGGCACAGATTGGGCACAGTTATCTGAGGAAAAGTCCGGCATGTCAAAATCCGCACTGGAAGCTATCTCAACCGATGCATGGTCTGAAAAGGCCATCATTGGTCAGCTCATGTACCGTTTCGTGATCAGCGGCGAGAATGGGTATGTAAAGACGATCACAACAGACTATCTGAACAGGGAGGAATGACCATGCTCAAAGGAAAATCAATCATAGAGCTTACGGACGTCCACACGGGCAAAAAGGAAGTCTACGAGGACGAGAACCTTGTGACAGAAGCTGTCTTTGACGTCCTGAATACAAATTTGCAGGGAGCGATGTATGATAACCCGAACTTCGACAGCCAGAACGGCGAGGCTTGGCTTTTGCCAATCTACTCAAGGCTGACCGGCGGAGTCCTTCTCTACCAGAATGAAATTGCAGAAGATCCATCGCTCATATACGCTCCGCTGGATAACCCGCTCATCGGTTATGCTTCCAATGACGTAAACACTACGGAAGATGTGCAACGCGGAAGTCGCAACCTGACTGAGAGTAAGGCCGTGGATAATGGCTTCAAATATGTCTGGGACTTTGCAACCTCACAGGCCAACGGCACTATTTCCTGCATCGCTCTCACGAACATTCTGGCCGGGCGAGGCTGCAAGTATGGCGCTAACTACTTTGTCCGTCTGAAATCGGATAACATGGTTGATGGCCAGATCGACATGGACAGCTACCGTCATAATCACCGCACCTACCTCGGCGACGGCTACAGGCTGGAGATGATCGCCGTCCACAACTCGACTTCGGTGACGCTCCGTAAAGTCCCTGAGGATTATCTTCACGCCCGCCTTATGGTACGCAGCTATACGCAGATGGCAACGGCATCCAGCGAAGAAACCACCATAGAACTGAACCACTATCCTTACTGGGTGCATTTCACCGACGGCAGCAAGGATAATACCGACGAGCCTTACTGGAATGACACAACCCGGCTTGATTATCTCTTCCACGCATCTGACGGGAACTGGTATGGAATCTCTCGAAAGGATAACCGGAAATATGTCGGGATGTCCTATGGTTCGGAGAGATATGACCACACCGGCTATGAATGGTTCATGGATAAGATCAGCGGCGACAGGTGTACGACCCAGAAGATCGTCCTGCCCTACGGAACCGATAATATATCCAATATCGGTATGAGCGGTAAATGGCTGATGTTCGCCATCGGCTCGACTGTTTACCGGCTGGATACAACGAACGTAGCTAATATCGAAGTCGTCCCGAACGCAAGCTATAACAGCAACCAGCAGTACACATTCAGCGTGGATGACGAAGTAGTCATCAACGGCTGGTATTACTTCGACGGGCAACCGAAGCTCTATGTGCATCACAAAGATACCTATACAGACGGTGAGCAGTGGGGACAAAGAATGATCTCCCGCTATAAGACCTACGCCTACCAGGAGTATTTCTACAGCTATTACGGATATCATTTCCGCAAGGAACTGTATCTCTACACACCGTATCTTGCTACGATCAACAACCTGTCGACGCCTGTTATCAAGACGGCAGATAAAACGATGAAGGTCACCTACACGCTGACAGAAACGGAGGAAGCATGAAAAAGTTTGAAGTGCCCTATAACCTCGACCCGGACTATCCGGCAAAACTCCGTCTGCGGCAAAACCTGATTCCATACATCGAATGCATCTATGCCGCCGCTTGGAAAGACGACTGCGACAACACCCGCTTCGATATCACTTACCGTGACAACTATCCGAAAACCTACGAGGAATATGTGGATCGGCTGAAAGGTCTGCTGGCTCTTGGCATTCCGGTCTGCATTCTCGCCCAGAAAGGCGCGACTATTACGATGATCAAGCGCTACCGTACTCTTGGCGTCCATCAGTTCATCCTGAACGATGACAAGCTGGCAGCAAAGGTCAAAGCCTCATTCCCGGAGCTTAAACTGACGCTTTCCATCACAAGAGCTCTGACACTGGACGAGCTTATCTCCGGTGATTTCAGCATGTATGACCGGATCGTTTTGTTCCACTGGTTTGCCCGCCATCTTGATGCGCTGGAGCGGCTTCCTACCAACTATCAGTACACGATGATATGCAACAGCGCCTGTTATTATGACTGCAAATGGCACGACGCGCACTGGTTCCTGAAAGCTGATAACCCGGAGCTCTACGGAAAAGAATCCGACAGGATCTGCGCAAACTGTACCGCCCTTCTCGCAAAAGGAAAGCAGCAATCCTCTTATATCGAGCCAGAGGATCTTAGGTATTTTGACCCCTATGTGTCTTGCTACAAGTTGGTCGACCGGTACGATGACACGGATACGATTTTCAATCGGCTCTACTCCTACTCCAACCGCTCCGGAACCGGCGGGAAGCCAAGAGATTATTACAACCTATAAACCATGCACCGCATGAAGGCAGCTGCCACAAGGCCGCTGCTTTTTTCATGCCCTGAACACAAGGAGGTATCACAACATGAAAGAATTCTGGAACTCGATTCAGTTCGTATTCACAGCTATCGGAGGCTGGCTCGGCTGGTTTCTCGGCGGCTGCGACGGGCTCATGATTGCGCTCATCATTTTCGTAGTCGCCGACTATATCACCGGCGTCATGTGCGCCATCGCTGACAAGAAGCTCTCCTCATCGGTTGGCTTCAAGGGCATCTGCCGCAAGGTGCTGATCTTCATCCTGATCGGGATTGCAAACGCCCTCGACATTTATGTGCTTGACCATGCCGGAGTGCTCCGTACAGCAATCATCTTCTTCTACATTTCAAACGAAGGTCTGTCTCTTGTTGAAAACAGCGCTCATCTCGGCCTGCCGGTTCCGGACAAGCTGAAGGACGTGCTGGAGCAGCTTCATGACCGAGACGGCAAGGAATCAGACAAGGAGGATAAGTAAAATGGCTATCAAGGGAATCGACGTATCCCACTGGCAGGGAACGATTGACTGGAACAAGGTAAAAGAGGCTGGCATTCAGTTCGCCATCATCAAGGCAGGCGGCTCTGACGACGGCTTCTATACTGACAGCAAGTGGGAAGCAAACTATAAGGGAGCCAAGGCCGCTGGCATCCCTATCGGCGCATACTATTTCGTCGGCAAGGACTGCGTGAGTGCCGCTGCCGGAAAAGCAGATGCCGAACGCTTCCTGAAAATCCTCAAAGGCAAACAGCTGGAGTATCCGGTCTATATGGACAATGAGGCTCAGCCCGCATCAGCCAAGACCGGAATCACCGAAGCGACCATTGCCTTCTGCGAAACGATGGAAAATGCAGGATACTTCGTCGGCATCTACGGTTCCACCTATTCCGGCTTCAAGGAACGCATGGATGACGGGAGGCTCACGCCTTACGCGCACTGGGTAGCTCAGTATGCATCAAAATGCACCTATTCCGGCAATTACGGAATCTGGCAGTATTCTTCCAAGGGAAAGGTGAGCGGCATCTCAGGTAACGTGGATCTGGACTATGCCTATGTGGATTATCCGTCCGTCATCACGAAGGACGGCTTCAATGGCTATAGGAAACAGACAGGTGATACTTCTGCTCCTGTCACATCCTCTCAGCGTGAGCAGGTCTTAGCACAGGCCAGAGCTTGGCTCGGAAAGAATGAAGCCGACGGCAGCCACCGTGAGATCATTGATGTCTATAACAGCAAAACACCTCGTGCCAGAGGATACAAAGTCACCTATACTGATGCATGGTGCGCGACCTTTGTTTCTGCAGTCTCCATCAAATGCGGGCTGACAAAGATCATCCCTACCGAATGCGGCTGCGGGCAGATGGTCGTTCTGTTCATTACCCTTAAGGAATGGGTGGAGGATGATAACTACGTTCCGAGCCCCGGAGATATCATCTTCTACGACTGGCAGGACTCCGGTAACGGCGACAATGATGGCTGGCCTGATCACGTCGGTATCGTGGAAAAAGTATCCGACAAAACAATCACGGTCATCGAAGGTAATAAGAGCAATGCCGTCGGAAGACGCACTCTTCAGGTCAGCGGCAAATACATCCGTGGTTACGGCGTACCGAAATACAGCACGGATTCCAAAGACGATAAGCCCGCCCCGGAACCCGCTCCAAAGAAGACCGTGGATGAACTGGCCAAGGAAGTCCTCGAAGGCAAATGGGGAAACGGCGACGATCGCAAGAACCGTCTGACCGCTGCCGGGTATGACTACTCAGCCGTTCAGGCCAAGGTCAACGAACTCTGCCGTAAGCAGAATGCCGACCAGCCTGTCTACTACACGGTGAAGTCGGGAGACACGCTTTCAGGAATCGCCCGGAAGTACGGAACCAGCGTCTCTTCAATCCAGCAGCTTAACCCGACGCTTATTAAGAACGTCAACCTCATCATCACCGGATGGAAGATCCGCGTGAAATAACTGAATAAACCATTATTCATGGCCTGCGAGTGTTCTTCGGAATGCCCGCAGGCTTTTTTTCGTTTTAATGAAAAATCCTCCGCTCAAATTGCCCACCCATCTCCAGTGGAAACTGGAGGTGATACTTCATGACCAATGAACAGAAAGCGAAAATTACTGAACTCCGCACTGCCGGATTCGGCTATGCAAATATAGCGAATGCCCTCGGCCTGACAAAGAACCAGGTCGTTTCCTACTGTCATCGAAACGGTCTCACAGGAGAAAAATCAAATCAGCCCGACAAACCTGTCGTCCTCTTCTGCAAGAACTGCGGCAAGCCAATCACACGGACTCCCGGCAGAAAGCAGGTCAAGTTCTGCTCAGATGAATGTTGCCAGAGCTGGTGGAACGCTCATCCGGAAGCAGTAACACGTAGATCCACCGCTATCTATTCTTTCACCTGCGCTCACTGCGGCCAGCCTTTCACGGCGTATGGGAACCGGCACCGGAAGTACTGTTCCCACGCCTGCTATATCGCAGACTGCTTCGGAGGTGCCGCCCATGAATGAAGATCAATTCGAACGCGAAAAGCTCTATCAGGCTTCCATGAATATGTTTCAGGCGATGCTGAAAGACGGCATTATCACCGAGGAACAATACGCCATAATTGATACAAAAATGAAGGAAAAATACCAGCCGATAATCGGCACATTATTCTCAGATAAAGCTTGATGTGTACCTGTTTTAGAGTGATGAATGGTAGCGGAAAGGAGTGATTCAAATGGCGAAAATCACGCGAATTGAGCCGCAGATCCCGGCGCTTCCGACCCGAAAAAAGGTCGCAGCCTACGCCCGTGTGTCAATGGAAACAGAGCGGCTTCACCATTCCCTCTCCTCTCAGGTGAGCTACTACTCGGAGCTCATTCAGAACAACCCGGAGTGGGAATACGTCGGCGTTTATGCTGACGAAGGAATAACCGGAACCATTGCTACCAAACGTGATGAGTTCCAGCACCTGATCGCAGATTGCGACGCAGGCAAAATAGACATTGTGCTCTGTAAGAGCATTTCACGTTTTGCCCGTAACACAGTAGACCTGCTGAACACCGTCCGGCATCTAAAGGAACTGGGCATCAGCGTTCGCTTTGAAAAAGAGCACATCGACTCCCTCTCTGATGACGGTGAGCTCATGCTGACCCTGCTGGCATCCTTTGCCCAGTCGGAATCAGAAAGCATCAGCCACAATGTGAAATGGGGCGTCCGGAAGCGCATGGAACAAGGAATCCCGAACGGGCACTTCCGAGTGTTCGGTTACCGCTGGGAAGGCGATCAGCTGGTCATTGTCCCAGAGGAAGCCGCCATCGTAAAGCGTATCTACCAGAACTTCCTTAATGGAAAGTCGCGTCTTGAAACAGAGCGGGAATTTGCAGCTGAAGGCATCACAACCCGTGAAGGCTGCCGCTGGGTGGATTCCAACATCAAAGTCGTTCTTTCGAATGTCACCTACACCGGGAACATGCTCCTGCAGAAGGAGTACATTTCAGATCCAATCACCAAGAAGCGTCGGAAGAACCACGGCGAGCTGCCACAGTACTACATCGAAAACACCCACGAGCCAATCATCGACATGGAGACCTTCCAGTTCGTGCAAAGCGAGATGGCCAGACGCAGGGAGCTCGGAGCCCTTGCCAACAAGAGTCTGAACACCTGCTGCTTCACCGGTAAGATCAAATGCCCTCACTGCGGCCTCAGCTACATGCATAACCGCCGGACTAAGAATAGCAATTACCAGGAGTACTGGAACTGCGGAAGCAAGAAAAAAAAGAAGGTCGGCGACGGCTGCCCGGTCGGCGGCACGATCAGCCACAAGAGCTTGCTCAAAGCCTGCTGCGAAGTCCTCAACCTTGAGGAATTTGACGAGGAGGTTTTTCTCGACAAGGTCGACCGCATCGAAGTTCCTGAGAAATACACGCTGGATTTCTTCCTGAAGGACGGAACCGTTGTCAGGAAAGCTGCACCGAACACAGGCCATCAGGATTGCTGGACTCCGGAGTACCGGGCTAAGGTCTCGGCAAAGCGCAAGAAAACCGGCACCAATCCGAAGGGAGCCTCCTGCTTTACCAGCAAGATCAAGTGTGTCCACTGTGGCACTAACTTCCGCAGATGCACACAGCCATCAAGGGATGGAAAGAGCTTCTACTGGCGATGCCCGACCGGGAACAAGCCCTGCGAGACAACCGGGATGCGCGAGGAACGGCTGCAGGCGCTGGCCTCCGAGGTGCTGGGGCTGAACGAGTTTGACGCTGCTGCTTTCTCAGAACAGATCGACCACATCGACGTCCTGCCGGGAATGGAGCTGGAATTTCACTTCAAGGACGGCAGAAAAGAAACCAGAAGCTACGACACTACCCGCGTTTCGCATCCCTGCTCAGAATCGCAGAAAAATCACATGCGGGAAGTCATGAAAAAGAAATGGACACCGGAGCGCCGGACAGCCATGAGCGAAAAGATAAAGAAGATAAGGAGTGAGAAACATTGGGCATCAACAAAGGCAAAAAGGTAAAAACGATCCCGGCTACACTGAGCCGCTTTACTGCCTCTCCTATCACGGAGCAGAAAAAGCGTCGTGTTGCCGGTTACGCCCGTGTCTCCACTGACCACGATGATCAGTTCACGAGCTACGAGGCACAGATCGACTACTACACCAATTACATCAGGAGCCGGGATGACTGGGAGTTCGTGAACGTCTACACCGACGAAGGCATCACCGGCACCAGTACAAAACACCGTGAGGGCTTCAAGAAAATGGTCGCCGACGCTCTGGCCGGAAACATCGATTTGATAGTGACCAAGAGCGTGTCCAGATTTGCCCGCAACACCGTAGACAGCCTGACAACCATCCGGAAGCTGAAAGAACACGGCGTTGAATGCTACTTCGAGAAAGAAAACATCTGGACTTTCGACGGGAAAGGCGAGCTGCTCATTACAATCATGTCCTCGCTGGCACAGGAGGAAAGCCGCAGCATTTCCGAGAACTGCACATGGGGACAGAGAAAGCGATTTGCAGACGGCAAAGTCACGATCCCGTTTAACCGTTTCCTCGGTTACGACCGTGGTGCCAACGGCGAGCTGATCGTGAATCCCGAACAGGCAGAAACCGTCCGGAGCATTTATGACATGTTCCTGCAAGGGCTCACCTACAACGGAATCGCCAAGGCTCTAACAGCCAAGGGAATCAAGACGCCCGGCGGCAAGGACAAATGGAGCATCTCTACGGTCAGAAGCATTCTCAGCAATGAAAAGTACAAAGGCGATGCCCTGCTGCAGAAGCGCTTCACGGTCGATTACCTGACAAAGAAGCAAAAGAAAAATGAAGGCGAGATTCCTCAGTACTACGTCGAAGGAAATCACGAGGCGATCATTCCTCCTGAAAAATTCGACATGGTACAGCGGGAAATGGCGAAACGCGGTAAGGGCAAAAAATACCACAGCGGTGTGCATCCATTCTCCAGCAAGATCAAGTGCGGCCAGTGCGGAAGCTGGTACGGCTCGAAGGTCTGGCATTCGACAGACAAGTACCGCCGGACGATCTGGCAATGCAACCACAAGTACGATGGCGGCGAGCGCTGCTCCACTCCTCACCTGACTGACGAGCAGATTCAGGATGCCTTCCTGTCGGCGGCAAACAAGCTGCTGGCCACAAAAGACGCAGTCATCGCCAACGGCAAGGCAATGCTGACGCTCCTCTTTGATACCTCAGAACAGGAAGCCGAACGTGACAAGCTGCTGGAAGAAGCGCAGGTTGTTTCCGATGCTGTTCAGAAGAACATCTACGAGAACGCCCATGTTGCCCTCGACCAGAAGGCTTACCAGAAAAAGTACGACGGCCTGACCGGACGGTACGAAACGCTCAAGACCCGCATCGAGGAGCTAAACGACCAGATCAGCCAGCTGCAATCACAGAAAGGCAGCTACGAGGACTTCCTTCGGGCTTTTAAGAAACTGCCCGATCAGATCACAGAGTTCAGCCTCGACAGCTTCAACGGGCTGGTAGACTTCATTACGGTCAACACTGCCGATGACATTCAAGTGACCTTCCGCAACGGCCAGACCATCAAGGCATAAGAAAACTCCCCGCCGCTGGATCTTCTCCAGTAACGGGGAGCTTGCTCTGTTATGCTGCTTCTTCAAATATTCGCTTCTGTGTTCTCAGGTAATTCTGCAAATTGATAATCGAATTGTCCGTCTTACTGCGTTCCTGCTCTGTGAGCTCAACCTGGTTATTCTCAGCCAGTCGAATCGTGTAGTCGTAGATTCTGCTAACAAGCACATCAAGATCTTCGGTTGAAAGCTCAATCTTGAATTGTTCATAATCTTTATGTGCCTTGAGCTTATCCAGGGCGGCCATCAATGTTTCAATGGTCTCCAGCTCCAAATTTCCTTTACGGATCTCATCGATATAAGTGCGCAGAGCTGCTCTAAACTGTGCCACAACCGCTGGCTCGCGGTTTTTCACCTTATGGTAAATGATACCGCCTACCGTAGCTGCACCGGCAACGGCGGCTCCGATGATAAGCCCCTTTTTGTTTTTCTTTGCGAATTTCATAATCTGAGCACCTACCCCTTGCGCCTGCTCGGCTGCCTTCATATCAACGGGCTTCAGATGCTTTACGATCTGTCCCTTATGTGGCCCGACTGCATACCTCACAACACCGCCGATTCTACGGTATTCACCGGTCAGCAGTTTTGTCATGATATCTGCCGGAATATCAAAAGCTTCCTGTATAACTGCCATGATCAAATCCTCCTTTATGATGGTCTCTATAATAGGCCATGTAAATTTTGCGAATCGGCTTACTCATCTTCCGGGAGCTCGTCTACATCAACTTCCTCTGAGTCATACGCACCAATCGGGTATTCTCTAATCCAGCCCGAGACCCGGTACTTTCTCTGACAGGCCGGGCATTCAATATTATCCTCGCTATCGAAACTGTATACCATATCTTCGCCCATGCCGTTCTCATTGTCATAACTACTAACATCGGTCTCATAATCCTCAAGATCAACTTCCAGTTCTTCACCGCAGTACGGACACGTAACTGTGCGGATAAGAGAAACAGGCTGGTAACCGTAAAGATCCTCGAAATCGACAAACTCTTCGCCCTTGGACTCTCTTTCGGTGATAATGTCCCAGTAACGCTCTGTGTGGAAAGTTTCGAATTCTTCCTTATCCTCAATCAGCTCTGACAGGAGAGACAAAGCATTTTGCTTCTTGGCGATTTCGTCAGTAATCTGTTTTCTGCGTTCCTTAATTGCTTCTTCCAACGAGCACTCGCCGTCCTGCATCTTTCGGATATCACTGACAGTCATCCCCATTTTAGTGAGCACTACAAGGAACTGAAGATTCTTATAGTCCGTCTCTGTGTAGTTTGTACCCCTGTTCCCAGAGGGAGGATTTTCTGGTGTGAAGACACCCTGCTTCTTAAAGAACTTGATTCTATCGGCATTGATGCCGAGCTTTTCTTGTATTTCCTTTGGTTTCATGGTCTCTTGACCTCCTTTCTGGACTCAGTGTACCAAGTAGGGACTTTATCCCCGTCAAGAGCTTTTTCAAAATTTTTTATTTTCTTCCGCTTGAAACCTCGCCAGCGTCTCGAGCATGTGCTTCCCGATGGCCTCCGGATTATAATCGAATCCGGCGCACACGAGTCGCAGGCCGTCCGGCGTCAGGATCTGTCCGTGATCGCGAGCGTGGCACAGGCGCTGGTATTCTTCGTACTGTTTATTCGTAAGCTGATGCATCTACATTCCTCCATATACAAAAAGTGCCGGGACTGTGCCCGACCGAAACCCCTGACCTAAAACGAAACCCCTTATGTGAAAACGAAACCCCTGTGGTCAGGCAACCTTATTTTGTATCAAATTTTGCGTCTTAATTTCACATACGACTTCGTCCGGTCCCGGCTGCATCAACTCCACCATCATTTTGATGATGTGCCTCGGAGTCCGGAACTGTCCGTTTACGCCGGAATTTGCCAGTTTAGACAGAAGATATTCATAAATATCTCCGCGGACATCCGTATCCTTCAGTCCGCTCATCTGCTTATAGAGTTCATCCATGGCATCGACGATCTTGGACAGCATCAGGGGTGTCGGAATTTTGAAGATCGCATCCTGCATGTATTTTGCATAGGCGCTCTCTTTATTGCCGTGCAGATCCTTGATAAACGGAAAGACCATCTCCTGCATCACGGAATACATCTTCTGCGCCGGAAAATCATGGAATGCAGACCACTTCAGCTGTGATCCATCCACAACGCGATCTCCGATCTTAATCTCCCCTGCAAATATACTTTCATAGGGAAGACCCAGCATGGCACTTTCTCTGGCATGCAGGTTATCGCTGTCATCCAGGTCGTGAATGAACATGAGGTAGGTCATCTGTTCAATGACATCCAGCGGATTGGTAAGTCCTCCCGTCCAGAAGATCTCCCATAAAGCATCGATTTTATTTTTCAGTTCACCTGTAATCATGATATCCTCCCAAAATCACTCCTCTTTATCCCAGTTCCAGCGGTACTTCGTATAACGGCCTCCGCCGATTTTCATGATCTTGTCTTCCTTCTGAAGCCTGGAGAGCGTTCTCTGTATCGTTGCCTGACCGATATTTGGAAATTCTTTTTGAATCTCAGTCTTTGTAAAAGTTCCTAATTTTTTCCGCAGCATCTCTTCGATGCGTTCCGGCTTCGAAACCCTCCGTTCTTCCACAAGTTCCGTGCGTTCCATAAAATCGCGATAGGCAGCCGCTATGACACTGAGCATATATACGACAAATGGCGTATAATCATTATTTTCCTCATGCCACCCCGCCGAGCTTGCCTGCAGTGCATCATAATATTGATCCTTTGTTGTCTCTATGAGTTTCTCTATACTGATATATCTGCCAACGAAATATCCGTTTTTATAAAGCAAAAGCAGTGTGAGCAGTCTGCTCATCCTGCCGTTTCCGTCAAGAAACGGATGAATACAAAGGAAATCAAGAATGAACATCGGGATCACAAGCAGCGGGTCAACCTGAACATCTGCCAGTATCCCCTGATATGCTCTGCATAGTTGTTCCATCGCCTCTGGTGTTTCAAATGCCGGAACAGGCTGAAACCTTACTTTTCGATTTCCATTTTTATCCGTTTCCTCAATTCTGTTATCGATTGATTTCCAGCTACCGCCGATTCGCGTCTCCTCAAATTTATACATATCACGATGAAGCTGCAGCAACAATGCCGGCCTGATGGGAATGTGTTCATAGCTTTCATGAATCGTATTCAAAACATCCCGATATCCGGCAATCTCATATTCATCTCTGGAATGAGGTGTCGTTTTATCCATGACAATTTTCTTCAGCCGCTCGTCCGAGGTGTATATGCCTTCGATTTTGTTTGAACTTTCCGTACTTTGAATTCTGGCAATCTCAACCAGGTTCTTCAGAATATCCGCATGCCTGGTCGCGATCAGCTCCTGTCTCCCCTTATACTCATGAATTGTTGTCAGATAGCTCACAATTTGGGGTGTTAGCAGCTTTGTCCATTTGTTCTGATAGGAGAAATCACGCATATCTCGGGCCTCTATTTTGATCATTTACAAGCATTTGATATATTTAATTTATCATATGATTCAATGGATCACAAGTCATTCAATATAATCAAATTTGCAAAAATGATCATATTAAAGGAATGATGATCACATTGAAATTATATTACCAACACTGCATTGCATATGCTTCTCTCCATTCCTGTTGGTCAAAAATTCGTCCCCAGCATGTACCCAAAGGACGCAATCGAGCAGGAGGCGGTGATTGGTTGCCCGTCGGGCACGCCAAAACTCCCTGTAAGCCTTGCAGATCCAAAGCTTACAGGGAGTCGTGTGTTTATTTATTCAATGTGTTTATTTATTCAAATAGAAATAAGATCCGACTGCTATAACAAATAGCCCTGTCAAAACTCCAGCAGCTGCCCTCTACGCCCGGATCATTTCATTCAGCACCCGCCTGCTCTTCAGCGGCCGGTCGAGAATCCGGTCCGTCTGACGGTTCAGCGCGTTCTCCAGCTCCTTCAGCACCTCCGGTTTCACCTCGAAGGTGTAAAGCTTCGTGAGCGGAGCGGCCATGATATAATTCACCACATACAGCGTCGGTCCGCTCATCAGCGCCGGGTCCGGCGCATATTCGCCGTTGATCGTCATGATCCGGATCTCGAAGATCCGTCTGACAAGCCGGTTGTCCAGATGGGGATTCAGAATCGCCTTCATGGACAGATACAGGAGGTTCAGCATGTCCGTTCCGTCGATGCCCTCGCGGCCGTAGTAATCCGCAAAATCCAGGAAATAGTAGCCGTAATACACCCCGGGCTGTTCCAGGGCCAGCTCGGTGAAATATTCCCGGATGGACGCGGAGATCAGGCTGTATGAATTTCTTCCTTCGACCAGCGTAAAGCTGCCGAACGCAAAGGGATTGGACAGCGCCATAAGCGTGCTGCCCGGCCGGCGCGCGCCTCTCGCAAAGCAGCTGATTCTGCCGAGCTCACGGGTCAGGATCACCAGTCTTTTGTCGTTTTCGCCGATCGGCATCGCCGACAGAACCATCCCCGAAATTGTAATCTGTTCGTTCATATCTTAAACCTGACCATTGCTGTCTGTTCACGCGCTCTCAAAACAAAGCCTTCACACAGCTCCTAATGAAGTCCGTCTGCAGACAGCGGCACGACCTGTGGAATTTCTGCCCTGCAGTCCCGCTTCAGGAGAGCGCTTTCTGCAGAAAAAGGCCGTCCGGCGTTCACTCTTTCAGCTCCTTCTTGTCATAGCCGTAATTTTTTACAAGGATATCGCTTTCCCGCCAGTCCTTGCGCACCTTGACCCAGAGCTTCAGATTCACCTTCCCGTCGATCAGGCCCTCGATCTCCTGCCTCGCCTCGGTACCGATCTTCTTCAGCATGGCGCCGTTTTTGCCGATAATGATTCCCTTATGGGACTCCCGCTCGCAGATAATCGTCGCCTCTATGTCGGTGATCGAACCGTCCGGACGTTCCCGCATCTTGTCGATGACGACGGCAATTCCATGCGGGATCTCTTCTCCGAGCGAACGAAGCGCCTTCTCACGGATCATTTCAGAAGCGATCTGGCGCACCGGCTGATCGGTGATGGTGTCCTCGGAGAAAAAACGGGGGCCGTACGGCAGCACACGGAAAAGGCTGTCGATCAGGGTATCCAGGTTCGTGCTGTGAAGCGCCGACACACATACCATATCCTCAAAGCGCGTCACATTCCGGTACGCTTCCATGGTGCTCTGCACGACATCCTTTTTGACCTTGTCGATTTTATTGATAACCAGAATAATCGGAAGGCCGGACCGGTCGAGCATCTTTGCGATGTGCTGCTCCGCCGCTCCGATATAGTCGCCGGGCTCGATCAGCCACATCACCGCGTCCACATTCTTCAGGGTGCTCTCCGCCGCGTACACCATGTACTCACCGAGCTTATTTTTCGCCTTGTGAATACCCGGCGTGTCGAGAAAAACAATCTGTCCGCGGTCACTGTTATAGATCGTCTGGATCCGGTTCCGCGTCGTCTGCGGCTTCCGGGAGGTGATCGCGATCTTCTGCCCGATCAGATGGTTCATCAGCGTGGATTTTCCCACATTCGGTCTGCCGATCAATGCCACAAATCCCGATTTCAGCTTTGCGCTGTCCTCTTCCATAATCATTCCTTCCTGCCATCCTGTCCGAAATGGTCCGCTGCTGATATCCGCATGATATCAGTCGAGATTTTCTGCCGTCTTGAATAAATCCTCATGCCGCTCTATCGCGCTCTCACTTCCGATTACGCAGATGTTGTGGGCGGAAAGAATCGAAGCCGCCGGTCCCGCAAGGGCCCGGATATCCTCTGTCCCGGCATCGAGAATCTGATCCCGCTCCTCCTGGAAATCAGCCTCTGTAATGCCGGAGAACCAGCAGTTCAGCGCGAGACTTCCCTTTGCGGACGCCGTCATCGGAGTATCCAGCTCGCTGATCGTTCCGATGATATACTTCGTCATCGTCCTCTCATCCGCTTCAAAGTTCTTCAGGTATTCCGGAAGCCCCGCATAGACATCCAGTGTGTTCTTCAGGTGCGGATCCCGGTAGGAGACAAGATAGCTGTCTCCGGAGCGCTTGAAGCTGCTCATGCAGCCATAGGCTCCGCCAAGAACCCGAAGCTGCATCCAGAGGTAGTCATAATTCAGAATCATACGCAAAATCCGGAACGTCCCGGTATAGGTATATCCGTCCTTCCGGTAATTTCCCGCCTGCGCGACATACTGTACCTGTCCGGATGTCTTGAAACCCTCATTCTTCTGCTCCGGTTTCCACAAAAACTCGCCCTTCCTGCAGGGTTCTGTGTACAGATTTTCTCTAAGGGCGATGATGTTCTCCTCGATCCGTTCGAACCCATCTCCCTCGGAGGTCAGGCTTACCGTCAGATTTTCCGGACGGAAAACGATCTTCATCAGCTCCTCGAGCTTTCCGATCAGATCCTCTGCCCGCTCGTCAAAATGCTCATCGAGCGCCTTGATCAGACGGAGCTGAGCGATCCCGGTCGTCTCCTCCGTCCATGCCGTAAGCAGCGACTGATAGGAGAGCGCCCGCTTCGCGGCCGAAGCATGTCCCGCCGCGGGAATCGCCTGCTCCATTCCCGCCCGCGTACTGGCAATGATCTCGCGGAGACGCTTTTTGCTCCCGAGCTTCGACGTCTTCAGGATCTCCTGGATCATATCGAACACAAAGTTCCTCTCTCCGAAGAGATATTTGGCTCTGACGCCGAACATCCGATAACCCTTGGAATCATCCGTTCCCTTCTCTGTCGGCAGAACCTGCAGCCCGAAATTGATGCCTCCGGTTCTCGCATTGATCTCATGGAAAAGCCGGCTGTATGAATAGTGCTCCGTATCTACAACTCCGAGCACGTTCTTCAGAATTCCGAGATAGGGTACCAGTTCATCCGGAACATCCGCCGTATCGAACAGAAGTGTCAGATAGCTGATGCCGTTTGTATCATAGCTGTGCCTGAGATATACGGTATCATTGACAACAATTTTCTCTGTGTCCAGCCGGACCGGCGTCTTCCGGTCAATATCGGACCGGGACAGCATCGGAAGCTTCTTCAGTGCCTCTTCCGAATCCTCCGACTCCTGGTATTCCTTCAATGCCTTTGTGTCCGCTACAATCGCGTCGACCTCAGCGTCGGAAAGAGATGCTTTGTAGGCAGCGAGACGCTCAGCCGTCTCCTGCTCCACGCGCGCCGCCATGCCCTTTTCCGGCTTCAGCGTCACGACAGCGGCATGTGTATTCGACAGAAGATATCTGCGGATCAGATCTTCGAAGTATCCGGTGCCGTTTTTCTTCTTAAGGTCCTCAAACACATCCAGTTCCTTCAGGTAGGCAAACGGCCTGTTCTCATCATAAAGCCAGCTGTCGAAAAGATCGATGCCGTAGATCAGTCCCTTGGGGAACTGGGCATAATCCGCCTCACGGAAACGGAATTCGAAATAATTGATGCCAGACGCAACCGCCATCTGATCGATTCCTTTTTCCGCAAGCTCTTCCAGCGTGCCGCGGATGATGGAAAGGAACCGTTCCTTGTCCTTCTCATTGGCACTCTTCGCAATCACCGAAAAAACCGGCTGAAGGATGCCGTCGTTATACGCGCCCTCGATATCCTTGCCGATCCCGGCATCCAGCAGTGCCTGCTTCACCGGTGCCCCCGGCGCGTCCAGAAGGACATACTCCAGCACGGAAAACGCGATATTCAGTCTGACATCCGCGTAATCCCCCACGACCGCATTCCAGGAAAGGTAGGTGTTGTTCTCCTCCGGCTCATTGTCCAGAATCGGATAGCTCTGCGTAATATCCTTCGGCTCCGCGAATGCTTTCTGCATCGGAATCGCGGAATCCACAGGAGCCTTCTCGAAATGGCTCAGGTACTCCCGGTCAAGCCACTCCAGCTTCTCCTCCATGTTCATATTTCCATACAGATAGATATAGCAGTTGGACGGGTGGTAATATTTCCGGTGAAAATCTAGGAACTCCTCATAGGTAAGCTCGGGGATCACCGCCGGATCTCCGCCGGACTCCACGCCATAAGGGGTGTCCGGAAAGAGCGTATGGAAAACAGTGCGGTCCAGAACCTCGTCCGCGGAGGAGAAGGCTCCTTTCATCTCGTTGTAAACCACACCGTTATAGGTAAGCGGATTCTCCCGGCTCTCCATCTCATAGTGCCAGCCCTCCTGCCGGAAAATCTTCTCATTCCGGTAGATATTCGGGTAGAAGACGGCATCCAGATACACATCCATCAGATTCTGGAAATCCGTGTCGTTGCAGCTTGCTACCGGGAACATCGTCTTGTCCGGATAAGTCATCGCATTCAAAAAGGTATTCAAAGATCCCTTGACCAGTTCCACAAAGGGATCCTTCAGCGGAAATTTTCTGGATCCGCAGAGAACGGTATGCTCGATGATATGGGCGACTCCGGTTGAATTCTTCGGAGGCGTCCGAAAAGCAATGTTGAACACCTTGTTCTCATCATCATTAGAGAGAAGAGCAATGCGCGCCCCGCTCTTTCTGTGCCGCAGAAGCTTTCCCTCAGCTCTGACATCCTTGATATACTCTTCACTGATCAGTTCATATGCATCTGTAATTTCCAATCCAAGGTCCCCTTCCGTTATTTTTCCGAACTTATCCTATGCTCTTGCTTTCCGATTCTCTTGCTGATCTTATCCTATGCTCTTGCTTTCCGATCCTCTTGCTGATCTTATCCTATGCTCTTACTTTGCGATTCTATTTCTGAACTTTTCCTATGCTTTTGCTCTTCGTTTTTCTTTCCGGATTTATCTTATTATCTTAAGGTCTTACTCTCCGGCTTTTTTACGGGCTTATCTCAAGCTCTTACTCTCCGGTTTTCTCCCCGTAGCGGTCCGCCATCTGCTTCAGCTGATCGCCAGTAAGCACGAGATTGAAACCTGCCGGGTTAAATACAAATCCCTCGGATTCCTTCACCAGAAAATTATGAATCCGGTCATAGGTGATCGGTGTAAGCTCCAGCTTCACACCCTTGTTCCGCTGGTTAAATTTCTGAACCTCACCGAAATCCGTGTAGATCGGCTGGAACGTCTTCCCCGCCTTTGTCTTGACAAGCGGCACCTTCACCTTCTGATTCTTATCCTTCGGGTCCCACTTTCCCTCGATTTCACTGACATCGAACGAAATGATGAAACGGGATCGAAGCAGATTGTGTGCCATCTCCTCCTCAAGGTCATGAAGATGCTTCTTCTCCTCCTGATTCCGCTCGATCGGCCTGGTCAGCTCCTGCATAAAATACAGCGCTGTCAGCTGAAGCTCCGGGTTTGCCCTCGGAATCTTATCATTCCGAAGCGTTTCAATATCCGGCCGCTCCACAAGATCCGAAAGCTGTATGCGGATCGGTGCGCCCTCCTCCTGATACATCACGGCATTGACGCCGTACAGGTAAAGCGTCCGCAGAAACGGAAGGATCATGCCGCGCTCCACCTTCACCGCCTGCAGCAGATATTTGTCCAGTGTGTAGGGATGCGCAAAGGTCTGCGTCATTTCCTTCGTGGTAAAAATATAGATCTGATCATCGAACGTCTCGGGATCACACTCCACAAACGGACAATGTGTAAGCCCCGAATACAGGACGTAGATGCACTCATTCTTCTCAATTTTCTTCAACATAAAACTCTTATCAATGATCGCCATGTCTGTTCCTTACCGCACAGCCTTCCTGTGCCTGAATCATTCATTAATATAGTAACAATATAGTAACATCCCCTTCGGGACTGAGATTTTCATCACCGCAAACCGCCACTCATTCGCATTCTCGCGGCACTATCGCCCCTCTTCACGCTCGCCCAGAGACGCGCCAATAAGTCGTAACTGTTCACACACAACTGACAAGGCAAGGATAAGCGCACCTTTGCCTGAGCATTACTGGCTGTGAAATTCCTGCCTTTCAGATATCACGTGAACAGTAACAATAAGTTATTGACCCACGTACGCACGCGGCGCGATGTGGGTCAGGAATTTTGACACTGTAATCATACTATATCATATTGTAAATCCCCGCGCAACGAACCGAAATCCCTGCCATTCAAATATGCCGCAGCCAAAGTTATCTGTTCACGCATAACTCATCTGGCAGAGATTTCACAGCACCTTTGCCTAAGCATTGCTGGCTGTTAAAAGTTTTATCCGTAAACCCCTCATGGAATGAACAGCGAGGACTTTGCGATGAGCACTTAGCGGGCGCTTGCGGCCGCTTACGTGCGACGCATACAAATCCCTTGGCGAATGAAATGAGCCTAGTAGATTTGCAGTTTGACGAAGGCGCTCGCGCCTGAGGAGTTCCGCAGCTTCTATAAAAAGGATAAAACTTTGTTACAGCCAGTTTGCGAATGGCAGCAGGGCTGTGAAATTTCTGCCTTTCAGAAATCGCGTGAACACCCGAGACCTTTTTCCATCCTCAACTGTATAATAGGTGAAGGATCCTTCAGAAAGGAGCATGAAACCCAATGAGACTGACTCCAGAATATCTCGTCCGCGAGTACCAGGAGCGCATCTACCGGACCGCATTCAGCATCTGCGGCAACCGCCAGGACGCAGAAGACGTTGTGCAGAACACTTTTCTCAAATACATACAGTCTTCCCGTGAATTCGAGAGCGAGGAGCATATAAAAGCATGGCTGATCCGTACGGCGGTAAACCTTTCCAAGAATATGGTAACCGCCTTCTGGCACAGAAACAAGGTGCCGCTTGAGGACTATCTCGAGACTGTTCCCTTCGAAAGTCCGGGCGACGCGGGTCTGATCGAAGCGGTACTCGCACTTCCCGTGAACTACCGGATCGTCATTCATCTGTATTATTATGAGGAATATTCCATCAGAGACATCAGCCGGATCCTCCGCATTTCAGAAAGCGCCGTAAAAAACAGACTTCTGAGAGGGCGCCGTCGGCTGAAGGAAAGTCTTGACGAGTCCGCTGATGACAGGGAGACGGAATGGCTGCCCGCCACAGCTCTGCCGTCTGATAAAACCAAAAGTATATGAAAGGAGCAACTGCCATGACAGAAAAAGAACGTTATCAGAGAGCTTTCTCTATGTTGCATACTTCAGACAGCTTTCAGGTGGATCTTAATGGAACAGAAACCCCATCCGCAAGACACGCAAGACATTTTCGCGCCGCCGTGAGCGCCGCGTGTGCGGTCCTTGTGCTGACGATCGGCGGAACAAGCGTTTACGCCGCTGATGTCGGGGGCATTCAGCGGAAGGTCCAGATCTGGATGAACGGAGATCTGACAGACGCGGTTCTGTCCGTGGATGACGGAAGCGGAACCTACTCGATAAAGGATGCATCCGGAAACCTTGTCAGCGGAGGCGGGGGCATCGCCATGGATGCGGACGGATCTGAACGCGCACTGACCTCTTCAGAGATATCGGATCATCTGGAAAATCAGGTCACAACGGATACGATCGGCGGCCGTCTGTACCTCTTCTACAAGGATCAGAAAATCGACATCACCGACCAGTTCGGAGAGGACGAATACTGTTATCTCACGCTGAAGAACGAAAAGGAAACGCTTTATGTCACCGCCAAAAAGGACGGCGGCGTCGCATACAGCAAAAACCGCTATCTGATTCCGGGAAAGGATTTCGATGTTTGAAAGACAGCACAAACGCCGAATTACTGAAATAACGATGATGCGAGCGCTGAAGCAATGAAGGCCGCGTCGCACAAACAGCAATCCTGATAGAAAAGAAAAAACCCGGGGCAGATTTCTCTGCGCCGGGCGTATAACACGTTTGAACTCTATATCCGACCGGATCTGAGATCCGGAAGCAGGGCCGCGGCCACAGCCGGGTCCTTCATTCATTTACGCGAACAGTGAGCCGCAGCCGAATGCGAAGTATTCGTGTGCGGCGAGCGTCGCGATAGCGAGATAAAACTCGCGCAGCGTGTTTTATCTCGCATTTATCCGAAAATTTACTGCTCTTCCGGTCCGTACAGCTTGATGAGCTTGTTGAGATATGTATATCTCTCAGCAGACTCCTCTTTCTGCTTGCTCTGCAGTCTCTCAGCCTTCGCCGGGTTCGCACGCTTCAGAGAATTGTAACGTACCTCGCCGTCCAGGAAGTCCTGATAAATGTCTGTCTGCGGAGCCTTGGAATCCAGAGTAAATGCAGGCTTGTCTGTTCCAACCAGTGCCGGGTTGTAACGGAACAGATGCCAGTATCCGGACTTAACCGCAAGCTCTTCCTCGGTCATTACCTTGCCCATACCCTTGCGGATACCGTGGTTGATACACGGAGCGTAAGCAATGATCAGAGAAGGTCCGTCATAAGCCTCAGCCTCGCTGATGGCCTTGACAGCCTGATTGTAATCCGCACCCATAGCGATCTGTGCTACATATACATAGCCGTAGGACATAGCGATGGAAGCAAGGTCTTTCTTCTTGGTTTCCTTACCGCCTGCAGCGAACTGAGCAACAGCTCCGGTAGGTGTAGCCTTGGAAGACTGTCCGCCGGTATTGGAGTATACCTCGGTATCGATAACCAGAACATTGATATCCTTGTCGGAAGCGATGACATGATCCAGTCCGCCGAATCCGATATCATAGCCCCAGCCGTCTCCTCCGAATACCCAGTTGGACTTCTTCGCCAGGAACTGTTTGTTGTCCTTGATGAACGCAGCCTCTTCTGTGGTATTGCCTTCGATTGCGGCAAGCAGCTTGTCGGTTGCGACTCTGTTCTCAGCGCCGTTCTTCATGGTGTCGAGCCATGCCTGTCCGGCCTCCTTGACAGAAGCATCCTTCTCCATAAGAGCCTCAACCTTTGTCTTCAGCTCATCACGGATCGCCTTCTGACCAAGCAGCATACCATAGCCGAACTCAGCGGCATCCTCGAACAGGGAGTTGGACCATGCCGGTCCTCTGCCGTTCTGATCTACCGTGTACGGTGTGGACGGTGAAGAGTTTGCCCAGATGGAAGAACATCCGGTTGCGTTTCCGATCTGCATTCTGCTTCCGAACAGCTGCGTGATCAGCTTTACGTACGGAGTCTCGCCGCAGCCTGCGCATGCGCCGGAGAACTCGAGCAGCGGTTTCTTGAACTGGCTTCCCTTTACGGAAGTGATCTTGAACTTGTCGATCACATCCTGCTTCTCCGGAAGCTTAACCGCATAATCGAAGCCCTTCTGCTGATCCATAGCGTCAGCGATCGGTGTCATGGTAAGAGCCTTCTCACCCTTCTTGCCCGGGCAAACGTTCGCGCAGGATCCGCAGCCTGTGCAGTCCATGGTAGAAATCTGAATGCCGAACTTGTAGGACGGCATACCGGTCATCGGGATGCTCTTGAAGCCTTCTGGTGCGGCAGCAACCTCTGCGTCTGTCATAGCGAACGGACGGATAACCGCGTGCGGGCAGACATAAGAACATCTGTTACACTGGATACAGTTGTCGCTGTTCCAAACCGGAACATTTACAGCGATACCGCGCTTCTCGTATGCGGCTGTGCCGGACGGGGTCTCGCCGTTTGCATACTTGAGGACATCGGAAACCTTCAGGTTGTTGCCTTCCTGAGAGGAAACAGCCAGCTGAATGTTGTTGACGAAATCAACGGCATCCTTGCGGCCCTCGGAAACCTTCTTGAACTCAAGGCCCTCGTCCTCGCAGTCAGCCCAGCTTGCAGGTACCTCTACCTGAACGGCTCTGTCTGCGCCGGCATCGATCGCGGCCCAGTTCTTCTTGACGATATCATCGCCCTTGCGGCCGTAGGTAGCCTTTGCCGCAGCCTTCATCAGCTCGATTGCCTTCTCCTCCGGGATGATTCCTGTCAGCTTGAAGAATGCGGACTGAAGAATGGTGTTGATACGGGTCGGTCCCATGCCTACCTCGATACCGGTCTTCACACCGTCGATGACATAGAACTTAATGTGATGCTTTGCAATATAAGCCTTCACCTGTCCCGGAAGATGCTTCTCCAGCTCTTCTCCGGTCCACGGGCAGTTCAGCAGGAAGGTTCCGCCGTCTACAAGCTCCTGAACCATGTTGAACTTGGTGATATAGGAAGGATTATGGCAGGCAACAAAGTTTGCTCTGTGAATCAGGTAAGTGGATTTGATCGGTTTCTTACCGAAACGCAGGTGAGACATTGTAACGCCGCCGGACTTCTTGGAATCATAATCGAAGTATGCCTGTGCGTACATGTCTGTGTTGTCGCCGATGATCTTGATGGAGTTCTTGTTCGCACCTACGGTACCGTCGGCTCCAAGTCCCCAGAACTTGCAGTTTACTGTGCCTTCCGGAGTCGTAACAAGCGGCTCGCCAACCGGCAGAGACAGATTCGTAACATCATCGACGATATCGATGGTGAATCTCTCCTTCGTCTCGTTGTCGAATACAGCAACGATCTGCTCCGGAGTGGTATCCTTGGATCCGAGTCCGTAACGTCCGCCGAAGATCTTGATTCCGTCGAACTTGCTTCCGCGGAGTGCCTCAACGACATCCAGGAACAGCGGCTCGCCGATGGAACCCGGCTCCTTGGTACGGTCGAGTACGGAAACCTTCTTAACAGTATCCGGGATTGCGTCAATCAGTGCCTGTCTGGAGAACGGTCTGTACAGACGTACCTTTACAACGCCGACCTTGCGGCCCTGAGCCATCAGATAATCAATGGTCTCCTCGATACAGTCACATACAGAACCCATAGCTACGATAACCTGCTCTGCATCCGGTGCGCCATAGTAGTTGAACAGCTTGTAGTCTGTTCCGATCTTGGCGTTTACCATGTCCATGTACTTCTGAACGATACCGGGCATTGCATCATACAGGCTGTTGCAGGCCTCACGGGTCTGGAAGAAGATATCCGGGTTCTGGGCGGACCCCATTTCCTTCGGATTCTCCGGGTTCAGAGCCTTTGCCTTGAATGCCTTCAGGGCCTCGATATCGATCATGTCTCTCAGATCCTCATAATCCCATGTCTCGATCTTCTGAAGCTCGTGGGATGTACGGAATCCGTCGAAGAAGTTGATGAACGGAAGATGTCCGGAGATAGCTGCTGCATGAGCGACAGGTGTCAGGTCCATTACCTCCTGTACAGAAGATTCGCAGAGCATAGCAGCACCGGTCTGGCGGCACGCGTATACGTCCGAATGATCACCGAAGATGTTCAGTGCATGTGTAGCAACGCAGCGCGCAGATACATCAAATACTGCAGGCAGCTGCTCACCGGCGATCTTGTAGATGTTCGGGATCATCAGAAGAAGACCCTGGGATGCGGTATAAGTCGTTGTCAGAGCGCCAGCCGCTACAGAACCGTGAACGGCACCGGCTGCACCTGCCTCAGACTGCATCTCGGTGATCTGAACTTCCTGTCCGAACAGATTCTTTCTTCCCTGAGTCGCCCACTCATCAGTGTGTTCAGCCATCGGGGAAGAAGGTGTGATCGGATAGATCGCTGCCACTTCGGTAAAAGCATACGAAGCATGAGCTGCTGCTGTGTTACCATCCATGGTTTTCATTTTTCTTGCCATCGTAACTATTCCTCCTTATATAACTTAAAAATGTATAATTGATTTTATACACATACAAGGTTATTATAGCACCCGCGTTTTTCTTTGTCACCAGTTCGGACCATGTATTTTATTAAATACACGGGCGCCCGTGTTCTCACAGACCGCTGCGCTTCGGGTCGTACCCGTCTTCCGCCTTCCGGGTGTCAGGGTCGTATGCATCCTCCTTCTTCCCTGTCTTCAGCTCCTGTCCGGCCGCCGTCACCGAACCGCTTTCTTTGTCGAGGTCCACCCGGTGATCCACCTTCTTCATCACGCGTCTCGCGCGGAGCTTGGAGAAGATGATGACCTGGCTGGAGAAGAGGCCGTTGTAACCGGAGAAGACAAAGCTCAGCATACAGGCCATCCCGAAGTACGGAAGCCCGGCTCCGCCGAAGACCTCCGCCGCCAGAAGAATCGATGTGATCATCGTGTTTGTGACTCCGGCGAACATGGCGGCGAAACCGACCGCTGCCGCAAAGCCTGCCGGGATCCCCAGGAGCTGCCCGAATACACAGCCGAAGGTCGCCCCGATGTAGAACGTCGGAACAATCTCTCCGCCCTTGAATCCGGCTTCCAGCGTGATTGCCGTAAACAGAATCTTTACCGCGAAATCCCATGGTCTCGCCTGCCCCTGTCCGATCGCCCTCGCGATGACATCTACGCCGGCGCCGTTGTAATCCTGACTGCCCGCCAGCAGAGTCAGGCATACGATAACCGCGCCGCCTGCCAGAACGCGCAGGTACGGATTTTTCAGAAACCGGTCATAGAATCCCTTCGTGTAATGAAGCGCCATGACAAAGACCGCGGAGACGAGACCGCAGAGAGCCGCAAGGATCATCACCTTCCCCATCATCAGCGGGCTGACGTCCGGCGCCTCAATCTGAAAGCGCACCGGAGCGGCGCCCATCCACACAGCCACCTCGGAAGCCAGAATAGAGGCGATCATTCCCGGGACAAGCGCTGCATGCTTCACCATTCCCACACTGATGACCGTGGCCACAAAAACCGCCGCCGTGACCGGGGTCCCGAACAGTGCCGCGAAAAAGGCAGCCATACCTGTCATCGTGGCGATCTTCTTGTCCTCGTCATCAAAGCGGAACATCTGCCCGATGTGGTTTCCGATATCCCCGCCGATCTGCAGCGCAGCGCCCTCACGCCCGGCGGAACCGCCGAACAGATGTGTGAGAACCGTTCCGATAAAAATCGCCGGTATCAGGCGGAACTTGAGAGAATCTCCCTCTACGGCGGAATCAAAGACCGCATTGGTGCCGACGCCGGAGATCTTCAGCTTCTGATACATGAATACGATCAGAAGTCCTGCCGCCGGAAGAAAGAAAATCAGCCATCCGTTAACCGACCGGAGCTGCGTCGCCGCCGACACGCAGCGCGCAAAAGCACCTCCGGTCACGCCGCATACAGCCCCCGTTACCAGCGAAAGGATGATCCATTTTACGAAATAGCCGAGATAATCCTTCGCCCATCGCCTGCCCTTTTCCAAATTCTGATCTGTCATCTGTTCAAGTCCTTTTCTTTTTCTATCTGCGGCCGCGCACATAGATTGCCTTGTGCGGGCACATCTCCTGGCAGCAGAAGCAGCGGATGCATTTTCTGTAATTATAGACCGGCGGATGGTCACGGCCCTTTGAAAATCTTAGCGCCTTTCCGTCGACCGGACAGCTTTCCACGCAGACACCGCACTTCCGGCATTTGTCCGCATCAATTCTGGGAGCCGGCTTCAGGAAGCGAAGAATGGTGATGGTGTTCATAATTCCCTCCGCCTTCCCCTTTTTCCGGTTTACGCGAAAACCCGGCCTGCCGTATTTTGCCACGGCGTCCCCCATGGAAAGCTGTCCGTCCGGAGTCACAAGATCGATCTCCTCTTCCTTCCAGGTGCCGAGACCCATCTGCGCACCCGCGCCCTCCGTCGGCACCGACTCCGGGTCCAGATATACCAGCCTTGCAAACACACTGTCCAGAGCCACCGGATCCGTTGAAAAAAGCAGCACATTCATCGGTACAGGATCTCCCGAAGTCGGACCGTTTCCCTCCATTGCGACGATTCCGTCCATGATATAGAGGCGCGGCCGAACCAGAAGGTTCAGGTCCACAATCATTCTGGCCATGCTCTCCGCACTCGGGTATCTGGTATGTCCGGCAGCCTTGTGTTTTCCCTGAACACAGCCGTACTGGTTCTTGACGGCTCCCGTGATGTGTTCCAGCGCGTGCGTCTTCATCTTGCAGACGCTGATGACCGCATCCGCCTCGACTACATCGCGGGCAAGCATAAACTCCTTCGCGTGAATTCCCTGCGGATATGCCGTTCTGACCGCCTCGTCAAAGGCCGCCATCCGGCAGCCGTACTTTGTCAGCTCCTCCCGCATCCCCAGATGTTCCATTGATTTTATGGAAGAGCCGAAGCCTCCCGAATCTCCGGCTGACACATCGGAATAATGCTCTTCCGAAAGAATCCTGGCCAGCATCTCCGCGACAGCCGGATGGGTCGTGACCGCGCGGTCCGCGTCCGCTTCCCGCACCAGATTCAGTTTCAGCAAAACCTTCTCGTCGGTGCGGATATATTTTCCGATACCGCCGACAAGATCCAGGCCCTGCCTCAGGGCCTGATATACCCTCTCCGGCTCATAGCTGCCGCAGGGGACGAGCGCAACTTTGCTATGCAATCTTTTTCCTCCCTATCTGATTCCGACCGCGGAACGCGCAGGATCTGCTCGCGCGCGGCCGGCAAAACCGAGATTCTCTATCTGTAAAAAAAGCCGCGCTGTTTTTCCCTCTTTTTGCATCGTAAAGACGGAAAACGCGCGGCAGATGCCGAATGACTGCTGCTGTTCATATAAAACGGACAGGCAGACGCATATGTATCTTTTCCCTTCAGGAATGCTGTAAACAGCAGCGAATGCTTTCTCCGGGTACGAATCACCGCTCTTCCGCCTCCCTCCGGAACGCCTCGCTGCTGCCGATCAGCTCTCCCGGATCTTCCGGAGAAAAGAGGAAGTCAGTCCTTCGTGCCCATCTTAGTAATCAGAATACAGTTCGGTGTGTCAACCTTCATCGGTCTGCCCTTCATCACAAGGATGTTCTTCTCATAATCAACGGCGAATGTCGTGATGCTGTTGGACTCATGATTGACACAGGCGATATGCTTTCCGTCCGGGAACATCGCGATATCCTTCGGATACTCCCCGCTGATCGGAAGCGCGAACTTTTTCGTCAGAAGTCCGGTCTTCTGATCCACTTCAAACATGGCAACCGTATCGTCGCCCGCAGTCGATGTGAAGAGATATTTTCCGTCCGGCGAAAGAGTCATGCCGGACGCGGCGTCATGGAGCTGATCCACATTGTCCGAGGTGGTGCTGACGCTCTGAAGATACTCGAACTTCGGCTCATCTCCGTCTACAGAATAAGAGAACACGTCCACTTTGTTGTCCAGCTCATAGATCAGATAAGCGAACCTCCCATCCTGACTGAACTGGATCAGCCTCGGTCCGGATTCCCGCTCGCAGCGCAGAATATCCACCAGCGCAAGCTTATTCTTGGAGCTGATGCGATAGATCTTCACCTGATCAATTCCGTTGTCAACGGCACAGATAAAACGGTTGTCCGGCGTCATCTTCACGCAGCTGACATGCGGACGGAAATTCCTCTCAGCGACGCTGCCCAGGCCCTTGTGGAACACGCCATCCATCACGGAGCCGAGACGCCCGTCATGATGGGTATGAACCAGCGTCACCTTGCCGTCATGATAGCCTGCGACCAGAAGGTACTGTCCCGTCGCGTCTACTGACAGATAGCATCCGCGCATCCCGTCGATGCCGATCTTATTGATCATCTCCAGATCGCCGTCGGATTTGATGTCGAAGACAGCCACTCCCTCGTCGGCAATGGAATACAGAAACTTTCCGTTTGCTGAACGGCAGATATAAGATGAATTATTCACCGGAATCACCTTGCGAAGCGAAAGAGTTCCCTCCTTCACATCTACATCATACAGATGAATGCCGATACTGCTTCCGTGGGTATAGGTTCCAACATACGCAACATACTTGTCTGCCATAATCTCTTCCTCTTTTCTATTGTTTACCGCATTTTTGAAAATTCAGTAACTGTTCAGCACCCCAGTCCCGAGAACCTGCGGTTCTCCCGATGTGCCGAACAGATACAAAGTTCATTTCATATCGTATTTTCCCCTGAATTTCTGTCAGAAAACAAGTGCTCCGGCCGCATTCCACGATACTCTGACGGCTCCCGGCAGCACGCTAAAAGTATAGCACGAATCAGAAACCGGTACAATGAAATTTCTGCTGTTCGTTCCGCGGGTTTCTGTTCACCGATTACTGTTCACGCACAACTGACAAGGCAACGATTTCACAGCACCTTTGCCTGAGCATTACTGGCTGTTAGAAGTTTTATCCGTAAATTTTTCGTTGAATGAATAGCGAGGACTGTTTGACGAAGGCGCTCGCGCCTGAGGAGTTCCGCAGCTTCAATAAAAAAGGATAAAACTTTGTTACAGCCAGTTTGCGAATGTCAACAGGGTTGTGAAATCCTTGCCTGGTCAACTATCCATGAACAGTAATTTTCGCAGGAATATCCCGTATACCGATTGCAGCCTGTGCGTTGACAATTGCGGCTGTCCGGCGTTACGATATCAGAACCATGGAAAGAACATTTACCTATACTATTCGCGAAGAAGATGCAGGAAAGGATATTCACGCCTTCCTGCGGGAGAAGGGATACTCCAGACATATTCTCTCCTCCATGAAACCGATCCCGGACGCCGTCCTGGTGAACGGGGTCCACCAGTACATGCGCTATGTGCTGCGTCCCTCCGACGTCCTCACGACCAGGGTGCGGGACGATACTTCTTCGGAGACGATTATTCCGGCGCCGGTTCCCTTCCGGATCGTTTACGAGGATCCAGATCTTCTCGTCATCGACAAGCCGGCGAATGAAGCGATCCATCCGGCCGTCGGCCATCCGGCCAACACTCTCGGAAACGGCGTTGTCTGGTATTATCAGCAGAAGGGCATCCCCTTTGTCTTCCGCTGCATCAACCGGCTGGACAGAGACACCACCGGCCTTTTAATCGTGGCAAAAAATCTCGTCAGCGCTTCTGTTCTGGAACAGCAGCTTCTGCGAAGAGAGATCCACCGGACCTATCTGGCAATTGCCGAGGGGCACACCCCGGATGAAGGTACCATCGATCTTCCGATTGCCCGAAAGGAAGGTTCTCTCATTGAACGCTGCGTGGATCTGGAAAAGGGCGACCGTGCGGTCACTCACTTTCGGACATTGGCCTATGATCCTGTATCCGACTGTTCCGCCGTCTGTCTGAGGCTTGAGACCGGCCGCACCCATCAGATCCGGGTTCATATGGCATACCGCGGTCATCCGCTTCTCGGGGACACCCTCTATAATCCGCACTGCCTTCGAAAGCCCGGAGAGCCTCCCCGGCCCGGAACCGCAGAGTCCTCCGGCAAAGGCTCCCCCGTCATCACACGCCAGGCGCTTCACTCATGGAAGCTTGACTTCATTCATCCCATCACCGGTGAAGCGATGCACTTCACGGCGCCGGTACCGGAAGATATGCAGACACTTTATAAAGAATATAAAGAGATAGATAGAAAGGAAACATAAAATGGAAAAAATCGCAAGCTTTACCGTCAATCATCTGACTCTCATGCCCGGCATCTATGTGTCCCGCAAGGACCATGTCGGCTCCGAATGTCTCACGACCTTTGATCTGCGCATGACCGCCCCGAACCGCGAGCCGGTCATGAACACCGCGGAATGTCACACCATCGAACACCTCGGCGCAACCTTTCTGCGCAATGATCCGGAGTGGAAGGACCGCGTCATCTACTTCGGACCGATGGGCTGCCGCACCGGCTTCTACCTCATACTCGCCGGCGATCTGTCCTCCGCGGATATCACAGATCTCGTGATCCGCACCTTCACCTTTATCCGCGACTACAAGGGTGAAATCCCCGGCGCCGCCGCGAGAGACTGCGGAAATTATCTCGACCAGAACCTCAGCATGGCAAACTGGCTTGCACGCAGATATCTGGAACGCGATCTCTCCCAGATTCACGAGGGCAGCACCGAGCGGCTTGTATACCCTGAATAAGACACTCGATTGGAGCTGCAAAGGGGCAGATCGAATACAGCACCGTGCAGCAGGCTTCGGAATGCTCCGTCGCCTCGTCACCGGATCGCGTCCAGGATCCGCTGAAAATCTCCGCCGTTCTCCCTGAACACCGTCATCATCTCGCTGGTCAGGGAGATGTGCTCCCGATCCTCCGGCACATCCGCCGGAGGATACCATCCTGCCATGGACAGTTCATCCTCCTCGAGCGTGATCTCATCGCGGCTGCCGTCCAGCTCGCAGAAAAAGCCCATCAGAAGTGTATCCGAAAACGGCCAGGGCTGACTCTTGTAGAAGTGAAGATTCCGGACCGCGAGCCCCGTTTCCTCCATGACCTCCCGGTGAACCGTATCCTCGATGCTCTCTCCGCTCTCATTAAAGCCCGCGATCAGAGCGAACCGCTTATATTCTCTTCCGGCGTACTTGCTCATCAGCAGTTTCCCGTCATGGACCACTGCTACGATCACACCGGGACAAATGACCGGATAAAATGTCCTGCCGCAGCGCGGGCACTTCATCATCCGCTCCTTCTCATCGGGCACCAGCTTCTCGCCGCATCCCCCGCAGAACCTGTGGCTTTCATACCAGAGGGAGAGCTGCTTTCCGGTCACTCCCGCGAACGCCTGCTCCCGCGGTCTTGCGCTCCGGAAGGTCCAGTCTTTCTCGAAGCGGTACCCCTCCCTGAGCAGGATCTCCGGAACCGCCTCCGGCCGGATCCGCGCGAGATAATACTCCTCCTCATCGATCCGGAAAAGGTAGGTAAATTCCACGTCTGTTCCATCAAAATCCCCGGTTTTCGGGTAGGCCAGTACCCCGTTTTCATCGATTCGGAGCAGTGTCAGCGGCCCGTTATACACCAGAGCCGTTTCATAGCCGACGGGCTTCCTGTTCTGATACTCGATATGAAATTTTCTGGGTGCGATATCCTGAATCATCTTTCTTCCGTCCTTTCGCCGCTTTTTTTGCCGCTTCTTTCGCCGCTTCTATCGTCGCTTCTTTCGCTGCTTCTTTCACCGCTTCTTTTGCTGCCTGCTTCCCGATATCCTGCGGGCCTTCCGCCGTCAGTTCCGGTATGAAATGTCTTCTCGATATCCTTTATGACAAAGCGATAGCACACTCCCGTGAAAATGCCCGCCGCAAGCCAGGCGGCCGGATCGCAGAAGCAGGCGGCAAGATAGCTCATCGCGTGAATGGAGATGAGCGCCGTTATTCCCCTTGCGACAAACTCAACGATACCTCCGAACATCGGAAGCATCCCGTAGCCGCATCCCTGCATCGCGTTCCGGAATACAAAAATATAACTCAGCGGAATAAAAAAGCAAACCGCGATATTCACATAGGTTTTTGCCCACGGCATCAGCACGCTGATATCCTCATTTCCCGAGAAGAAAAGCCCCAGTGTCAGCGGCAGCAGTACCACGCAGATTACAGCTGCCCCGACCGCATAGACCGTATCGATCAGAACGGCGGCTCTGACTCCCTTTTTGACACGTCCGATCTGACGGTCGCCGTAGTTCTGTCCGCAGTAGGTCGAGATCGCCGATCCCATGGAAGGCATCTCCTGCACCAGCAGCGAGACGAGCTTATTCGCCGCGGTATACCCGGCAACAGCCGTGGAGCCGAACAGATTGACGGCAGCCTGCATGATCATGGTTCCGGAAGATGTGATCGCGAACTGAAGCGTCATCGGAATACTGATCCGCAGCTGTGCCTTCGTCATCTCCGGCGACAGCCGCCACTCTCCCCGGCGCGGTCTGAGGATCTCCGCCTTCCGGTAAATGTAAATAAAGCACAGCGCCGCTGCCATCGCCTGTGAAAGAACCGCCGTCGCAAGAGCCGCGCCCGCCACTCCCATGCGGATTCCCATCGTCAGCAGAAGGTCCAGAAAAATATTGGATACCACTGCAAAAATCAGAAAATAGAGCGGTGCCTTGCTGTTCCCGATCGCCCGAAGCAGCGCCGCGCTCATATTATACATGATCATGGCAATGAGCCCGACAGTGATAATCATGATGTATGTGTAAGCATCTCTGAAAATATCATCCGGCGTATTCATCAGACGGAGCAGCGGTCCCATCAGAAAAGCCCCGGCCGCCGTGAACACCGCTGTGAGAATCAGACTCAGAAGCAGCGCGTTCGCCACGCTCCTGCGCACGCCCTTCTCATTTTTTGCGCCGTAATGCTGCGACGTCAATACGGTAAAGCCTGTGGACATGCCCTGCGCGATTCCGTTCAGCAGAAACATGATCGTTCCGGTTGATCCGACCGCCGCCAGAGCGCCGGCACCCACCACTCTGCCGACGATCACGGTATCCACGACATTGTAAAACTGCTGAAAAAGATTGCCGAAGAAAATCGGAATCAGGAACCGAAGCAGAATAGACGACGGCCTGCCCTTTGTCATATCTGTTTCCATACGAACCCCCTTGTATCAACTCTTCGAAAATGCAGACAAAACGCCTGTCGCGAAGCGCGCAGAAAACCGAACGTGTTTTCCGCGAAGCAGGTATGCGAAGGTAACGCAGCAGCGCAAAATCCCGATACCCGCAATCACAAGTCTGTATTTTATCCCAGAACAAACCGATATTCAACCGATATTCATCATATAGGAAGAGCTGCTGTTCACCGCAGCTTTTTACGGGAAGGATTTTACAGCCCTGCTGCCCTTCGCAAACCGGCTGCAGAAAAGGTATTGTAAAATATTTGCCATTTCAACAGTGCGCGAACAGAAACAGCCTGAACAGCAATAGAAAGCCTGCGGCTCACAGCTATGGATTTTTTAACCGGCGTTCGCTATAATAAGAGCGCTTAGATTCCTGCCTGAATGCAGAACGCAAAGATTCAGACAGGAACATTCAGATATTCTAAATGGAAATTCATGGAATTCGGAGGGATACAGCGATGACAGATTACAAGAATATCGTATTTGATATGGGACGCGTTCTGGCGGACTACGACGCCGACAACGCCACGAAGGAATATTCCTCGGACCCCGCTGTGATCCGGGAGGTCAATCTCCTGGTCTATCACTCCGGAGAATGGATCATGCTGGATGCCGGACTGATCAGCGAGGAAGACGCGCTGAAAAAAATGATGGCGCGGGCATCCTCCGACGAGGTCCGCAGCGCGGTCCGTTTCAGCTTCCAGAACTGGGACAGATACAACCTCACGCCGCATCCCGGGATGGGTGCTCTGGTGCATGATCTGCGGGCGGCCGGAAAGAACACTTATATCCTGTCCAATGTCAGCGTCCGTCTCGATCATGACGAGTGGAAAAAACATCTTGAGACGCCCGAGCTGTTTGACGGTGTCTTCCTGTCCGCGCCGCACAAGGTACTCAAGCCTCAGCGGCAGATTTATGAAATGTTCCTCGATGAATATCATCTGACCGCGTCTGACTGTCTTTTCATCGACGATCTTCAGCGGAATGTGGACGCCGCCCGCTCCTGCGGTCTGGGCGGATATGTCTTTGACGGAGACGTCCGGAAGCTGCGGAGTTTTCTCGGGCTGTAAATGCTTCAGCTCACAGCATATCCTTCCATCTGTGTGCACCTGAATACCGGGTTTTTATACCGGATTTTCCTCCCGGGAATGCATTTCTCTTTTGTTCCTGTACATCTCCTGATCCGCCCGGGAAACCGTATCAAATCCGTCCTCACCCGGAAGCTGACGGGCGACGCCATAGGCAAAATCGAGCGGATGATCTCCATACTCAGGATCGCATTTTTCCCTGGACTGAAGCTCCCGAAGAGCCGGAAGCAGCTCCTCAGGGCCCGCTTTCCACGAAATCAGGCAGAACTCATCTCCGCCGATCCGGAAGACCTCCCCAAAGGAAGACAGCGCTTTCCGGGTCGTCTGACCGAAGGCGAGCAGATAGGCGTCTCCGGCATCATGTCCGTACCTGTCATTCACAAGCTTCAGATGATTCAGATCAAACATTACCGCTGTGAGTGTCCGGTTTTTTCCGGAGCACTTCCGAAGGGTTTTGACGTAGACCTCACGGTTGTGCAGCCTGGTCACAGGATCTGTCTTTGCGTACATCTGTTCCAGAGCCAGGTACATAAAGAGATAACAGATACTGACGCAGTTCCAGCTCGTCGCGAGATCCCCATAGGCGATCTGCGCAATGACTCCGATGCCGACGATTCCCTGTGCAAACAGAAGCATGATCCGGTCGCTCCGGTCGAACAGGTAGTTCTGTGAGTAATACTGCCGTACCATCACTACATACACAATGTATTCGATGATCATATACCAGATATAGTTCTCCGTATAATACATATAACCGTCGCTGTGATAAAAAATCAACGGCTTCCATATGTTTATGAGCGGAACCAGACACAGGAGGATCAGCATGATGCCGTTCACTGCCCGCTTGACCGGTGAGAGCTTTTTCATCCGCTCCAGCGGGATGAACATAATGATCCCCGGCAGCAGAAAATAGATCATGCAGGTCAGAATATTGAGCACAAAATCAACACGAGCCGTAATCGTGCAGACCGTAAAAATAATCTGCCACACCTGATCCAGAACAAGTATCGCCGCGATCACACCTCCGGCACAGGCAAAATACCTTTTGATTTTCCGTTCGATATTCATGTTGTCATAAAGACGGAACCACGCGAATATCACCAGTACAAAGCTTATGATATCTTCAAAAAGGATTAACATAATTCTCCCAACATATATCTGTTTCTGCTGTTTGTGACTGATTTTCTGCTGCGGCCGCCGTTATCAATCGGTCTAAGCAGACACACAAACTGCCCGCTGTCAATTCCGGTCCGTACACGCAAAGGTTCCCCATGCAAATTCCTCTTACCGTATCCGGTTGACATAGGCAAGGATTCCCGCCACGGTCTTGGAATCCTGTATCCGCCCGCCGTAAATATCTCGGAGCAGCGCCTCCGGATCCACAGCCTGAAAACGGATTTCCTCCGCCTCGTCAAGCATCTGACCATGCGTGCGTTCAAGACCGGTGGCGAGATAGACATCGGTATACTCATTGCAGTAGGCGACCGCCGTCTTCAGCCGCAGAAGCAGCTTCCATTTGCCGGCTGTATACCCTGTTTCCTCACGCAGCTCTCTTCTCGCCGTTTCCTCCGTCGTCGCGTCACCCGGGTCCACCGCGCCGGCCGGAAGCTCCAGCGTCTCCCTGTCGATCGCCGGCCTGTACTGCCGCACCATCAGAATTCTGCCGTCCGGAAGAACCGGAACAATGCAGGCTCCGCCTCCCTTCTTGTGACAGACATAATCCCATTCCTGGATGCATCCGTCCGGAAGCTCCATGGTGTCCCGGTAAACATCAAGAACCGATCCCCTATACGCCAGAGATCTCGAAATTCTCTTTAAATGCCCGGTTCCGCTCACTTCCTGATTCTGATCTTTTCCATTCATGAATTTTTCCTCTGTCAGACAGCGGACATATGGGCCTCACACGAGTATCATTGCAGACAAATCTCCGCGTCAGCCTGCCGCTTCTCAGCTTCCGTATCTCAGCCCGGTTAACCGTACATGGTTCACATTGCCTTCTTCAGAACAGCGACATTCTCTTCGCAGTGCTCCACCTGTCTGGAATAGAGGTGCGCGAGATCAATCATATCTTCCATCGTCAGTTTCCGTCCCGTATCAGACCATTCCGACCAGCACATCAGCCAGAGAAACCGAAGACTTCTGTCGATGTAGCGAAAAACGCCGGCCGCATCGCCGTCTGTGTAGATGTCCAGCGTATATCGAAAAACAAAGTAAACGCAAAGCTTTGTGAACCACACGGGGAGGCAATCCTTGTGAAGCTTCTCGAATTCCGAACGGGACAGATTTCGTGTGCTGCAATTTTCCACATGCCCCTTCATCTGCGGATCGGCATTCTCTGTATGCATCAAATTCCGCAGATCAGCATTCTCTGCATCTGACAGTCCCTGCCCGCAGGTTTTCCCTCTGTCGTTCCGCTCCCGTACGATCGCCTTATTCACCCGCTCCATCGTATCGGTCCACCGGTGATCGATGACCTCGAGGCGCTCCATGCGCCGGATCAGGCTTTCCTCGCTCTCCTTGAGCGGTTGGATGCCGATCTTCCGTTCGATCTCATCCATTTTCTCCCGCCAGGAGCACTCACTCTCCTCATCCTGAAGAGCTCTTACCGCATGGTTGCGGATGTCCAGTACTTTCCGAAGTCTCTCGCGGTCGGTATCGCCCCATCCGCGGTCCGTCTCATCCTCCATGCGCTGCAGCCTCATCGGTCCTGAGGAGAAGAATATTCTTCCAAACTCCATACAGGACAGGCTCATGTCCATCTGCTGATAATTGCCGATTTGTTCAAAATACCTCGGATACTCGTCACAGACAACGCTGATTGCCTCCGGTCCGAGATGCATGATGATCTCACAGAGGTTTTCCTCATTCAGGAACGGACACCGGTTCTGTTCTGTGAGCGGAAAAAAACATGTCCGAATCTCCTCTCCGTCCGCGCCGGTCTCCGTCTCCGTTTTCATGGAGCGGCGCAGACGCTTTCCGAATGGTCCCTCAACATATCGATAATACTCCTCGGTTTCCCGGTCCAGATCCACCTCCCAGCCTGCGCAGCAGGTGTCCGGGCACTCTCCCGCGATACAGGAAAACCTCAGAACCGTATCCGGATATTCATAAATCATATCTGTCGCTCCCTGTTATACTTCTATATTTCGGATACCTTTTCATTTATGATGATGTGATGCAATGTCATTAAGTTAAACTCTATGAGTTAGATTCCATTGTTGGTCTAACTCAT
>CAIFEZ010000009.1 GCA_903789595.1 uncultured eubacterium 1-6
CTTCTAACAGCCAGTAATGCTCAGGCAAAGGTGCTGTGAAATCGTTGCCTTGTCAATTGTGCGTGAACAGCAACCTGTGACTGTGTACCGCATGCATGCTGTTCTTCAGCCGTCATCCTGCGTACTTCTTCGTAAGCCCCAGCAGAAGATCCCGCTCCATCCGATACTGCTGCAGATGCAGCTCCAGGGCCGCGTCCGCTTCCGCATCTGACGCACGGTCCGCTCTCCCTCCCGGCGTTTCCTCCGTCCGGGCCGCAGGATCTGCGGATCCCTGCGCCGCTGCACCCGTACCCGCCGTGGACGGTGCGCAGCATCCGCCGGCCGAATATCTTCTGAGATCCTCCACGACATCAGACACAGCGCGGCAGAACGGCGTCAGGCTGAGATTGGCGGAAGCGCCCTTGAGGCTGTGAGCGATGCGGAATGCCTCTTTCCGGTCCCCGCGATCCAGCGCCGCCTCCAGTGACTGAAATTCAGGTGAATCCGCGAACTTCAGAATCAGCATCCGATAGAATTCCTCGTCATTCATCACTCTCTGGATGCCTCCGTCCGTGTCCGCGCCCCAGTTTCTTAATTCTTCGATCAGCTTATCCATACCGTTTCCTCCCGCCGGACGGCGCCGCGCATCAGCCCTGCTTTTTGCGGCTCATCACATCCGACATCACCATGATCAGACGCTCGGGCTCGATCGGCTTCACCAGATGAGCATCCATTCCGGCATTAAAGCTCTCTTCGAAGTTCTCCCGGAAGGCATTTGCCGTCATTGCGACAATCGGGACCTGTGCCGCTCCCGGAATGTCCCGCATGGCGCGAATCCGGCGCGCAGCCTCCAGGCCGTCCATGACCGGCATCAGGATGTCCATCAGAATCAGGTCGTAGCGGCCGTTCTCCCTGCGGAACAGATCTACGGCTTCCTGCCCGTTCTTTGCGCTGACAACCTCTATGTTCCTGCTGTACAGAATCTTCCGCACAATTTCCAGATTGATCTCATTGTCATCCACCACCAGCACTCTCTTGCCGCTGAAATCAATCTCCTGAAAATCCGCGTGATCATCATACTGTTCCTCCGCAAGCGGAACGGTAAGTGTGACGGAGATCCGCGTCCCTCTCGAGGCGTCCGACTCGGCGGTGAGCGTATCGGTGCCCATCGCCCGCACATAGCTCTTCAGAATAATCAGATCGATATCCAGGGAACCGATATGCGAATCGATCTTGCTCTTCAGATAATCATAGGGCTGAAACAGGACCTTCAGCCGCTCCTGGTCGATGACGATTCCACGGTCTCTCACCGAGAATTCCAGCGTAACCATCTCCTGGGTCCGGAACAGCTCTCTCACATCCAGGTCGATTCTCCCACCCTGAATCGTGTAATTGATCGCGCTCTGCAGAAGCTTGAGCTGAATCTGCTGCAGGCAGTGATGATCCGCCATGATCGTCAGATCTGACACGCTGTCGGTATTCATACGGAAGATCAGTCCCTTCTCATACATGGACGGAGCGATCATGCGCTGAATCTCCTCAAAAAAAGGCCTGAGGTAGATCTCCTCCTCATTCAGGACAATCTCATTTCTCGAAATCCGGCGAAGATCCAGCACATCATTGATGGTCTCGTTCATATAGGTGCCGGACATGGATACCTTGTGAAGGTAATCGTCGAAGGCGGTATTGCTTCCCAGATCCGACTCGGCGGCCCTTGTGAGGCCCATGATGGAGTAGAGCGGCGTGCGGACATTTCTGCTCAGAAGCGTCAGGAACGTGTTCTTCTCGTCACTTTCCTTGTCCGCCTTCTGCAGCGCCTTCTCAAGCTTCCGGATGTGTGCGCTGACATCATTGAAGCCACCGGTGGTATCCCGGATTCCCATGTAAATGATATCGCCGTCTCCCCGGAAGAAGGTGAACGCGCAGACGCGCAGGTGTCCTTCGCTGCCGTGCACAGTATTGTACACCTCATACACCGGATTCTCCTGCAGCCTTGCGGAGACATTCTCCAGCTTCAGCTCATTCAGTGTCTTCATGGGATCCGCATCCGCCGATACATCGAGAATGTAGGTATAGATAATCTTCTCGAAATTAAACCGCATCCCGGTGCTGACTCTCCAGGCATCATCCCTTGCGGCAAGCGTCACGCCGTCGCCGGTCAGAAGATCAATCTTCAGAAAAACCTGATAAATATTCTCAAATATGCAATCAAAAAGATCCTGCTTTTCCTTATCTGTAATATCCGGATTCATACTCGTCCCCCTTGCCCCGTAGCCGGTCTGTATGTGTCTCGGAAACCGCCGCCGGACGAAGCCGAAATGCCATGCTTCAAGATCCGCGGACGGTGAAGAGTCAACAGAGAATCCGACAAAAATTTGCCGGTCTCTGCGGGTTTTTCCGTTATCTTTTATATCTAAACTATTATATCACACCAATAAATACGAAGTAAATCCGAAGCTTAAAACAGTTTTCTGATGCTGCTTCATCAGGCCGGGTTTATCGTCTCGAGGAGCGTCGCGAACAGTTTGTCCGCGTCCAGCGGCTTGGTGATGAAGGAATTCATGCCGCAGGAAATGGCCCGGTTGACGGATTCCTCGAAGATATCCGCGGACATCGCGATGATCGGGATCTTCCTCAGATCTTCCCTGTCGGAGGAGCGGATTTTCTCCGCCGCCTCATAACCTCCCATGGTCGGCATCATCAGATCGAGAATCACGGCCGCATAACTGCCGGGCGATGATTTCTCCGCCATCTCCACGGCCTCTCTGCCGTTTCCCGCACAGTCCGTCTGAATGCCGGCGCGGCTCATCATCCGAAGCGCGATTTCACGGTTGATCTCATTGTCCTCCGCCAGCAGAATTCTCTTACCCTTCAGTGCGGAAAAATCGGGTCCGCCCCGTCCGTCACCGGAAAGGGCGCCCGGTCCCTCTTTTGCTCCTCCGTACTTCTCCTCCGGCCCCTCCTTCGGAAGCCCGAGCATCAGCGTTACCGTGAATACCGACCCGACGCCTTCCTCGCTGGAAACGGTGATTCCGCCTCCCATCTGCTCCGCCAGTGTCTTCGAGATCGAAAGGCCCAGACCGGTTCCGGAGCCGTACTTCGCCGGATCCCGGTTTTCCTGAATGAACGGCTGAAAGATCTTCTTCAGGAAATCCGGACTCATGCCGCAGCCGTTGTCAGAGACCACAATCTTCAGCTTTACTTTCTCTCCGGCTGCCTGATCCGAGACCTCCACACGGACCGTCCCGCCTTCATCCGTGAACTTTACGGCGTTGTTCATCAGATTGATCAGAATCTGCTGCACCCGCATGCGGTCGCAGATGACCTCGGGCAGCTGAACACCGCTGAAGTCGTATGCCAGCCGGACCCTCTTCCGGTCGGCAATGGGACGGATGATTGTGTCCGCGGCTGTATTGATATCCGCGAGCCTGGTCTGCTTCTCCGACAGACGGAACTTGCCGCTGTCGATTTTTCCGATATCCAGCACATCGTTGATGATCCCGAGCAGATACTGACCGGACATATTGATCTTGTGCAGACAGTCCACCGCCTCATCTACGTCCTTTGCCTTCATGCCGAGACTCGAAAGCCCGATGACGGCATTCATCGGCGTGCGCATCTCGTGGCTCATTCTGGACATGAACATGTTCAGATTCTCGTTGGTCTTTTTCTCCGCCTGAAGCGCATCCTTCAGCTCGTCTCCGAGCCGTTCGATCTGCTTTCTCTGATTGTAGTCCTCGGTCACATCGATGAAGCTTCCGACCAGGCCGATGATCGCGTCTCCGTCATAGATCGGCGCCTTGGTCGCCAGAATGTCCCGCTCCTCGCCGCGGATTCTGCACTTCCCGTGGACCAGAAGCGTGCTCTCGCCCCGCAGGACTCTCTCCTCATCTCTGCGGAACGGTTCCGGGTCCCGGTGCCATCCCATCTCCTCATCGGTCTTGCCGATCAGAACCTCGTCCGATGGAAATCCGTAAAACTCCAGAAACGCGCGGTTGACGCCGACAAAGCGTCGGTCCGTATCCTTCCAGAAGATACAGTCCTGTGTCGTCTCGAGGACCTTGTTCACCAGAAGCTTCCGCATCTTCTCGGCGGACGATTTCTCCCTCCTGCGCTCCCCGCTCGTATCCGCATCCGCCAGACTGCAGTACACAAGGATTCCCTGTTTTCCCAGATCTCTGCCGAAAATCACTGCCGGATACCACCGGTAATCCGTATCCTTCGTCCGTCTCAGCCGGACGCGGTAGACATATTTCTGATCTGTGAAGTTCTTCATTCCGGCAAGGAGATGATCGATCCGTTTCCGGTCGTCCGGATGCATCCATCCGCACGCTTCCCGGACATCCTCCTCTCCGGCGAAGAAAGCCTCCACACTTTCCCGGCCGACCTGAAGAAAATCCAGCAACCTGTCCGTGACCGCCTCGCAGTATATTCTGTCCGGCTGCAGCCGGAGGATGAGCATCTGCTCCGGAATTTTCTCCATTTCCCTTCTGGTCTCATCCGAAAAAAATCTCGTCTGTTCTCCCATATTTACCACCCCGCTGTTTTCACACTGCGGATCTGCTCCTGAAAAAACGCTGCCTGTCGTTGCAAAACCCTGCTATATGCTGACGCAGAACACTGCTTACTGCATACTGCCGCAGAACACTGCTTGCTGTATACTGCCGCAGAATCTTCAGCGCCCGCTCTGCAGAATTTATTACAGCAGAATTTTTACTGCAGGATGCCGCAGCAGGCATAAAGCATCGAAAACACAGAGAAAGCGTCACCGGATTTCCGGCAGCTTCTCCTCGTAGAAATATTTCGAAAACAGTGCCAGATACTGAGGATCTCTGGCGCCCGCGGTCTCGTAAGCGGAATGCATGGCCAGCTGCGCCAGACCGATATCCACGGTATTCATCGATACCTGCGTATTGGAGATGTTGCCGAGCGTCGAGCCGCCGCGCATATCCGACCGGTTCACGAATCCCTGACAGGGAATTTCGTGCGCCTCGCACAGACAGCGGAAAATTGCCTCGGACACACCGTCTGTCGTGTAAAGCTGGTTCGCGTGATTTTTGATGACGATTCCCTGATTCATGCGGGGACGCAGAACCGGGTCCGCCTTATCCGGAAAATTCGGATGCACCGCGTGCGCATTGTCCGCCGATACCATAAAGCTGTTCGCCAGTATCCGGTGATAATCCTCACGTCCCAGCCCGAGACCGTCCATAATCCGGTCGAGCGTGTCCTGAAGAAACGTGGATTCCGCGCCCTGCTTGCTTCTGCTTCCGGTCTCCTCGTTGTCGAAAACGCAGTGCATGCTGAGGATTCCCTCTCCGCATCCGACTTCCATCCCGGAATCCACAAACCCGAGAAAAGAGCTGTAACAGCATTCCAGGTCATCCAGCTTCGGACTCGAGATAAATTCCCGTTCCGCCCCCCACACCGACTGCGGCGTGCGGTTCACGAGAAAGAGATCCTCTCCGAGAATTTTTTCTCCTTTCTCCTCATTCACGCCCGCGGCATCCGCGATCAGCTTCCGGAATCCCTCCCTGTCTCCGTTCTGGCTGAAGAGCGGAAGCATATCCTTCTGCACATTATAGGAGGTGCCTTCATTGGCGTTCCGGTTCATGTGAATCGCCAGAGACGGAATCATCACAAGATCACGATCGATATTGACCAGTCTCTGCTCGATCCGGACCGCCGGTGATTTTTCCTTCTCCCCCGGCACAAGGACCAGCACCCGTCCCGCCACGGAAAGCGGACGGTCAAACCATGTGCCGCAGAGCATCCCGCCGTATTTTTCAATATTCAGCTTGATCTCATCCGCGTTCACGCAGATCTCCGGAGAGGGTTTCACCTTGAATGTCGGGGAATCGCTGTGACTCGCAATGATATGCAGACTCTGAATTCCGCCCTCCGACAGCCCCGGAAGCCGGAACGAGAGGATGGACGAGCTGTTCCGCGTCACAAAATACCTTCCGCCCGGCTTCAGATCCCAGCTCTGCTCCTCTCTCAGTTCTTCATAATCGTGCTGAAGAAGTTCGTCCTTCAGATTTTCAACAACATGGAAACAGCTCGGTGACCGCCGGATAAAGTCCAGCACGCGGTCAGACGCATGATCAAACATTTACTCTTCCTCTTTCCTTCTCTGGTAATAATTCAGGTGCTTCGAACGCCCCATACGGGCGTCATGCGCGAGAGCATTCCGCTCCGTTTCATCCAGCTTGTATTCCGGAACATGGATCTCATCCCCGGCAGGCTCCAGCTCCTCCGGATTCCGGATGATATGCGTGCCCTCATGCGGTTCCGTATTATCCGGTTCCGACCGTACATCTCCGGCATCCCTCTTGGCCGGATCTTCAGCCGCTTCACGATTCATTCCCGGATCATCTGCCGCCTTGCGATGATTTCCCGCATCATCTGCCTGAAAATCAGCCGCTTCGCGGCCTTCCCCCGGACGGACCTCCTGTCCGCGGCCGCTCCAAGGATGATAAACTTCCGTGTGAACTTCTCCTGTCGGATACGTCCCGTGAGCATTCGATTTCGGATAACGGGCCGCGGAGTGAAGCATGTCCACATCCGACACCCCATAATTCATGTCCATCTGCCGCGCGTAATCATGACTCATGCCCATCTGCTGCATGTAATCATGATCCAGACCCATCCGCTGCGCGTAATTCAGATGTACCTCCGGATCCTGCCGATCATCGTAACTGCCATACCCGCGCGTATCCGGTCTCTCTCCCGCGCCTGTGCGCCGGGCATAATCCCCGCGGTCCGCTGCCGCCGCACGCTCCGCATAATTTCTGCGGTCCGCGGCCGCCGCACGCTCCGCATAATTTCTACGGTCCGCTGCCGCCGCACGCTCCGCATAATTTCTACGATCCGCTGCCGCCGCACGCTCTGCATAATTTCTACGGTCCGCTGCCGCCGCGCGCTCCGCATAATTTCTACGGTCCGCAGCGGCCATACGCTCCGCATAATTCCTACGCTCTGTATCCGCACGATCCACTCCCGTTCTGCGGTCATACGACGCCTGCGCCTCGCGAAGCGCCGCCTCCCTGTCCGCATCGGAAGGAACGAAGAACCGCAGAAGCTTTGTCTTGTGCATGACGAAGATGCACAGATCCATGAACAGGTGGGCAATCAGCGTGCTCACAATCACTCCGTTTGACTTCAGCAGAAAATCCACCTTAAACCCGTACCAGCAGACAACCGCTGAATAGCCCGCCATCAGTCCCAGAAGCGGAAGATTTCTCCAAAGCCCCGCGACGGTCTCCTTGAACCAGTCCCAGGTAAAATCGAAATACAGAAAACGGCCGGCTGCCAGCAGAAGAAAATACTGAATCAGCGTGTCGTAATTGTCGTCCCGATAGATCACCTTTATGTAAAGCAGGATCAGGATGATGTAGAAGGAACTCAGCAGCCGGATGCAGGCCTTCTGCTCCGACTTGATGTGTGTAAGCCGCACAAGCGCCACATCAAACCAGCTCGTCACGAGAACCGACAGCAGAATAAAGACCAGCAGCAGAATATCCCTGTATTTGTACCAGTATTCCGACAGCGGCGACCAGTACGCATCCAGTTCATAGTAGACACTCAGGAACAGCAGCACGGCAGTGCTCGAGAACACCATCTCGTAAAAGCTCTCGATCAGAGAAAAATGCGTTTTCCGGACGGCTTTCAGCGTACGCGTATCCATATTCGCAGCGTCCTTCCTTCCGTGGTAGCCGGTCTGGATGCGCGCCGCGACCAGAATGACGGCCAGAACCCCCGCCAGACACAGAAACGAAACCAGAAAAAAGGGTCCCGCATTCTTGAAATCAAAATAGTGCAACAGGTAAAAAGAATTCATGACAAACGCTTCCCTTCAAACAAACACTCACATGTTGAGCACTCATATGCCTTCAATATCCCCTGTATACCCCTTAACCATTTCCCAAAAGCAACGACAGCATCTCCCGGGTCCGGATTCTCACCGGATTTCATTCCGGATTTCGTTCAGGATTTCATCCCCGAATCCGACATCACTGTAATCGCCCCTCTCCCTCAGGAACCGCTATATCACCGAAGCAGAGGAGCCAGTGCCTCCCGCGCCCTGCTCATCCTCTGTTCAAACTGCGCATAAAAATCTGTCCCGGCCTGATACGGCATCACATAGAAGATCTGGAGCACATACCGCGTCACCTGGTCCCGGCTCCGGTCCGTAAGCATGCCGAGCCTTGCGCTGAGATCCTTCAGAAAAAAATGCCATGTATTGATATACGCCTCGTACCGCTCCGTCTCCTCCTCCGGCACACCGATCCAGTCACGAACCTTCACCATGGAAGAGCCTCCCTTTGTGCACTCCCCCTTCTGCACAAAGTAACGAAAGCTCCGATCCTCGTCCCGATAATATCTCCCGAGCGGAAACAGACGGCAGAATCCCGGCCGGATCTCATGAATCCCGCAGCGTCCGCTGCCGTCCAGAAACGGACACCCATCCTCCCGGGACGGATTCCCGTCGTCATGCTCCATGATATTCGGAAGAATCATCCCGTCCACGATGCGGATCTCGATTTCCTTTTCGATCATATCCTCAAAGCTTCTGCCAAGCCCGCAGGTCAGACGGTACATATCCAGCGGATCGAGAACAATCGAATCTCCGGTCATGCGGCAGCAGTCCGAACACCCGAAGCAGTCTCCGCACCCGACCGGGGCCTCATCCTCCGCCCGGTAAAACCGGCCGTCCCAGATATCCTCAATAGCAACCTCACGGATCATACTTTTCCTTCCTCTATATCAGCTTTATCTTCGCCGCTTCCAATGGATATAGATATCATTTTCCGCGTCGTTTTCACAGATCTGCCGGCGATTCATGTCGGGTTATCCACCTGATTTTGTATTTTTTCTGTGGATAAACGGAAATCCCTGTTCATAACTCGGGTATTTATCCACAATGTCCACAAGTTATCCACAAAATGTGATCATTTTGTGTTGAATGCCTGATCTCGCAGATGTTCAGTCCGCCATGGCCTTCCGGATCGCCTGCAGCAGATCGCCGTATTCTTCAAAAGCCGGAATCTCCGGATGATCCGCCTTGATCTTCTCCGTGCTGCGGAACAGGAATCCGGCCTTGCTCGCCTGAATCATCCCCAGATCATTGTAGCTGTCGCCGCTCGCGATGGTGTCAAACCCGATGGACTGCAGAGCCTTCACGGTGGTCAGCTTCGACTGCTCGCAGCGCATGCGGAAGCCTGTGATTTCACCGTTCTCCGCGACATCCAGCGTGTTGCAGAACAGCGTGGGATTGCCAAGCTTTTTCATCAGAGGCGCCGCGAACTGCTCAAACGTATCCGAAATCAGAATGACCTGCGTAAAGGAACGCAGCTCATCCAGAAACGCGCGGGCGCCCTCCAGAGGATCGATCGTTGCGATAACGTCCTGTATTTCCTTAAGCCCCAGCCCGTGTTCCTTCAGAATTCCCAGTCTCCAGTTCATCAGCTTATTGTAATCCGGCTCATCCCGGGTCGTTCTCTTCAGCTCCGGAATCCCGCTCGCCTTCGAAAAAGCGATCCAGATCTCCGGTACCAGTACACCTTCTACATCAAGACAAGTAATATACATTTTTCATTTTCTCCTGTTCTGCCGTGTGTCATTTCTGATGCAAGAATGAATGAAAGTTTTATCCGAGTGAAAAATCAAGCAGGTCAAACTGCCCCTTCCCCTCATACGCCAGATACAGCGGAGCCGTCCCGGCCTCCTGTTCCCAGGAGGTGGTGTATTTTCTCCATTCTCCGCTTCCGCTCAGCTCGATTTCCGCGGACGCTTCTCCGCCGTCGTCCGTAATCACATACAGAACGCCCTCTCCGCGACCCCGCATTGTGACGGTGATCGTGACCTCCTCGCCGTCAAACTGAAAATATTTGTAGCCGATGATTGTGTCGTTCCCGATCCGGCCCACATAGGTTTCCTGCTCCTTCCCCTTCGTCCCGGGGATGAAGTTGCACATGATCCGCGGCGCATGATAATTCATGACGGCATTCGATCCGTGGCGCATCCGCCCGTTTGTCAGGTTGCAGCAGATCGCTGCCGGGTAGGTGCCCTCCGCAGAAAGCGGTCCGCCGTTCAGGCCGCAGCTTGTCATCTCTGCCTGGCAGATCGTGCCGTCCTCCAGAATCTCGATCGGCTCCGCGCACCCCTGACGGCTGTAATCGCTCATATTCGTCAGCCTGTGATAGAAGACATACCACTGCCCGTTGATGTACTCGATGCCTCCGTGGTTCGTTCCCGTATGATTCAGCCTTCTGGACGGTTTCCGTCCGTCCAGATAGATGTCACCGTTGGAAATGATCGTTCCGCGGAACGTGAACCCGTGATCCGGGTATTCGCTCGTCGCATAACAGAGCTCGTGGTTCTGCCTCGAGGAATACACAAAGATATACATCTTTCGAAGTTCAGACTTTGCCTCCACCCGGTATTTTACCCGGCGGATCGAGCTTCCCTCGAAGAAGGGATGACCGCTCTTCACGAACTCGTCCGGGGCGATTTTCACCGGTTCCGTCCCTGCCGTGAGCATGTCGTCCTCCAGCACGACCGTGCACGCCCCGTCAATTTCTCCTCTTACCGCGCGGATCTCCTCCGACGTCCGTCCGAACACGCTTTCCATGGTTTTCCGCGCCGCGGCGGGAGGCAGCCTGTGCTGAAATCCATAGTACGCGCCATAATACAGACGGATTACACCGTCGTCATTTATCACCGCCGGATCAAAGCAGATATATTTCGTAAGCGGATTTCCGTCCCTGTCCCGCACGACGCCCAGATACTCGAAGTGTCCGTTCGGCTCATCCGACACCGCCACGCTGACCGGGTTGCTGTAGCCGCCTTTTCCACGGTAGCCGGCCATGCAGTAGTACAGATAATACCTGCCGTCATTGCCGCGGACACAGTCCGGCGCGTACATGTAGGCCATTTTCACGGCATCGTACAGCGGATCCTGCTTCGCGCTGTAGATGGTCCCCGCGCAGGTCCAGTTCCCGAGGTCATCCACGGGAGCCGACCAGCCGACATAATCGCGGGCGCAGAAGGTTGCCGCGTTCGCCCTGTCATGTGAGCCGAAGACGTACACACGGTCTCCGAACACATGCGGCTCCCCGTCCGCGACATATTCCTCCAGCGGTAAGTATGGGTTAAATGCCTGTTTCGTCATTTTTTCTCCAATTCCAATAAAGTAACTGTCCTGTCATGAACCGTGCCGCAAACTGAATAAGTCCCCGCATAGGTCAAGTTCCCGCGTCACAAAGCAAGCTGCTTCGCAGTGTCCGTGACGCGCAATGCACCGGCCTTAAAGGACTGCATTCATCCTCAGCCCTTCGACATCGCGATGACGCCGGTCCGCTGAAGCTCCAGGATTCCGAAGCTGCGGACCAGCTCAATGAACTCATTGATGGTATCCGGCTCGTCCGTAATAAGGATTACCATGTTCTTCGGCGATACGTGGCGGATCTTCGCGCCCATGACGCTGCAGATCTCAATCAGAGAAGAACGGTTGGTCTGCGAATAGGAGACCTTGATCAGCATGGTCTCCAGCTCGACGCACCTCGGCTCGTCCAGGCGGCGCACCTTGATGACGTCCACCTTCTTGTTCAAGTGCTTCTCGATCTGATCAATCGTCCTCTGATCTCCGGTAGACACGATCGTCATGCTGGAGACATCCTTACGCTCCGTCTCTCCCACGGCGAGACTGTCAATATTATATCCTCTTCTGGCGAACAAACCGGAAATGCCGGAGAGTACGCCGTCCTTGTTCTCTACCAGTACGGAAAAAATACCTTTCATATTTCGCGCCCTCCTTAGTTTGTATTATTTGCGGAGTCGATCTCGCAGACCATGATGCACGCCCCGGGACAAGCCAGGAATCTGTCAAGTTCACCGTCCAGGGTTTCATTGGAATCCGCGTAGAAATAGTCCATGTCATAGGCTTCCGCCAGCTTGTCGTAATGCGGATATTTGTGCAGCTCCACCCCGGAGTAGCGCTTGTGATATTTCTTCTCCTGATGCTCGCGGACCAGTCCCAGATAGGTGTTGCGCATCACCAGAATTTTCACCGGAATCCTATTCACGGCAATGGTCCCCAGCTCGAACATCGACATCTGGAAATCGCCGTCGCCGCACACGGCCACTACCTGCCGGGACGGATCCACCAGCTTGGCGCCGATCGCCGCCGGAATCGAATATCCCATCGTTCCCATTCCTCCGGTCGTCAGGAAGCGTCCGTTCTTCATGATATAATTGTCCGCCGACCACAGCTGGTTCTGCCCGACATCGGCGATATAAATCGCGTCATCGTCCATTTTTTCCGAAAGATGCTGTACCAGCGTCATCGGATTCACCAGAGCGTCACTGAACTTCCGGTGGTCAACCGTGCTGTGCTTAATCTGCTCCAGCTGCTCCAGCCACGCACTGGTATCCAGGTGAATATCCGAATCCAGAAGCGCCTGGAACACGAGGCGGACATCCGCAACAAGCGGAATCGTCGGTCCGAGGTTCTTGCCGATCTCGGCAGAATCGATGTCGATGTGAATGATATTGACCTGTTTTTCCAGATTTTCCGGCTTAGGAACGGCGCGGTCGGCGATTCTCGCCCCGACGACGATCAGAAGGTCGCTGTTCGCCACCGCCCGGTTCGCGTACGGCTTTCCGTTGTTGCCCAGCATTCCGAAATACAGCGGATGCGCCTTCGGAAGGACGCCCATTCCCATCATGGTGTGCACCAGAGGAATCTGATTCTTCTCGCAGAACGCCCGCACCAGTTCCTCGCCGTTTCCGAGGATCACCCCGCCTCCCACGCAGATCAGCGGCTTTTTCGCCTTGTTGATGGCCGTCACCACCTTCGCCAGCTGCTGGGCGTTCACCTTTGTGTTCGGCTTGTAGCCGCGGAGATTCACCTCCTCGGGATATGAAAATTCCCTCTTCAGCTCGGCGCTCTGTACATCACAGGGAATATCGATCAGGACAGGCCCCTTGCGCCCGGTGGACGCGATATAGAAAGCTTCCTTGAAGATACGCGGAATATCATCCGCATTCTTGACAAGGTAGCTGTATTTTACAAAAGATTCCGTGGCGCCTCTCATGTCGGCCTCCTGGAACACGTCTCTTCCCAGAAGAGCGCTGTTCACCTGGCCGGTGATCGCCACGATCGGAATGCTGTCCGCGTACGCGGTAGCCAGTGCCGTGATCAGATTCGTCGCTCCTGGACCGGACGAGGTCACGCAGACCGCCGTCTTCCTGGAGACGCGGGCATAACCGCTCGCTTCATGACCGGCCGCCTGCTCCTGACGCACCAGAATGTGCTCAATCGACGGCGCGTCATATAGTGCATCGTAAAAAGGCGCAATCGCGACTCCCGGAATTCCGAAAATCTTGGTAACGCCCTCTGCTTCCAGACACTTCACCATTGCCTCTGCACCATTCATTTTTTTTCCTCCAATCTTGTAAAAAACTAACTCACAGCGTCCGAAAGACATCGTCTGTCAGCCGGCCATCTGTGCGCCATTGCATTTTTACTATACTGTCCTGTGTCATGGACAGGGATTTCCTGTACCTGCCGTCATTCGCATACCGACTGTAACAAAGATGCATCCTGTCCATGAAGCTGCGGAACTCCTCAGGCGCAGAGCGCCTTCGTCAGACAGTCCTCGCTTTTTCATTTACGTCTGCTCACGGATTCATCTTTTAACAGTCGGTAATGCTCTGACAAATGGTACAGGAAATCTCTGTCCTCGGAAATCCGGGTTCTTGCACTCCGTGCCCCCATTTTAGCATCATTGACTCTGTTTGAAAACCATCGGACGGACAAAATGGATACCTGGTTTCCTTTCCGGAACGCGGGCACAAACGAGATAAAACACGCTGTGCGAGTTTTATCTCGCTATCGCGACGCTCGCCGCACACGAATCCTTCGCATTCGGCTGCGGCTCACGGTTCACGTAAAAAAAAGCCCCGGAATCCTCGCGAGAGGTTTCCGGAACTTTTTCCTGTACACATATCGTTCGAAAAAAACTCTATACTAATCTGGAACCGATTCAGCCTCCGAACGGGAATCCGAATCCGTAGCTGAAGCCATTTCCGGAATCGCCTGCGCTTCCGGAACTGGAATTGCTGTCGGAACTATCCGTGCTGTCGGAATCGGAGCTTCCCATCAAAGCCTCGATATCGCTCTTGCTTCCCAGGGTAACCTTCGCGGACGCCTTTGAATAGCTTCCGTTATTCGATCTCTGGTAGGTGATGGTCACGGTGTCGCCCGATTTATGATATCTCAGCTGTGTCGTAAGGTCATCTGCCGTGGATACGGATGTTCCGTCAATGGCTGTGATGACGTCACCCTTCTGTAGTCCCGCCTTGGCCGCCGGACTGTCGTCCGGTACGCTTGTCAGGCAGATGCCTTCCGGCATGTTGTAGACCTGTGCATACTGATCGGTTACATCCGCAGTCGAAACGCCGAGATACCCTCTCTTGTCATCACTGTAGGTCGTCTTTGTGGTCTCCTTCATGAGGCTCTCCAGGATCGACTCCGCCTTAGCCGTTGGAATCGCGTAACCCATGTTGTCGACAGAGGCTTCCCCGTCCGAGGAAGAACTCTTTGCTTCATTGATGCCGACAAGCTCTCCCTTCATGTTCAGAAGAGCGCCGCCGGAATTGCCCGCGTTGATGGCCGCATCGGTCTGAATCAGGCCCGTGGACTTCGTCGTCGAGCTTCCGTCAGAGAAATTCAAATCACGGTTCAGCGCGCTAACATATCCGGAAGTCACAGACTGCCCGTATCCAAGCGCATTACCGATGGCGACAACCTGATCTCCAAGCTGTACATCGTCGGAATTGCCGATGGTGATCGCCTTGATCTGGCCGAGCGTGTCATCGCTCAGATCGCTCTTCTGCACCGCTACCAACGCCAGGTCATTGTCCGAATCCGTACCTTTAATCTGTCCTTCTACGACGGAGTCGTCGGAGAAGCCGACCGAAATCGTCGTTGCGCCGTCGATGACATGATTATTGGTGGCGATCAGAACTTCCTTATCGGTAATCCCAACGATAACGCCCGTGCCCGCGCCCTGTACCTCATACTGCTGGGATCCGCCGAAAAAGCTCTGCATCTGCTCCACCGACATGGTAGAAATCGTCACCATGGAAGGCATTGCCTTTGCCGCAACCTCCGCAACGGTAAGCTCTCCGCTCGTGGAGGATGAGGACGATGTGCTGTCGCTTGTATTATCAGAATCCGATGCCTTCGTCAGCGTAGCGGTCTGTGTCGCAGCGGATGCCGAGCTTGAGGAGGAGCTTGTATTCAGTGCCGAAGCCCCGGCATTTACACCGTAGGTCACGGTCCCCGCGATCAGACCAAAGACCAGTGCGCTGGCGATGACGGTTCCCCATCTGCGTCCGCTGCCATTCTTCTTCGCCGCTCTTGCCAGTCTGCGGCGTTCCCTCCGGTTCGGTTTCTTATCATTATTTCCATTCTGCTGAAAATCGTTCTGTCCGTTGTTGTAATCAAAAGTATTGTTATTAAATTCACTCATAAGATTCACCCTTTCACCAATCTCCGCCGACAAATCCGGGGAGTTTTCTTGAATTCCTTTTTTCTGTTTCGCCTATCGACGTTTCTTACTTGTTCCTTACGATGTATATAGTAACGAAACTCTGTGATCTAATTTTGTGAATTCTGTGTCTCATTTTTGATAAGAATGTGATGAAAGTGTGATAGTATCAGCTCTTCGAAAACGCAAACAGACTCGTCGCACGCGAAGCGCGCGTAAGAGGCTGGATGCGATTTCGAAGGCAACAGGCATGAGCACGAAGGGACGCGCATGCGGCACGAAAGTGCGAATGCCTGTTGCGACGCGGAAGCACGAAGTGCGCAGCGGCGCGTAGCTGATACTCTATACGTCACTGATATTCAGCTCTTCGAAAACGCAAACAGATCGCCTGCCGCGAAGCGCGCGTAAGAGGCTGGATGCGATTTCGAAGGCAACAGGCATGAGCACGAAGGGACGCGCATGCGGCACGAAAGTGCGAATGCCTGTTGCGACGCGGAAGCACGAAGTGCGCAGCGGCGCGTAGCTGATACTCTATACGTCACTGATATTCAGCTCTTCGAAAACGCAAACAGATCGCCTGCCGCGAAGCGCGCGTAAGAGGCTGGATGCGATTTCGAAGGCAACAGCCTCTTTCTCTTTCTACCGGATTTGACCGACCGCAGCCCTTGTGTAATAACCGCTTCGCAGCTGTCCGGAAACCTCCTTTACATGCTCCAGAAGATCCCGATACTCCTCCTCTGTCATGGCATCCAGCGCCGGAGCGATATCATCCAGCGATTCTACGGCAATCCCGCAGTGATGCTTCTCCACAAATTCCGCGATCGCCGCTTCTTTCCAGACAATGACCGGAAGACCGGTTGCCAGGTACAGGGATGTCTTGTGAGGATTGTTGATCCGAAGATACTCGCCGTAAATTCCGGAGCAGGTGTCCTTCGAGCTTCCGTCCCACACCAGACCGAAGCTTCCGGACAGAGCAAACGGAATCTCATCCGGGCGGAACGATCCCTGATAGTGGATGTTCGGCCTGTTCTGCTCCTGATATCCGATTCCGTACAGGTTGAACTCGCAGTCATCCGGAAGCTCCGAGATATACCCCACCTTGACCGGGTTCAGGCTTCCCGCAATCACAACCGGCCCGTCCTTCCTTACCTTTCCCGGATCGAGCTTTTCGCTCCCCGGAATCAGGTAATCGAAAATATTCAGATTGATCAGCTTCCCCGACGCATACCCCATGTTCACCAGCCGGTCGTGCATGAACCGATTATGCACAATCATCTGGCTCGAAAGCTTCAGAATTCTGGTTTCCTCCGCGATGAGTTCCTTTTTCTTCCAGGATTTGATATCGTCCGCCTTGAAATACCGGAACGCGTCCAGGTCATGGATCAGAAGCACGACCTTCACCTGTCTCTTCCGCGCTTTTTCAAACAGCTCGGACACCTTCAACGGATGCCGCAGAACCGGAAACTGCACAATCACCGTGTCGCCGTCTCTCACCTCAGACAGCGCCTGCTTCCACGCGGCCCGAATCTTCAGATTGTCCCGGATCTTCTGCATCGCGGACCGCTTTTCGGATTTTTCATCCATCTCCAGAACAACCGGAAGCTCGATCTCCTGGATCCCCATGTCCTTCAGAACATCGTAGGCATCGTTGCGCGCTTTCGGCCCCGCGACATTTTTTCCATTTTGTGCTTCACGAATAAAACACAGCATCTTTCCTCTTCCTTTTCTATATTATTCATAGGTGCAATCGCAGAAGACAGACATGTTCTCATGACACATTGCTACAGATACCTGTCAATCGTCTTCGATATATGAGCGGATGAAAACTCTCCCTGATAATGGTAGCCTTCCGCCATCGGCTCCCGGATCCAATCCGGGTCGATCTCCTCCGGCGAGGAGAAGATCTTCATCCTCTCCGGATCATAATAGGGAAGCTCCCGAACATTCGGATTGTTCGTCAGAAGCTTTCGATCCATCGTCACCGCCTCAAAATAGCGGATCGACTGTCTCGTCTGACCGGACTGAACCATCTCCAGAATGCAGTTTGACTCTCTGACCCTCCGCAGGACCTCCGCATATGGCAGGCGTCTGCCTTGCATGCCCTCCGGCATCTCCCCGGGATTGCCGCGAAAAAGAGTAAAGTCGCAGCGAAGCTTCTGCTCCCGGCATCTGCGGTAGATCTCATAGATCACCTGATCCCTCTGTTCTCCTTTATCCTTATGCATCCCCACAAAAAAAAGATCACTCGTGACCGGAAGGTTTTCCTGCAGAACAGGAAAATCCGAATAATAGGTCAGCCCGAGATACTGAAAACCGAATTCCCGGCAGTCATCCAGGTCATAGGAGAGCACCAGATTCCAATTCACGCTCTTCAACGATTCTCTGATATAACGGATGCAGAACGAGTGCGCATGCATGGAATCCATAATGATGAGCACCTTCGGTACCTGAGGAAAATCCCGGTCCAGCTTCTCCCAGAATTCCTTCTTCATGCACATGATGACATCCGAGATAAACACGAACCTCGAATCCGCCCCGACTACCGGCTTCAGCTTCCCGGTGTCAAACCAGATCCCCTTAGCCGGAAGACGGAGATATCTCTCCAGCTTGTTGCTCAGATGAACCTTCCGGATCTGATACAACGGAGTCCGGATCCGGTCGTTCATATGATATACATAGGTGGACGGCAGACGGAACCAGTCGCTGAGATAGTCTGAAAAGCTGTCGTCCTTGATAAAAATGATATCCTTCACACTCATTTCCCGCTTACAGTCTCCTCATCCCTCTCACAGTCCTCTCATCCTGCTCAAAGTCCCCTCATCCTTCGGCGCCGCCTTTGCTCCGCTTCCGTCCGGTCCGTCCGCAGGCGTTCCCATTGCCGCGTTCCCATTCACAGCTCCCGCAGCTGCTGCTTCGCCTCCGAAATCGAGCTCCATGATCGCGTGCTGCTCATGCTTTCCCTCCGGCGGAATGACCATGTAGTCGTCACCATAAAGGCCCCGCATGTAGGTATCATAGTCCCGCGCCACCCTTACCTCAATGTCCTCAAAGGGCATCCGCACCGTCTCGCAAAGCACCTCTCTCGGATACATCTCCCCGAAGAAATGCTTTCTTCCCGAAGGAACCGTCACATATTTCGAGCGATCATTTCGGCAGATCCCGTACTGGCGCGCCGTCATCCGGGTCACCTTGTCCAGAGACATCCACCGGAAGAAACGCCCGAACCGGTCCTTCTTGCGGAAAGCCGCCGCGACCTCCGGCGCGTCCCTCAGATAAGGCTCCAGAAAAGGCATGTCATGCGTCGTCTTCCGGCAGGTCAGTATGTAGCCCGCGACAAGCGAAAAGATTCCCTGAAACTTTCGAAGAACCGGATTATCATACGTATTTTCGATGACGAAAAGATCAATGCCAATCCCGGGATTTTCCTTGGAAAGTTCATTATAGGAACGATACACCGTCCCCTTCTTCGTGATGGTCGCGTTCGACTGTCCGTGGTCATGGGTCTTCTCCGGCGTGTTCAGGCAATATCTCTCTCCCAGCTCACGGTCAAAAACCTCCATCAGACGGTTATAATCCCTTCTGGGAATATTGATATCCACGTCATCGTCCCACGGAATAAAGCCGTGGTGACGCACCGCGCCGAGGCACGAGCCTCCGCCCATGCAGTAATTCAGATGATACCGGTCCGCCACATCCACAAAATCCTTCAGGATTCCAAGCGTGGTCTGCTGCATCCTGTGCAGCTTCTCGTCGTCAAGGGTGACCAGATCATCCCTGGAAAACCCGGTTTTGAATAGATTTCTGTTGTCTTTCGCCATAACCAACCTCTGTTTACTCCGATGGGCCATTCGCTAACGATAAATATCCTGTGCCGACAAGCCCTCAAAATCATACGATAGAAATCGTTCCAAGTATATCATACTTCCCGAAGCCTGCAAATCCGGAACTGCCTGTACAAACAACAGCCAGACAGGACCGAATGCCTGTCTGGCTGTTAAAAAATACTCCACTCGAAATAGACATCTCTCCGGATCTTCATGCTCCGAAAAGTACAATACATAAAGGATAGAAAGCGACGGTACGCGAATCGTTAAATCAAGAAACGAATCTGCGAATCGTAACGATCGGCTCAAATGCCGGATTGCTCTGGGTAATGATTCCGAGAGACTCATCCGCCGCATGAACGATCATGTTGTTGCCGATATAAATGGAGGTATGGCTTCCGTAGTTAATGACGTCGCCGGGCTGCATCTCACTGTAAGATACGGCAATACCCTCATTCGCCTGTGTATAGGTGGTACGGCTCAAGGAAATGCCAAAATGCGCGTATACCTGCTGAACGAATCCGGAGCAGTCGCAGCCATTCGTCAATGAGGTTCCGCCCCATACATACGGGTTGCCCACGAACTGAAGTGCATAATTTGCAACCGCCTGACCGCTGATTCCGCTTGTCACAGATCCTGTCGAGGAAGCACCGGAAGAAGCATCCGCCGAAGGTGCGGAGCTGTCGCTGCCTGCAGAGGAAGCGCTGTCATAAGAAGTGTTGCTCTCTGCAGCAGTTGTATCGGTGTAAGAATCGTTCGTTCCCGCAGAGGATCCGCTTCCACTGTCCGCCGCAGATGCATCTGTCGTCTGAGAAGCTGCCTGCTGCGCTGCCGCCTGCTGTGCTGCTGCCTGCTGCTCCGCTGCCTGACGAGCCGCAGCCTCTTCTGCAGCCTTCTTCTGTGCTTCCTGCTCTGCCTTCGCGTTCTGAGCCGCCTCCTTCTGAGACTGAAGCTCAGAAATCTGTGCGTTCTGTTCCTGAATCAAAGCGTAGTACTCATTCGCCTTGCTCTGCGCATCCGAAAGAAGGGCATCTACATCCTCTCCTCGCGCCTCAGCGTCTGCCTTCAGGCTCTCCAGATTGTCCTTGGCTCCCTCCAGCTCCTGCTTGGATGCTTCCAGAGAAGACTTCTGTGCAGTCTCCTGTGCCTTCAGATTCTTTACCTTGGTCACAGTTTCCGTGTATGTCTCCAGCTCTTCCCTGTCGTAATTATAGAGAGACTTTGTATTATCTACATTGTCAAGTCCCTCCGAAAGGCTGAGACTGCCGATCATAACACTTGCCCATCCGCTGTCTCCGCCCTGCTCGTAGAGGTACTGGATTCTCTTCTTCATGGCCTGATACTGTGTATCCTGATCCTGCTCTGCCTTCTCGAGATCGGCCGACGTCTTCTTAAGCTCCTTCGTCTTCTGCTCGATCTGATCATCCATCGAAGAGATGGAAGCCATCGTGATGACGATCTCCTGATCATATCCACTGATCTCGTCCAGGATCTTCTGCTTGTCGGACTCCATGCCGGAGATCGAATTCTGTATGTCTGCAAGATTCTGATTTGTCTCTGCCTGCTGGTTCTGCAGATCACTGATCGCGTTATTCGCGTTCTGAATCTGAGTGTCGAAATCATCTGCACTTACAGGCAACGGCTGTGCGCCAAGCATGGCGACTGCAACTCCAATTGTAAGTAAACGCTTAAATCTGACCTTCAAAAAATAACCTCCCTGCGCTTAAAACTTCAGGCGCATTTTTGTAATCTTCTTGTTACACTTTTTGTAATCTTTTACAATATTATCACAGGCCAAAAAAAAATGCAACGGACTAATACGCGTTTTTTACAATTTTGTTACAAAGTCTCGTTTCTCAGTCTTCGTTCCCTTTCCATTTTCTTTGGCAGCGCACCGCTTTTCTCCCGCTCATTCGATATGGCGTTGCTGCTCCCACCCCATTCTATACCGCAAAGATTTTCGTGGCGCATGAACTGATCACGAAAAACTGTGCCTGCCGTTCCCCGGAATTTGTCCGTGACAAATTTCACAAAGTGATTTATAATATCCATATATGTGAGAAAAAGTTTCATATTTTATAAGGAGCTCAATACTTATGAAGAAGGTCATGCTGGTTTTCGGTACCCGTCCGGAAGCGATCAAGATGTGTCCGGTCGTGAAGGAACTGAAGACACGCAGTGAATTTCAGACAATCGTCTGTGTCACCGGCCAGCATCGGGAAATGCTCGATCAGGTACTGTCGATCTTTCACGTTACACCCGATTACGACCTCTCCATCATGAAGCCCGGACAGACCTTATTTGACATCACAATCTCTATCCTGGACCGGTTTCGTTCGGTTCTTGAAAAGGAAAAGCCCGATGTCGTATTGGTTCACGGAGACACCAGCACTGCTTTCGCCGCGTCTCTCGCCTGCTTCTATCTGCGGATTCCGACAGGCCATGTAGAGGCCGGCCTCCGCACTTATGATCTGTACTCGCCTTACCCGGAGGAATACAACCGTCAGGCAATCGACATCTCCGCGGATCTCCTCTTTGCCCCTACCGAACTTGCCAGACAGCATCTTCTCAATGAGCAGAAGGATGCTTCCAGAATATATGTAACCGGCAACACCGCTATCGACGCGCTTCAGACCACGGTCCGCTCCGAGTATTCACATCCGGAGCTCGATTGGGCGAAGGGCTCGCGGCTGATTCTGATCACTGCCCACCGCCGGGAGAACCTCGGCGAACCCATGCGGCACATGTTCCGCGCCATTCTGCGAGTCATCAACGAGCACCCCGATGTGAAGGCCATTTACCCGATTCATATGAATCCGGTTGTCCGCGCCGCTGCGGATGAGATTCTCGGCGACTGCGACCGAATCCATCTGATCGAGCCGCTCGATGTACTCGATTTCCACAACTTTATGGACGCATCTTATCTGATTCTCACCGATTCCGGCGGGATCCAGGAGGAAGCGCCGTCCCTTGGGAAACCGGTTCTCGTCATGCGCGACACGACAGAACGCCCCGAAGGCATCGAAGCCGGAACATTGAAGCTCACCGGCACGGATGAGGGCACCATCTACCGCGAATTCAGCCGTCTTCTCTCTGATCCGAAGGAATACGAGGCCATGAGCAGCGCATCCAACCCATACGGAGATGGCCATGCAAGCGAGCGCATCGCCGACATTCTGACAGATTTTCTCTCGAAGCGTTCGCGTGGATAAATCCAATCTGGCAGCATGCAGGAATGAAATCATTTCTGTATCTATATAACACCCAACGGGTACAAGGCAGCTTGTACTCAACTGGGTATTCTCCCCTAACCTTGAGGGCCCGGCATGAAAATGCCGGGCCCTCTCTTTTTCCTCTCTTTTCTATTCTTTTCGTTTATATTCTTTTCTTTTCTATTCTTTTCTTTTCTATTCTTTTCTATTCTTTTCTGTAAATTAAAAACTAAAACGCAGACAGACAAGCAGCCGCGAGATGTGCGAAAAGAGACTGGCTGCGTCATTTTTTCCCTAACTTCAACTTCCGCCTCACCGTCTTTTGCACCAGATCTGTAAGATAATGATACTCCTCCGTTCTCCCGTAAACCAGCCAGTAGGCCCCAAGGGTTACTACAATGCTCAGAACCCCGCGAACGACAAGGCCGACCCAGGATACGGCAGGCACGCCGAGCGGAACCCGCAGCATAAAGAAGGAACAGCCCGCGCTGATTCCCAGACAGATCAGGTAATTCAGATAGAACGAAATCGGAGACTTTCCGAATCCCTTCGTATACAGAAGCCATGGATCATACCAGGTAATCGTCACCACACGGCTGATGATCGAACCGAGAAAAACCCCCGCCAGGCCGACCTGCTTCACCAGAATGATCGAGATAATCAGGTTGAGGACCGCATTCGCCACCGCCCGGTATTTGCCCTGGACAAAGACGCCGCTTGCCTGTCGATAAATATTCGTCGTCAGCTGCATGTAATTCGTGGCAAAATTCAGTACGATAATGATCAGCACCGTCTCGTCGAGCAGGTAGTCTCTGCCGAGCCACAGGATGATAAAGGGCTGGAACAGCACCATGAAACAGACCGCGCAGACCGCCACCAGCATGTTGTTCAAAAGGTTCAGACAGCGGAAAGTATATTCATTGTGCTCCTTGCTGTCCAGCACATATTTATTCCCGAGACTCGCCGTAACCGCGTTGAACGCCTCCGACAGAACGGTCTGAATCGTCTGGATCACCAAATAGTAGTTGTTGTAAATACCGACCATCACGACGCTGATGAAGGAAGAAATGATCAGATTGTCCGTCGCGGACCCAACCGCGGTGCTCACCTTGTACAGCGCCATCGCGTAGATCCGGGAAAAAAGGGTCTTCTTCTCCTTCGGCTCCAGAGCAGGTGCCTTCTGCCGCAGATACGGATACTTCCGGTCCACGATCATCGAAATCACGGCATTGATCAGGATGTTGCTGAAGATGCTTGTGATCGTATAGGCCAGAAAGGAACGCCACACCACAAGGATCACGATCTGCACCACATTCATCAGAATCTGGCAGATATACGTCACAACATCGGAGATATACTTCTTCTGGTCCGCGTCCAGTAAGGTCGCCTTGTAGGCAAAAAACAGATAGGACACGACCGTCTGTATCAGGTACAGAAGATAATATTCGTAGATATTGACCTTGTCCGTCACCCCGGTCATCAGATTCGGAAGGAACGGAAGCAGGCAGAGCCCCGCAAAGAAAATCACCGTGCCGATGACCCGGTACGCCTTCTTGTAAAAATTCATATAGGCGCAGATCAGCGGCTGATTGTTCTCCGCCAGAGGCTTATAAAGACTGAACGTAACCGCCGAAGCAAATCCCAGCTCCGAAATGCTCAGGAGCGACAGGATATTGGTGTACAGGCTGGAAATACCAAGAAACTCCTTGCCCAGCGTATAGACAAAAACCGTGCGACACACAAATCGAAGCAGATTATTCAAAAGCTGCCCCGCAATCGAGGTTCCAACATTCCGCGCCGCATTCTTCTTACGATCCATTAGCAATCTCCATAATACGATTTCCGGATGGTGCCGCAGAAGCGAAGCTGCCATCTCAAACTGTCTGTCTATCTTAACCTTACACCTGATAAATGTCAATTTGCCCCGGCAAGCTTCGTCTGCCATTTACTCAGAGCGTTATCTTCTCGCGACCAACGCAATACAGACAATGCCCAGGAGACAGCTGTGTCAAAATCTGTGTCAGATCACGCCCGAAAATACGCCCCGAATCGCCTTGTAACATTTTAAAATTGCCCCGTAATTCCTCCTGATGGACGGGAAAAATCTGCCGTGCATTTTCTCTTTCTACCTCCGGTTTCCGGCGATGCAGCTCTTCTGATCTTCTGAGGCAGCGGAGCCAAACGAAAACAAGCATACTGTCTGGAAATGGTATTCTCATAAAACAACGGTACGGCGTTATGATAAGCAGACGAGATAAACCGCACTTCACCCTGAAAAACGCTTTGCTCTAAAAAACGCTTTGCTCTGAATTGCAGCTTTGTATTTGTAGGAATAATGAGAAAGAAGAGGACAAAGTCATGACAAACCAGAAAAAATTACCGAAGGGAATCACCTACCGAAAGGATGGACGCTACATGTGGCGCTTTTCACACAACAGACGCACCTACTGCGGCTATGCCACTCATCTGGCAGATGCCGAGAAGGCCCTTCTAGACGCTCGCTATCGTGTGGAAAACGGAATCTATGGAAAGGAAGGAAGCCATACGATGGACGAATGGTTTGCCATTTGGCTCGACACCTTCAAGGCATCTCTTAAGGAAAGCACCCGCATCAAATACCGGCAGATGTATACCTGTCACATTCAGAGCGACCTCGGCCGGATGCGTCTTCGGAAAATCACGCCGGAGCTCCTTCAGGATCTGCTCAACCGCGTCAGTCAAAAGGGCCTCACCGCCGCAAGCGTCAACGCCGTGCGTTCCATGCTCTGCGACCTCTTTGATACCGCATGCAAGCACCAGATCATTCGCGCCAATCCCATGGATCTCGTTCACCTTCCCTTGTGCAAAAGAAACCAAATGCAGAAATCCGCCTTCACCGAACCAGAGCTTGCCGAATTCATCCGACGCGCCGAGTCCTCCCGATATTGGAACATCTATCACCTCTCGATTCTGACAGGCTTTCGAATCGGAGAAATTCTCGGACTCCAGTGGAAGGACATTGATTACGAACAGGAAACCATCTGCGTGCGCCACACCCTCTCCTACCGTTCGGGAAAAGGCTTTTATCTGGAATCTCCCAAGAGCGAGACCAGCAGGCGCATCATCCCGCTCCTCCCGGAATGCGTCGGCATCCTGCGCCGGCAGGCCGAGCTCCTCCATTTCCAGAAAGAAGCGAATCCCGGTTACACCGTTCCCGCAGGATTCGAAGATCTCTGCTTTCTCACGGCAACCGGAAAGCCCATCTTCGCCTCCGACATCGATAAAAGCATGCAGAAAATCATCGACGGCATGCGCCGCGATGGATGGCTTGACCCCGGAAAGCGATACACCTTTCACTCCTTCCGGCACACCTTCGCCACAAACTGCACCAGAAAAGGAATGCATATGAAGACTCTGTCCACGATTCTCGGGCACTCTTCCATTCGAATCACCATGGACATCTACACCCACATAGGCCTCGAGGACGAGCGGGAGGAGCTTCAGCGGATCTTCCAGGTTTCCTGACCGATTCCCGGCGCCGGATTCTGACGTAAGTACACCGCTTTCTTTCGCCAAGATCGTCTTCCAATTCCCGCCGCCGGGTCTTGATGGAGTTGCAGAAAAGATGTAAAGTAATAGTGAATTTTATATACAATACTACTTGTATTCACGCGGTTTCCCTCCTGTGTAAATGCACGCCGGAAAGCCGTCCACCATACATGAGGGTTTGAAAATGCTCGACAAACAGCAATATCATTCTTTCTATGACAAGCTCGATTTCGGAATCTGCCTCATCACCGCGGACGATGCCGAGACCATCCTATTTGTAAATACCGGTATCCTGAAGCTCTACAACTGCCCCGATGAAGAAAGCTTTCTCCACCTCACCGGAGGAACCTTCCAGGGCATGAAGGCAGACGACGAAGGCAAAACGCCTTCTCTGTCGGTCATCCTGGGGAACATACAGGACAGCTCGTCCTTTTTTTACTCCTTCCGGACGCTGCAGGGTCACTTCCGCATGGCGGAATCCATGATTCAACGCACCACGCTGAATGGTTCCCCGGTATATCTTCTGCAAATCCTCTCGTCCGAAAAGATGGCTCACGTCCTCAAATCCGACGGTTTGACGGGCCTGCTCGGCAGAAACGATTTCTATAAGACTGCGTTGGAGCTATCCGACAAGAACAAGCAGCGCCACACTTTATCAGACTTTTGTCCGGTATACTTCAACATCACCAACTTCCGCGAATATAACCGGAGCTTCGGAATCCACGCCGGAGACCGGCTCCTGCGCAAGGTTTCGGACACACTCATCGAAGCCTTTCCCGGACAGCTCCTCGGCCATCTGTCCGCCGACTCCTTTGCCGCCATTCTGGAGAGAGAAGGCCTTACCGAGCAGCTGGAGTCTGTCTGCGAGAAAATCAATTCCTATATCAATAACCACAACATCCTTCTGAAATGCGGAATCGTATATACGCCGGAAAGCGCAGACCGCAACTGGCTGCTGAATGCCTTCGACCGCGCCAAGATCGCCTGCCTCTCCATCAAGAACGATGTCACACGATCCTGTGCCGTCTACAACGACGACATGGGCAAGCAGCTGGAGAACCGCCTCTTTGTCATTCAGCACATTGATGAGGCGCTGGATGCCGGCGATATCCGTGTCTACTATCAGCCGGTCGTCCGCACCCTTTCCGGAAAACTCTGCGGCTTTGAGGCGCTCGCACGCTGGGAGGATCCGCAAAGAGGTCTCCTCGGTCCGGATATTTTCGTTCCCGTACTCGAAGAATCACGCCTCATCGACCGCCTCGACGCCTATATCATACAGGAAAGCGGACGGATGCTGCATGAACGCCTCTCCCGCGGACTCCCCGTCGTACCGATATCCGTCAACCTGTCAAAGCTGGATTTTGACCTGATGGATCCGCTGTCGATTCTCGAGAACACAGTCGCAAGGTACAACATTTCCCGGGAATACTTTCACATCGAGATCACCGAATCTGTCATGGTGTGGCAGCGCCAGAATCTGAAACGTATCCTTCACGACTTTCACGAAGCCGGATACGAGGTCTGGCTGGATGATTTCGGAAGCGATTACTCTTCCCTGAACACCCTGCACAATTACTCCTTCGACGAGCTCAAGATCGACATGGAATTTTTCCGGAACTTTGACGACAAGAGCCGGAAAATCATCACCAGCATCGTGACCATGGCGAAATCTCTGGGCATGTACACACTCGCAGAGGGCGTTGAGAACAAGGAACAGCTTCACTTCCTCCGGGAGATCGGCTGCGGAAAAATCCAGGGCTACTATTTCGGACGTCCCCTTCCCTATCAGGAAACGCTGTCCTCCTGTCGAGGCAAAAATCTGTTCATGGAGACACCCGCCGAGCATCAGATGTACAATGACGCCGATCTGGTCGACGTCGCCTGCGCCAGCCCCGTTGCGCTTCTTCACGTTACCCCGGGAAATCTCTCCCTTCTGACGGCTAACCGCGCATATCTCCGTGAATTGAGCACGGTAGGAACGGATAACATAAAGGATGCCAACCATAACCTTAACCTGCCAAGCTACCCGCTGAAGTTCCGATACCTTTCATTCATCCAAAAGGTTTATGAAAAAGCCGCAAGCAGCATGACCTACGTAGATGACGGTCAGTATATGCAGCTTAACGCAGAAAAAATAGCCGGAAGACCCGATGATTGGATCGCAAGGCTCTCCCTTAGAAATATACGTCCGGTTCAGGAAATGACAGAAGACCAGAGAATGGACAACATTTTCCGCAATCTCATCCTTCTCTATGACGGACTGTACTACCTCAACATGAAACGCGACCACATCGAGGTTCTGGAGTGCGCACACCCGAAGATCCAGCCGAGACAGATTTTTCCAGACATCCGCTCCTCCTTCCGGAAATTCGCCGACGAACTCATTCATCCCGCGGACAGCGAACGCTTTCTAAGCTTCATCAGCCCAGACCACCTCTATCTTCACGCGGAACAGTCCGGCCGCTCCGAAGCGTCCGACCTCTTCCGCGTCAGGCACGAGGACGATTCCTGGCGCTGGACTGTTTTTCACGCTCTGATCCTTCCGAAGTCGCCTTCCAGGGACATCCTCCTTGTCGAACGGGAGGACATCTGGGAGCGCCATATCAGCCGAAGCTGGCTGCTTCCCACTTTTCTGGAAAGCTTCGGTCTTGCCGGATTTTCCGCCAAGATGGGCGAAAAACACCAGGATCAGAACAACCTTCTCTTTTATGAGTCCAATGCCAACGACGCAATCATGGCAGGTCTTGAAGAATCCGACCCGTCTGTCGGTATTCAGAAAACCATGTCCGTAATCGCGGAGAACCTGGGCGCCGACCGTTTCCTGATCTTCGAAAATTCCGGAAGCGACGCCGTCTCCTGCACCTACGAATGGCACAGGAGAGATCTGCCGGCCCTGAAGAGCCCGGTCAGCAGTCTTGCAATCGGAGATATCACGGCGCTGTATCAGATTTTCCGGAATCATCAGGTCGCAAAAATCTCGGATTACTCCGCATTCCTGCGCAATCATCCGGATTTTCACCTGCCGATCCCGGATATCCGCAACATCGTGTCCGGACAATTAAAGATTGCAGAACAGCCCGCCGGATTCACGATGGTGATCAACTCCTCCGACAAAACCTTCCGGACGGCAAGCCTTGTTTTGTCTACCCTCACGAGCTTCCTGTCCGCTATGGTCCGCAACCGCAACACCATGATAGAGGTCGAAGAACAGGGGTGGCGCGATCCCCTGACAGGAGCACTCAACCGAAGGGGACTCGACGACTTTATGGCAGCATACCACGGAACCGGTTATCTTGCCCTCTTCTCCGCTGACATCAACAACCTCAAACAGACCAACGACACCAACGGCCACCACGCCGGAGATATGCTGATCCGTAACGCCGCCGAGATCCTGATCAACTACTCCGACAGAAACCACACCTTCCGTATGGGAGGCGATGAATTCCTCGTCATACGTGAAGATATGGATGAAAAGCAGGCTGCGGAATATCTCGCCGAAATCCGGTCTGTCATGCGCGCCTCAGGCATCGATATCGCGATCGGAACCTACATCCACAAGGGACCCGTCGAAAGCCCCGATCCGCTGCTCAACCGCGCAGACGCCGCCATGTACCAGAACAAGGCCAGAAGTCACAACTGCAGAAACAACACTGGAGGCGAGAACCACAGACGATAAACGTTGTTACCTGATGTACGGCAAGGTACTGGTACCTTGAAAAATCCAGCAAACGGCAAAACGCCGGTGCCTTGAAAAAAGCAGCTGCCATTTCCGGCAGCTGCTTTTTGTTCGTTCTGTTTTTCGTTCTGTTGTTCGGATCTGATTTTATCCGGACAGGCGTCCCGAAAAGATACGATTTGTTACTTATTCCGGTATGGCCCGAAACGTATTTTGGGACTTATCGATATCCACTTCCCCTTCTCTTGCCGAGTCCAGAATGATATTCCCGGATGATGTCGCATCGACTCGGATCAACACCGCTTCCATCGGTTTGGTCTTCAGCAGCAGGGCATTCACCTGCGCTCCAAAACAGGAATCACTCTCCCTTACACTTTCTGCATGCCCGTCATCCTTTGTCATGACAAGCATATGATTGTTCGCGATATAGTTGTCATCACCGCCCGTAATGTGAAGAACGACGGGCTTAACGTCGCGATTCGGCTTTAGGCTGTCTTTCTCAATATTCTCCGATATATGATTCGAAATAAAGGAATTATGACTCCCGTCTATGACCACAAGGCCCAGCAGATCATCCTCTCCATTATCATACTGCTTCATCGGATCCCAGGGCTCATTGTCTCTGAGAAAATGATTGGAGGATACAAGATTTTCCGAAGATCCCTCCTCCAGTCTCAGTATTCCCGGGTAAAACGAATGGAATCGGTTTCCAGAGATCGAAGAGCGCTGAACATACGAGAAATGCAGACTGCTCTTTCCCCTTGGAAATACATTGTTTGCCGTGACAAGAAGTCCTCCGAAATTTTCAGCAAAGATAGAATAGCCGTTATAGCCTGCCCCAATCAGATTGTCCGTAATTTTGGATGCCTGTCCAAATCTTCGAAGTTCGATGCAATTTCCACATTCCGCGATGAAATTATCATGTATCGAAAGCGCATCCGAATCATACATCACGATTCCATGTTCACAGTACACAATTCCCATTTCGTTAATTTTGAACGAGTCATTCGCACTGACCGCATAGATTCCTGTCTTGCCATTCCTGTATGAATTTTCAGCGTCGTTATTCTCGTTTCCGGTAAAATGCAGACCGTCTATGCAGAAGTTCTGAAATTCAACCGCGCTTATTCTGGGATTTCCCTCACGTCTGATGAGAAACGCGGCCCCCTCTTCCTCCGTTCCATCCGCCGATCCCGCAAGATCATTGATGATCCTGCTGCCGCCCGGCCACAGTTCCCAGAGAGCAGGGACCTCCTCTTCTGGCACATTAAACCGGATGCTTGAGGATTCAAAGCCATGCCCGGTACCAAAGATTTTCAGAAAACTGATATCGATAACGACCTGTGTGCGCAGATGATAATCTCCTGACGGTATGAAAATCGCCGCTCCCGGCTTCCCCCCGTCATCCTCGTCTCGTTCTGTCTGCTTCTCTTTGATATCCCGGATAATATCATTCATAACGGCCCCGATATCCTCATAGGGGTTACCCGTCTTCCATTTTGTAACATCATAGAAAAAACTCGTCTTCATCTCTCGTTCCCTTAATCATTCTCCCAAGGTCTGATCAAAACAGCTCTGCATGCCATATGATTCAAAATTCCTGATTACAAAGCTGCCGCCCTCGGCTCTTATGAAAATATCCCGCTGATCTTCCCCGGCGAAAACATTATTTGAATGGTTATTCGTGTAATGGTCTGTGAAAATTTCAATGGAGCATCGATCTGAAAAGATATCCACATCCATTTGTGTCTGATTGTGAAGCTTCATTACGCTTCTCGAAATCCCCCGGCTCCATCCATCCGCATGATTCCGGTTCACAGACAGTTCATTTCGCAGAAAATCAAACCGGCAAACGGTCTTCCGCCCGTTTCCGGCCCGGAGTTCCAGCTCAAGCACATCGCCGTCAGAATGTTCCAGATCAATGAGGAACTTCATCTCATAGCTGATTCCATCACCCGCTCTCAGCCGCGTTCGATCCTCCGAAACCGAAATCTGCCGGAACGCACACGCATCCTTTCTCAGAGATTCCAGCTCTCTGATTGGCTTGAACTGAAGCGACCCATCCTCCCAAAATCCCACTTCTCTCGGAAGATTAAAGAAGCCGCACCAGCCCTCCTTAAACGTCGGTCCCCAGTCCTTCCATTTTGGCATCCACTGCCATTCATTTGCCCATCCGACGACAATTCTTCTTCCGTCGGGAGCCAGGAAGGACTGCGGCGCGTAGTAGTCCAGACCCCAGTCCATTTCCCGGGCCGTCTGCGATTCTAATTTACCCGTCTTGTAGTCGAATGCCCCGGTCATATAAACAGAGGTGTGATCACCCGCTCCGACCGGGGAAAAGGTCAGTACGTGCCTCCCTCCGATCGAATAGAAATCCGGGCATTCCCACATACTTCCCAACTCGCCTCTGCTGGCAGCAATCTCATTGATCCATTTCCATTCCTTAAGATTTTCTGAGGAAAAAAGCAGCGCTTTCCCGCGTCCATTCTGACTTGCTCCCGTTACCATGTAGAATGTTCCATCGTGATTCCACACCTTAGGATCTCTGAATTCACTCGGATTGATCCCCTCCGGAGCCTCAAGAACCGGATTTCCCTCGTATTTCAAAAAGTGGACACCATCTTCACTGTATGCGATACTTTGCGTCTGACGGATTCCTTTTCCCTGATCAGAAACAGACGTATAAATAAGCCAAAGCTTCCCCTCATACACAACCGCGCTCCCCGAAAAACATCCGCCATCCGGGTGATCATCATAGCTCTCACTCGGCGCCAGTGCCGGAGGAAGGTAAGTCCAATGCAGCAGGTCCCGGCTCACCGCATGCCCCCAGTACATGCTCCCCCAAAAGGGAGCATATGGATTGAACTGGAAGAAAAAATGATATTCTCCCTTGTAGAAAATCAGCCCGTTCGGATCATTCATCCAGCCGGTCTCAGGCATAAAATGATAGCATTGCCTCATGCGCCCTTTGCTGACATGATTTTTGGTCCGCGCTGTCTCCTCAAGAGCTCTGCTTATTTTTGATGTCATCAATTCGTTACTCATAAACTCTCCATAATCATTTCTTTACCACACCTGATTCCGAAAATCATCCCTTTACTGCAGCCATTCCATTGCTGCACCGGATCCCGGGAATCATCCCTTTACCGCGCCGGCAGTCATACCTCTGATGATAAACTTCTGTGCAAACATTGAGATGATCATCACAGGGAAGCTGAACAAGAAGGCACCCGCGCACATCGGTCCCAGATCAAGACTGTATGCCGAAAGGAAGCCCGCAAGGCCAACCGTAAAGGTTTTTGCGTTTGTGCTTGTCAGAAGCAGGGCTACAAGGAAATCGTTCCACGCGAGGAAAAGCGTGAAGATAAATGCAGTAGCCAGCCCCGGCGCCGCAATCGGAAGGATAACCCGCGTAAATGTCTGTAAGCTGCTAGCTCCGTCCACATAGGCCGCCTCATCCAGCGAACTCGGAATGCCTTCATAAAAGCTCAGCATCGTCCACATCACAAACGGCATATTAATTGCGGCATATACAATGATCAACGCAAGTCTCGTATCATACAGTCCTATATTCACAATGATCTCATAAATCGGAACCGTAATGCAGGACGTAGGTATCATCTTCAGACACAAGATCAGGATGACAAGAAACTGAGAGATCTTGTAACCCGAACGCTGGATCGCATATGCTGCCATGGATCCCAGGATAACCGCAATCAGCGTACTCACTACCGCAGTCACAAGGCTGTTCAGCATATATCCCCCGGTATTCATCCTCGAAAACAGATCCACGAAATTCTCAACCGAGAAGGTTTTGGGGAAGAAGGAAGGCGGAACCGCAATGACTTCCGATCCCTTCCGAAACGAGCAGGATATCACATACAAATACGGAAACAACCAGAACAACGTGAACAATGCCGAGATAATAATAATGGCCGTATTTCTTGCCGATTTCTTTTCCATAGTAAATCTTTCACCTCGCATCGCTTTTTAAGCTTTTTTCTTGGGATTCCACAGGCTTTGCATAAAGACCAGTGTGAACACTACCAGTACCGCAATAAAAATAATCGCCATTGCGCTTGCATATCCCGTATTGTTATATTTCACAAGCTGTTTATAGATAATAATACTGATTGTTTCGGAAGAACTGTTCGGACCGCCCTGTGTCATCGCCCAGATAATGTCGAACGTCTTCGCCGCATCAATGATTCTAACCGAAAGCGCTGTCAGCAGAACCGGCTTAATCCCCGGCAATTTGATATAGAAGATCTCCTGAAGCGCATTGGCGCCATCAATCCGCGATGCCTCTGTAACCGCGCTGTCCAGTCCCTGAAGTCCCGCCAGAATCATAAGCATCATAAAGGGCGTCGTAAGCCAGATATCCGCAATACAGCAGGCAAACAGCGACCATCTCGGGTCTGCCAGCCAGAGAATGTCACTCGTACTCTTTAGTATTCCGATACGCACCAGTATTTCATTCACGATACCGAAGTTCGAGCTGAGCATGAGCTTCCAAATGAGACCTGCCACCAGAGGAGCGATCATAAGAGGCGTCATCATCAAAGACCGGATAATCTTGCTGCCCTTATAATTTGACTCGAACAACAAAGCAAAAATAAATCCCAGAACAGTTTCGATGCTTACCGCGACCAGAATATATATGATTGTATTCTTGAGCTGCAGCCCCATGCCTCCGGTGCTAAAGGCTTTGATATAATTATCCAATCCAATAAACGTTCTGGAACCCGTGATACCGACCTTGCAGAAACTGTCTACCGCCATCTTGATAATCGGATAGATAAGAAACATCCCCATAAAAACTGCTCCAGGCAGGAAAAACAGCAGCAGGGTTTTTTTAGAAATCAATCTCATAGCCTTAATTCCTCAAATGCGGGAGCATAACACTCCCGCACACACATTCTGCATTTACTTTTACAAAAACCGGATATATTTACGCACCGGTTCCAATTTCTTCGATCTGCGTCTTGGCATCTTCCAGCGTCTTGTCGATATCCGCCCCGCTCAGAGCAGATTCCACGACACCGGTAAGTACCTCTTCAATCTGTGACCATGTCGTTACCATAGGTCTCGGCTGAGAGTACGGGGATTCCAGCGTTGTCAGAACCGCACTGGTGTGCTCATCTCCGGCAATTTTAGCTGCATCTTCATAAACCGATTTTCTCGCCGCAATCTTAAGTGTCTGATCCATATAATCGGCATTATGATCATACATGAACTTCACATACTCAAGAGCCTTTTCCTTATTCGGAGAATTCTTCATCACACACTCATACCAGGGGCCCGTCGTCGCACCGACTCCGGCGCTTCCGGCGATCATGGGCGCACAGCCAACCTTATCAGCGCCGAGTGCCTTGACAGCCGCCGGGTATTCATGGCTCCAGTTAAGCTGCATAGCAACTTTCCCGTTCGTGAAGAGCTCCTGAGACTCTGTCGCAGCCGTTGCAAGAGAATCATTCGGCGTGTAATCCGCATTGGCGTTCTCTACCATGAACTTCAAAGCATCTGCATACGCTTTGTCTGTAATGTTGCATTTGCCGTCCTTATCGAACACCAGCCCCTTGGCTCCCGCCTGGCAGGCGAAATCAAGGAAGGAACAAACCGCATCCGAACCGCTTCCGAAAACGGTAGTTCCATACATGTCACTGGTAGCTACCGATTTTGCCACATTCTGATATTCTTCCCAGGTCTTCGGAACCTTATCTTCCGGAATAAGATCCTTCCTGTAAATAAGAACCTTGCAGTTCACCCACATAGGATATCCGAGAAGATTTCCATCAACGGTTCCCGAATCCTCCAAAGTCGGGAGAAAATCGCTAGTGTCCGCATTCTTAAGAGGTTCGATGGCATCCGCGAAGGCAGCGAGCCAGACAAAATCAAGGCACGCAACATCGTGAGCCGCCTGGCCGGACTTTATTTCCGTAGAGATTTTGTCATACATTCCGGTATATGCCACCGCGTCAATATTGACTTTACACCCGCTCTCCTTCTGGAATTCCGAAGCGGTACTCTTGGCAAGCGCCTCCGCAGGAGATCCGCTCTCAACAAGGACCGTGATGCTGTCTCCGGAATCACTATTTGATTCCGCCTTCACATCGCCAGAGGATGTCTTGTTCTCTCCGGATGACGTGCCGGTGGATCCGCATCCCGCAAGTCCCGCAACCATGCCGGCTGCCAGTGTAACAGATAACAACATGTTGACGATTTTCTTTTTCATACCTTCCTCCTCGTTCTGGCGGTTCCTTTTCCGATTCCCGGGCTTCAGAATCCGAACCTGTCCGCTTGTGTGGAACGCGTTCCACATCCGCTTAAAAAAGATATTAATATCATATATCCGATTGGGTAATATGTCAATAATTCTCCTGTATGCGAATGTCGTTTTAGCATTATTCACGAGAATCGCATCCGTATTTTGTGCGCAATTACTCATTCCATCGTGTGTGATTTAAATTTTCATGAAAAAAATCACGGTAAAGTTGTGCTGCGCTTTCTCAATGTCGCTTTCAGGACTATTTTCATCTGTTCCGGATCCTTCCCCGCGATAAGAGCGGTAATTGTCTTCGCCGCTTCCCTCGCAAGGAGTTCTATAGGCTGAACCACCGCCGTCACCTTGGGCTCGACAATATCGGTAATATATGTCCCATCATATGCGACGATTTTCACATCTTCGGGAATTCTCTTGTTCTGCTTCAGACATCGGTTCATGCACTCTATCGCAATGCGGTCAACCGCGAACACACCATCAAAAGCAAACCCGGATTGCATCGCCTTATCTACGGCTTCGATGTAATACTCAGAATCCATCCTGTCCCAGGCAAGGTCATAGCAATATGTTCGTATATTGTTCTCATCCATGATTCTCTGGAACTCCGAGTGACGATCATAATAAGGGGTATCGATATCTCCCGCGCCCCTGAAGTGAAGAACATTCCTGCATCCATTCTCGATCAGAAGCTCCGCCGCCATCCTTCCTCCTTCGCGATGGTCTACGGTAACCACCGGAATATTATCGCCAAGGTATCTGTCTACGGCCACTACCGGCTTCTTTATCGTTGAATAATATTGCTCTCCAAGCGATGAAACACATGATACAACGCCATCTACAATGTGCCTCTTCAGCATGTCAAGATATTCCGCCTCCGCGCCGGAATTCTTCGCGGTATTACACAGCATGACCTTAAAGCCATCCACATATAATTCTTCCTCGATGCTATCAATAAATTCGGCAAAAAAAGGATTCGACACATTGGGCACCAGCACAGCGATGATGCCGGATTTTTTTCTGTACAGGTTTCTTGCAAGCTCATTCGGCGTATAATCAAGAGCTTTCATCGCCGCCTGTATCTTCTCTCTGGATTCCTCCGACACATAACCGCTTCCATTGATCATCCTGGAAACCGTTCCCACTCCTACTCCTGCGTATTTCGCAACATCTTTTATCCCTGCCACGACAGATTCTCCATTCTATATATCGGTAATAAAGTATGCTATCAGGATACCACAATTCACTCTCAAAGGTAATCAATTAGCAATTATGATTTCCAACGGAGAACTACGGGCGACAGAAATGCTGTGTCATTCTTGTGTCAGGGCTCTCCTTTCCGAGAGAAAACCTACCGGAATTGCCGAATAGAGGCGGCGCATACTTAAGTAAAGAGCATACTTAATGCTACATTATATTATTTTAACTTAGGTTAGGAGGAATAACAAATGGCAAGAAACAAATTCTTAAAGCGTATGGCTGTTACGGCTCTTGCTGCATCCATGACATTTGGTGCCGTACCGGCTATGGCAATCCCTGCGCTGGCTGCTACTACCTCAACGGTTACTGTCGAAAGCGCCTCTGATCATCTCGGAGTTGGTACCGACGTGCAGAATGCACTTAACGCTATGGCAACCGTTACATCGGCAACTACCAAAGACGATATTATTAAGGCAATCAAAGCATCTACGCAGTTTAGCGGATACAATGTAGATGCTACCATCACAAGTGCGACTCCTTCCGGCTATTATGATGATGGTCAGCCGCACACAGATTATCATAATTATGGAAAAATCACAGGAACTGTAACCCTGAGCAATCCGGCAAATACTACTCCTGATAGTCAGGGAACAACAACTTACAACTTCGTACTGGATGAGAATGCTTACACAGCTGACGAGATGATCGCACTTGCTGAGCATTACATTCAGAAGTATTTTGATGAAGTAAAGCCGTTTGCCGCAACCGATAAAACCGTTGAGGGTAAACCGGGCGATGAAATCAAAGATGTGACCATGGTTTCCATGGCTCAGGCTGCACTTCAGCATTATGGTATTGTTGAATCTATTACAGTCGATAAGGCTGAGAATACTACCGCTCCGGTTAATGACGACAAGAACAATACGATGACATTTACTTCTGACATCACAGTTTCCGCAGGTGGAAAGACTGATACCCATAAATATACTGCTACAAGAGATCGTGCTCTTCATTATCTGACCACAGCATTTGCCGGCGCGGTTAAGAAGTATCTTGAAGACCCCAGCACTAAGTTTGCAAATGATGTCGATGCCGAGAAACTCGCAAGCGTTATCAACAACCTCAGATTCTGGGCCATCAATGCTGATGTTAATGTTAATGATGATGGCACTATTACTATTAATATCGACGATAATAATGATGGTGGCAAAGGCATTGGGTCAGCGGACAGCCAGAGAGGCAACATACATGGAGATGACATCTATGTTAAGAACTTTAATGGCAAGAAATTTGTTGAATGTCTCAATTCTGCAGGTCTGAATAGCTCAGATTATGCACAGCTGAAGCATATCTCTATTTCTGCAACCGACATTAAGATCGGCGAAGCAAACAAGAAGCTTGCAAAGCATGGTGTAACCGGACATGTATCAGTTGACTTCCAGCTTAAGGAAGACGGATACAATGACGATCAGGTATTTACTGCCGACCTCAATCTGAAGCAGTCTGCCGACGAGATGCTCACAGAGATGACCGATGAGATGACTAGACTGTTTAATGCAGGCGAGACAGATTCACTCATCTCGACAATTCAGAGCAGCGTTCAGGATTATGCGTCTGCTCCGGAGTTACTTCCTGGTACAGATGAAAAGAGTTACACACCGGATGACACTCTTGGTGGTGTTACAGCTGATGATTTTGTCGGAACACTTTGGACCAATGCTCGTCAGAAGTTAGTTAATGATGCATATAACAATTCACCTCTTTCTGATGATAATGTTTTTTATGCTATTAATACAGCTTATTTCAGTGATTATGTGAAACCTACCACGAAAGCGGACGGCAGCATCAAGGTCAACGCAACTGTACGGGTTGAGAATCCTTGGTATGCTACTTATGATGGCACAATGACACCGGATGAGCAGTATGTGACCAAAGATGTTACATTTACTGTAACGATTCCGAAGCTTAAGACAGTTGCCGCAACTGATATTGAGCTTGCAAACGCACGTACTCTTTACATTGTAAGAGGATATGATGGAAATCTCTCTCAAACAGATACAACAAGTCTGAAACTTGCTGAGTCTACACATCAGATGTTTTATGCGAAGCCGGCTACGGCAAATGATATTGTTTGGTCTTCCAGCGATCCTTCCGTTGCAACAGTTGATGAGAACGGAACGGTTACGGCTGTCAAGGGCGGTACTGCTGTCATCACAGCTTCCAGTGCTACAAACCCGAAGATCAATGATACCATTACGATCAACGTTAAAGAGACATATAACGGATTCGTTGATGTAGCTGATCCGAGTGCATATTACTTCACTCCTGTTTACTGGGCAAAGGATGAGGGTGTTACCTCAGGTACGTCAAAAACCACATTCAGCCCGAGCAGTGACGTTAAGAGAGGCGACATGATCGCATGGCTCTACAGATATGCGGGTTCACCGGAAGTCAGCACATCAGACAAATTTACTGATGTGAAGGCTAGTGATTATTATGCTAAGGCAGTTGCATGGGCAACATCTAAGGGCATCACATATGGTACAAGTGATACCACATTCAGCCCGAACAGAGCAGTTACAAGATCAGAGATGGTCACCTTCCTGTACAGATATTCTCAGGCTGTCGGCAAGACAGACGGCGAGAGCGGAAAGTCTGACTTCACTGATGTAGCAAGCAACAAGTTCTATGCGGCAGCTGTTGCATGGGGCGCAAAGAACGGTGTTGTTGCGGGCTATGCGGATGGAACATTCAGACCGGAAGCAACCTGCACAAGAGCAGATGGTGTAACCTTCATCTACAGAGCGGTTTCTCATACAAAGGGATTAGAGGATGATAATCTCCTTAAAAAGACAAAGAACTTTGGAGTAGAAGGCAGAGAGAACAATTAATATCTGTAATATAAGCGTCAATTAATAGGTGCCAGATCATTCCCGTTGGAGTGATCTGGCATTTATTTACGCGAACAGTGAGCCCCAGCCGAATGCGAAGTATTCGTGTGCGGCGAGCGTCGCGATAACGAGATAAAACTCGCGCAGCGTGTTTTATCTCGTTTATGTGTATCTGGAGCCAATGGACACAGCCAAAGAAATTCAAATGTAAATTTACCGGCATTTCACTTTCTCATGGCACTATCGGCCGTTCTGTGTTAAGCTCAGACAAGTGGAACTATTGTCTGCATAAATAGATTAACGATTACGAACACACGCGATGATGGATAAATACAGGAAACGCCAATCGGGGATAGAATGCTTAAAGCTCTTCGCCATTGCGATGATAATCCTCTCTCATATTGTACAGTGTATGACACAGCCGACGGAATATGCCGGTAATCAGCCCTATCTGCTCTCGATCTCCGCCCCTACAACGTCGGCTTCCACATTCGTTCTGGCTCTGCTTTTTCATCTGGGTTCTCTGGGAAATGACATCTTTTTCCTTTCGTCCGCATGGTTTCTTCCGGACATCAGGACATGGAAGAAGGAGAAGTGGATGAGGCTTTTTCTTCAGACCTGGGTGATTTCTGTACTCTGCCTTCTTGCTGTTCTGCTCATCCGTCTCGGCCAGGTACCGGGGAAGCTTATTCTGCACAGTATCTTTCCAAACCTTTTCACCAATACCTGGTATATCACCGCTTATCTGCTGTTTTATCCGCTGGCCCCGCTACTGAATTTTCTCACTGAAAATATGGGCAGAAGGAGACATTTTCAGTTGGCTGCGGTTATGGCATGGCTGTACCTGGTTTGTGAGTTTTTCGTAAAGGGAGCGTTCTTCTCCTCGAAAATAGTCCAGTGGATTGCGATTTACCTGCTGCTTTCCTATCTCAAAAAGTACAGACGTTCATGGATGGATGATCGGAACTTGAATCTGAAGTGCCTGTCGGTCGGAATGGCTGGATTTCTATTGCTTCCGGCTATTTCCAATGCTATTGGTCTGTTAACCGGCAGAGAAACCAATCTCTTATATTGGGTAAGCAACGCAAATCCGTTTCTGGTACTGATCGCAATTGCTTCTGTAAATCTTGTCAGAAGAAACGAAAATTTTCACAGCGGAATGATCAATTATATGTCCAGTCTGTCTCTGACGGTCTATCTTCTTCAGAGCAATCTGATGTTCAAGACATATTACCGTACAGGTCTGGTGCGGTTTTTCTATAATCACTTCGGATTTGAGCACGCTGTTCTGGTCAAAGCCATTCTGATGGCGGGGATTGTTTTTCTTGCTTCCTTCATCGGAGCAATTCTGTATGACAGGATACTTTCTCCATTGGTCGGGCATCTCAGTTCGCAGACTTTGAAATGCATTCGACGTATCTGCAGCAGGGCGGAAACGCGCTTTCTCTAATCAGAAACGTGCTTTTTCTAAAAGGATGGGCCCATCTGTTCTCGCTCGTTGAAATTTTCCAGGGTGGTGGTTCTGCCTTGCACACCTTTTTTTCTATGTTATACTTGAGAGATGTTAATGACTCAGTGAGGATGGAATATGAGCAGGGATTGTGCGGTATCGGTTATTGTACCTGTGTACAACGTGGAAAAATATGTTCGCAGGTGTCTGGATTCTCTGACCGGTCAGACTTGTTCGGATATCGAAATCATCGTGGTAAATGACGGTTCCACCGACCGTTCCGGTCAAATTGCCGAAGAGGCGGCGGGCAGGGATGCGAGAATCCGTGTGGTTACGAAGCAGAATGGCGGATTGAGTTCTTCCAGGAATGCAGTGATTGAGGAAAGCCGGGGCAGATATCTGGCGTTTGTAGACGGGGATGACTGGGTGGAACCGGATTTTGTCGGGCATATGCTGAAGGCGGCGGAGGACGGCAGGGCGGATATCTGCATCTGCAACATGAAATATGTAAACGAAGACGGCTCATGCAGAAAACGCACCCCGCACATTGATATTCCGGATTCTGCGGACCGGGCGAAGGCCCTTTCGGACATGTTTAACGGATACCGCTTCAAATTCCATACGCCGAATAAGCTTTATCGGCGGAATCTGTTCACGGATTACGGCATCCGCTTTCCGGAGGGAAAGCTGTATGAAGACGCTTACACAACCTATCGTGTCTTTGCGAAGGCGGAGCGTTTCGTGTATCTCCCCGAGTATCTGTATAATTATCAGCAGCAGCGGTCCGGAAGTATTCTGGCGTCGGCCTTCAGCAAGCGGCGGTACGATATTTACGGCGCGCTGACGGCGATGGAGAAGGACATCGTGAGGGAGGCACCGGAGTTATGGAATGCCTTCGATCACTGTGTCGTTATCAATATTCTGTCGCTGGCGAATTACCTCCTGCCGGTTTATCAGAGAATCGATCGGGCGGATCTTCAGGAGTTTCGGGACCGGACGAATCAGCTGGAGCAGACACTTCTCCACTCGAAGGTTTCTGCAAACCCGATGATCCTGCGCAGCGAGAAGATGCGCTATTATCTGCTGAACCGGAACCTCGGACTGTATCTCAGCATTTTACGTAAATTCAAGAAGTGACAGGGTCCTCCATCTCAATTTATATATAGTAAACGGCCATACGATACATTGTGCCGCAAACTGTATAAGCCGCAGATTGCGCCACAGACTATATCAGTATCAGCGTCACATTCCATAGAAAATAAGGATGAATGGTAATGAAAATATCAATAGTCATGCCTGTGTATAACGGCGAGAGATACCTTGCCGGAGCAATCCGCAGTATTCTGGAGCAGACATACCGGGATTTTGAGTTAATCATTGTGAACGATGCATCCACCGACGGTTCGCTGAAAATTGCGGAAGAGTATGCCGCCAGGGACAGCCGGATCCGGGTGTATACCAATGAACAGAATCAAAAGCTTCCCCGCAGTCTGAACATTGGCTTTTCGCACTGCACGGGAGAATTATACACCTGGACCTCGGATGATAATCTTCTCCTCCCAGCGTTTTGTGAAGAGATGCACCGCGCCTTTATCGAGCATCCGGAGGCAGATGTCGTATTCGCTCGCATGAACAACATGGATGAAAACGGCCGGGTATTCGGTACTACGCAGGAACCGGGAGAGCTGAACAACATCTATATCCGGAATATTGTGGCCGCCTGCTTCATGTACCGGAGCAAGGTCCAGGAGGAGCTCGGCGGGTATGATGAGACAAAATTTCTGGTCGAAGACTATGATTTCTGGCTCCGGGCATATGAAAGGTTTCAGTTTTATTATCTGCCTGAGATTCTGTACTCCTACCGTTACCATGAGTCAAGTCTCACCTCTCGCAGATGGAAAGATATCAAGCTCAGATCTGCGCTGCTTCTGGAAGAGATCGAGGCCAGAACGACGGATCCCTGTGCGCTGGAGAAGATCCAGACCGGGCTGTCCCGCTATTATCAGGCGCTGTCTCACTACTATTTCCAGCAGGTGCGTGCCGCCGGAAATTCCGCGGACTGCAGGCAGCTGCTGAAGGATCGTGGCAGAAAGTTCGTTTCTGAGCTGGTCAAACGATAATGTGCCGGACCATGGTTCCGGAAACAAACCGTTCAGAACTTAGGTTGACCGCATCAGATCTGATGCAAAGGAGAAAATTCAGCATGCAAAAACAGGTCGTATATTTCTGCTTTCAGAATATCGAAAAAAAACCGCCGTGTCTTTCTGAAGTGCTGCAGCTTCGTGACCGCGGATATCATATCGTACTGGTCACACCGGATTACGGCAGGGACTATCTGAATCGGATTCAGCAGCTCGGCGTGGACTGCCTTCCGTATACGCTTTACAAGAGCAGAAATCTCCTTCTGCAGAAGACCCGGAACTATTTTTCCTATAAAAAGCTGTGGGAAAAGGTCAGAAATGAAATCTGGAATGACGATACCATTCTGTGGGTAGGGACCGAAGAAAGCCTCATGAAGCATCGCCATTTCCTGAAGAATTTTCACCCTCTGGTTGCGAATGCTCTGGAATACTATGAGGACGAATGGTGGACCTCACGCATTCCGGAATTCCGGAAGATGGTTGATATCTGGACCGCCTGTGAACCGCACCGCGCCATCCTGATGGAAAGGCAGTGGGGCCTCGAAAAGCTTCCCCATGTGCTTCGGAACAAACCGTACGATCATCCCAGAAAGCGGTGTATGAAGCCTTCCACGCCTGAGATGGAGGCTCTGATTCAGCAGATCCGCGGCAAAAAAACGCTCCTCTATCAGGGAGCAATCACGGCGGACCGTGATCTGAGCACTCTGGCGGATATCCTGAAGCGCGCGGACAGCGATTACTACCTTACGCTGTCCGGTCCGGTGGAGGGAGACGCCCTTGAAAAGGTCCGCGGCAGGTATGACAGAGTGATCTATCTCGGCAACATCCCCTACGCGTATTTCCTAGAAGTTACTTCTTACGCACATATCGCAGTGGCCTTCTATAACGACACAAGTCTGAATAACCGTTACTGCGCGCCGAATAAAATCTACGAATATTCCGGCTTCGGGATTCCGATGCTGTGCAACGACATCCCCGGACTCACCAGTACCGTCGGAGAATCCGGCGCGGGAATCTGCGTCGATTTCTCAGATCCGGACGCCGTCATCCGGGCATTGCATGAAATGGACAGCGAGTATGACCGGTTCAGCAGGAACGCAGCGAGATTTTACGATGAAACGGACAACGGTCCGTCCATGGATGCGGTCCTGAAGGAGGCTTTTCTCCTGACGCCGTCATCCGGCAGAGACAGGAACAGGAATTCGAAATGAAAATCAGTGTGATCGCGTTTTATTATGAATGGAATCTGGGAGACGCCGTGATCGGAGACTGCGTGAAGGATCGCCTTCAGAGAGCGTTTCCGGAGGCGGAGGTTGGCCTTGTGGACCTCTTCGGAAGAACGGCGTTCCCGAAACGGGAACTACTGCCGATGGAACGTTACCGGGCTTTGAAGAAGAGACAGCGCCTCCGGTTCTTCTGCGAGAAATATACCCCGCTGAAGAAAGAGACCTCTCATGAGGAATACGTATTCCATAAGATTCTTCCGGAACTGAAAAGAGCGGCAGACACAGACTGCGACGCTGTGGTTTTTGCCGGCGGACAGATCTTTGCGGATACGCTGGCGTCAGCTGTGGCCTACCTCACATCGCAGTTCACACAGAGAAATATTCCGGTATATTTTGTCTCCTGCGGCGCGGGAGCCATGGAGAGCCGAAAGCTGCGCCAGGAAATGAGAACGGTTATGCATCATCCGATGGTACGTCTGGTGACCGTCCGAGATCATCCGGACCTGATCAGCGAAAGATTTCAGGTGCATGCCGTTCAGACCTGGGACCAGGGCCTGTGGGCATCCGAAACGTACCCGATTCACCCGTCAAAGAACGGAAAGATCGGCCTTGGCATCATGTATCCGTTTGATATACCGGAGCACCGGATCCGCGGATTTTATCTGAATATGATCGCATTTCTCGAGCAAAATCATATCGACTGGTGCGGATTCACAAACGGAAGCGACATGGATGAAGTCTTTGCGCGGGAAATTCTTCAGACGGCTGCACAGAAATGGCCTTCCTGCATGCAGAAGCTGCTGCCCTGTCCGGAAAATCCCGCACAGCTCACAGAACAGATCGCCTCGTTCCGGGGAATCATCTCCCTGCGGCTGCACAGTCACATCATCAGCGCGGCCTTTCATGTACCGGCAATCGGGATCAACTGGGACGACAAGGTCCGGGACTTCTACAGTCTGTGTGGATTGCCCGAACGATGCGTGTCCGCCGCAGAGCATCCGGAGAAGATCTGGCAGATCTTCGGCCAGGCAGAGAGGGAAGGATGGCCGGTTTCCATGATTCAGGAGAAAAGAGCCGAAACTCTGCGGATCCTCACGGACAAAATGCGGAAGGATCTGCCGGCCCTTTCATGAAGCATATATGATGCGGAGATGCAGAGGCCGTTTGCAGGCCCGCAGCATCCGTTTATCTCGCTGGCTTTACGTCTCCGGTTAAACTGTCGATTTAATATTTGCAGTATTTTCATGTCTGCTTTTGTGTCTGTACGTCCGTTCCGGGTTCACAGATGCTTCTCCTCCACATTGCAGAAATCTTCCGGTAGAAGTGTTTCTCGTCAAAATCTGCTTCAATGGTATCTCGCGCATTCCGGCTGTATTTGCGCCACATTTCCTCGTGACTCGTCAGATCCGACAGCGCCCTGACCAGCGCGTCGATGTCCCCCGGCGAAACCAGAATTCCATTCTTGCCGTTTCTGACACAAGCCGGAATGTCCCCGACTGTCGTACTGATCACCGGAAGCCCGAAGCTCATTGCTTCCAGTATCGCGATCGGCAGGCCCTCATTATAGGAGGGCAGAGCAAGAATCTGAGAGGACTCCAGCAGTTCTCTTTTTTTCTCCCCGTCAATCCATCCGGGAAAATCTGTCCGATCCGCAATTCCGAGCTCCTGTGCCAGTTTTTTCAGGCTTTCTTCCTCCGGACCGCTTCCGGCCAGAACGAGCCGCCACTTTTCCGGCTTTGCGATGGCAAATGCACGAAGGAGATCCTCCACTCCCTTTCTTCGAATCAGAACTCCCAGAAATAAAATCCGGTTCCCGGTGTCGTTCAGATCTGTAATCCTGTCCGGCAGTTCCACGGCATTGTGCACGATTTCCACAGGCACACCGGGACAGATAGACTGAATGCTGTCCCTGTAATGCTCACCAAGCACTACGACAGACCGGCAGTTTCCAAGAAACTCACGAACCTGTCCCTGCTTTTCCGGACGCAGAGAACGATACCAGTCTTCAAATTCAGAGCCGTGCAGGTGCATCACAAAAGGAACGTGAAATCGAAGCGCGATCCTCTGCAGCGCACGCGCCCGGACAAAACTGCCTCTGTAAGACATATGGACATAGACCAGATCCGGCCGGTCTTTCCGCATCATTCCGGTCATTCTGCAGCATGCCTCCGCAAAGACAGCCGCCTTCGCAGCCGGATTCCGATCCGTATAAGTCGGAATAAACCGAAGCTCAATCCCCTCTTTCCGCCAGTCATTCTTCAGAATCTGCTGAATCACACTCGTAATCCCGCCCTTCACATCTCCGCGGTTTCCCATCATCAGCACCTTTAACATATCTTCCATACCCCTTCCCTATGCTTTCGCGACACCAAAACTCCATGGCAGTTCTTCCGCTGTTTTGACCGAAAATCGCTGTTCCTAGTTACATGTCCGAGCAGAAAATCTGTGTCAAAATTGTGTCACGTATCAATCATCCACATCAAGAATGCCCCGTTTTACGGAAGAATCCGTCTTCCTCTCGAGTAAAGAGGATACTTAATGCTACATTATATTATTTTAACTTAGGTTAGGAGGAATAACAAATGGCAAGAAACAAATTCTTAAAGCGTATGGCTGTTACGGCTCTTGCTGCATCCATGACATTTGGTGCCGTACCGGCTATGGCAATCCCTGCGCTGGCTGCTTCAACAGTTGCTGTTGCAAGTGCGGATGATCATCTCGGAGTCAGTGCCGGCATTCAGGCTGCACTTGATGGAATGACAGGCGTTACTTCTGCGACTACTGCAGATGCTATTAAGACAGCAGTTGCGGCAGCATTCCCCGGCTACAATGTACAGGTTGACAACGTAAAAGCAACAGGTTCCAGCTATTATGATGATGGTCAGCACACAGATTATCATAATTATGGAACAATCACAGGAACCGTAACACTGAGCAGCCCGACTAATAGTGCTACTCCTGACAGCCAGAAGACCACAACCTATAACTTCGTTCTGGATGAGAATGCATACACAGCTGACGAGAAAATCGCACTTGCTCAGCATTACATTCAGAAGTATTTTGATGAAGTAAAGCCGTTTGCTGCAAACGATGAAAAAATTGATAATGAAAATGGTGTAATCGAAGGCGATGAGATCAAAGATGTAACAATGGTTTCCATGGCTCAGGCTGCACTTGCTCATTATAATATTGCAGAATACAATAATGGTTCGATTAAAGTTGTTAGCGCTGCGAATACTTCTGCACCGGTTAATGACGATAAGAACAATACCATGACATTTACTTCTGATATCACGATTTCTGCAGATGGAAAGAAGGATACCCATAAATATACTGCTACAAGAGATCGTGCGCTTCATTATCTGACCACAAGATTTGCGGCTGCAGTAAAGAAATATCTCCAGGACCCTGGCACTACGTTTGCAAATGATGTCGATGCTGAGAAACTTGCAAGTGTCATCAATAACCTCAGATTCTGGCTTGCCAATGGCAAGGGCGTTGGCTCAGCGGATCCGCAGAGAGCCAACACAAATGAAGATGATATCTATGTGAATAACTTTAATGGTAATCAGTTTATTTATTACCTTGATCAGGCTGGACTGCATAGCAATGATTATGCTCAGCTGAAGCACATCGCTATCTCCGCAGGCGACATTAAGATCGGAGAAGCGAACAAGAAGCTCGCAAAGCATGGCGAAACCGGACATGTATCAGTTGACTTCCAGCTTAAGGAAGATGGATACAATGACGATCATGTATTCACCGTTGACCTCAATCTGAAGCAGTCCGCTAATGAGATGCTCACAGAGATGACTGATGAGATGACCAGACTGTTTAAGGAAGGCGAAACGACAAAAGATCTCGTTTCGACAATTCAGAGCAGTGTTGATGACTATGCGTCTGCTCCGAAATTAGACAAGGGTGCTGATGAAAAGAGTTACACAGCGGATGACACTCTTGGCAATGTTACAGCAGATCAGTTTGCAACCGCACTTTTCAATAAGGCTGGCGAGAAACTGGTTAATGATGCTTATAACCATTCGCCGCTTTCTGATGATAATGTTGAGTATGATTGGGATGGAGCTCAAAAAGCTAGCTACAGTGATTATGTAGAGCCGACCACGAAGGCAGACGGAAGTATCAAGGTAAATGCAACTGTACGCGTAGAGAATCCTTGGTACGCTACTTATGACGGCACAATGACACCGGATGAGCAGTATGTGACCAAAGATGTTACCTTTACTGTCGCTATTCCGAAGCTGAAAACAGTTGCTGCAGCTGATATCGAGCTTGCAAATGCACGTACCCTCTACATTGTTAGAGGATACAATGGCCAGCTGTCTACACCAGCTGCAACAACCCTGAAACTTGCTCAGTCTACACATCAGATGCTTTATGTAAAGCCGGCTACGGCAAATGATATTGTATGGACTTCCAGCGATCCTTCCGTTGCAACAGTTGATGAGAACGGAACAGTTACGGCTGTCAAGGGCGGAAAAGTCGTTATCACAGCTTCCAGTGCTACAAACCCGAAGATCAACGATACCATCACAATTTACGTTAAGGAAACTTATAATGGATTTGTTGATGTAACTAATCCGAGTGCATATTACTTTGATCCTGTTTATTGGGCAAAGGATAACAAGATTACCGCAGGAACGACAGAGACCACGTTCAGCCCGAGCAGTACCGTTAAGAGAGGCGATATGATCGCATGGCTCTACAGATATGCGGGTTCACCGGAAGTCAGCACATCAACCAAATTTGCTGATGTAAAGGCTAGCGATTATTATGCTAAGGCAGTTGCATGGGCAACAGCAAACGGCATCACATATGGTACAAGTGATACCACATTCAGCCCGAACAAAGCAGTTACCAGAGCAGAGATGATCAGCTTCCTGTACAGATATTCTCAGGCTGTTGGTAAGACAGATAGCGAGAGCGGAAAGTCCGACTTCACTGATGTAGCAAGCAACAAGTACTATGCACCGGCAGTTGCATGGGGCGTAAAGAACGATGTTGTTGCAGGCTATGCGGATGGAACATTCAAACCGGATGCTACTTGCACAAGAGCGGAAGGTGTATCCTTCATCTACAGAGCAGTTAATCACACAAAGGGATTAAAGGATGACAATCTTCTTCAGAAATAATCTTTGTGAAGATAATGCAGCTAGATTATAAAATATAAAGCTCAATTAATGGGTGCCAGATCATTCCTTTGGGAAGGATCTGGCACCCATTCTTTTAGATGTGAGAACAATTGGAAATTTGAAAATGTCCGCCCTTGCTCAATAGTCAAAAGCCAAAAAACTCGAACAAGCAATAATTACTACTTGTTCGAGTCATCTAGATTATAACTTGATCATCAATTAAGTGTTATGCCCAATTAATAGAAGTAAAATATCTATCAATAAATGCGGCAGCCTGACCTCTTGTTACTTTATCATTCGGTGCAAAAGTATTAGATGTCTTTCCTGCTGTGATCTTCTTTTCAGAAGCCCAATTAACGGCATTTGCATAATAAGCTCCAGATTTCACATCATCAAACTTCTGAATTGTGTAGTCATCACCGATTGTAGTTTTCTGGTTTGCAAATCTAGCAATTAATGTCACAGCATCTGCACGGGTGATTGTCTCGCTCGGGCTGAATGTGGAAGCAGATGTACCACTTGTTATATTGTTATTAACAGCCCAAGCAATCGCCTCTGCATAATAATCCTTTGAGGAAACATCTGTAAATTTATCAGAAGCATCTTCTGCATTGACAGTTCCTGTAACTTTATGAGCAGCTTTTGCTGCACGGTACAGAAGAGTAATGAAGTCTCCACGTGTTACGTTCTTCTCAGGTGAATATGTGGAAGCGGACGTACCACTTACAACGTTTTTAGATGCAAGATTATATACCGATGCAAAGTAGAATGCCTTATCATCTGTAACATCTGAATAAAGTTTGCTAAGTTTTACTTCAACGGAGTCAGTTCCAAGTTTGTTGTCTCTAGCATCATAAAGAGTCGCTGTTAATGTGCCTTCAATGTCTTTCCAGTTACTGCCATCACCATTAACGATCTGGATTTTATCTCCTGCATTCAACGTAATCGTTGCAGACTTGTCGTTGTCAGTTGCAGCAATCTTTTCTGTACCATTTACTTTAACAATTGCCTTATCAAGCTTTGTTGCGCCCTTCCAAGAAAGTACTACATGAGCTGTATTAGCCCCATCCGGTGTAAGATCCGGTGTGATCGTTGCTGATCCCTTAGCATCAATATCATCACCGAGACTGATTCCTGTTGCATTTTTAGTCTTAAGTGCCGGAATAGTGATGCTTGTATTTGTAATAGCTGTTCCAAGCGGATCACACTTCGTTGTATCTGTCTTGGATGTCGCTTCATGAGTCTTGTAGAGCTGAACGGAAATAGCGACAGAACCATCTGCGCCCTTAGTCGCCGGATTATAGGTGACAGTTGCAATATATGGCTTTGCTGCATAAAGTTCAGAAGCGATCGTTGCACTTCCGCCAAGCTTATCTGCTAAGGCTTTATCAATTGCATCAGTTACAACCTTCTCAACTTCTTCCTGCGTAGGAGCGATAGTTGCACCCGCTGCCTGGAAATCAGTCGCTTTCAGATTGTTAATAGCCGTCTGAACTGCATTTGTTGCCTCAGTCTGGATATCTGTTGCACTGTGTTCAATTGTAAAAGAGTAGGTGTCTTTGTCGGTGGTTGAACCAGCTGTAAGAGTAACGACAAGTTTTGCAGTGCCATCAGCTGCGTGTGTAGCCGCTGTAGCATTCACAAATTCCACACCAGATACGGTTACATCTGTAGCTTTAATGCCTGCATTAGTTAATGCAGTATTAAGAGCTGTCTTCAAGACATCAGGATCTGCGCCAGTAATTTTTCCGTTTGTAACAGTGAATTGCTGATTCGTCAATGTTGTATCAGCAAGAACTTTCTTTGCATCATCAATTGTTGCAGCTGTGGTAGTTCTTGAAATGTAAACAGTAGCCACGGCATTTTCAGTCGCTGTGGTTGCTGTTGAGCCGGTACCGGTCGTACTGGTGAGCGGAACAGTTACTGTAACCGTGCCCTCATTATCGTCTGTCGGCTGAGATTTAATCTCAGTAGTGATTTTACCGATGGTGACAGCGTTAAGGATCGTCTCAAGTGTAGAACCTGCTGGTGCCGCAGCTTTCAGTTCATTCAGCTTATCCTGAACCGGAGCCGCAGATACGGAGTTTGCATCTTTGAATGTAAATCCAGGTTTAGTAGCCGCTACTTCAAGTCCCTGTGTATAATAATCAGCTGCGACAGCGGCCTTATCAGCGTCCGTGTATTTGCCACAGTTCAGCGTAAACTTAACGCCGTCAAGAGTAGCAGATGCTTTTACCGGATTGTCCTGATCTCCAGTTGTGGAATTTTCATATTCCATAATAGATGCTTCCGCACTGATGGTAGGAGCGACTACGCCACCATTTTCGTATTTTGCGGTTTCTGTAGTAATATTTTCGACAGAAACACTATATGTTTTAGTGCCGTCCTGGTTTTTAAGTGCAGTCACCAAGGCTTTCTGAATATCATCAGCAGTACTCTTTGTGGAGATTGAAGTTGTGTCAAGGCTGGTCACTGCATTGCTGAAAGCAGTGAAGAGTGTGTTTACATTCGAATCAGTACTGTTCGGATTCTCAGAAGTAACCTTCTGATCAGCAAAGACATTCATAGCGACAGCCGGTACGGTTCCAAATGTCATGGATGCAGCAAGAGCCGTAACAGCCATACGCTTTAAGAATTTGTTTCTTGCCATTTGTTATTCCTCCTAACCTAAGTTAAAATAATATAATGTAGCATTAAGTATGCTCTTTACTTTACTATCATAAATATCCGTGAAAGTATTACCAAATTTTTAATTCTTGATTTGTATTTTTTTAACAAAACATTCAAAATCTGTTGCATTCTGATGCCGTTATTCGTGGTTTTCGGCTGTTTTCGCTTCTTTTTTTACGTCTTTCGAGGTGATTAAATTCAGTATTTGCTGGCTTTTGACTGTTTTTCCGTCGATATCTTGCGGAATTTTCCATCTCTGAAATTATGTCATTTTCTTTATTATTTTTTACAATCTTCTACTTCCGCTGTCATTTTTCTTAATGATTTCTGACTGGAGGTAATTATCAATATCGCTGATGAAGCGGTCTGTGTTGGAACGATACTCCGAAAATGTTTTCTGTTCTGCCTGTGCAAGTGCCTCTCCGAGGTCATCTACATTCATGCACGGCTGAATGAGGTTCTGTTCTCCGAATTCCCGTACGATTTCCTTCTGATGGTCGTCGACGTGTTCCTGCCAGGCGGACTGTCTGGGGACGGCGATGACGGTCTTGTGCTGTTTGACCGCAGTGATGATGGCTCCGGTGCCGCCGTGGGTGATGACGATGTCCGCCTGCTTCATTTTTTCCTTGAATTCTGTTCCGTCCAGAAATTTCTGATACGTAAAATGGAGCGGCACATAATCGCTGTATCCTGTCTGGGCGAAGACCTCTTCGGTGATCGTGCCCGCGGCGATGAGACTGTCGATTTTTTCCAGAAGACGATTGAACTGGAACTTCTGGGATCCGAGGGTTACAAATATCATCTGATTTCCTCCCGCTGCTCAGTAAATGCCGCCGACATATCTTCCGTCGGGATATACCTGCCGAAGTGCCTTCCACTGGATGTAAAAACGGTCTGCGTATTTGTACAGGAAATGTCCAGTCTCCGTGCCTGAGCTGACCTTGGCGTAGGACTCGATGTAGATCAGTTTTTTCCTATGTAGTTTGGCGATCAGGCAGATGGGAATCATGGCGAGTACCCCGGTGCAGATCACAACATCCGGTTTTTCCCTCTGATAGATTCTGAGAGAATCAAAGGCGTTCAGGAGCATCCGGAAGGGAAAGCTCTTTTCCTTGCGGTTCACCTGACGCAGGTAGTAGATCTTCTCACCTCCGGTGTCAGGCAGATAATCTGTCCGCTCCGTCATCACGAAGCTATCGTATTTGTCCATCAGCGGCTTCAGCCGCATGAGCTGCTCGAAGTGACCGCCTGAGGACGCGGCAAAACAGATTTTCAGTCTGTGGTCTTTTGTATCTGTCATTTTCTTCTTCCTTATTATATAATGTCCTGCAATGTCATATCATGTGTTGCCCTGCACTGTCATATCAGCTGATGCTCTGCACTGTTATATCAGGTGATGCCATGCACTGTCATCGGCTGTGCGGCAGTACCCGGAACATTGCCGCAGGTTCGCGCTTAGATGTGTACATTGTAGCACAGTTTGTACACGATAAGTCTATGATAATACAGAAAGGTTTCAGCAGCGTTTGGGAAGCATTTGTCATTTGGCATTTCCTTGCGCCTGCATTTGACTTTTCCTTTTGCGGATCCGTCAAAGATGGTACAATTGACATGGTTCTGCTGTGCTGCGGGCCGTTGATAAATCTGTTCCCTGAAAGGAAAGAAAGAATTTGTATAACCATATGGAGTATGTTTCTTCTTCCGGTTGCTGCCGGAGAGTATCGATCGGTCTTCGACATTTTGCGAAAAAATATTTTTCGGCTGCTTTTTATGTGTATCTTGCCTTTATCGTCTTCAAGTCCATGCTGACCGCGACCATGATCCGGGTGGACTGGTGGAGCGGGCGTGTGGAAAGTATCCTTCAGCTGGCAGCACTGGTGATGGTGATATGGAAGGCGGCTTCGGATGATGTCTGGACGGCACGGGAGCGAATTCTGGCCGCTTTTCTGTGCGGGAGTCTTCTGCTGTCGTGGCATTCTTATTCCTACGCATTCATCTATGAGCTGGCGGTACTGATTTTTCTCGCACACGGCATGGAATTCCGGAAAATTCTGACGGTGCACCTGGCTGTCTCCATTGCAGTCACGCTCGCGGCTGTTATTCTGGCGCTTTCCGGGCAGATCGAGAATCTGACCTACTACCAGGAGGCGCACAATTACCGCGCGCGAATGGCCTTCGGCTTCGTTTATCCGACAGATTTCTGTGCGCACCTGTTCTTCATGGCTCTGAGCTATGTATGGCTCCGGCTTCGAAGGATCCGCTGGATCGAAATTGCGGCGATTGCTGCCCTTGGAATTTTTACATGGGTAGGATGTGATGCGCGTACCACGGCACTGCTTTTCGCAATCCTTGTGCTCTATCTCGGAATCATGAAGCTCCGCTTACGCAAGGGGCCGTACGGTAAATACGCAGGAACAGGAAAATCTTCCCGGCCTACACTTCCCGGCGCTCACATGAATAAGACCGGAATATCTACCGAGGAGGTGGATTCTGAATCAGAATCGCAGACCAGGCGGAAGCCTTCTGAACGCCGTACCGAAGCCGCCGTACTACCCCGGATTCGCGAGTGGATCGACCGGCTGATCGTCCTGTCTGCTCCGATCTTCGCCGCTATGATGATTCTGATGTCCCGCTTCTACTCCGAATCCTCCGGATTCCTGCGGCTTGTGAACAAAGTGCTGAATAACCGTCTCTACTACGGGCATATCGGTTTTGAGCGTTATCATGTGCGTCTGTGGGCCCAGAAGGTCGAGATGCGGGGCGCTGGAAGAGCCGTCACGCATTCTGCTGAATATTTCTTTCTGGACAGCTCTTATGTGAATATTCTGCTCCGGCTTGGTCTCGCCGTCCTGGCTGCGGTGCTGCTCATTCTGGTTATCACCGCGAACCGTGAGAGGAAGACAGGCGATCATCTGAAGCTCTTTCTGCTGTTTTTGATCATCATAGCCTGTGTCATCGAGCACCACCTGATCGAGATACAGACGAATCCGTTCCTGCTCCTGGTGCTGGCCTGCGATAGCGGAAGGAGAGATGATTTTCGGATTTCCCGCGCGGGGACCGAAGTATAAATCTATCCGATATCTACAAATTTTCCAGGAAAAGTTTATAAAGCATGCACAAATAATCAGTCATATACTTTCTTGCCCAAATGATACAATAGATATATAGCAGATCGAAGCTTCTGTCTGTGCTGACCGGAGATCATCGCTTCGAAGACGCTGCAGATATGCTTCCGGAGAAAGGAGCAGAAATGTGCGAAGTATTAGATGCTGTTGAAAACAGAGGAATTCAAAAAGGCAAAATTGAAATCTTGTATTTCACGCTTCATTATTCTCCTCAACAGATTGCCGATCAACTTCATATGCCGATCAGCGCTGTTCAGGATATTATAGACAAGCTTTCTCCTTCCGACGAAGGCCAAGAATAATCGCTGATATTGATAAGACCTCGCAGTCGCACCTTGTAACAGTGCGTCCTGCGAGGCCTTTCACCAATGATTATTTCTGATTTGACGGCGTGCCGGGTAAGCTTTGACGTTATTTCGAGTCTGATCAAAAATTGATGAGATGATGTATATGAAACACTATGATCAGCCCAGCATTGCAAAGAAGCTTGCAAGTATGACAGTCATCAGACCGGACACAACGATGGCAAGGGAGCTCATGGCTCCTTCGATCTCTCCCATCTGCATGGCCTTTGCGGTACCGATGGCGTGTGCGGAGGTCCCGCACATCAGTCCTCTCGCGATTGGGCTCTTGATGCTGAGAAGCTTGCTCATTCCTACCGCAATGACGTTTCCGATGATACCGGTGACAATGATGACTGCGACGGAGATTGTCACAACTCCTCCCAGTTCTTCAGATACACCCATTCCGATCGCGGTTGTGATGGACTTCGGAAGCAGGGTGACATAGTCTGCATGTGAAAGCCGGAACAGTTTGCTCATGATCAGAACCGATCCCATGGAGGTGAGGCATCCCGCAAGCACTCCAATCAGGATCGCCCGGAAGTTCTTTTTTAACAGGGCCATCTGCTTGTACAGCGGAATTGCCAGGCAAACCGTCGCCGGTGTAAGCAGGTAGCTCAGGTATTTCGCGCTGTCATTATAGCTCTTGTAATCCACCTTACACACGAGCAGAATCACAATTGTCAGTGCAATGGAGATCAGAAGCGGATTCATGATGTCGAGCTTCGTCTTGTCATGAAGCCATACGCCGAATCCGCAAGTGACCAGACTGATTACGAAACCGATGGTAGCAGAACACAGCATTACGTTATTCATTTCTATTCTTTCTCCCTGTTCTTTTGCAAATTAAAGGCCAAAACAAAGGAAACCAGCAAAGAAATCTCATGAAGACGATTCCCGTATACGCTTTCTCATTCCTTCGTCATAAAGCGGTCTCTCTCAGCCCTCCGGCTCAGTTCCTCGCCGAGTCTGGACGGTTTTTCAGATTTCTCTTCCTTCACCAGCTCCTTTGCGGCTTCTTTTCTGGTGACATCCTCCTGCAGGGATTCAATCCGGCCGAGGTCCTCACTGATTTCATCATCCAGCTCCTTCTCTTCTCCGGTCTCTGTTCCCTTCACCAGAGCATCGGTCACCTTTCCGGTCACCCCCATAACGAGGAAGGTACTCACAATGGTGATGACGAGAATCGGGATAATGATGGGCTGCAGATCCGGCCATGCTGTGATCAGGCCTACGCCCGCCGGAATAAACATCATCGGCATAACATCTACCAGGAAGGTTGCCGTTTCATCTACATCCGGAAGCTTGACGATGTGTGTCATCAGCAAAATGAGCATGATCACGAGGCCGTAGATGCTGGCCGGAAACGGAAGCGGAAGAAAATGATTCAGGAGTTCTCCGACGCAGGACACTGCCAGAATAATCGCAAACTGTTTCATGTACTTCATGACTGTTTTTTCCCCTTTGTGCTGCGATAGCTGTTTTGTGGTAAATATCTTTTACATAATAGGAGATCACTCAGAAAATAACTCGTCAGAATCTGCCTTCAAGTAGTTGTTTTTTCAGATTTTCTCTCACGCGGACGTTATCCATGCTATACTGTGTGCGGGCTGAGCTCGGTGATCGCAAAGATAGATTTCGCCGGTCCAGACATCACATAAACAGATTCCGCAAATACAGATCTTACGAATGCAGATCCTACAAATGCAGATCCTATAAATGCAGATCCTACGTATGCAGATCTTACAAATACAGGTCTTATAAATGCAGATCTTACGAATACAGATCTCACAAATACTACTGCCGCAAATCATGGATTTTTGCAATAGATAATCCGCATTGGCCCGCACAGAAAGGAGAGCCCGACTCATGTATTTCACAGACTATCACACTCACACCTGTTTTTCCTTTGACGGTGCTCCCCACGCGACTATAGACGCCATGTGCCGTGCGGCGATGGACCGGGGCATTTCGGAGCTCGCCATTACCGACCACATGGATATTTTTCACCTGCAGAAGTACAGTTATATTCTGGACTGCAGCCGCCTGTATCCTGAGCTGCTTGCCGCGAAGGGTCGGTATGAAGGAAAACTGAAGGTTATCATCGGCGCCGAACTGGGACAGCCGATGGCAAATCCGAAGGAAGGCTGGAGGTTCCTTTCAGATCATCCGGAGCTTGATTTTGTCATCGGATCAGTGCACCAGATGGAAAATGATCTTGACGTCTATTATTATAATTTTCGTAAGCATGACCCGGTTCAGGTCTATGATCACTACCTGGATCTTCTCACGGAATACGCCGCGGACTTTGATTATGATGTCATCGGCCACATCACATATCCGCTCCGGTATATGGCAGAATCCGGCTTTGCTGTGAATATCGGACAATTTCTGGATAAAATTGAAAATCTGTACCGCATCATCATCCGAAGAGACCGGGGGATCGAGCTGAATCTGTCAGGCTTCCGCCAGTCCATGCAGACCACCATGCCGACGCCTATGCTTCTGAAGCTTTACCGCGAATGCGGGGGCAGGATTCTCACGCTCGGAACCGATGCGCACCGGCCTGAGGATGTCGGGGCATTTCTCCGAGCCGGACAGGATATCGCCTACGAATGCGGCTTCCGGGAACTGACGACCTTTGAGAAACGGACTCCGTCTTTTCACAGAATCATGTGCGGCTGACGTTCAGATTGCGGCATCTGTCGCCGCAGCTTGATCTTCCTGCGAATTTTTAAGCTTTCCCCGACTGCACCGTGGCCGCACGCAGCCCGCTTTTCTTATGCTTTTCCTGTAAATATAATAAAGGCATCGGATACAATGTCCGGTGCCTTTACAGCAGTGAAAAACCGCTCTGAATCTCATCAATTGCGCTTCAATTCTTCAACCTTCTGTGCGATTACAGTCTTTGCCTCTTCCATCATCTCATCCCAGCCGTCCTCGTAATCAAAGGTCACTTCGTCCGGGTCATCCTCTTCGATAGACTTCCGGATACGCTTCACATATCCCTCCAGAAGCTCGAAGTCTCTGTCATAGCAGTGAAAGCTGTTCGCACGGTGTGTGTAGCTTCCCACGCCGACGCCCAGCTCATCCGCGATCATCTTCTGCAGCATGATCAGTGCAAATGCATTCATGTAAGCGGCTTTACAGGCATCATTGGATCGGAACAGGACCTTGCAGCAAAGCCTTCCCTCCCGGATGAAATACTGAATGTGCTGCAGGCACGCCGGATCATCGCTCCCCATATCCGCCTGCTTGTCTCTCACCGTCATGACCGCGCGGCGGCTTCCGGGATTTCTCTTAAGCTCGCTCACGATAAACGGAATCTGGTCCGCATACCTCTGGTGGTAGGTATAGACCCAGTTTCCTTTCTCCACCTCGAAATCCAGGATACCGTAAAGCATCTCCTGACGGTACTGCTCCAGCTCCGTTGGCCCGCCGATAAAGCACTTGGAGATCATCGGCTCGCTGAGCGGCTCCGCCACACACATGGTCATGGAAAGCTCCTTCTGCCGGCAGTTCCAGTCCGGGCAGTCGTTCACGCGCCCGCACTCGTCCAGAGCCAGCAGCGCCTTGTGATAAGCCTCCGGAAGATTCCTCCCGTAAACCATCTTCTCGTCCATATCAAAATCATATAACGAATCGGTCATCTGTCCTTCCTTTCTCAAGCATGACAATTGACATGCACCTGTATGATAAAATTGTCTCCCGCAAATTGCTTTCTGCAATCCGACAATTTCCCGCCGCGAAATATCATTCTGCTCCTGTTTCGTGATTCTATGTATTTCTGCGAAAAGCATATCCGCTTCCATCCTGCTCAGGTCACATAAAGGCCGCAGGGCGTGCGGTCCGTGAGATGATCCAGAGGCATCTTCGTCACCCTGCCCGCGTCCGGGGGGATGCAGTATGTGGTGAAGAAATGGTTCATGCTGTACAGAACCTCCTCATCCGTGAAATTTCCCACTGTGTCTCTGATCTCAGACAGGTTCTCATGAAGCTCTGAGGGCGTCATGTTCAGAAAATCATCGTACGCAAAATCAGCCCCGAAGTACTCCTGCAGCTTCCATGGCTTGGATGGAAAATTCCAGTCATAGCGGAAGATGCCGAAGAACTTGATCCATACCTTTCCGTTCTGGTCCGGGTAGATCGAATAATACAGCGCATCTCTCGCTTCTTTCGGATTGTCAAAAAGCTTCTCCTCACACATGCTTCCGAATCCTTGTAAAAAAAGACCGCCAGCCCCACGACGACTGACGGTTATTCTTTAATGCTACATTATTCTTATATTATAAGCAGTTTAATCAGCACGGTCAAGTCACCCACCGGAAACAGTTTTACTGAAATTTGAAGAAATTTTAGTGCACTTTTTTGTGCGATTTTGTTTTCCGCGAACCCGGATTACCTGTACGAAAGAATTTGACACAAGGAATCCATCTGTAAATACGGCCCCTTACGGTTCCACAAAAGCAAGCACTCCGATCAGTCCGGGGCCAGTGTTCACCGCAAGTGACGCGTTGATCTGGCCGAAATAAATCAGTTCTCCCTGAGGGATCCGCTCCCTGAGCATCTCCACCGTACGCTTTCCCTCTTCTTCATCGTTTCCGTGAAGAACCGCCAGCCAGCACTTCCTGTCTCCCACGGTCTTCGCGACTTCATCGATCACTCTCTGCTTTCCTTTTCTGGCTCCGCGGATCTTTGCCACGGTATAGTAGACTCCATCCGGGTCGCAGGCAATGATCGGCTTCATATGAAGCACATTGGCAATCATGAAGGCGACATTCCCGATACGTCCGCCCTTCTTCAGATAATCCAGGGTGTCCATATAGAACATCAGATGAGAGTCCTCGCGCTTCTCCTCCATCCTTCTGCAGATCTCATCGAACGGAACTCCCTCCTGCACAAGCTTCGCCGCATACACCGCGTACACGCCGCTGCCGAACGAAATATCCTTGGTGTTGTACACATAAGTCGTCAGACCTTCCACCTCGCCGGCGACCATTTTCACATTGTTGACCGTTCCGCTCAGGTGATCGGAGATATTCACCGAGATACAATGTGTGTATCCCTCATCTCTCAGCTTCACCAGAAAATCCAGAATCTCTCCCGGAGACGGCATGGACGTAGTCGGAATTTCATCCGGAAACCGCTCATATATAACCCTGGGTTCGATGTCTACGCCATCCTCGTACTCCCCCTCCGGATAAATCACATGAACAGGCAGAACCCGGATGTTGTACTTCTCCTGCAAATCCCTGCCGACATCACAGCAAGAATCCGCCATTACAATAATCTTCTCCTGCATTCGTCACTCCCTGCAGCCGCTCCGCGGCCGCGAATCGAGGCTTTCGCACCATTCCCCTGCACAAAAGCATACTTCGTGTTGACCCTATATTAGTTTTTTTAATACCGCTTGTCAAGTTTTTCAAAAACCGATTTCCCGGTTCTCTTGACTCAGAAAAAATAATCACATATACTGTATAAAGCCGTCGGGAGCTGCGAAGCAGCTTAAGTGACGCGCGAACTTATACAGTATGTGGTGCTGTTTATAGCATTGAGGTACAGTATAAGTCCAGCCGCAGTTTATATGTTATTTTGTACCGAGAGATGAAACAGATGCCAGCCACACGCGAAGAACAGATTGCAGAAAGTCTGAACAGTTTTCAGATGCCTGCCTACACGGAGATTCCGAATGTCGGACTCTATCTGAAGCAGGTGGTCGCATATATCAATGATTTTCTGGACCCGATTCGCGACGATCCGCTGACCGTGTCCATGGTCAGCAATTACGTGAAGCACAAGCTGATTCCGAATCCGATTCACAAGATGTACTACCGTGAGCAGATTGCCCTTCTCTTCTTTATTGCGGTTACCAAGTGTGTCCTCTCGCTGGAAGAGATCCGCTTTCTTCTTGCAATTCAGGAGAAGAGCTATGACACGGAATACTCTTACGAGCAATTCCGCCGGAAAATGGAAGAGGCGCTGCACCATATGACCGGCGTCCAGGACAAAATCCCGCCCGCATCGAGCGATGACTCCGAGGGGCATATTCTGCTCCGCAATACGGTCATCACGATTTCTCACAAAATCTATATGGATCGCTACTTTTACTACGCACAGCTGGCGGAAAACAAGGAATCCGAATCGGGTGCCGAGAAAAAGGGCGCGGAGAAGTAGTCTCTCTCCGCGCCCTTTCAGGTATCTCTTTTTCAGGTTTCTTTGTCATTCATTCTCTTTCAGGCATCACGTATACAGCAGCAGTTCTGTCAGTCATCCTGTGTTCCGGGATCGTCCTGAAGTGCGTCGTATCCATGCTCGCCGGTACGGATTTTGACCACATCCTCCACATCGTACAGGAAAATCTTTCCGTCTCCGTATCTGCCGGTATACAGCACCTTCTGAACGGTGTTGATCAGCTCCTCAGAGGATACCTTGCAGATGACGACATCCAGCTTGATCTTCGGCAGAAGTCTTGTCTCCACCGGTACGCCCCGGAAATACATAGAGTGTCCTTTCTGCATACCGTGTCCGAAGACGTTGGTAACCGTCATTCCGGTAATTCCGATATTCTCCAGCGCATCTTCCAGCTCCGCGAACCGCGTCTGATTGGCGACAATCGATACCTTCGTGATCTTTGCGCCCGCTCTTTCCACTCTTGTGACCGGTACCGCTTCCTGGATGCTCGCCTCCGCGCCGGCCGCTTTCTTCAGATCTCCTGTCGTGCTGCCGCCGATGGTCGCCGCAATCTTTCCGTTTCCGGATCTTCTTTCATCATCGTCGTCAATCTCCGTATTGAAAGCGGTGGCCGTCGCAGGTGCGAAATCCGGGTAAGCCACGTTTCCATGCTCGCCGATATCCAGTCCCTGAAGCTCTTCCTCTTTTGTGACACGGATTCCGATGGTGTGCTTCAGGATCTGCCATACCGCAAAGGAGGCGAAAAAGCTGAATGCACCTACCGCAATGATTCCGATCAGTTCTATTCCCAGCAGACGGAATCCGCCGCCGTAGAACAGTCCGTTTTCTGTGGAGAGAGTCGTCACTCCCTTGCAGGAGAACAGGCCGACCGCCACCGTTCCGAGAACGCCGTTGCACAGGTGAACCGCGCACGCTCCGACCGGATCGTCAATATGAAGCTTATCGAAAAAGCCTACCGCAAATACCACGACGACGCCGGCGATCGCACCGATGATCATGGAAGCCCCCACCGTCACATACGCGCAGCTTGCGGTAATTCCCACGAGTCCCGCCAGGCATCCGTTCACAGTCATGCCGAGATCCGGCTTGCCGATCACGATCCACGCCGTAATCGTAGAAGTCAGAACCGCCATGATGGCGGATGAGTTCGTCGTCATGAGAATGTGCATGACATCAGACGGATTCTGGAAGGTCATGGTAGAACCCGGGTTGAAGCCGAACCATCCGAGCCAGAGCACGAACAGTCCGATAACCGCCAGAGACATGTTGTGTCCGGGAATTGCCCTCGGCTTGCCGTTTTTGTCGTATTTTCCGATACGGGGTCCGAGGATCAGAGCGCCGCTGAGCGCCGACCAGCCGCCGAGGGAATGCACTACGGTGTCGCCGGCGAAATCCTTGAATCCGATCTGCGCGAGCCAGCCGCCGCCCCAGATCCAGTGTCCGATGACCGGGTAGATCAGCAGTGTCAGGATAAAGGAAAAAATAATGAAGGACACATATTTTACCCTCTCCGCCACGGCACCGGATACGATCGTCGCCGCCGTTCCGCAGAATACAAGCTCGAAGAAGAACTTACCCCAGAACGGAACCGCGCTCGTCAGCGTATTGTCATAGAAGGACAGGTCCACGTTGCCCAGAATCCAGAGATGTGAGGTTCCGACAAAGCCGCCGGTTCCTCCGAACATCAGGCCCCACCCCAGAAGAATAAAGCCAAGAGATGAAATCGCGAAGACGATAAAATTCTTTGACAGAATGTTTACCGTATTCTTCGATCTGGCGAAGCCCGCTTCCACAGAAGCGAATCCGAGATTCATGAAAAATACGAGAATTGCCGCCAGAAAAACCCATAAAGTGTCTGTAATACTGTAATCCATATGCTCTCCTCCCGAAATTGAATACAGCACAAATCGTATAAGCCGCCATCGAAATCATATCAGGTCTCTTACGCACATTTCGACGTACAATAATCCTGTCTGCATTTTCGAAAAGCTTATACACAACGAGATAAAACACGCTGCGCGAGTTTTATCTCGCTATCGCGACGCTCGCCGCACACGAATACTTCGCATTCGGCTGCGGCTCACTGTTCGCGTAAAAAAAAAGAGAGATACCGACAAACCGGTACCTCTCTGTACATGGTCATATTATAAGCAGATCACCTGCCGTTGAAAATGCTTAATTTGAAGTAAGCGGAAGTTTTTTCTGCCGCTCAGTCCCTTTTTTTCATATTCCTGCTTATCCCTGCTTATCTTTGCGGTCCCCACGGCCGGCATTTGCACGCGTGGATTTTCTGCCGCGAACCGCCGTTTTTGATCTTCCGCCTGCTGCATCTGCTGTTTTCGATCTTCCGCCCGCTGCATCTGCCGTTTTCGATCTTCCGCCTGCTGAACCTGCGGTCTTTGATCTTCCGAATTTCTTCTCGTCAGGGTCCAGGGCAGGCATCACTTCCTGATAAAGTCTTGCAGAATACGGTGCGAGCGTGATCCGAACCGTCCCGTTCTTTTGTCTCACGCGGATCAGGCGCTCCAGCTTATCCTCCGGCGTAGAGCCGTTGTAGATGCAGTCGTCCGAATCGATGAGCAGATGAAGGTTCTCATCTCCTGTCGGCCGGTAATCATAGGTCTGTTCCTGATTGGAAAAGTTGAAGAAGCAGAGGATCCCCTCGGTGTCCGAGGTTCTCCGGTACACGTATACGCTCTGCCTGGTGTCGTCCGCCTCGATCCACTGAAAGCCCTCGCGGTCATAGTCCTTCTGCCAGAAAGCGGAATGGTTAATGTAGATCTCGTTCATATCGACCGTCAGTCTGTGATACGCGTCATGAATCGGGTACTTTGTCAGGAACCAGTCCTGCTCCCGCTTTTCATCCCACTCCCGGAGCTGGCCGATTTCATTGCCCATAAAGTTCAGCTTTTTGCCCGGATGCGTCATCATATACAGGTACAGTGCTCTTCCCTGCGGGAATTTGTCCGCATAATCGCCCGCCATCTTCTGCATGATGGTCGCCTTTCCGTGAACCACCTCGTCATGCGACAGCGGAAGCAGATATTTTTCATTATAATAATATTGCATGGAGAAAGTCAGCTTGTGATACTCTCCGGAACGGTTCTGCGGCGGGGTGCGGAAATAATTCAGCGTGTCGTTCATCCAGCCCATGTCCCACTTGTAGTCGAATCCGAGGCCTCCCTCCGACACCGGTTTCGTAACGCCCGGATAGGCGGAGGAGTCCTCCGCGATCAGCAGAACATTTCCGTCAAGCTTCTTCAATCCCCGGTTCATATTCTGCAGGAACACAATCGCGTTCTCGTCCTTGCCGAGGTTCTCGCTGCCCTGCCAGTAGATCAGATTTCCCACCGCGTCGAAGCGCAGCCCGTCAAAATGGAAATCCGCGAGCCAGTACTCGCTGGCAGAATTCAGAAAGCTCCGGACATCGCCCCTGGAATGATTGAAGTTGCAGCTTCCCCACTCGCTGGTGCTCTTGTCGGCAAACGCGTGCTCATACAGCGGCGTTCCGTCGTACTTCCACAGGCCGTAGTCATTCACCGCGAAATGCACGGTGATGACATCCAGAATCACGCCGATCCCGTGCTGATGGCAGGTGTCGATCAGCCGCTTCAGTCCGTCCGGATTGCCGTACCTTGACGTCGCGCTGAAGAATCCAAGCGACTGGTAGCCCCACGATTCGTCGGCCGGATACTCGTTCAGCGGCATAAGCTCCAGATAATTGTAATGATTTTCCAGCAGATAAGGGATGATCTGACCGACGATCTCATCGTATGTATACCACCCGTCGGACACATCGACTCCGATTCCCTGCGCCTTCGCCTCGTCCAGCTCCCTCGCGTGAATCTCCGGATCATCCTTCCGCCGCCAGGAGCCCATGTGCATCTCATAGATGTTCAGCGGTTCCTTCATGCGGTCTCTCCTGGTCCACATCCAGTCCGCATCATGAAATTCATAGCCCTTCCGGTTGTAGATCACCGATGCGGTTCCAGGTCTCTTCTCGGAAAAAAAAGCGTACGGATCCGCGTGGTCCATGAAATTTCCGTCCGGGCCGTAGATCCGGAACTTGTACATCTGGCCAGGCTTTGCGTTATCCGCCTCAGTCTCCCAGAACTGCCCGTTTTCCACCTTCTGCATCGGCGTATCCGTCCAGCCGTTGAACTCCCCGATCACGGAAACCGCTTCCGCATTCGGCGCATAGGTACGGAACACCACGCCATCCTTCTGACAGTGAGCACCCAGGTACTCAAAGGCCTTAAATTCCTGTCCGTTATAAAAATCCTGTAAATCCATAGTGATTCCCCCGTTACACACAGACTGCTCTCCTGCAGATTTCGGCTGCATCTCTCTGTGTTTTTATAAATGAATGCCGGCTGCCGGCTCTCTGTGTTCTCATAAAGATCTGCCCGTGCCGCAGGACGCTCCGCCTGAAATTTTCGCAAAAATCTACCCGAAGCGGTTTCGAATATCCTTCTCTTACATGTGCAGCACATTGACCAGCATGATCCAGGAAAGTCCGTAGTAGGTTACGACTCCGACAAGGTCGGTGAGTGTTGTGATAAGCGGACCGGAAGCGACGGCCGGGTCTACGCCGATCTGGTTAAAGAAGATCGGCACAGCTGTTCCCACAAAGCTGGAGATCAGCATCGCCAGAAGCAGGGAAAGGCCGATACAGGCCGAGATCGCGAATGCCGCCGACGGAGCCATCTGCCGCGCCGCCATGATATACAGTCCGATCGCCCCGAAGGAAACCAGACACAGGATAAACCCGTTTGAAAATCCGACGGTCATTTCCTTTCCGACCAGATGAAGCTTCTGCTTTCCGGTCAGATGCTCGTCCATCAGAACACGAATGGTTACGGCAAGCGACTGGGTTCCAACGTTACCTGACATGTCCAGAATCATGGACTGGAAGGCCATGATCAGCGTGAGCTTCTGGACGACTGTCTCGAAAAGACCGACTACCGTGGACACGCCGATTCCCATGAACATCAGGAGCACCAGCCAGGGAAGACGCTTCTTCACGCTGAGCTTCACCGGCTCCTCCAGATCCTCCTCCGCGGACAGACCGCCGAGTTTTGCGTAATCCTCTCCCATCTCGTCATCGACAACCTCTACTACATCCTGCGAAGTAATAACGCCCAGGATGTGGTTGTCATCCGACAGAACCGGTATGGATTCCTCGGAATAGTCCTTGATCTTTTCCAGACAATCTTCAATTTTTTCATCGGCATATACATACGGATATGCCGTAGCCGTAATATCCTCCAGACTCGTTCCATTTCTGGCAATGATCAGATCCTTCAGATCTACCGCTCCATAGTACACACCGTCGTCATCCAGGACATAGATCACGGAAATGTTGTCGTTCTCCGCCGCCTGATCAATCAGAGAGCTCATCGCCTCCTTGATGGACAGACTGCTGTTCAGCGTAACAAAATTCGTGGTCATGCGGCTGGCGATTGTATCCTCATCGTAAGATGCCAGCACCTGAATCGACTTTCTGGACTCCGGATCCATCAGCTCCAGCCAGGCTCTCTTCTGCTGTGAATCACTGTTCTTCAGAATATCCGCCGCTGTTGCCGGCTCCATCTCCTCCAGAACGGTCGACGCCTTCTTCGGGTCCATCTCGTCCAGATACTCCTCGGCGTCCTCATCGGCATATTCCAGCATCTCCGCCAGGTCCTCTGTGCGCATAATCCGGTACAGCGACAGGCGCTCTCTCTTCTCCAGCTCCGGCAGGACCGTTGCGATATCGTTTGCGTGATAGTCCTGCAGCCTGTCCCGGATCACTCTCGGAGAATTCCTGCTCCGGATGACATCCAGGATTTCCTTCTCGTACCCGGAGGCAGTCATTTCTGTCTTTTTTTCCTCTCTGCTCATTCCCTCTCCTTTCCTCATTCGAAATGCCGCCCTCACATGCATCGTCCCGTCTGAGAGAAATCGAAACCATTCTCCGGTTCACCCGTCTTGCCGATTCCGCCAACTCAATCAACGACTCCGCCGTCTCACCGGTTCAGCTACCTCACCGGTTCAACTACCTCAACGGTTCATTCCGTTAAATTGAATTAACCGAGTTTTTTCGTCAGACACAGACCAAATAATTGGGGACAGCTTATTCAACTGCATCCACTGCGCTGCGGTTTTCTATGAAATTGAATGTCTTTATGGATGTATACGGAAATGAATTGCAGATCAGAAATGAAAGCTTACGTAAACTCAAAAAACAGAGGAGATGAAAGACACAAAAAACCTAAAGGCGGAACAGCTTCCGGCTGCCCGTTGTGACTTGCATTCCTTGTGATCTGCAATTCCTTCGGTATGTGATAAGGACATCGGCCTTCACCATCACAGCCTTCCATCTATTCCACCTCTTTTCCTTGTTAACCCGGCAGACGCAAAGCATTGTACATGAAGATTGCTCAATGTTTATAAATGCAATGCTCTCCGCCGGATAGATTTTATGAAAATTTTATCAACCGCACTAACTGTAACACTTCCCTTATTCTTTGTAAACCCTGTTCTGTTGGAATGACAATCGTCCTGTTCTGTCGGAATGGCAGTCGTTCAAGCAAATGATTCCCCAAGAAATAATAAGGCAGGGATTTCAAAGCCATTTTCAGGATCGATCCGTCTCACACTGGCGATCATCGTATGCTCTGGCGAATCAAATTCCGCATATCATCTGCGTTTTTTCTTACATTCTCCAGCTCGAGGTAATCTCCAACACAACACCATTCCGCAGTTTCTCCGCTGCTTCGGGCGCCTCCTCAGGATCGATCCGTCTCACACCGGCGATCATCGTGTGTTCCGGCGAATCAAATTCCGCATACATCTCGATAGGATACAAGGACATTACATTCATCAGGCTGCTGATCTCCATGGCGAGCTCTCTGCCCCTGACATAAGCGACCGTCCCTCGGGAAGAAGCCGACTCAATCCTGCACTCCGCTTTGATGCCGTATAAATCCTGGTCCTCCTGTTCTCCTTCACAGCTGTGAAATAATCCTGCGCTGAATATAACTTTCTCATCCGTTCCAGACCAGTACTCCGGAACGTCTTCACCGGTCAGCTTCGCCGCTCGATACTCAACAACAGCATCCTGCGACACCCGGTACAAATCCCATGCCCGCTCCGGGAGCAGCCGCTGAGACCGCAGCAGTTCCCCGATGGCCCCCGCTTTCTCTTCCGAATCTGTCATAGCGACCGGAAAAGAGCCGAGGATGTCCCCGTTACTGTCGCGGATTGCGGCATAGAGACGATAAACCACATCCTCCTGCGCATCATTTTCCCAGGTCTCCTCATTCAACCGCCTCAGCTTCCTATTCAGTTTCCGGATCGCGCGGGGAATGTTGTTGTCCTGAAGCACGGAATCCCGGATAAACTGCCCGTAATCATGCTCCGCACTGTCCAGCCCCGAAAGCGGACGGTATCCGATCACATACTGCCGCACCTCTGAATAAGAATCCTCAGAAATCCAGGCACTGAAAGACCGCGCCGAATCCGCTTCCCGAATGCTCTCTTCTACCGTAATAACATAATCTCCATACATGAGATAATGATTTTCTACTCGCACTCCAACCCTGTCCAGCGATATTTCTTCCAGATCATCATATGTCCCATGTTTCTTGCCGTACTGACACAACGCATGTCTGCATCCCCAAAAATCATCCATAGTCCAGTCCCTTCTCAGACATCACTTAAAATGGCAAAACCGAACACTCTGTAACCTCGTGCATTGCACCATGCTCAAACCAGTTACCTTTCCTATACAATCTTATCTTACTATACATTTTTTCTGCTGAATTCTCAATACAAACCCTCCTCCTTCCCGCTCATACAAACCCTGCTCCTTCCCGCTCACATACGAAAACAGCCTTCACGAAGGATACCACCCTTACAAGATTAGACTTTGCAAAGGATACACGCATCCGGAAGTTTATATTTTCTTTAGACTGTGACCACATTTTAATCACAACTTCCGCGTATAGTAATCCTCAGATAGTTGATTAACCACTCACTATCTCCCCCTCATTTAAAAAGAAGAGGAGAATATCCCGCGGGACATTCTCCTCTTCTCTTTATATAACAGTATCCTTCTTATATATCTACATCCTTCTTATGTATCCGCATCCTTCTTACGTATCCGCATCTTTCTTATGTATCTGCATCCTTCTTATGTATCTGCATCCTTCAGTTCCAGCATCGTCTTCGGTGCACGGAGCTTACGGATCGCCTTGGTCTCGATCTGACGCACCCGTTCTCTGGTGACCCCCAGCTGCTTTCCGATTTCATCCAGCGTCTGCACCTTATTGCCGTCCAGACCGAATCTGCGCTTGATGACAAATTGCTCTCTCTCGGACAGCGTACCGACGATCTCATCCAGACGCTTGTAGATGTCTGACTGTACCACGGCATCTTCCACAGAAAGATGATCGTCACCGGTCACCATGTCGCCCAATTCCGTTTCACCGTCATCACCGATCGGGTTATTCAGAGACGGCATCGTAAAGAAATCCTGCTTCAGAGAGAGATAATACGCCGCCTTTTTCTCCGAAATCTTCATCTCCTTCGCAACCATCTCTCTTCGCTTGTCCGGGTCATCCACTCCCTCCTGTGAGAGTCTGCTGTCGATCGCAGATGCCTTCGACACGGCCGCGAATACATGCACCGGAATCCGGACGGAAAAGCCCGACTCCATAATTCCACGAATAATAGACTGGCGAATCCAAAAAGTTGCATACGTACTGAAAGACGCACCTTTCTCGGGATCATACTTCTCTGCTGCATGAAGAAGCCCTGTCAGACCCATGTTCTCTATATCTTCAAAATCCAGATCATTCCCATAATACTTTTGGTATGACCAGGCATATTTGTCCACCAATTTTCGATTCTTCTCACAGATCTCCTCCTCGGCGGACGTATCACCCTCCTGAATTCTGCGACACAGCACAGTATTCTCCTGATTCATTTTCTCCAGACTCTCCGTCAGCTGCCTTTCTTCTTTTCGATAATTCGTGACATCCCTTTCCTCACTCATACCCTTCTCTCCCTGCTTCCATCCTATGTATTCCGCCCGTTTTTCTTTATCCATCTGCTTTCTTCCATCCGTCTGAATTCTTCCATCTCCATTATACAGAAATGCCACGACCGGGACATACAAAAATGCAGCAGAGTTTAAATTTTCTCTGCTGCATTTTCTGTATCTGTGGTCTGTCAGCCTGCCGATCAATCATTTCACACACTGACAAAATCCAAAACCGCTATTCTCTTTCTTATTCAATCGCAATTGTCTTCTTTTCCGGAACAGCCTTCTTCTCTTCTTTCTTCGGAACGCTAACTCTCAGAACACCGTTCTCAAACTTTGCTCCGATATCCTCTTCCTTGACGTCTTCACCTACGTAGAAGCTTCTCGCCATGCTGCCTGCGTAACGTTCCTGTCTGATCAGCTTGCCTTCTTTATCCTTCTCTTCCTTGCCGAGACCCTTCTGCGCGGCAATGTTCAGATAACCATCGCTGAGTGTCAGCGTGATATCTTCCTTCTTGCATCCCGGAAGATCCACATCCAGTTCATAATGATCCTTCTGATCCTTAATATCTGTCTTCATAAGGTTTTTCGCATGACGCCCGAACACCGGATTTCTTTTTCCGAAGAAGTCATCGTCAAAATCATCCATCATATCTTCCATATCCTCTCCGAACAAACTTGGTAAATACATCATAAGTCATACCTCCTTTTACCATGTAAGCATGTCCGGATGTTGTTTCAAGCACCCTGCATGTAACTTCTGAGCGTTTCTGTAATGCTCTTTCCACTCATCGATCCGCTCCAGGGCTCTGTATCAACGGCCCTTAAGCTTTTCTTATGTAACCCTTTCTTGTTACGATTATGTAATAGCACCATTTGTTAGCCATGTCAAGCGTCGAGTGCTAATTTTTCAAAAAATTTTTGAGGTCCCGCAGCCTCTCACTGCGGAGCCTCTCACTCAAAATATAAATTTCCCCGCTGTCTCAGATATTGAGAAGATCGCTGTATGCAGAAAGCGCACCCTCTGTGTCATGAGCGAGGACACGTTTTGCCAGAACTTTTCCGAGCTGTACGCCTTCCTGGTCGAAGCTGTTCACGTTCCACAGGAAGCCCTGGAACATAACCTTGTTCTCAAAGTGTGCCAGCAGCGCGCCAAGCGTCTTCGGATTGAGCTGGTCGCCGATGATGATACTGGAAGGGCGTCCTCCCTCAAAGTTCTTGTTCCGATTGTCGTCCTTTTTGCCGCAGGCGAAGGCTACAATCTGTGCCGCAACATTCGCGCAGAGCTTCTTCTGGCTTGTGCTTCCCTGAATCTCCACATCCGTACCGATCTGGCTCTCGCGGAACGCGACAAACTGAAGCGGAATGATCGTCTTGCCCTGATGCAGGAGCTGGTAGAAAGAATGCTGTCCGTTCGTTCCGGGCTCACCGAAAATGATCGGTCCCGTTACATAGGAAACCGGCTCTCCGAAGCGGTTGACAGACTTTCCGTTCGACTCCATGTCAAGCTGCTGAAGATGTGCCGGAAATCTGGAGAGCGCCTGTGAATACGGCAGAACCGCCGTGGCCGGAAGCCCCAGTACATTGCGCTCGTATACGCCGATCAGCGCATCCAGCATTGCCGCGTTCTTCAGCGGATCCTTCTCTGTCGCCAGTCTGTCCTCTGCCGCCGCGCCCTCAAGGAAATCCGCAAAAACCTTCGGACCGAACGCCAGAGACAGAACGGCGCCGCCGACCGCGGAAGTAGACGAATAACGTCCGCCGATATAGTCATCCATATAGAACGCGTCCAGATAGTCATCGCTCTTTGCCAGAGGAGAGGTCTCGGAGGTAACGGCAATCATATGCTTCGCCGGATCCAGCCCCTGTTTCCTCAGCGCGTCCATGACAAAGGACTGGTTGGTCAGCGTCTCAAGCGTCGTGCCGGATTTCGACACCAGGATGAAAATCGCGTGCGCCACATCCGTCGAGGCGAGAACCGCAGCTGCATCATCCGGATCTACATTGCTGATGAACTTTGCCTCCATCTTGAAGTTTCCGGTCTTCTTCGCCCAGTTCTCCAGCGCAATATACATGGCACGGGGACCCAGATCACTTCCGCCGATACCGATCTGTACCGCCGTGGTGAACTTCTCACCCTTCTCATTTGTAATCTCTCCCGCGTGCACCTTATCCGCAAAAACTGCGATTCTCTTCTGCTGCTCTACATAGAACGCTCTCTTGTCGACACCGTCCGCCACAACGGCGTCCCCAAGCTGTCCTCTGGTCAGCTGATGGAGAACCAGTCTCTTCTCTCCTGTGTTGATTACCTCTCCGTTATAGAGGGCTTTATACTTTTCAGTGAGCTGCGCCTCATCCGCCATCTTCACGAGGGCATCCAGCACCCTGCCATCCACAGCCTTCGCCGCATAATTATAGGACAGGCCTTCCGCCATCGGAATGCAAAAAGTCTTCACACGCTGCGCGCCGCTTTCGCCGGACATAACCTCTGCGAGGTTAACCTTCTCTGCCTTCTGCAGCTCTCCGTAAGAAGCAAGCTCATCAAGATTCTTCCAGTTGATCATTTCTGATTCCTCCTTGAAAAAAAATCATTCACGTCGGCCTCTATCATAGCATACCGCCACAAGCGAAACAATTGCCAACTTTAACCCCCTGCTGCCTCTCTATTTTGATAAGGCAGAGATTCCACCGTACCTTTGCCTGAGCATTATTCTGCAACGCTCTGACATCAGTACAATTTCTCAACGCCCCGGCCCCGGCATCACCGGATCTTCATGATCTCGCGCTCCAGCACCCGGAACAGCTCTCCGGTGTCGATCGGCTTCGCCACCCTCGCGTTCATCCCGTTCGCGTAGCACTCCTCGTCCGCCTTGTCATAGACGTCCGCCGACAGTGCGATGATCGGAATCCGCTGCGCGTAGCTGTCCTTCATGCCGCGGATATTGCGGGCGCATTCAAAGCCGTCCATCACAGGCATACGCAGATCCATGAGCACCGCATCGTATTTCGGACCGCTCTTCAGGGAAGCCTTGAACTTCTCCAGCGCGTTCCTGCCATTTTCCGCATGATCCGCCACGAGCCCGTTCCACTCCAGGATATGCATAATGACCTCTGCGTTGATCTGATTGTCCTCGACGACGAGCACCCGCTTTCCCTTCAGATTCCCAATATCGTAGTCCTGCTTCTGCGCCCGGTGCATCAGCTTCTTCTGATCCTCATTCGCAAGATCGTAGGCAAGCTTCACAGTGAATTCCGTTCCCTTTCCGACCTCAGACTTGCAGTCAATGGTTCCGCCGAGGAGGTTGATCAGCCTGCGGCTGATGAAAAGGCCGAGACCTGTGCCCTCCCGGTTCCTGGACTGAGCGGCGCTGTCCTGCTCAAACGGCAGATACATCTTCGGCAGAAATTCCCTGCTGATTCCGATTCCCGTATCCCGGATCCGGTAGGTGTGCTCCACCCGTCCCTCCGGAAGATAGGCGACGTCCACCTTCAGCGTAACGTCTCCGCCCCTCTCGGTGAACTTGACCGCGTTGCCCAGAAGGTTCACCAGAATTCTCGCCACGTGATCGACATCCATCATGATCACTTCGTTCTTGCAGTTGCTCATCTCAAAGTGATAATGAATTCCGGCGCTCCTCGCCTTTTCCTCAATGATGGTATTCACTTCCTCGAAGAGGTCGTTTTCATGCACCACATCATATTCGCTGACCACCTTTCCGGCGTCCAGCTTGCTCGTTTCCAGCACCTCGTTGATCAGACTCAGAAGATAGCGGCTCGAGCTCTGCATTTTTTCCAGATTCTGACGAACAGAATCCGACATCTCCTCCTTCGTGAGCGTCAGCTCCAGAAGTCCCAGAATCGTCGTGAGCGGCGTCCGCATGTCATGGCTCATGCGGGAGAGGAAGTTTTCCTTCTCCTGACTCGTCTTCGCGGCTATCCGCAGCGCCTCGCTGATCTCTTCAAGCTGCTGCTCGTCATTGACCTGCTTGGTGAGGTCCACAAACGTGATGACCAGACCTCGGAGATTCTTCTCCTGCTCCCGGATCTTCCCCGCATTCCGCTTGTTCTTCTCGGCATTGCCCTTCAGATCCTCCGTCTCCGACTCCGGATCATTCTCCTGCTCCTTCGACACACGGTACGGCGCGATGCGGATCAGATAGGTCTTCCCGGTCACGGATGTCGTCTCGCACTCCACGGTTTCCATGGTGTTCAGAACCTTGCGGGAGAGATCCATCAGATTGATGGAGGAAAAATTATACGCGATGTACTGCAGGGATCTCCCGACATCCTGCTCCGCTACATTGAATTCCGACGCGATATATTCCGTGAACTTGCGGATATTCATGTCGCGGTCCACCATCATGATACCGATCAGCGTGGTGGACAGGAAATTCGCCATGTCGTTGTTGACCGCCGCGATCTCGGAGACCTTGGACTGATACTCCGAATTCACGGTGTAAAGCTCCTCGTTAACCGACTGCAGCTCCTCGTTGGAACTCTGCAGCTCCTCGTTTGACGTCAGAAGCTCCTCGTTCGCCGCCTGCAGCTCTGCGTTCACGGACTCAAGCTCCATCACGGTCTGATGAAGGCTCTCCTGCGTCACGCGCAGATCCTTCTCCAGATCCGAGATCCGGTTCGCCGCCGCGGTATCGATGTCATATTTTTCCACCGGCCCTGTGACCCTCCGCTCCGAACGGATAAAAGCCACCGCGGTGTATCCGGTTTTCGCCCCGGTCTTATCCGTGACCGGAAGCGCGATGACCGTGATATTCTCCGGCTCCTTCTCCAGCTTGACCGGTATATGGTCGTACGCCACACGTTTTCCCGTGACCCGCGCCTTCTTCAGCGCCGTCGAGAAAGCGATCTTCAGATCCTGCCGCAGCAGGAGGAAAATATCAAGCGTAGCGGTTCCCGCCGGTATCGTGAGAAACTTGCTGCAGTCCCCGTAGGAATGCCTCAGCTCATTGTTCGCATCGACGACGACGCACGCCGGCATCAGCGCCTCAAGGATTCTCGTGTCCAGCTCCCGTCCCGGGTAGTCGCCTCCGCTCTTGCCGCGGATCCGGCTGTTGTCCGGCAGCTCCAGATTGTCCTCCACTCCCTGCATCGAATACGGGATCCTCGCGTGCGACGGTTTTCTGCCCGCGGCATTGTGCACGAAGATCTTCTCATTGGAGCAGACGGTCCGGAACACATCCGAGTACTCTCCCACCGACTCCGATTTTCCGAGGAAGAGGTATCCGCCGTCATTCAGCGCAATATGAAAAATAGAGAAAAGATTCTTCTGCAGAACAGACTGAAAATAGATCAGCAGATTCCGGCAGCTGATCAGATTCAGCCTTCCGAAAGGCGGATCCTGAAAGACGTTGTGCTGGGCAAAGACGATCATCGTGCGGATGTCATGATTGACCACATACTTCGAGCCCTTTCTTGTAAAAAACCTGCTCAGACGGCTGACGCTGACATCCTCGATGATGTTCTCTCCGTACACGCCCCTGCCCGCGAAGGTGATCGAATCCGCGTCCAGATCCGTCGCAAAAATCTTCACATCTCGGTGGAGGTTCAGCTCCTCCATGACCTCCGCAAAAAGGATCGCGACGGAATATGCCTCCTCACCGGTGGAGCAGCCCGCCACCCACACGCGGATCTGGTCGGACTTCTTCCCGTTCTGCACGATGTCCTTGATCACCCGCTGCTTCAGAACCTCGAAAAACTCGGGATCCCGGAAGAAGGACGTCACGCCGATCAGAACTTCCTTGGCGAGCGTTTTCGCCTCCTCCTGATTTTCCTTCAGATACTGGACATAGCTCTGGAGATTCCGGCAGTGCGTGACGACAATGCGTCTCTCGATCCGCCGCAGGATCGTCGTCTGCTTGTAATACGTGTAATTCGTGTTCGTGACGCTCTTCAGAATCGAGAAGACCTGCGACATCAGGTCTCCGTCCGTCAGCTGCATCTTCCCGTTGGACAGATTGATCGAGGACGAGATATGCGCCATCTCCTTCGCGATCGCGTCCGGTCCCAGAATCAGATCCACGAATCCTGTCGAAATCGCGTTCCTCGGCATGCCGTCGAATTTCGCCGTCTCCGGATTCTGCACGATGATGAGTCCGTTCTGCTCCTTGATCGAGCGGATGCCGTTGGTGCCGTCCGACCCGGTGCCCGACAGGATCACCGCCACCGCCCGGTTCTCATACGCGATCGCCAGAGACCGGAAGAAGATGTCGATGGGATGATTGATCAGGGCATGGTTGTACTCCTTCAGATGCAGAACGTCCGAAGTGATCTCGATATTATATTTCGGCGGCAGAAGGTAAATGTTGTTCCTCTTTACCTGCATGCCGTCTCTGGCTTCCTGTATCGGAAGCGCGGAATACTTGCTCAGAATCTCCACGAGCAGACTCTTGTGATCCGGCGACAGATGCTGAATGATGACAAAAGCCATGCCGGTATCCTTCGGAAGGAATGTCAGGAACTGCTGAAGCGCCTCCAGTCCGCCCGCCGAGGCGCCGATGCCTACCACACAGTTCGGCTGGACCTCCATTGGAATTTTCATATCATCAATATCCATGCGCACCTCCCTCAGACTGCGCGAAACAAGAACTTTTCTCGTCAAAGCTCTGCCTCAGACACGGCAGAGTACTTTGTTTTTATATTACATCATTTTCCGATTAATGTCTCGACATTTCATTCGAACCTTTCAAAAACACTTAATGTTCACCCCCCAACTATATACGGCAAGGATTTTACAGTCCTGTTGCCATTCGCAAACTGGCTGTAGTAAAGTTTTATCCTGTTTTTATGAAGCTGCGGAACTCCTCAGGCGTAAGCGCCTTCGTCAGACAGTCCTCGCAATCCACTTCTTGAAGAATTCACGGATAAAACTTTTAACAGCCAGTAATGCTCAGGCAAAGGTACTGTAAAATCTTGGCCGTTTTAGCGGTGCGTGAACAGGAACAGCTGCGTATGTACAATTACAAAAAAACAGCCGGGGCGACCCCCGGCTGTTTTTCTCTTTGTTACGATAAAAATTGTATAGAATACCTTATGATTTTCCTGTCTTGTGGTTCGATACAACGTCGAAGATAACGGCCGCCAGAAGTACGGCTCCCTTGACGATGTACTGGTACTGATCCGGAAGACCCAGGATCGACATACCCATGTTGATGACACCGAGAAGGATAGCGCCGACCATAACGCCCGGAACGGTTCCGGATCCGCCGTACGCGGAAGCGCCGCCGATAAAGCAGGACGCGATGGCATCCATCTCGTAGGAGTTGCCCATGTTGCCGTCAACCGATCCGATTCTTGCTCCGACCAGAAGTCCGGACAGGCCTGCGAGTATAGACATCAGGAAGTATGCCCAGAAGTAAACCTTGCGCGGGTCAATACCGGAAAGCTTGGTGGCCTTCTCGTTTCCGCCGACTGCGTAGAAGTAACGGCCGAATACCGTCTGGCTCGTAATGAACGCGAAGATAACGACAACCGCCAGAATCCACAGTACCATCACCGGAATTCCCTTGTATCCCATCAGACGGCTGCTGTAGGCAATAATCAGTACGTCAAATACGATGACCCGAATAATCGTTGCACGAAGCGTTGCCACCTGATATCCTTCTTTTGCCTTTTTCGCGCGGTTCGTGATCATGAAGATCGTAAGCGCGATCGAAATAATAATTCCGACAATCAATGCGGAAATGCACTTCTTGTTGCTGTCAACGCCGGGAATCTGAATGTAGGATGTGAACAGATTCAGAAATCCGGGATTCATGATTGCGATGGTCTTCGAATCCAGAATGACACGCGCGATTCCACGGAACAGGAACATGCCTGCCAGCGTGCAGATGAACGGCGGGATATGAATATATCCGATAAGCCATCCCTGCCACAGACCGATGACTGCGGCAATCACCATAGAAACCAGGATTGCCAGTCCGGGAGCCGCGCCGAGATCCAGCATCTTGGCCGCTGCCGCCGCGGAGAGACAGAGCGTAGAGCCTACGGAAAGGTCGACGTTACCGCCGGTCAGGATACATAAAAGCATACCGCAGGCCATGATCAGGACGTATGCGTTCTGCAAAAGCAGGTTGGAAATATTCTGTGAGTAGATCAGCCGTCCGCCGGTCAGGGCCGTGAAGAAGATAAATACGATGACCAGAGCGAAGACCATGGTGTATTTTTTCAAGAATGCACTAACTTTCATTTGATAGCCTCCATAACGATAGAATTGCGATATGATATCATTTCTTGTCCTTGAGGATCGCGCTCATAATCTTCTCCTGCGTAACCTCATCAGCAGAAAACTCTCCCGCCATTTTTCCTTCATTCATGACATAGATCCGGTCGCACATACCAAGAAGCTCCGGAAGCTCAGAGGAAATCATAATGACAGCCTTTCCCTGTGAGACCATATCGTTGATGATCTGATAAATCTCATACTTCGCGCCGACATCGATGCCTCGCGTCGGCTCGTCCAGAATCAGGACATCCGGCTCTGCAAACATCCACTTCGCAAGCAGCACCTTCTGCTGATTGCCTCCCGACAGATTCCCGACATTCTGCTGAATGCTGGGCGTCTTCGTATGCATGGCCTTTACATAAATTTCCGCCTGCTTATTCTCCTCGGGCACATTTACGATTCCGCGTTTGGAAGCGATTTTATCCATGCGGGCAAGGGTGGTATTTCTCGCAATCGTCTCCGAGAGAATCAATCCGTTTGTCTTCCGGTCCTCCGTCGCGTAGGCAAGTCCGTGCGCGATCGCATCGGCCTCATTTTTCAGATGGACCTCCTTGCCGTTAATAAATTCCTGTCCGGATATATGCGATCCGTAGCTTCTTCCGAACAGCGACATTGCCAGCTCGGTACGGCCCGCGCCCTGAAGTCCCGAGAAACCCACAACCTCGCCCCTGTGAACCTCAAAGCTGATGTGATCATCCATGCACTTCTCCGTATACACCGGGTGATAGACCGTCCAGTCCTTGCAGGCAAAAATCACGTCCTTGCTGATCTTATGTTCTCTTGCCGGATACCGGTCTGTCAGTTCCCTTCCGACCATTCCCTTGATAATCCGGTCCTCATCGATATTGTGATCCGGATTCGGAATCGTCTCGATGGTCTGGCCGTCACGAAGAACCGTGATGTTATCCGCGCAATAGGCGACCTCATTGAGCTTGTGTGTGATGATGATGGACGAAATCCCCTGCTTCTTAAAGCCGAGGATCATGTCCAGAAGCATTCTGGAATCTTCCTCATTCAGCGAGGATGTCGGCTCATCAAGAACCAGCAGCTTACAGTCCTTGGAAAGCGCCTTGGCGATTTCCACCAGCTGCTGCTTACCGGTACCGATATCCTTGATCAACGTATGGGAGGACTCTTTCAATCCAACCCGCTTCATGGCATCCTGCGCTTCCTGGAACGTTTTGTCCCAGTCAATGACTCCGGATTTCTTCCGGCGCTCATTTCCCATGAACATATTCTCGGCGATCGTAAGCTCCGGAATCAGAGCCAGCTCCTGATGCACGACCGCAATTCCGAGCTTTTCCGATTCCTTAATATTGTGGAACCTGCAGACACTCCCGTTATAAACGACATCCCCTGTATACTGTCCAAACGGAATGGTCCCTGCAAGTACATTCATCAGCGTAGATTTCCCGGCGCCGTTTTCGCCGACAAGCGCGTGAATCTCTCCGCGTTCCACTTTGAAATTGACATGATTCAGAGCTTTGACACCAGGATACTCTTTGACGATGTCTTTCATTTCAAGAATTATGTCTGCCAAGTGAATACCTCCTGTGCAATCGGTTTCTTTCCGAAAAAAGAGGCCGCCGCAATAGGTTCTATGCGACAGCCCCTGATTCATTTTGTGCTATCGTCCCTTTCGGTAAATCCTGTCGATTACCCTACCGGGTGCAGATATCCTTTGTCATCCTTTGTGTAATATCCGGGATCTACAAGCTCTTTGTCCATGTTGTCCTTGGTTACAACGGTCGGAACGAGCAGGTAAGACGGGATGACACCGGTTCCGTTATCGTAAGAAGAAGTGTCATAGGAGCAGTCGAAATCCCATCCGGACTTGGAGATCAGGGAATCATCCGGCTTCTCTCCGTTCAGCATTGCCTCTGCCAGGTCAAGGGTTACAACCGCCTCGTTGGCAACTGCCTTGTAAACGGTCATGGTCTGCTTGCCGTCTACGATATTCGCGAGGTTTGCCTCGTCGCCGTCCTGTCCGGTGATGATAACATTGTTGTCGCCTGCGTAGTCAGACTCAATGGCCTGTGTAACACCGAGTGCCGTAGAATCGTTGGAGCATACGGCTGCATCCAGCTGTGTACCGTCACTGTAATAAGATCCGAGGATATTCTGGAATCTCTTCATGGCTGTGGAAGTATCCCACTGTGCGGTAGCAACCTGATCAAATTCGGTCTGTCCTGACGGAACCTTCAGAGTGCCCTTGTCGATGTATGGCTTCAGCACATCCATCGCGCCGTTGAAGAAGAATGTTGCATTATTGTCTGCGGGATCTCCGGCTGTAAACTCGATGTTGTAGGTCTTGTCGCCCGCATTGTCGAGATCCAGCTGCTTTGCAACGAATTCACCCTGCAGCTTACCTACGGTGTAATTATCGAAGGATACATAGTAGCTGATAGCGTCTGTATTCATGATCAGACGGTCATATGCGATAACCGGAATGCCGGCGTCCTTTGCCTCGTTCAGAACCTGGCTCAGAGCCTCGCCGTCGATTGCTGCAACGACCAGAAGGTCTACCTTGTCTGCGATCAGTCCTTCAATATCGTTGTTCTGCTGTGCGGATTTGTTATCGGAATAAGTAAGTTCTACCTTGTAGCCTGCCTTTTCGAACTGATCCTGCAGATAAGAACCATCGCGGTTCCATCTCTCCAGAGATTTGGTCGGCATCGAAATACCGATGGTCTGTCCGCCGCCGGATGCCGGTTTTGCGGAGGAAGACTGGGTATCCGCAGACTCCGTTGCAGCTTCGCTGGATGCAGAGGATGTGCTCTCCTCCTTCGCTGCTGATGAGGCGGATGACGAAGATCCGGAAGACGATGACGATCCGCTCGTAGCCGCGGTCGATCCGCATCCTGCGAACAGAGATGCTGCCATTGCCGTACAAAGCAGTGTACTTACGATTCTCTTTTTCATTTTCTAAAACCCTCCTATAAAATTTGTTACAAATAAAAAAGAAAACTGCATGAAACATAACGCTTTGGAAAATCTGTTTGATGACCAGAGGTTTTCCTTTCATGTACGTATCATATCATTCATTTTGTACAGCGAAAATATGTCATTCTTGTCCGAAATCGTGCGAAATGCCCAAAATAAAATCCTATCTCAGGGGTGCATAGATAGGATTATGTTGTCAAAAAACACCCGGGAAGCAAAATTGTCCTGCTTCCCGGGTGTTTTTGTATCCCATTCGCCCCTTCGCGGCGCAGACCGTATCGTCTTTTTTTCTCCGCGCCTTCCGCTTCTGCAATCTCCGACTGTCCCTGCGTAAACGGCGGCGGTTTCCGTTTTTTACGCGTCCTTCCGCTCTCGCAATCTCCAGCAATCGCTGCACACCTGCCGCATCGTGCAGCCGCCTCACGAAATCACTTTCAAAACTGCGTCCCGCAGCCGGTCAACTCTCTGCTCCGCCTCTTCTCCGCTCCCGGCGCACGTGTAGAAATAAAACTTCAGCTTTGGTTCCGTTCCGGACGGACGCATCGCAAACCAGTCCCCGTTCTCCATGCGGAACTTTAACACATTCGACGGCGGAATATCCTCCCACCCGTGAATATAGTCCGTAACATCCGCAACACGGAAATCTCCGAACCGGTCCGGCTTTTCCGCCCTTGCCATCTGCATGATCCGCGCGATTTCCTCTGCTCCGGTCTGTCCCTTCCGGATCAGAGATACCTGCCGCTCCGCAAAATACCCATATCTTCGATACAATGCCTCGAGCGCATCGGTCAGCGTCATGCCTTTCTTCCTATAATAAGCCGCCATCTCCATCATCAGAAGACCGGCCGCAATGCCGTCCTTGTCCCGCACCCGTTCGCCCGGTGCGCAGCCGATGCTCTCCTCATAGGCGAAGAAATATCGATATCCCAGCTGCAAAAGCCGCGGAATGACGCCGCAGATATTCTTGAAGCCCGTCAACGCCTCAAAAACCCGGATACCGTAGGATTCACAGATGGTTTTTCCCATATCCCCGGTCACGATCGATTTGATCATCGCCCCGTTTTTCGGCAAGGTCCCTGCCTCCTTCTGGCTTTCCGCCATATAGGCGATCAGCATCGCTCCGGTCTGATTCCCATTCAGGGGATAGAAGCCTCCTTTCCCGTCCGGAAGCTCCACCGCCATGCGGTCACTGTCCGGATCCGTCGCAATGAGCAGATCCGCGTGCAGCTTCTTCCCGAGCTTTTCCGCAAGCGCGAATCCCTTCGGGTCCTCCGGATTCGGATACCCGACCGTTGTGAAATCCGGGTCCGGGTCCTTCTGTTCCGGAACGATGACAAAATTTTCATAGCCGAGCTCCCGCGCCGCCGTCTCCATCGGAATGCTCCCCGCTCCGTTCAGGGGCGTGTAGACAACCATCACCGACCGGTCCAGTTCCCGGTCCGGTCTTTGCTTCAATCCCTCCGCGTAGTCCAGATACCGCCGGTCCATGTCCTCCCCGATCATCCGGATCCTTCCCTCGCGGATGCCCTGCTCCAGAGGCATCCGCGGGAAGGGATCAAAGAGATCGAGCGCCTGTATCTCCCGCAGAATTCCGTCGGAAACCGCGCCCGAGATCTGCGCTCCGTCTTCCTGATAGACCTTGTAGCCGTTATATTCCTTCGGATTGTGGCTCGCCGTCATATTGATCCCGGAAAGGGCGTGAAGCTCCCGCACCGCAAACGAAAGCTCCGGCGTCGGCCTCATGGACGGAAACAGCCACACGCGGATTCCGTTTCCCGCCAGGATCTCCGCTGCCAGCTCCGAGTACTCCCTGGAGTGATGCCGGCAGTCATAAGCCACCGCAGCACCCCTCGTCAGATCCTCTCCGCTCTTCTTCAGATAATTCGCGATTCCCTGCGTCGCTCTTCCGACCGTGAGCGGATTCATCCGGTTGGTCCCCGCGCCGCAGATGCCTCTCAGGCCCGCCGTTCCGAATACAATCTCCTGATAAAACCGGTCGTTGATCTCCCGGCTGTCTCCCCGGATCGAGAGAAGCTCCTGCCTCATCGGGTCCTCCTCCGGCAGCCTGTCCAGCCATTCCTGATACCTTTCCTCTGCATTCATAAACCGATCCCGCCTTTCTCAACTCGCCTGCCGCCTGTTCCGGATCCATCCTTCTCTGGTCCGCGGCCGCTGTACCTTCGCCAACATATATCCTCCGTTCACGACCCCGCCACGGCCTCTTCCGTCCCCTGCGCATGCAGGTACACGTCCTCCTTTCGGTGGAATCCGCCCGCAATCACCGTGCCATCCATATTCTCCCTCGTAACCTTCACCGGCTGAATGGCAATGTACGGCACCTCATAGGTCCCGTCATTTATGGTTTCCTCTGTCTTGGGCAGCTTTCCCTTTGCCATCTGTACGGCATAGTCCGCAGCCGTCTCCGCCAGCTTCTCAATCGGCTTGTATACCGTGATCGTCTGCGTTCCCTCCACGATTCTCTGACACGCGTCCAGATCCGCATCCTGACCGGTGACCGTGACGCTTCCCGCCTTCTTGCGCTCTGCCAGCACCCGCACAACCTGGCCCGCGATTGCGTCATTGCCGCATACAAAGGCGCCCGCGTTCTCCACATCCTCCGCATGTTCTGTCAGATAACTGTAAGCGATGCTGTCATCCCAGTTGTCGCAGGAAAAACTGTCGATCATCTTCAGGTTGTCATGGATTTCCGCGTCGAATCCCTTGTTCACCAATGTCACATTATAGTCGGCCGGCGATCCGTTCGCCTTCACATAGCTTCCCCCTTTTGGCATCGCCTCGTTCACCGCATCCGCCATGAACTTTCCCACCGTCTCATTGTCAAAGGTAATGTACAAATCCGTGTCCGCGTTCTGAATCAGGCGATCATAGGAAATCACCCGGATGCCCTCCCTTTTCGCATCGCTGATCTCCTCCTTCAGCTTGCCCCCGTCCGTCGCAACGATCACCAGCACATCGACGTCCGAATCGATCATATGGCTGATCAGCGATTTCTGCTCTTCCACATCTCCGTTGGCATTGCCCACGATCACATCCGCGCCGAGATCCTTCGCCGTCGGGGTGAAAATATCACGGTCCCGCTCCCATCGCTCAATCACGAAAGAATCAAACACAATCCCGATTTTCGGCTTCTGCTCCGACTCCGCCTGCTTCATCGACGAGGTATTCGGCTTTTCCGAACCACAGCCGCCAAACGCCGCCGCTGTGATCAGCAGCACCGCGCCCCACAAAATCCTCCCACTCTTCATAACATCCTTCCCTCTCACACAGCGTTTCTCCGCTGCCATTCATTGCCTTTTTCCGCTGAAATCATTATAATATTTTAACAGAAATAGCGAACATATTCACAAAAATCTGTCTTTTTTTACAAAACCGGGACAAAAAGTCATCATGATAAAAAAAAATCACAATCGCTCCGGCGGTCGAATCAGCCGCTTCCATCTGTTTTTCTGGATTTTCGGATCCGCCCTGATCGTCACCACCATCGTAAGCATCGTCATCTTTGAACGTCAGGTACGTGCCCTCTCCGACCTTTCTTCGAGAGGACCGCAATTTCGGTATAATTTTGCATACATCGGCGACAAATCCAGCTCCTTTCAAACCGCCGTATACGATCAGGCTTTGAAGGAGGCCGAGAAGAATGGGGATTATATGGAATTTACCGGCAAAAACCTTGACACCAGCTACACCATACCTCAGCTGATGGATCTCGCCATTCAATCCAAGGCAGACGGCATTATCGTCAACGGCGACGACAGCGAAGAGCTCAAGAGTGCCATCAATCACGCCGTAGATGCCGGCATTCCCGTCATCTGCGTCGGCACAGACTGCTACGGATCCGGCAGACAGAGCTATGTCGGCGTCTCCTACTACAACGTCGGAGAAGACTACGGCGACATGCTCAGTTCCCTTGCCGAACACCAGCAGCAAAATGTCCTCGTCATCGCCAGCCCGGAGGAGAAGACCACCGGTCAGAATCTCGTCATCTCCGGAATCAAGAATTCCCTCGAAAAGAATCATGTCATCAACCGTTTTTCTATTTCTTCAAAAATGCTTGGCAACGGCGACAGCTTCTCTACGGCCGAGGCCGTCACCGATCTGTTCGAGAGCGGCAATCTGCCGGACATTCTGATCTGTCTGGACGAAACGACCACCAGCAGCGTCTGCCAGACCATTGTGGACACCAACCACGTCGGCGACGTAACCATCTACGGCTACTACCGGAACGACACGATCCTCAATGCCGTCCAGCGAAAGGTGGCGGCAATGACCCTTACCGTATCCGCCGATGAAATCGGACACACCGCCGTCGATAATCTCCTGCAATACATCGACACCGGATTTGTCTCGGAATATTCTCCCATCAACATCGACATCATTACGCCTGATAACGTCGGCAACTACCTGAAAAAGGAGGAAAAATCCTGATGCATCGAAAAAAAATCGGCACGGACAATTCTTCTCCGGAATCCGCACCTTCCACATATGGACCGAGGCGCCTTCTCCACACACTGGAGGGTAAGCTTACCCTTGCTTTTCTCGTAGCCACCGCCGCCATTTTTGCCGTGAACTTTTTTCTGTTTCTGAATATCAACAGCGCGCTGGAGAAGATCAACCGGGTCTTCTACTCCAACGTGCAGACCAACAGCCTGTCCGAAGCCCTCGACAACGTCCAGCAGGGTCTTACTGACTATCTGAATGTAGGGAGCTCGGAGAATCTGCGGAATTTTTATCAGGTACAGGCGGAATACGCGGACTGTCTTGCGGCATTCGGCGATTATTCCGACAGCGTCGAGATCCAGAGCACGACCCGGGATATCCGGAATCTCTCCGAGCACTACACAGAGCTCTGCGAAAACGCACTCACCGCAAAACGGGGACGGAACATCCAGAAATACAAAAGCTATTACGAGGATGCCCTCAACATGAACGACATCCTTCAGTCGTACATCTACAGCATGAACAACCTCCTGCTGAAAGGAAACTCGGACAACTATCTGAAGCTCGCGCAAACCTTCCACTCCCTGGAAATTGTGTCCCTGTTCATGATTGTTCTGATCGCCTTTCTCGACGTCTTCATGATCGTCACCACCGTCCGGCACGCGACCGCGCCGCTGCACGCCCTGATCGCGGAGGCCGGCGAGATCGGGAAGGGGAACTTCGACGTTCCGCCGCTTGCGGTGAAAAGCGACGACGAGCTCGGCATCGTCACCTCCGCCTTCAACGAAATGGTCGTCAGCATGAAGGGCTATCTTCAGAAACTCCGGGAATCCATGGAATCCGAGAACCGGCTGAAGGAACGCGAGCTCCTCATGGACGCCCATCTGAAGGAGGCAGAACTGAAATATCTGCAGGCCCAGATCAATCCGCACTTCCTCTTCAACACGCTGAACGCCGGCGCCCAGCTTGCCATGATGGAGGAGGCGGACGGGACCTACAAATACCTGCAGAATGTCGCCGCCTTCTTCCGGAATAAGACAAACCGCGAAAACCAGATCACCACCCTTGCGGATGAGATTGCACTCGCGGACAACTACATGTACATTATCAATGTGCGTTTCTCCGGCTCAATCACCTATGAGAAGAGAATCGACGACGACCTGACACGGGTGTCGGTTCCCAGCATGATCCTGCAGCCCATCATCGAAAACGCGATCAATCACGGCGTCCGCGACATCGACCGTCCGGCGGTCATTATCCTGTCCGTCTACCGGACCGGCAGATACATTACGCTCTCCGTCCATGACAACGGGAGGGGCATGACAGAAGCACAGATGAACGCGATTCTCTCCGGAAACGCTCCGGTCAGGAAGAAGGGAGACGAAACGAACGGTGTCGGCCTCTCCAACGTAATCAGCCGGATGCGGCTGTTCTACAACAGCGAGGATGTCTTCGACATTACAAGTCCGGGGGAGGGGAAAGGGACCGAGGTCCTGCTCTATATCCCGATGCCGGAATAACGCTGCTGCATAATATCGCATGAGCATTTACACAATAAGGGGAATTGCAAAAAAATGTACAGAGTTCTGCTAGCGGATGATGAGGGAATCGCCATTGATTCTCTTACCTATATTATGGACAAGGAATTTCACGACAAATGCGAGGTTCGCTCCGCCAGAAGCGGCCGCACCGTGATCGAAATGGCGGAGACCTTCCGCCCGGACATCGCCGTGATGGATATACGGATGCCGGGCATCGACGGAATCGAGGCGATCCGGGAGATCCGGAAGTTCAGCCCGGCCACGGTTTTCATCGTCCTCACCGCCTATGACAAGTTCAGCTTTGCCAAGGATGCCCTGGATCTCGGCGTCATGAGCTATCTGACAAAGCCCCTGGACCGCAAGGTCTTTGTCGATGCCATGAACCGCGCGATGTCCAGTATCGACCGGACCCGGGAACAGCGAAGCCGCGAGCTCTCAAACCGCGAGAAGCTCGACGCCGTCGTTCCCATGATCGAGAGCGGGCTCGTCTATTCCCTGCTCCTTCTGGACAACTCCCCGGAGGTCACAGCGAACTACTGCCATCTGCTGGAGATCCCGGAATCCTATGGTTTTGTCGCTCTTCTGGCGTGCGGAGACGCCGAACCCGCCAATCAGAATGCCGCGAATTCGAATCCTTCAGATGTTCCAGCTTCCTTCACCGGCAGCAGCGACCATCTGGGCAATCCGATCGGAACCGGGATTCGTCTGCAGAAGCACTATGCCAAAATCCGCGAGATCCTGAAGGAATACAACGCTCACGCCGTCATCGGGCAGATCATGATGAACAAGATCCCGGTCTTCATCCCCTACGAGAACAGCAAGATGGACTACATGGACCGTGTCCGGCTGATCGACCGCGTGCGTGCAAGTATTTCCGGCCTGAAGGAAGAGACCGGTGTAAGTTACCGGGTCGGAATCGGCTCCGTAATGCCCCTTTCGGACATGCGCACCTCTTATCAGGAGGCGCTTCGCTCTCTCAGCGAGAACAATGAAACGGTCTCCCACGCCGACGACCTTCCCGTCTCCTGCACCTATGAGCAGGATTACCCGATCGATCTGGAAAAACAGCTTTTTGACAGCGTAAAGAACGGACGGATCCGGGATGCCGGATTGTATGCAGACCGTTTTTTTGCCTGGATGGAGGAAACCCAGGCGGCAGAGCACGAGAACAACGTCCGTCTGAAGACGATCGAATTTGTGCTGTGGGCCGAGCATATCGCCTACCGGAGCGGAGGACTCGGGCTGTACCGCTTCGCGGACCGCGGCGATTATCTGAAAATCGTCTCAGGGTACAGCGTCAAGGATCTGCACGCCTGGTTTGTGACGAAGATCCGTGACGCCGCCGCGAAAATCGCGGACAAATCAAAGAGCAGCGCCAGCAATCTGACCGGCCGGGCGAAGGAATACATCGACAGTCACTACTCCTACGACCTGTCGCTCGACGACGTCTCCAGAGAGCTGAACATCAGTCCCTACTATTTCAGCAAGATTTTCAAGGAGGAGGAAGGCGTCACCTTTATCGAATACCTGACCCGCATCCGTCTCGACCATGCGAAAAAGCTTCTCGCCGAGAACAATCTCCCGGTAAAGGAGATCTGCGCCGCAGTCGGATATCAGGATCCGAACTACTTCAGCCGGCTCTTCCGCCGCTCCGAGGGCGTCTCGCCGACCGAGTACCGCGAATCCCACTGAATCAAACGCAGCGGACCTCTGCATGCTGAAATGCTCTTTCCTTCCGCGCGCACATGGATTTTTTCGAGATTTCCGCTTCCGGACGCGCGGATTTGCACACTGCTTTACATACCGATTTGAATTATATTTCCTGTAATGGGATTAATTCACCTACATTTCATCTTTATGTAGCTTTCCTTTGTCTGTAATGTTATAATTTATCGGACTATTATATGCGGGGAGTAATATACTTTGGCTGAATATGATGAACTGACCGGACTGCTTTCGATGAAGGGATATCTGAATGCAGTCCGAAAATATCTGACCCTTTCTCCGGATATCCAGCATGTCCTGATTTTTTTCGACATCTGCGCTTTCCGCGATTACAATCATAAATACGGCTTCCAACAGGGGGACGATCTTCTGCTGCAGTTCGCGAATGAACTGCGGAAGACCTTTCCCGGCGATTATATCACCCGCCTCTCTGCGGATCAGTTCTCCGTCCTGACCGACACCCACGATGTCTCCGGCAGAATCGAGCACCTTCATCTCTTCGTCCATGTGCTGCAGAAGAACGTAAGCCTCGAGCTGAAGGCCGGCATTTATGTCCAGAGCGGCCCCGACGACACCAATGTCTCTCTGATGATTGATCACGCCCGGCTCGCCGCCAAGAGCATCCACGATCAGTACGACCACAACGCCGCCGTGTACAATGACGACATGGCCGAGCGGGAGGAGCTGCAGCGCTACATCCTGAATCACTTCGGCGAGGCGCTCGAATACGGCTATATTGAGACCTGGTATCAGCCGGTGATCCGGACTGTCAGCGGAAAAATCTGCGGATTTGAGGCACTGTGCCGCTGGAACGACCCCTCAAGGGGCATTTTGTCCCCTGCGGTCTTCATCAGCGTCCTGGAGGATGCCCACCTGATTCAGAAGCTGGATCTCCGGATGGTGGACAATGTCTGCCGCGACCTGAAGAAAGCCGAGGCAAACGGCCGTCCGGTCGTTCCAATCTCGATCAACCTGTCCCGGAATGACTTCCTTGGCGCAGACGCGTTTAAAGAGGTCAATTCCATTGTGACCGGACACGGCATCTCCCCGGAGATGATCCGTATCGAAATCACGGAGAGCACCCTGGAGGCCGAGCCGGATTATCTGCGCCATCAGATCAGCCGCTTCCACGAGGCCGGCTATGAGATCTGGATCGACGACTTCGGAAGCCGCTATTCCACGCTCGGCACACTGAAGGACTTTGACTTCGATGTCCTCAAGATCGATCAGACGTTTGTCCGGGGCATGGAGAGCAGCCAGAAGGCGAGAACCCTCGTCGGCTCTGTCGTCAACATGGCCAAGCATCTCGGCATTCACACCCTCTGCGAGGGCGTCGAGAATTCTGCTCAGATCGAATTTCTGAAAACGATCGGCTGCGAGCAGCTGCAGGGCTTCTACTATTCAAAGCCGCTCCCGCTCGCGGACCTCCGGAATCTGATCCCGAAATTCGGCCTCGAAACACCTCAGAGAAGCAGGTGCTACAAAGCCATCGGCAGGATCAACATGATGTCAGACTCTCCGATGGAATTCGGAAGAAGCTATGACTACGGCTCGAAGGTACCGCTTATGCTCGTCGAGGCCTCCGGGAAGGATACAACTCTGCTCTATCACAATCCCGCCATGGATGAGATGGCGCAGTCCCTCAATCTGCAGGACACGGACGGGTTTCTGAAATACCTCATGTCCGTTTCGACATACCGGAATATTATCCGGCACGCAATCACGAATCCCGAGGACACCTGTGAAGTAAGCTCGCTTGATCTCGTCATCAGCAACAAGTTCTGCAGCATCAGCTTCCGCACCATTGCTTCAAAGACGGACAGCTATGCCTACATTGTCTTCACCGGCCTGATTCTGGATTCGTCGTCGACGATCTCCCGCTCCATGAACATCCACGAGGGAATTCGCCATCTTCTGACGATTTTCAGCAGAATTGACCTGTTCAACCTCGACACCGGGAAAGCGGAAAATATCTACCTGAACACCGCACAGGACAAGCTGACGGATTTTGCCGACACGAATAAGAAAACCATCGAGACCTACGCGGAGAAATACCTGAACGAGGAGGACCGCTCTTCCTTCATCGAATTCTATGATATGACCAAGCTGAACAGCCGCATTCTGGCCAAGGGCACCAATCATATCACCGCCATTTTCATGACCCGCGACAAGACAAACCGGCAGCACGCCCAGTCCTACACGCTGATCCCGTTCCGGAGAGGCCGGCACGCCATCGTGCTCTCCTGCATCCGGGACATCAGCAATTCCGTATACAACAGGGCCTTCCAGGATCAGCTGGCTCTGAATACCTCCGTCGGCTCCGACAGCCTGAACGAATCCATGGCGAATCTGCTCACCTCCTTCCAGGCGATCATTCAGATCAACGTCGCGGAGGACAGCTATGCCCTGCTGTACCGGAACTGGGAGCCTGTATTCGAGTCCACCCACTCGACCTTCACGGAAGGCTCCGACAACTTCTGCCGGAACAACGTGTACCCGGACGACCGGGAACGGTATCTCGCATTCATGAATCCCCTCACCTGGGCGGATCACGCCTCGGAGAACACCTTTCATGAATTCTCCGAATCCTTCCGGATCCGGAACGGCATCGGCGGTTTTTCCTGGATGGTCTACAACGTCATCCAGAACATCCGCGACACGGATTTCTATACGCTGGCGATCCAGTGGGTCAGCAACCCCTCCGAGGAGAATATGCTCGACTTCTGGTATTCGCAGGGCCGGGATCTGCAGATGCACATTGATCCCGTCACCAAGCTTCTGGACCGGAGGGGCATCGACCAGAAGCTCGGCCAGTACATCAGCAGCTACCCGCAGACACCGGGCGTGCTCATCAACCTGAATATCGACAACTTCAAGATCATCAATGATATCCTGGGACGCGACATCGGAGACAAGACACTCTGCCGTCTTGCTGATTCCCTCAGGGAAAATTTTGCCGACGGCGACATCATCGGGCGCAACGCCGCCGATGAATTCATTATCTTCATGAAGGATTCCGTTCTTGCCGACGCCGAGCCTATCATCAAGAGGCTTGTATCCAATCCGATGACGGTCGGCTTCCACGGCGACAGCTACCGGTTCTTCCTGTCCGCCGGCCTTGTAGAATATCCGAAGCAGGGCAGAAAGCCCGGCACGCTCTGCCGGAAAGCAAACGCCGCTCTCTGTTCCGCAAAGCTCATAAAGGGACACAGCTACCGGATCTACAGTCCCGACATCTGCACCGAGAACCGCATGCAGCTTTCAAAGAGCATCACCGCTCTCGCCTCCGATCTTCCGAAGGCCATTCTGGTCTACAAGATGGCAGACGACCTGCAGATCCTCTATGCCAGCGAATACCTGATCCGGCTCTGTGAATGTAAGAGTCTGGAAGAATTCACGGAATACTCGAAGTCGAGCTTCCTCTCCATTCTCTGTCCGGAGGACCGGGAAAAAACAGAGCAGCGCATCCGGGATTACAGCGAGGCACACCGAACCTCCGACTCTCCGGAAATGACCGCCGAATTCCTCGTATTCTCCGAGCAGTGCCGCATCATCACCAGAAAGGGAAATATCCGCACCATCGAGAACTGCTGCCGTCTCGTGCACAGCGTCTATTACGGAGATATCTTCTATGTATTTCTGAACAACGCAGACCGCGCCCCGGCACAGCGCTGAGCAAGTCGGGCACACGAATACTTTGCATTCGGCCGCGGCTTACTGTTCACGTAAATACAAAAATACAATATGCCGTTCCGGTTCATCGCCGGAACGGCATATTGTATGATTCCCGTATCTATAACGATTCAGCACCCCGATCTCGGAAACCTGCGGTTCTTCCGATGCGGGGAGTCCGTGAGTCTTCAGACGCAAGCGCAATTCCGGACTTCATGAAATCATCCCCGTATCGCTCCAGAATAATTTCCGAATACCGGTTCTCCCTGTGGAGAATCTTATTCCGCTGAAAATCAAGTGCCGCCCCTCCGCCGAGATCACGCTCCATCCGGTCCAGAACCTCCAGCGCCTTGTCCGTAAGCGTACTTCTGGTACCGTCCGCATTCCGGAGAATCACATGCTCCAGATCCAACGCGGACGCCTTCTTCATGTTGTGAATGGCCGATTTCTGCCTCTCCTCGCTCAGCTCATAATCCGGCTGAATCGTCATCCAGCAAAGAAGCAGCCGCAAAAACTCTACGTCCTCCTCCATCAGTCCAAACGAAGACAGCGGATTGAGATCCAGCGACCGGATCTCAATGTGACTGATTCCGCCGGAAAAAGCCTCCATGGAATACTCGCCGGCAGGCTTCAGCCGCACCGGATAATACAGCTCCTTCGGGGATACCAGCAGTCCCTCTGTCACATAGCGCTGAATCGACGCCACATAGGCCTCCGTGCTCTCATACCGGAGCGTCGGCGTAAAATCATTCCAGTATCCGAACTCGCTGGACCGCACCGTAGCCAGCTTCCGCTTCCGAACCTTCTCCCGCTGATTCTCCTCAAAAAGGGAAAGGTCGTAGAGAGGACTTGCCGCCGTCAGCGCCACGATCAGCCAGCTGTACATCGTCGCCTTTCGGGCCAGCTTCAGATACAGAGCATCGACGAACCTTCTGAAATCCGTCTCCCCGCTCTCTTCAAATGTCCGTCTTAGGAATCCGGCGGGATAGGAATAATTGAAATGAATGCCGGAAAGCAGCATCTTCCGCTTTCCGTATTTTCGTCCAAGGTAATTCCGGTATGCGGTCCGATCCGCCAGCTCCCCCGTGAACTGCGCCACGGGAATCTCGTCCTCGCCGGAGATGCGGGGCGGATTGCTGAACGGCCAGAGCATCTCACGGCCGGATTCCAGATTCCACAGCGTGTCCGCGGCATATTCGTGATACTTCCTCACAGCATCTACCGCACGCCGGACGCTCCCCTCCGGGTCTGTTATGATCTCCACCTGATTTTCACAGAAATCCCGGTCTATGTGCCTGTCTCCGGAAAAAGGATGGGGCGTCTGTGCCAGACGCCCGTCCATCGTCACCCGGAGACTCTCTTTTTCCAGGCCGAAGCCTCCGGACGTTTCGAGAAGCGACAGCTTCTCCTGATTGCTTAATCTGCTACTAATTCTCATAAACTACCTGATCCCGGAAGAGCCGGGGTGATGTACACCGGACTGCGGCCTCCTTCTTACAGGACCAGAGACGGAGCGGCATAAACTCTTCCGAGCAGCTCCTGGTTCAGGGCGTACAGTCCCTTCGGATCGGAACCGAAGAGCTTGAACTTGCGGATCAGATCATCTGCGTTCTTCTCCTCTTCTCCCTGCTCCTTCACGAACCAGTCAAAGCACTGCATGGTGCGGTAATCATTGACGTCGCTTGCAGCCTTGTAGATAGTGTTGATCAGGCTGGTCACGTACTGCTCATGCTCCAGGCTGAACTTCAGCGGATCGTCCAGACTGCTGTAGGTCTTGTCCGGCTTTGCGACAGCCTCGAAGGTTACGAGTTCTCCGTTGTTCTGGAGATAGGTGCGCATCAGCATCGCGTGGTCTCTCTCCTCCTGCGCCTGGATGTCATACCAGTGCGCGAACCCGTCCAGACCCTGATCATAATAATAGTTTGCAAAATCCAGGTACAGATACGCGGAATAAAATTCCTTGTTGATCTGATCATTAATTAATTCCTTTACTTTCTTATCAAGCATGGTTCTCCCTCTTTTCTTAAAAAACGTCTGCTGTGTCATTGTTTCGTTAAAATAAGTCATACCACATTCCGGACAAGATTACAACCTTCGTTCAGAGAACGACAGACACGGACATGAGCGCGTCTCTCCCTGTTACTGTTCACGCACAACTGACAAGGCAACGATTTCACAGCACCTTTGCCTGAGCATTACTGGCTGTTAGAAGTTTTATCCGTAAATTTTTCGTTGAATGAATAGCGAGGACTTTGCGATGAGCACTTAGCGGGCGCTTGCGGCCGCTTACGTGCGACGCATACAAATCCCTTGGCGAATGAAATGAGCCTAGTAGATTTGCAGTTTGACGAAGGCGCTTGCGCCTGAGGAGTTCCGCAGCTTCAATAAAAAAGGATAAAACTTTGTTACAGCCAGTTTGCGAACGGCAACAGGGATGTGAAATCTCTGCCTTTCAGATATACCGTGAGCAGTAACTCTCCCCCCCTGTCACACCGCCCTGCGGATTTCCAGCTCCTCACCCGGGAAGGTCTCCGTTTTCAGGTACTCTTCTCGAGTCACCTCTCTGCGGCCTGTCTGCAGATGCAGGATCTCTGCATCTTCTCCCTTCCACGGATTCTCGACCGCCAGCTCTCTTCCCGCGTGACTCAGGATCCGGATCGTTCCGACCATTCCCGCCTCAAGAGAGGCGCTCACCTGAAATGCGCCGTATGCCCAGAGCCTCTCAAAGGAGGCGTTCGGGTGACTCTTCACCGGCCACACCCGGAAGATCCGGAGTATTCCCTCGTGACTGAGCAGCATCATTTCCTGCAGCGTATTCGGGACTGTACTCAGATTTTCGATTCCATGCGGATTCCGGTTGATATAGCCGTTTGCCAGACCGCGGTGCCGGATCCTCTCTTCCAGTTCCTTCCAGATCACCTCCGGATCATAGCCCACGCGGACCGCCGCCGGGAAGAACAGACAGCTCAGGTTTGCCGCGTTCCACGCCCCGGATTTTCTGTAATGGGGATCGGAATCTCCCTGCTCATTGTCCAGGTCGTCCGCGCCGGTGTCGTGCGTTTTCCGGTATTCCGCCATCTGATTCTCAATGACAGAATGAATATGGACGGTGTTCCATGCTGTCTGAAGCAGCTCAGGATCGGATCCGAGCCCGATCGCGCCCGCCGGATAGATCTGCATGACATTTCCCGGAAAATGGTAGGACCATTTTCCGCCCCTTCCCTCATCGAAGAAGACCGGTTTCTTCATCCATTCCTCCGGAACCAGCTCGCCAAGCGGCACCTCCGCCTCCGCCCAGAGCGTCGGATTCTCCCGGATCTCTTCCAGTGTCCCAGTGGGATACGGTGCCAGGTGATCCGCGATTTCCTCCCAGTGCTCCCGGCGATCCTCATCCACACCGAGATCGCGGCTGATGGCCGGGAGAAAACGGAATAGACACTTCAGGTAGCCGAGACTGTTCGCCGGATCCATAGATTCTCCGTTTTGCCGGACATCCTCCTCCGTGCGCTCATGCATGCTGTCATCCCGGATGTGCCAGTACCCGTCCTTTCGAACCAGATCCGCCTCCCAGAAATCCGCGAGGCTCTGAAGAAACGGGTAGATTTTTCTTCCGTAATCGCGGTCCAGCGTCAGCGAATACCGCATGATCATATTGGTCGCCCCGTGAACCGCCTGCGACTTCATGTGCAGAAGCAGCGCCTCGCTGACCATCCCCTTCGGCCCCAGCCCTAACGGCAGACAGGTCCCTTCATGATGATACAGCCTCCGGCTCATCTCCCTGCCGATGTCCATCATGGCAAAATACGGAGCATCATGTGGATCCGCCTGCGGGAAATGTCCGGACGCAAGGAGGCCGAGATACGCCGACTGGTGATTGTAATTGATTTTGTAATTGCCGTTCCACGCCGGCCGATCAAAGGTGCACACGCCGAGGATCCCCGGCGGATAGTCGGGGTCTCGGCTCAGGCTGGCCATCACATACTGGGACAGGTAATAGCGCTGTTCCATCAGAGAATCATCCAGACAGATCCCGGAGACATTCCAGAAATCTCTCCACCAGCTTCTGTGCAGTTCAAGAAGCTCCGAAACCTCCCGATTCGTGATCCACTCCGCTCTCGACGCGGCCATCTCCACCGGCCGGGAGACCTTGTTCCACGTACGTAAAACAAACACATAATCCGCGCTCTCTCCCGAATTCAGCACTAGAGACGCCGGCTCCTCCCGGTCCGCAGTGCCGCCGTTGGCCCCGTCGCTTTGCGTGTACGGCTTATTCTCATCGTCACAGTCTGCATGCCGGTGAAAAGCGCCGCCGAATCCCGCCTTCACCGGCACGTCTGCCCGTTCCTCGAAAGCCCGGAAGCCGGAGAGAATCCCGCGGACGGTTTTCTGCTCCTCCAGCGCTTTTCCGCACATCATTCCGACGGCAGTCCCTCTGAGGTCCGTCACGCTCTCGTTTCTCCCGGAAAGGTCCACGCCCTTGTCACAGCCCAAGCCGGGCTCGTCCGGGAAGCGGAAAAATGCCTGAATCCGCACCGGCGCATCCATCTCAGAGTAAAACCGCACCAGCAGGAGATTTTCGGTCGCCGCCACCATACTCCGGACCGTCAGATTTCCCGCTGTCCCGCAGTCATAATGCGCCGAGGTGACTGCGTCAGAGAGCTCCTGTTCAATGCGGCACACCGCTCCCTTCAGCTCCGGAATGGCGAACACGAGCCGGCCGACCGGCCTGGGACCTCCCAGCGTAACCGCCGGCTCCAGAGCTGCCGTTGAATTGTCGTGAAAAAACACCCAATTCGGATTGCTCTCCATCTGCCAGAAATCATTCGCGGTGACCCAGAACTGCGGATATTCACAGGGCCCCGCAAACGCCGCCAGCATGTCCCCGTTTCCCAGAACCGGCGCATCCGTCTTCGTCCCTGTGTACTGCCAGATTCTCCATCTTCCGTTTCCCGACACGTCGACGTCTCCGTCCGGGACCGCGTGCGGCGGCCCGTCATACACTGCCTTGTGCCGTTTCACTCTCTCATAGCAATTCATAGAACATTCCTCCTGAAAAAAACCTGATCCCTTCACGCGTTATTTGGATCTCCAGTACCGTCACGGTTCACGCACAGTCCTGCGCAATTCCACAATGCCGGTTCTTTCAGCCTGAACTGCAGGGAAACACAGTTCCCTCACAGCCCGGCACAAATCCTGCAAGGTACCATCGAAGGCGGCGGCATTGCAATCCCACATACAGATACAGCAGAAGCCGGATGACTGCGCCACACGAAAACACACTCACCCGGCTCTTACCTGATGCAGCATGCAGGAACCCCGTCCTTACATCTGCGGCATCGCAGGATACAAAACTCTCACTCGTATCGATTTACCCTTGACCGATCTATTTGCCGCTGACCGATCCATTTACCTCTAACCGATTCATTTACCTCTAACCGATCCATTTGCCGCTGACCGATTCATTTACTCTTAACCGATTGATCAGCCCTTGACCGATCCTCCGGTCGTTCCTTCCAGCAGATACCTCTGTCCGATAAAGTATACGACAATAACCGGAATCAGTGTCATCACGATATCCGCAAACACATAGTTCCAGTACTGCTGGTTTTTCCCGAAGAACTGGTAAACTGCCATTGTCATCGGGAACAGACTGCTCTTGCTCGACAGGTAGAGCGGTGTCAGGAAATCATTCCAGACTCCCATGAACTCCAGGATAAAGCAGGTGACGATCGTCGGCTTCATCATGGGCAGATCCACTCGGAAAAACATCTGAAGCGGACCCGCGCCGTCGATCACGGCCGCCTCGTCAATCTCCCTCGGGACAGACTCGACGAAGCTGTAGATCGTGAAGATGCAGAACGGAACCATGGAGCTGATGAATACCAGGATAATTCCGAGCCTTGTATTCGTCAGATGAAACCACTGGAACACACGGACCAGCGTTACATAGTTGACCGGGAAGAACAAACCGATGATAAAGAAATAGTACAGCTTCCGATTGATCCGGATCCGGTTTCTGCTGAGAACAAACGCTGCCATCGCGCTGATGATGACGCCTACTGAAGTGGCAACCAGCGCATAGATCATGCTGTTCGCAAAACCGCGGATCAGGCCGGCCTTCTGAATGACGTCCGCATAGTTTCCGAACACCCAGGTCGTCGGGAACTTCAGACTCATTCTGGCCGCCTCCCCCTTCGTCTTGAAGGAGTTGATCACCACCATATAGAGCGGAACCAGTACCAGCAGAGAAAGAGCAATGCACACGACCTGCTTAATGATGGCCTGAATAATTCTCTTTGATTTTCCCATTTAACCTTCTGCCTCCTTTCCGCTCATAACCCTGACGATGATTACACCGATCACAGCGGTTACTGCCAGAAGAAGCGTATTCATCGCTGTGGACATTCCGTACTGACCGCTGCCGTACAGCTGGAATACATAGGTCGTCATAACCTCGGTCTTGTGTCCCGGTCCGCCGTTCGTCAGCACGTAGATGATATCGAAGACCTTCAGGCCATAGGTGATGCCGAATACCAGGTTGATCATGATCGGCCCGCGCATCATCGGAAGCGTCACATAGGAGAGCTTCTTCCAGAAGCCGGCACCGTCAATCTCCGCCGCCTCATAGAGGGAGTCATCAATCGTATTCAGTCCCGCAAGGAAGATCGTCATGACATAGCCGATACCTCTCCACGCGTCCACCGAAAAGATCGAATTCCAGACCATGCCCGGATCAGACAGCCATTTCTGCTTCAGCGCGCCCAGCCCCAGAGCCGTCAGCGAGCTGTTCAGAAGACCTGTGTTGTAGGAAAAAATAGATTTGAAAATAATGCCGATGATAACAAACGGAAGAATCGACGGAAGATAAAAAACCGTCCGGTAGAATTTCTTCCCCTTCAGCCTGGAATTCAGAAGAATCGCAAGGAAAAAGGCCGGAATAATTTTCACGACATTGGAAATCAGCGTAAACCGGATGGTATTCCAGAATCCATCCATGTAGTTCTTGTTTGATGTAAAAAGGTCGATGTAATTCTGCAGACCGACAAAATGAAGGCCGTTCTTCGATGTCATTCTTCCCCAGTCCGTGAAGGAATAGAAGATACCGAGTATGCTTGGAAAAAGGAAGAACACCACATAAATAATCAGCGGCAGAATAACAAACCATCTCGGATATATCTTATTTTTATTCATAGTTGCCTCATCATAATTTCTGTCAGCGGCCGCAGCTTCCGCTTCATCAGCTGTAACAGATCCGCACCGCGCCATCCGGTTCATACAATGTCAGGAAATACCCTGTATACCATGCACATGTTCGTTCTTGCACACGCCCCATCGTACAGATAGTGTCTGAAACGCACGGTCCATGCTCTCTAACGAAGGAGTGCCGCCTGCGGAAGACCTTCTCAGGCCTCCGGGCGACACTTCATTGTTAACCACCCTGTCCCGCGTACGGGACACCGCTGCCGGCTGATACCGGTTATCATATTCACGGTTTGAACCCGACAGGTATCACATCAGCCGGCAGGCTGTCTTCTGATACCGGTTTTCATATTGTTACGTCTGCTGTGACAGGATCACTTCCACGCGGGATCTCCGGCTGTCTTCGCATCTTCCGCACGGTTCACATCCATATTCTTCAGGACATCGTTTGCTTCCATGGAACCCTGGCAGAAGGAAATCATATCCGCGCCAAAATCCATCCAGTAATCGTTGGTGTATTTCGTTCCATTCTGAAGCACGCTCACACCCATCTTGCTCGGATCGATCGAATCCATGAATTCCTTTTCCTCAGGCAGCCAGTGCTGTTTGATGTTCACGTTTACATCAAGATTGCTGTACTGCGGAGAATTGTCCAGGATCTCCTGCAGGCTCTCCGGCGTGCATACAAACTGGAAGAATGCTTTTACAAGATCCTCATGCTCTGTTCCCTTGTAGCCGAACATGGTCGGGCCAGCCGGATCGGTCGGATACCAGGTGTTATCGCCAAGCGGGATCAGGAACATTCCGAACTCATCTGAGGTTCCGGTGTCGTCCTTGATCTGCTGAATGAAGCTGGAGTTTGCCATTGCCATTGCGGTATTTCTGTCGCCGAACTCATTGCTAAGGTTCGTCGAATCGGTTCCTACCCAGTCCTCTCCGAAGTATCCGTCGTCGGAAAGCTCCTTGAACTCATTCAGAACCTCGAGCATCTTCTTGTTGTCCGCGAAGGTTGCCTCATTGTTATTCAGTTTATCGTAAAGATCCGGGTCATCCTCTGTATAAACGCCGCCGATCTGGAAGAACGCCAGCTGATGCTGCCATCCGTCCGCACCCGGCATGAACCACGGGGTTGATACTCCGGAATCCTTAATGATCTTCAGATCCTTCTTCAGCTCATCATAGGTAGTCGGAACATCATTGATGCCAAGCTCCTTGAACATGGTCTTGTTGTAAACCATGACATATTCAGGCGATTTGTGCCAGATCTGAAGTCCGTAAAGCTTTCCGTCGCTGATGCATGCCGCCTGACGGGCTTCCGGCATTACATTCTGCCAGTCTGCCCCTGTAAAATCGATGCAGTACTCCTCCGGATTGCCGATATTGGACTCGATGGCGCCGACCGGATTGGACTGAATCCAGAAAATATCCGGGCAGGTGCCGTTCGCCAGATCAGACTGAAGAATATCCAGATACTGATCCGCAGGAATCGTCTGCACATCTACAGTAACCCCATAGGTGTCCTCGAACCGCTGAATCGTCGCGTCGTAACGGTTGTCCATCCATCCGGCGGAAACAAGAATGCTCAGCGTCTCGCCGTCAAACTGGCCGTCATTCGGGACTTCCTTGACTACCACATTGTCGCCGGAAGATGCGGAAGCCGACGATGTCGCCGCCGTTTCTACTGATTCCGCTGCAGATGAAGATGATGTCGCCGCTTCATCCGCTGATGAAGAAGCAGCTGCCGCCGTCGACGAAGAAGACGACGCTTCTGCCGAAGATGAACTTGAGCTCGCCGAGCTTCCGCAGCCCGCGAACAGCGACGCCGCCATAGCGCCGCACATCAACATAGAGATCACTTTTCTTTTCATACCTTCTCCTCCTTGTCTCATTGTTGAATAAACTGACGTTTCCACATGACATAATCATAGCAATATTGTGAAAGCAAAACCATGGATAAAACCTTTCTTCAGTTGAACAAAATTGTCCTGTTTGAACAATTTTTCCCATATATTTTCGGTTTTCATATTAATAATCACGAATTGCACCGGAACTATCAGGCATCAGCGCATGTGTTTCGTCATAAATCCCCGGTGCAATCGCCCTCCCTCTGATCGATTTGTCAATCCCGTGCAAAATGTTTATAATGTACTGTATAAGTCCAGTCGCAATGACAGAGACGGACTGCACACCCGAAGGGCGTGCAAGGCCGGCTATGGCTTTGCGACGACAACAGGTATGAGCACGAAGGGACGCGTTAGCGGCACGAGAGTGCTCATACCTGTTAGCGGCACGGAAGCTGCGAAGCAGCGCAGTGACGCGGGGACTTATACAGTTTGTGGCACAATGTATCGTATGGCCGTTACTGTATAAGTCCAGTCGCAATGACAGAGACGGACTGCACACCCGAAGGGCGTGCAAGGCCGGCTATGGCTTTGCGACGACAACAGGTATGAGCACGAAGGGACGCGTTAGCGGCACGGAAGCGTACGCAATCCCTCTGGAAGGAGTCAATCTTGTGACAGACTACACGCAAAACAGAAAAAAGGATTCTCCGGGCATCGAAAACCAGAATCCGGAAAAAGTCCGTAAGAAACCGCAGCGAAAGCCCCGGAAGCTTCAGAATAAGCTTTTTCTGTATATCCTGCTTCCGCCGCTCATCGTGGTAGCCATCTTTGCTCTGTTTTTTCTCCGGTATAACTCTAATATTCTGATCAGCAGGGAGCAGAATGTTCTTCAGACGCTCAATTCCACTCTCATGAACGAAACTGAGCAGCAGATCAAGGACATGGACACTGTGTCTTCCAATATGAATTTCTATAATAGGAAGACAAACTTCCTGCCTTCCGTACTGGATTTCAGCGTAGTCTCTGATGAAGGGCAGGCTTTCCTGGACGTCGTGCAGATGACCAACGGGCTGGATCTGAAGGCGAGCCAGGTAAATGTCTACGATTTTTACGGGCATGTCATCCGATCCGGAATCATCACAAAGGATGACACCTGCTCCGTTGACGATGAAAAATGGCTGGATAAGGCAGAAACGCTTCACGGAAAAAAGTTTCTCAGCGCGCCCTATGAAACCCGGAAATATTCCTCCGGTGCCTCAAACTCCGGCTGGTATCTGTCTCTGTACAGGGCTTCCTTAGACGGACACAATCGCGTCATCGGCGGAATCGAGGTGGTCAAGAGCTGCAGCATTCTCTTCCGCGATATCTCAGCATACCTCAGCAAGAATTCCACGCAGGCGGACATTTTTATTTTTGATTCGGACGGAACTCTGATTTATCCATATAACGCAGATGGGCATCAGAAGGATATCAGTCAGACCTATTATCAGACACTGTCCGCCACCGATGACGGGTATGGGATCGGCACCGACCCGGAATCCGGAATCAAATATCAGTACGCCCGGAAAACTTCGACCTACAGCGGCTGGACCTATGTGACCCTTCAGAAGAACAGTGTCATCCTGCGGCCGGTCTACCAGATGCTCAAAGTCCTGCTCACCATCAGCTGCCTGATGGTTCTGTTCTCCATCCTGCTCTCTCTGTATCTGACCCACAACATGGTCAAGCCGGTCAAGCATTTGAAGCATGTGATACAGCGGCTGAGACTTGAAAATCTGGGAGAGGAAAAACTGGACCATTACAACGCCTCCTATGAGGAACTCGATGAGCTCTACAAAGAATTTCAGAAAATGAGCGAGTCCCTGCAGCAGTCTCTTGCCGAGCTGGAGGCAGCACAGAAGCTGGAGCTGAGGTCCCGCGTCATCGCGCTGCAGGTGCAGATGAACCCCCATTTTTATTACAACACACTGTCCTGCATCAGCATTCTGGCGGAAAACGGACAGAATAAGGAGGTCACGAAGCTCTGCCAGACACTCTCCCGGATCATGCGGTATATCACCAATACCGGCATCGCGATCGTCACCATCGCCGATGAGATTCACTACATCGAAGAATACATGTACTGCATGAAGGTCCGCTATCAGGAGAGCCTGAATTATCAGATCGACATTCTCCCCGAAATCATGGAGGAAAAAATTCCCAAGCTGATCATTCAGCCCCTCGTGGAGAACTCGATCAAATACGGAACAGACTGCCTGCCGCCCTGGAAAATCACCGTCACAAGCTTCCGGGATGCATCCATGTGGTACATCCGGGTCGCTGATTCCGGAAACGGATTCCGGGAAGACGTGCTCGATGAGCTGAATGAGCGGATCGCCGCGATCAACCGGGATCTAAACCATAACCTCAACGATCTGAAAATCGGAGGTCTCGGCATGATCAATGTATATATCCGCTGGAAGATTTACTGCGGAGACGATATTATTTTTGACTTTGGTAATACGGAAGACGGACACGCATACGTGGTAATCGGAAGGAAGACACCCGGGGACACAGAGAAAGCTGCAGATTCTCCCTGAAAATAAAGATCGCGAAGAATGCAAAAGCACGGAGGCCTGCGGAGGCATCCGGAGACAGCAGAAACCTCCAACATATCCGGAAATTCGGATAGTGCCGGACGTTCACCCTGATCGAACCGGTTCACAGACCGCGAAATGAAAAAAACAGAAAGGATTCTTTCATGAAATACGGAGTTATTGTTGCGGAAGATGAAATACTGATCCAGCAGAATATTATCAAGAAAATCGAGGGTGCCGGTGCCGGTTTTACCGTCGTCGGCAGCGCACAGACCGGCATTCAGGCACTGGACCTGGTCAACACCTGCAATCCCTACCTGCTGGTAACCGACATCCGAATGCCGGTCATGGATGGTCTGGAACTGATCGAACAGGCCCGTGAAAATCACCCGGACCTTGATGTCATTGTCGTCAGCGGGTATTCCGACTTTGAATATGCCAAGCGTGCCATTCACCTTCAGGTGCGGGAATATCTCCTCAAACCTGTGGATGAGGACCAGCTTTGGGCGGTCCTGTCCTCCCTCGCGAATAAATACCGGATGGAAGAGCAGGAACTGGAGAAGAGTTTCTCCGGTGAGTTCTCCTGCCGCTCCTCCCGGGAAATTGCGGAACTTCTGAAGGACTACCTCACGCGAGAATTTGACCACGACGTCAACATGAACCTGATCGCTGAAAAGCTGAATTACAGTCCGAGCTACCTCTCCAAGGTATTTCTTCAGACCTACCACATGCCGCCTACGAAATACCTGATATCCCTTCGGATGCAGAAGGCCAAGAAACTGATGGACCGGAATCCCGCCTACCCGATACATATGATCGGAGAAGCCGTCGGATACGATGATCCGGGCTACTTCTCCCGGATCTTCAAGAAATACGAGGGCGTCAGTCCACAGAAATACCGGGGCGGCTCCCCGGCCGACGCCGCAGAATGATACATTTGAGCAGCACTGCAGACACATGAAAGGACTGCCGCACGAATCTGTGCGGCAGTCCTTTCTTTGCTCTGAATCTTTTTTTCAACTTGTATTACTTTATGAATCCGACCTGTTCGGATATCCGGGCAATCTGCTCTTCCTTCTTCTCGTTGTATTCCACTTTCTTCTCTTCGAAGTAATTTTTGCCGTACGAATCGATCGAGACAATGAGCGGTCCGAATTCCTTCACATGGCAATGCCAGAGTGTTTCCGGCATCCCGAGGTCCTTCCACTGTGCCTCAACAATTTCCTCCACCTCAGTTGCCGCGACCACCGCGTTTCCCGCCGGGAACACACAGTGAATGGCGCCGAATTCGCTGCAGGCACGCTCGGTATTTTCCTTCATGCCGCCCTTTCCGACAATCACGCGGACACCGGTTGTCTTTACGAATTCATATTCGAATTTCTCCATTCGCATCGAAGTCGTCGGTCCGACCGACACCATCTGATACCGGTCCTCTCCCAGAGGACGGATGATGGGACCGGCATGCAGGATTGCCGCATCTCTGACGTCAACCGGAATCTGTCTCTTCTCTTCTCCTTTCGGCGGTGCTTTTCACAACGCCCGCATATGAGCACAGATGATTTCAAATCCTTCTGCAAATGTTCTTCGCAAATAACCTCTTCAAATTGCTTTTGTCCCTTGGTTTTCCGTCTCTTCCTCACGCCTTCGGCTGATACTCAAATCCGGTGTGTGTGTCGATTGTGTAATTCAGATCCTTGTCAAATACAATGTGCCCTCTGCGGTGACTCCAGCAGCCGACATTCACAGCGACACCGATCGCAGAAGGATGACGGGCTGTATTCTCAATGTTTACGCCCATGACAGAATAATTTCCGCCCATACCCTGCGGTCCGAGACCTATGGCATTGATGCCGTCCTCCAGCAGCTTCTCCATCTTCGCCGCGTTTGCGTTCGGATTATGCGACCCGATCGGACGCATCAGCGCCTTCTTGGAATTGAGCGCCGCCGTTTCCACCGATGTAGCTACACTGACGCCGACCAGAAGCGGCGGGCAGGCATTCAGTCCGTAAGTCGTCATCCGGTCGAGAACAAATTTCGTGACGCCCTCATACCCTTCGCCCGGCATCAGAACCGTTGCGTTTCCGGGAAGTGTGCATCCGCCGCCGGCCATGTAGGTGTAGATTTCACACTGGTCCGAATGCGGAACGATATCCCACCACACCGTCGGAAGTCCCTTTCCGACATTTTTTCCGGTGTTGTACTCGTCGAACGTCTCAACCGCGTTGTGACGAAGCGTTGTGACGAAGCGGCGTGTCAACGGTTGCCTGCAGGACTGCATCCTTCAGAAGTCCCTCCAGATCATCGATCAGCGGGAATCTCGTTCCGCACTTCACCCAGAACTGCAGCGCTCCGGTATCCTGACAGGACGGGCGGTTGAGCTGAACCGCCAGCTCCTGGTTCCCGCCCATCGCCGCGGCAAATACCAGCGGCATCAGCAGCTTGGAGCGCTTGAAACCGGATTTCGCCGCGATACCGATAACGACGGGAATCAGCACCGCCGCGGTACCGGTGTTCGAAAGGACGCCGCTCATCAGTCCGACGATCACCATGATCGCAACGATCAGTCCCCGCTCCGTTTTCGCGAATTTTGTAACCAGGCCCCCGATTTCATTCGCCATACCTGTCTCAAACAACGCTCCGCCGACGATAAACATCGCAACGAAGAGGATAACATTGCTGTCGACAAATCCCGAGAAGGCTGTCTGCCGCTACCACAGCATAAAGGGCGCGGCAAATGCTCTTTTTGTCTCTTCTCCTACCATTTCGGTCTCTATCCGGGAGCTGGAGAAGGAATTTCATCTTCAGCTCTTCCATCACAATCAGAACAGGATCTCACTGACGAAGGAGGGGGAAGCTTTTTACCAGAAAGCGGAAACTCTGCTGAAAATGCAGAAAGACATGTACACCGAGTTTTCAGAAATGGCGTGGCAGACACAGCCTCTGAAAATCGGCATTCCGCCGCTCATCAGCACTGTATTCTTTCCGCGGATGGCGGATTCCTTTCATGAGGTTTCTGACATTCCGATTCAGCTCTTCGAATACGGTTCAAACCGTGCGCAGCACCTCGTCAGCACCGGAAAGCTGGACCTGGCACTTGTCAATATGGATTTCTACAACATTGATCAGTTCGAGAGCCGCACCTTGATGGAAGACAGCTATTCCCTCTGTGTATCCAGAACGCATCCGCTGGCGCAGAGCAAATCCGTGACACTGGACATGCTGAAGGATCAGCGCCTGATTTTCTTCAACACCGATTCCGTCCAGAATCTGACGTTTCAGTCACGTTTCCACGCTCTCGGCATCGACCCTTTTATCCTGATGCACTGTTCGCAGCTGTATACAACGCTGAACTTTGTCCGCGGCGGAAACTGCGCCGCACTTCTCTTTTCTTCACTGGCCGTCAACCCCCGTGATTTCCGGATGATTCCCATTGAACCGAAAATCACCAATCGTTTCGGCATCATCTGGAAGAAAGGTACCTATATACCGCTGCGCACCGCAAAATTCATAAAGTTCGCAGAAACCTATGACATCTCACCCTATATCGGCTGACCGACAGCACGAAAGCAGAATTTGAAAAATTTGACAGCTGAATAGAAAAGCAGCGGCCGCCTTATCAAATTCCTTCTGACAAGACGGCCACTACTGAAATGGATCAATACTATTCAATTGTCTACACTTTCTTTAATTGTTCTTCACAATCGGACTTATTTCACTTTTCTTTCTGAAAGGACCTGCTGTAAATAATAATGATAAATGGATTGTTTGATTTTCGGTTTCTGAATTACAGCTGATGAAATATGGACTGTTGTCACATATCTGATCAATTACTGCCCCGAATCACTTATTCCTCTTTCGTGATTCCTCTTATCGCAGGCATCTTCGCTGTCTCTTTTAAAACAGCTTCTTCAAATCATGTCACTGAAAGAAATATAAGTACGATAACACTTATCTGCTCCCTGCATCGTCAGGATATAGAATTATATTCAGAACAAACTCTATGTCTGGATCCTGCTTAGAAAGTTCTGTGAATGCATCGGAATCTCTTTTCGAACCGGCTGGTGATATCTGCATGCCGTCCGATAATCCTTCCCAATGTTCTGGATCAATCTGTCACATCCATGTAATTTCTCGTCTTAACAGGTCTTCGTTTCTTTACACGAATCCTCTGGCTGTGTCAGATCTTCCGTGGTATCTACTCAATATGAATTGCACGCTTCACATTACCTTTCATCTCATGGGTTCCGGATCATACCAGGAACTCGGTTACTTTCTTCTCTCTTATAAAAGGTCTTCTCTCAGGGAACTGCTTATGCAATACCACTTTCATATTGAGGATGATGTGCCGGTGGAATTCCCATTGGACTGTCCTCCTTCTCCCGTATTTGTATTAAAGATCCGGACTTAACGTTTATCCGATATGATATCAAAGGCCGTTCCCTCTGTTCATGTCATCCGGAACCGGATCTGAATATCAGGACGGAGCTTCTATCGGATTAATTCTGTCACCCGTTCTTTAATGTGACTTCAGGATAACACAGAAGCCTTTATTTGTCAACGCATTTTTAAATTAATTTTTACGTATTCTCTCATCGCGTTAATTATTTTCTAAATATTTGTTTTTTGTTTGATAATTATATTATATTCTGTATATTATTATTTGAATCAATGCGTCAGGTAAAGCGCGCCATCCTGGCTTTATCTCATCATTAAGGCTCACACATGCGAGATAAAACGCGCTGCGCGGGTTATATCTCGCTATCTCGACGCTCACCGCACACGAATGCTTTTCATTCGGCTGCGGCCCACTGTTCGCGTAAATAAGGCCGAAACCCTTGCAGATTCCGGGGTTCCGGCCTTCTCGGCACAGCTGTATTTTTTACTCCTTACTTGTGGCTGCGGTAATAATTAATCAGGCAGCCGTCCAGGATAATCTCTCTCTCATCATCGGTGAGCTGACCCAGACGAAGCTCGAATCCTGTCAGCGCGTCATCTCCGACAACGTATGCCCGGATGACGTCCTCTCTGCTCTCAACCGCCTTCCGGATATCCGGAACAAACAGATAATCTCCGTTTTTAAACGGAAGACTCCCTGCCGGAATCAGGAACGGAAGCATGCCCCAGTTGATCAGATTGGAGCGATATCTCTTCGTCGCGTAATCATTGGCAATGTTCGCCCAGCCGCCCAGTACCTTCTGACAGGAAGCAGCCTGCTCGCGGGCAGATCCGTCACCCGGCTTTACGGCAAAGATGGTGGAGCCGACGCCCATATTCTGGTGGCAGACATCCGGGAACTGCGTGTGGATGACCTTCATCACCGGTTTCAGCTCCGGAAGAGCATCTCCGGCACAGCCGCCTTCCTCGAGTGCCTTTTGCGCCTTCTGAACCTGCTTTGCTCTTCCCACATACAGAGGATCCTTTCTGGAAAGCGCGAACTCGGCCAGCCTCAGCGGATTGGATCGATAGGAAGAGGTCTCTCCGGAAGGAATCAGTTCGTCGGTTGTGGTAACCGGATCATGAATCTCCGATACCACCTTGAGAATCAGGTTCTCCGGAAGTGCAGACATCTTCGGCCAGTCCTTGATGTTCGGGCCGAAACGCACCTCAACGGTCGGATCCGCAGCTCCGTGGCTGTCAAATACACGGTGCGCGTAGATATTGGAATCAAAGTGATATACCTGATGGCGGTATTCACCGGCGAATTCCGTCGCAGGTGTCAGATATCCCTGATTTGCCGCGGTCGCCGCAATGGAACGCGCGTCCATGAGAGCGACGCCGGCCACCTGTCCCTCCTGAACCTTGGAGCCCTCGCGGTTCGGGAAATTTCGGGTAGAATGACGAATGGAAAGATCTCCGTTCGCGGGAGTATCCCCCGCGCCGAAGCACGGACCGCAGAACGCGGTCTTCACAACGGCTCCCGTTTCCATCAGATCCGCGATAACGCCGTTCGCAGCCAGTTCCTTGTAGATCGGCGCGCTGGCCGGATAAATATCCAGGGTAAAATCATCACAGCCGATGTACTGGCCGCGGAGAATATCAGCCGCCTGGCAGATATTTTCAAAGCCGCCGCCGGCACATCCCGCGATAACGCCCTGATCCACAAGAAGCTTCCCGTTGTGAACCTTGTTCCGGAGGTTATAATCTGCCTTTCCGTTAAACGCGACCTGCGCGCGCTTCTCTACATCGTCCAGAATATCCAGGAGATTCGCGTTGCACTCTTCGATCGTATAGACGTTGCTCGGATGGAACGGCATTGCGATCATCGGCTTGATCTTATCCAGCTCTACATATATACAGCCGTCGTAATAAGCCACCGCGCCCGGATTCAGCTCGCTGTAATCCTCCGGACGTCCGTGCTCCGCATAGTAATCCCGAATCGTATCATCCGTCGTCCAGATGGAGGACAGACAGGTGGTCTCCGTCGTCATAACGTCGATACCGATCCGGAAATCCGCCGACAGGGAAGCAACGCCGGGGCCTACAAACTCCATAACCTTATTCTTTACATATCCCTTTTCGAATACAGCTCCGATGATTGCGAGCGCAACGTCCTGAGGTCCTACTCCCGGAACCGGCGCGCCGGTCATGTAAACCGCGACTACTCCGGGCATGGCAATATCATAGGTCTTGTTCAGAAGCTGCTTCACAAGCTCCGGTCCGCCCTCGCCCATCGCCATCGTTCCGAGAGCGCCATACCGGGTATGAGAATCTGATCCGAGGATCATTCTCCCAACCCCGCTGAGCATCTCACGGGCAAACTGATGAATGACCGCCTGGTGCGGCGGAACATACATGCCGCCGTATCTCTTCGCGCAGGAGAGACCGAACATGTGATCATCCTCATTAATCGTTCCTCCGACTGCGCAGAGTGAATTGTGACAGTTTGTAAGGACGTAGGGAATCGGAAATTTCTCCAGTCCGGATGCCCGGGCGGTCTGAATGATTCCTACATATGTGATATCATGTGAGGTCAGCTTATCAAATTTAATCTGCAGATTTTCCATGTTTCCCGAGACATTGTGTGCCTTCAGGATGTTGTATGCCATGGTTTCCTTCTTCGCCTCAGCCGCCGGCACAGCTTTTCCGGTTTTCTGCTGAAGCTGTGCGGCAGCATCCGGTCCGTCCGGAATCACGGTCGTTCCGTTTACCAGATATACTCCGCCATTCTGTAATTCGATCATACCCGATTATCCCTCCTGTTGATTGCTCTGATGCCGCCTGACCGGGCGGCAGGATCCACACAGTGCGTCTGAATCTTCAAGCCTGCCGCGAGCCGTGGCAGATACTCAGCTGTAAAAAGCTGCGGATTGCAAATTCAGTGTTTATCATATATTATTTAGACTAATTTCGCAAGACGGGAGGAAAATTCGAACATGCGTTTATGGGGAAAAATGATACGGGACAATCACATTCTGATGAATATGACAATAACAGATGAAAGTGAAGAGACGAGGACTCACAAGGTGCTCCATGCCCTGGAGCAGATCTGCCATGAATGGGATCTGAGCGTGCCGATCTGGCTGGATTCCAACATCCGTGAATTCCAGCGGACCAAAAAGGTGCGCTTCACGCAGGACAGCTTTGTCGGGGAAGAAATTCCCTTTGATTTTCTGGAGCTTCAGGTGCTGGAAGAGGATTGACAGAAAAGAAGCGGCATCCCTTTGCCCGGTCAGAGAAGAATTCTCCGCCGGCAGAGATGCCGGTTCAAATGCCGGCTCGAAAAAAACGATCCGGCATCATGCTTTTGACACATACATTATGAACGGCATCCGTCTCCGGCCTCAGATCCTGCGGATCATGCTGCACACGAGGCGCACACAGTGCTTCACGCAGTCCGCGGTAAAGGTATTGTCATCCGCGACAGCACTGCCGTCCGCCTTGTCAGAGATGACGCGGATGACCAGGAACGGAACGCCGTTTCTCCACGCGGTCTGGGCGATGGAGGCGCCCTCCATTTCTGCGCAGTAACCGTGGAAATTCTCCGCGAGCCTCGTCTTCACCTCGTGGTCGGAAATGAACTGATCTCCGCTGACAACCGTTCCGCGGAAGGTATGAATCTCGGGATTCACCTCCGCATTTACCTTCTCTGCGAGCGCGATCAGCTTTTCATCGCCCGGGAAGCGATAGACATCCATGCCGGGAACCTGTCCCGGCTGGTAGCCCCAGACCGTTGCGTCCATGTCATGCTGCACTGCCTCGGAAGAAAGAACGATATCTCCGATGTCTATTCTGTTCTGGAGGCTTCCCGCGATTCCCGTGTTGATGACATAATCCACATGGTAATCATCCACCAGAATCTGCGTGCACATCGCGGCATTCACCTTGCCGACACCGCTCTGCACCACAACGGCAGGCTTTCCCTCGAGAACGCCGCGATAAAATTTCATTCCTGCCTTTTCCCGGATATCCGCCTCGCTCATCCGGTCTTTCAGTTCAGCCACTTCCTCAGCCATTGCGCCGATAATTCCAATTAAACTCATAAAATATTCTCCTGTTATGTTTGTCTTGTACGGATTCCGCTGCGGACGCACTCCCGCAGATTTCTCTCTTCCACGGACCTGCACCCCGCAGACCGCCGTCTGCAATATGCGGACATTCATCATCTGTCCCATTTATCGCACAGAGCATTAATCTGGTCCGTGAACTTCGCCAGATCCTTATTCGCGCCGCCTTCATTCCGGCGGATGACCGCCAGAAGTCTCTGGCCCGCGGCAAGAAGACGCTCATAAACGGCTGCTGCTCTGCGATGAGAAGCCTTGCCGCCCGCGCCGGACTCCTTCGAAACGGGAACACCCGCAGGTGCTTCAACGACCTGTCCGGAGGCGATATCAAATATCGTCCCGCTGAACGGCGCAAAGGAATCGTATCCGAGTTCCTTCCGAAGGCGCTCTGCAAAAATCTCCGTGACCTCATCTTCTCCGTGACACACGAACACCTTCGCCGGTTTTTCCGAGAACGCGGACGCCCATCTCATCAGCCCCTCGTTGTCAGCGTGGCCGCTGATCCCGGGAAGCACCTGAATGTGCGCGCGTATCGCAATCTCCTCCCCGAAAAGCCGGATACTCTCCGCGCCGTCAACGATTGCGCGTCCGGGGGTGCCCGCTGCCTGATAGCCCACAAACAGGACAGTGCACTCCGGCCGCCAGAGATTATGCTTCAGGTGATGCTTCACCCGGCCCGCATCGCACATCCCGCTCGCCGAAATGATTACCTTCGGCGTCTCATCAAAATTGATCGCCTTAGAGTCCTCCGCCGTAACCGATGTCTTCAGATTCGAGAACGCGATCGGATTGATTCCCTGTTCGATCAGCCCTCTCGCCTCTTCATCGTAGCATTCCTCGGGGTGTCTCTGGAACACGGTCGTCGCCTCGATCGCTAAGGGGCTGTCCACATACACCGGAAAATCTCCGTGCCCGTGCACCATACGCTTTTCCTTGATCTGACGGATGAAGTAAAGCATCTCCTGTGTCCTGCCGACCGCAAAGGACGGAATCACCAGATTGCCTCCCCGGTCAAACGTCTTCTGGATCACATCCGCGAGAGATGCCGTGTAATCCGGCACCGGACCATGGCTTCTGTCTCCGTAGGTAGATTCCATGACGACGTAATCCGCCTCATGAATGTACTGCGGATCGCGGATCAGCGGCTGATTCAGGTTGCCGATGTCGCCGGAGAAGACGAGCTTCCGTGTGATATCTCCCTCTGTTAGCCAGATTTCGATACTGGCAGAACCGAGCAGATGTCCGGCATCGACAAACCGAATCCGGATCCCCTCCGCGGGCGAGATGATCTCATTATAGGGTTTCCCGACAAGCAGGTCAATCGCGCCGATCGCGTCCGCCATTGTGTACGGCGGCACATATACTTCCTTTCCGGCACGTTTTCCCTTCCGGTTTCTCCACTCAGCCTCGAATTCCTGAATATGCGCGCTGTCGCGGAGCATGATGTCGCAGAGATCCGCGGTTGCCTCCGTCGTATAGATCGGCCCCCGGAATCCCCTGGAATAAAGAACCGGGAGGTTGCCGGAGTGATCGATATGCGCATGCGTCAGAAGGACAAAATCAAGCTCTGACGCCGGAACGGGAATCGGCTTGTTCTCGTAGATGTTTTTCCCCTGCTCCATTCCGCAGTCAACAAGAAACTTCTTTCCGGCCGCTTCCAGATAATAACAGCTGCCGGTCACCTCATGTGTTGCTCCCAGAAATGTAAGCTTCATAATATAATCCCCCAATCCGCAGCTTGTACCGCTTATAACGCAGCGTGTCACAAATCCGCCGTGTCCTCAGCCCGCGGAGAATCCGTTCATCGAAGGGCAAAGACATCAGCGGCGACAGCCGATATGTATCACTGTCATGAATACTGACTTAATTATAATCCACCGTCCTCCGCATTTACAAGAGGATGCCGTCCCGGAAAGGCTTTCCGCGGCTTCAATAGGTAACTGTTCACACCCACCTCTATACGACAAGAATTTTGCAGTCCTGTTGCCATTCGCAAACTGGCTGTAGTAAAGTTTTATCCTGATTTTATGAAGCTGCGAAACTCCTCAGGCGCAAGCGCCTTCGTCAAACTGCAAATCTACTAGGCTCATTTCA
>CAIFEZ010000010.1 GCA_903789595.1 uncultured eubacterium 1-6
TTAACATCGTATTTTTTTATCGTGGTTTTTCTCCTCCTTAACTGCATGACATTGACAGTGAACGAGAAACGAGAACGTCAGTTACATCGGAGGAGCTTCAGTCCGAAATTGACCGGGTAGCATATCAGCGCAGATTCCGGGACACACTGCGAAGTACGATTTTTATTCTGATCACTGTGGCAGCGGCGGCCGTATTAATTGCAACGCTGATTCTGCCCATTTTCCGAATTGTAGGGACCTCGATGTCGCCGACTTTGGATGAAGGCAACATCGTTCTGGCACTAAAGGATAAATCCGTACACCAGGGAGATCTGGTTGCGTTCTATTACAACAACAAGGTTTTGGTAAAGCGTGTGATCGCAGAGTCCGGAGAATGGATCAGTATCGATGACAGCGGTAATGTCTATGTGAATGACAAGCTTCTGGATGAGCCATATCTGAAGGAGAAGAGCCTGGGAAACTGCAACATTGATTTTCCGTACCAGGTGCCGGACGGAACGGTTTTTGTGATGGGCGATCACCGGGATGTATCGATTGATTCCAGGACAAAGGATATGGGATGTATCTCAAAAGATGAGATGATTGGGAAACTTTGGATACGGATCTGGCCATGGAATCGATTTGGCATCGTCAGGTAAGAATGGCTTTTGGCAGCAGGATGTAATTGACAGAGGGGGAACGCAGTATGAAGGATTCCGGTAATTTTTTGCAGGAAAAAATAATAAGGGAGGCTTCACGCAGCCATCGCAGAAAACGGTTTCAGCGAATCGTAAGCCTGCTTGCAGTCGCTGTTCTGTCTTTCACTACAATAGGGCTGGTTCTTCCGGCCAATACAGCCACTGCGGAGCTGATTTGCGGAAAAGAGGAGCACACGCATTCAGAAGAATGTTATGACGCAAATGGCAATCTGATTTGCGGAAAGGAAGAACACGTCCATTCGGAATCCTGTTATGAGCAGGCGGGAAAGCTATGTGCTTTCGCATCGGACGGCATGACGGCTGAAGCGTCTTATGATGCGGGCGTCCTTCATAACGGGACGACCATGAAGGCTGAACTGCTGACCGGAGCGGGTGCGGAACAGGTGAAGGAGCAGATTCAGTCGCTTCTTGACAGTGAGGGAGAGCATAAAGAGATCACTGCGCTGTATCCATACGACCTCAGCTTCACAAACAAAGACGGCCAGAAGACGGAACCGGACGGCAATGCAGAGGTGACCATGACATTTCCGCAGCCGAAGTCTGCCGGAGCCGAAGAGGCAACATGGAAGCTCTATCATATCGCGGACGGACAGACGGCAGAGGATATGGGAAGCATCGGTATGAAGGCGGATCTTAATATCGATGTTGAAAACGATGCAGTTACAAAGGTGACGTTCCAGGCTTGCTCGTTCAGCCCCTATGTCCTTGCTGCACTGAGTGATCAGACGGAAAAAGCGGATTCTGTTTCAACAGAAAAAGTTACAGCGGCATCGAACAGCCCGGGGTCAGGAGAAAGCAAAGAAACATCAGAGAACAGCCCTGCAGAAACTGAAAACGATACCTCTTCCGGAAACACGGACGGAAAGGAAAGCGGCAAAGAGGGGAGCGGAACAGAGAACACCGATGCAGGGTTGGCTTCTAAAGGAGGTAAGTCATCTTCATCAGATGCGAAACGAATTTCTGCATTCAGAGCGCTGCGTGCACCGGCAACTTCTCAAAATGTGGATTTTACACCATATATTAGCAGTGTCACTGTGAAAAAAAATGAGAATGGGCAGTGGACAGCATCAGATACTTTTCAGGATGGAGATCAGGTAAAGATCGATATTTCATATGAAATTCCAAAATCCACTCTGCAGAGCAGTGATGATACGGTCTATTATCAGCTTCCGGATGGCGTGAAGCCTCTTCAGGCAGAATCCGGAAGGGTGAAAATCGGCGATGATGAAGTGGGAGACTATACCATCGGCACAGATGGAAAAATAACCATAAAATATGATCCGAATTTTGAGTACACCAATCATATCAGTGGCAGCATTACTTTTAAGGGAACTGTTACAAATACCGGCTCGGATAATCCGGGTACTATCAGTTTTGGCGGGAAAGGCGGATCCATAACAGTTTATAAGCCGGTCGTTGATAATCACGACATCAGTGTTAAGAAGACCGGAAGCGTGAATGACAGCCGGACAGAAGCATCCTATGAAATTACGGTGTCTACAGAATATGGCACCGGTGAAAAGGTTACGGTGAGCGATCAGTATCAAAAGGACAGTAGTTCTTCCGGAGCTGGTTTTCATTATAAAGAGGATTCTCTAATAGTTTATCTTGTCGAAACAGATGGTAACAAGACTGAAGTAAAAAATTCTAACTATAAATTGAACTGGACAACGGACGGGGCAGGGACACCCGGCTTTACCATTACAGATCTTCCGGCTCTGGAGGCAGGTCAGAAATATGTGGTGGACTATAAAGCCGATGTTTCTGGAATTGTCCCAGGACAGGATGGAAAACTGGCGAATAATGCCTCAGCTGCCAGCGAAAATCATCAAGGTTGGAGCTGGAACAGCGTCTCCTGGGAGAAAGATCTGAAAAAGACTGGAACGTATGACAAAACAACGGGAAAGATAAGCTGGAGAATTACAGTAAATCCAAGCGGCAAGGATATTTCCGGGTGGAAGATAGAGGATACCCTTCCTTATCCCATGTATGGACAGTATACGGTCTGGAATGAAACAAACACGTATAAAGTGTCTGGCGGTCAGACAGGGGATAAAAATCTTTCGTTCACGTTCCCGGAGAATCTTACGGATGCTCAGAAAAGAGCCAAATATTATATCGACTATTGGACAGATGCACCTGCAGATAATGGGGACGTAAGCAATACGGCAAACGTAACGGATAGGGATGGAACCACTGTCACAGATACTGATGTTGTACCGGTGGAACACAGAACTTTTGATGTAAAGAAACACTTACGCAGACAGAAAGTGATCCGTACAAGCTGACATGGAATGCAGAGGTAACTACTCCGGATACAGCACTTACTACTTTTACTTATACCGATACCATCGAGAATGCTGTGGATTCTGAAGGCAAAGATCAGGGAACGGACAGCCATTATGGAATCGCTTCGGAAATAGACGCTGCACTCACAGGACACCTTAAACTTATGGTCGATAATTACTCCTGGTATGAATATAAGGGGGCAGGAAAGAGTACTTACTGGCATTCCTATTATGATAAAGAGAGCGGAGATACGGATAAGGTCTCTATAACAGTGACCTATTATGACGCCAATGGAAACGTGATAGAAAGCACGGATGCTGCTAGCCATGTGAAGAGCTTTCGGGTTACCGTTACGCCGAAAAAAGGTGTCTCCGTGCTGGGTCAGAAATTAACACTGGAAAGTTATCCCACTTATCTGAATATGAAGAATGCCGATGAAGGAGTGACATGGACAGCCAAAAATAAGGGCGTAACAGGAGATCATTCCTCAGAAGCTTCACATGATCATACAAAGACTAAGACATTTGAAAAAATGGTTTATACCGGGAAAGGTATCACGTACTCTTCCGGTGATGTTCAGGTTGCTTATGAAGACGTAAAAGGCGTCCTTACCTATCGGTTGATGCTGAATACGAAAAAGACTGATGAGGGAACCATCACCATAACGGATCACATTCCGGCGGGCGAGAGCTATGTCGAAGGTTCGGGATATGCAACGTTCTATAAGAGCGACTATGACCAACATGATTCAAACTATGCGGGATGTACTTTTTCAAAAGGAAACAATCCTGCGTTTCAAGCGGGGAAGAATACTGATGGCTCTACGGATTTGACTATCACAATCAGTGATTACACATACAACAGCGGCTATCCGATGGTTGCGGTTTATTATCAGGCGTCTGTTGCGGATGATTCACATTGGCAGAATGCAGCGGCTCCAGGCAAGACTTACAGCAATACTGCGACATGGGGAAACCATACATCGACGCAAAATACGACTGTGACCAGACAGGTAAAAAAGCTGGATAAGCAGGGAGTGCAGCTGGACAAAAAAGGAAAGCCGGTGGAGATCGGTACGGATGGAAATCCCATCAGTGGCTCAGAACCCAGCGGGACGATCCGGTACGATATTGCGATCAATCCGGCTGCGGAGGATCTGGATCCGAATTCGGACAATCTTACGCTGGTAGATTTCCTTTCATCGAATGCAGCGGCATTCCATCCGGCTTTGGATTTGAATAAAGTAAAATTGTACTCCTATGATGGAACTGCGGAAGATCATAAGGGAAGTCTGATTGATCCGAACCGTTACAAGATTATGTATGATCAGACTTCCTTAAAGATGACTCTGGTTCTTCCGGATAAGTTGGGAGCGGTTCTGGAATATGAGTATGTCCTGGACGGAGATTTTACTGATGAATTCCAGCTGGATAATACAGCGACCTTAAATGGTACTTGGGATTCGGAAAATAAGACCGCGTTAAGAGAAACTTCTTCCTCTGCAACTGTTACAACGAAGAAAGTAGTGATCTATAAGGTTGACAGCAACGATTACAAAAAAATACTGCCTGGTACAAAATTCAAGCTGGATTACTGGGACAGCAGCGCAAAGGAATGGAAGGTGAAAAATTCTGAGCTGACAGTAGGCAACAGCGGAACGATTGTATTTGATATTGGAGAAGGGGAACTGAATCTCAGCACAATCTACCGCCTGAAGGAGACGGAGGCGCTGGAAGGCTATCGCAACGGAACAGATGCCCCGGATGTTGTCAGGTATTTTGTGGTGATGCCGGAAAAGAGCAGTGAAGGAAAGGCTGCAACCCAGGAAACCACGTATAATGATATGGGAGGATGGAATACCTTTGAAAATGGTGCCAAGGTGTCAAAGAGTGATGTTACATTCTTCCAGAATTCCGGCGGCGTCATGTATATCCCAAACGAGTATAGGGCGATCCGTGTCCAGAAGGTATGGCTGAATGCAGATAACACCGATCTTACCGATCCGGGCAAAACGGCGGAAATTACGCTGCACCAGACGACGAAAAAACTGAAAACATGCACCATAACCTATCATCTGGTAGAAACAAACACAGATGGTGGGGAAGATGGGAGAGAGTGTGTGATAACTGAAGTTGTTCCGCTTGGTTCAGCAGTTACTGCAAAATTTACCGATTATTCTGAAAAGATTGACTTTAAATATGGCGATGTCACGCTAAATGCACAAAGCCCGGAGGGAGTTGTGCTTTCTCTTGGAACAGCTAATGGTGATCAGACAGTTGAACTTTCAGGCTATAGTTATAATAATTGGTGGAAGTGGGTTAATCATATAAACATTAAGACAACGGCTACGATCGGCGAGGATGCAAAACAGTACGAAGAGACAGATACCACTTATGATGAAGCAACATTATCCCAGAACAGCGGCTGGAGTAAGGTGTGGACGGATCTTCCGAAACAGGATAAGTCTGGAAATACGTATTATTACCATGTGACAGAAAAAACAGTAGATGGATTTGAGGCTCCCGTTTATGCCAATAATGATGGAATTGAGAGCGGAACCATCACGGTAACGAATAAGAAAACGGAAACCAACGGCTACGTCCTGCCGTCAACCGGAGGCGGCGGAATCTTCCGCTTCGTGGGTTACGGACTTGCGCTGTTGTCGGTATCTGCCCTTGGTTTCCTGACCAGGAAACGTCGCAGGAGAGGCAATTAAGGGAAAAGTTGTTTATTCATGATGCATAAACGTTTCTCCGGATGCGGTCTGAACAGGAAGGGAGGGAAGCATTGCTTCACGTTGTCAGAAACCCCAGGAGAAATGAAGAATACTTGTGGAATTAAGAAATTGAAAGAACAGTTAATAACAATTGATATGCCATTTAATAGGAAAAGGAGAATTCTATGAAGAAACTGAGAAAAGTTGCAGGGGTATTCCTTGCACTGGCGCTGGCCATGGTTACACTTCTTGGCACAGGAACAGCAGTCCGGGCGGAGGATACTGCAATCACTAATTCGTTGACAATTCATAACACGGATTCAACAAAGCATACATTTGAACTGTATCAGATTTTTAAAGGTGATTATCAGGAGACAGCTACAGACACAGGAAAAGAAATCATTCTTTCTAATATTCACTGGGGAAGTGGAATAAATGATGCTGGAAAAGCTGCTTTGGGTGCTGCGTCAGATAAGGCACAAGAGCTTGCTGATGCTGCAGATGGTATAAAGGCAGCAAATGATTTCGTCAATGAACTTATGGGTAAGTCGGATACAAATGTACATGACAGCTATTTGGGCACTCCTACCAAATCAGAGGCCGTTGCTGCCAATGGGGAATATACGTTTTCTAGTCTGGAAGCAGGTTATTATCTTGTAAAAGATGTAGATGAATCGCAGAAGGAAACAAGCGGTGCTTATACTTCGTATATTGTTCAGGTTGTTGGCAATGTTAGTGCGAATACAAAACTGGATGTTCCAAAAGTAGAGAAGAAGGTTAAGGATGTAGATGATTCTACAGGCGCTCAATCTGACTGGCAGGATTCTGCTGATTATGATATTGGAGATATCATTCCGTATCAAATTACAGGCACTATGCCTTCAAATATTAACGATTATACAACCTATAAATATGTACTGACAGATACAATGTCAAAGGGTCTGACATATACAGCAAATAATACGACAATTAAAATCAATGATACGGATGTCACAAGCAGCTTTCAGGAGAACGTTACTACTGATGGAAATGGTTCAACAGTTGTAACCTGGACCTGCGATAATTTGAAAGAAATCAGCGGAATAACGCTTACTGATCAGTCAAAGGTGATTGTAACTTATTCGTGTAAACTGAACGAGAATGCTGTAATTGGTGCCGCAGGCAATCCGAATACTGTGAATCTGACTTTCTCCAACAATCCAAATAAAGGAGGGGAAGGGGATACCGGAAAAACTCCGGATGATAAAAATATCGTATTTACATATCAGCTGAATGTTAATAAATATCTGGGATCTGCGCAAGGTGAAAAATCCACGGATGCAGAATTTGCTCTGTATAAGAAAATAGATGGTTCTGCTGATAAGGAAATTCCCATTAATTCAGATCGTGTCAACAAGCTTTACACAGCCAAGGGTCTTGATGACGGTGTGTACATTCTTCAGGAGACAAAAGCGCCTGCTGGGTATAATAAGATTTCCGGAAGTGTAGACGGTTATGATCATGCTATCAAATTTACTGTTTCAGCAGATCATGATATAAAAGCCGACAATCCGTCACTCAAAAATATGTCCGGTTCAATGCGTGATGGTACCATTACGTTTACCAATGAGAATGCTGATCCTGGCATTCTTACTACAGACATTATCGATCAGAAGGGCCATTCTCTTCCTCATACCGGTGGTATCGGCACTCGGATTTTCTATTTAATTGGTTCGATTCTTGTGATTGGTGCGGGAGTGCTTCTGGTTACCCGTAGAAAAATGAACAGAAAATCGTGAAAGCTGTGATTTGGGTTTGAACAGGGAGACATACGGAGGGGGAATTTTCCCCTTCCGATGTTCCCTCAGAGCATACATACGTGTGTAATTATATTGGATGGATGCTTGTCAAGATTGATTGAATCATCAGTGCAGCACTAAGGAGATGTCTGCAGCGCGTATGAAGAAAAAATTAACAACAATACTTCTTGTGATAGCGTTTTTTGCAGGTCTGTCCTTATTGCTGTACCCTGCCGTCAGTGACTGGTGGAACGGTCTCCATCAGACTTATGCGGTAGCCGGCTATGTAGAAAAGGTTGCGGATTACTCAGCGGAGGAGAACCAGAAGCTTCGGGAAGATGCAGAGGCTTACAATCAAAGACTGTACCAGTCGGGTGAGGGTCTGCATAATCTGACAGAGGAAGAAGAAAAAGAATACAACAGTTTACTGAACATCACCGGAGATGGGATCATGGGATACATTGATATACCGAAGATCAATGTTCAGCTTCCCATCTATCACGGAACAGACGAAGCAGTCCTGGAAATTGCTGTGGGACATATTCCGGGAAGCTCGCTGCCTGTGGGCGGGCCGAATACACATACGGTTATCTCCGGACACAGGGGTCTGCCATCGGCAAGACTTTTTACCGATATCGATCAGCTTCGGGAAGGGGATACCTTTACGCTGAATATTCTGGATCAGACACTTACCTATGAGGTGGACCAGATTCGAACGGTTCTGCCTGATGAGCTCCAGGATCTGGCAATCGAAGAGGGACAGGACTACTGTACACTGGTTACTTGTACACCTTATGGCGTAAATACGCACCGCCTCCTGGTGCGGGGACACCGGATTCCAAATGCCTCCGACAATGTACATATCGTGGCGGATGCGGTTCAGATCAGCCCTCTGATGGCGGCTCCCGTCATTGCAGCAGTTATTATTTTGATTCTGTTGCTGTGGTTTTTCCTCAGCAGCCGTTCAAAGAAAAATCGTTCGGGAAACACACCAGGTTTCACAAAAAATCATCAGATTCAAGATGGGGAGGACAGGTGATTCGTTCATGAAGGTATGTAAAAGACATTCGATGACATCAATTACATCTACATCGACAAAACACGGGAACTGTAAAGTTTCGGTTCTACTGATGCTGCTGATGTTCCTGTGTGTTTGTTTTTTCCTGGCTCCCGGGGACATTGCAGAGGCGGGTGAAAAGGCGGATGTGAACAGTATTGTGCTGCATTCCGACGAGACAGGAACAGGAGATGCCTCCTTTGCCTTATATAAGATTGCCGAGAAGCAGGACGATGGATCCTTTGTTTTGACAAAGGATTTCGAAGATTCTCATGCAGAGGTAAACGATCTCACGACTGACGGACTTGCGAGTCTTGGGACGACGCTGTCGCCATATGTTGTGCAGAAGAAACCGGCTTCGATCTCGACACAGAAGATGGTGGACGGAACCTGTCAATGGACAAATCTGTCCGATGGCTTGTATCTGGCGGTGGGTGAGCCGATCATTGCGAACGGCAAGATTATTGAGTTCTCTCCTGTAGTCGCATATCTGCCTTATACCGGCGATGGGGATGAAATACACTCGCTCGACGCTGTGGTGAAGTCTGTTTCCCGGACAGTTCCGAAGGACGTCATAGAGTATCAGGTAGAAAAAATATGGAAGGACGGTGATTCTGCCAACAGGCCGTCAGAGGTTGAGGTCAGTTTGATCCAGCAGAGCGGCTCCGGAAACAGGGTTTACAGCACCTGTGTATTAAATAAGGAAAATAATTGGAGTTATACTTGGAAAGATCTGCCTGCCGATGCAACGTATACGGCAGTTGAGACGGAGGTTCCGGAGGGATATACGCAGTCTGTTTCCCGCAAGTCCGGAAAGACAGTAATCATCAATTCGAGAAAAAATAAACCGAGCCCGAGTGTCAGCCCGAGTCCGTCTCCCAGCTCGTCGAAGAACACGAATCAGCCGACGCCCTATGGAACCGGGAATCCGACTCCTTCTGTTTCAGAGACGGCCAGGTCGGGACAAAATACCGGCCGCACAAATCTTCCGCAGACAGGGCAGCTATGGTGGCCGGTACCGCTGCTGATAGTCGGTGGACTGCTCTGCATTCTGCTCAGCCTTTTTAAGAGAAACAATTCTGGGGATAGAACGTGAGAAGACAGAACGCAAAGAAGAAGGATAGAAGTAATCATAAGAAGAAACAGGGATGGAAAATCTGGTCCATAACCGGGCTGCTGCTGTTGGCGGCAGCCCTTGTTCTTGTATTGTATAATACAGAAGAATCACGCCGGGCAGGAGAGCGATCAGCCAAGGTGCTTGAAGAACTGGAGCATCAGATTCCAGATTCCGGCGACAGGGATTCCAGTCAGAAAAACGATGTTATATCGGAGAGCGGCAGTATCCTGTCAGGGAGCGTAGCGGTGGATCAGGACGACCCGGACACAGAAGACCGTGAGATGCCCGCCATTGAGATTGACGGCTACCGATACATTGGATATATTGAATGCCCGTCTATTCATCTGAAGCTTCCTGTTATGGATAAATGGGATTATCATAGGCTGAAGATTTCACCGTGCAGGTACTCTGGATCTGTTTACAAGAATGATCTTGTCATTGCAGGGCATAATTATGCAAAACATTTTAGTCCGCTTCGCTGGCAGCAGATCGGTACAAAGATATATTTTACCGATGCAGAGGGAATCCGGTATTCATATGAGATCTCAGATATTGAAGTCCTGGATCCGACAAATGTTCGTGAGATGACAGAGAAGAGCAACGACTGGGATCTTACTTTATTTACCTGTACCATCGGCGGACAATCCAGATATACGATACGATGTGTAAGAACTGACAGAAGCAAGGACTAGTAGATCGTTCAGAAAATAAACGGGCCAATGATTTTGCAAGATGACGCCAGGTAAGGCCTTCTTTAATATATCAATTGGTCTGGCCAATTAGTGAATGTTCTACCAGGAAGAGCAGATAAGGGTGGAAGAGCAGGATAAGCGTAGAAGAGCAGGAGGTATTATGGAGAAAGATAATTCTCTGAGGCATTTGAGCAGGGCACAGCTCCTGGATATGTTGTACGAGGTGGTAAAAGAGAAGGAAGAACTGGAGAAGGAACTTGACGAGACCCGACGAAAGCTTGAAGAAAAGGAAATCAAAATATCAGAAGCGGGTTCTATTGCAGAAGCTGCCCTGAAGCTGAACGGAGTATTTGAACAGGCACAGGCTGCTGCTGATCAGTATTTGTATAATCTAAAGAAGCAGCAGGAAAAAGACAATGACAATAGTGTATAGTTGCAGTAAGCATGAAAATATTTCCTGAATGTTCCAGTAGACGATATATTTCTTGCTGTTCAGAACAGACTCCTTTATTCTTATTGTGCTGGAGGTAGAGTATATATGCCCGCAATTTCAACGCAATATCATCTCAGTGATGCTTTCGAGCCGCTTTACATATCTATTCTGGTCATCTGCATGATCATTGCGGTCCGGGTGTATGGAAGAGTACAGTCGAATATCGCCCGGGAATCGGTGACGAAATCCTTCCAGAGAATTATCAGTGTATATATGGTTTATATATCGGTCGATATGATGTGGGCGGCGTTCGCCTTTCACACATTAAATCTGACGATGGTGATGATTCTGGAGTATATTGAGTCCGGTCTCCTTTCTCTGTTCACATTCTGCTGGTTTCTGTTTGCGGAACATTATATCAGGGGTTTTGTGACTGGAAGCAGACGAACGACGGTACTTTTCGCACTTCCGTACATTGCCACGATTTTTACCACAGGTATTTATGTGATAAATGAAATCGGACTTGCCGGGAACGGAGGACTCCCCAAGAATCTGCTGTTTATGCTGAATGACATTCCGGATCTTTTTTACCTTCTCTTTGCGCTCTGTCACACGCTGCTGAGAATGTTCAGGGAGAAGTATAAGGCACGCCGTCACCGCTATTTTGTAATCATCGAATGTATCATTTACCCGGCAATCGGCGCAGGATTCAGCTTTTTTATTTACACGGTTCCGTATATTATCCTCGGAATTCTTCCGTCCATCATAGCAGTGTTGATTGATTTGCAGAATGCGAACATCTATACGGATGCACTGACCAGAATTAACAACCGCTACCGGGTGGATGAATATCTGGATCAGAACTGGGAGCATTGCTCGGAGAAAAAACCGATTGGTATATACCTGATCGATATCGACAAATTCAAGATTATCAATGACAGGTATGGGCATCTGGAAGGAGACCGCGTTCTGGTGGCCCTTGCGGATTCGATGAAAAAGATGGCCTGCGAGGGGATGCTCATCGGCCGTTTCGGCGGGGATGAATTCATTCTGATTGATTCGGAGAATCACGACCCCGAAGAGATCAGGCGTGAGCTTCGGCAGTTCCTGAAGGAAACGGCTGCTGAGAGACAATTTGGATTTCCTGTCACCATTTCGATCGGGTATGCGGCCTGCACAAATCCGCTTGAGGATATGAAAAATGTAAAGGCGAGAGCCGATGCTTCCCTGTATGAGGACAAGAAGAGACAGGGAGTTGTGCGAGTCGGTTAATGCTTGAAAGTAATGTCTGTTCAGCATCTCAATCTCGATAAAGAGGAGCCGGATTTTACGCCGCACGCGCCATCAGGATTCCTGACGGCGCGTGCGGCGTCTGTTGATATGGATGCGTCTGCTGATTACCGATCTTTCCTTGTGTTTATTTGGCGATATCTTGGACACCTTCTGCTTTAGCTCTCATCCAGCGATGCCTTGATCGCCTCGGCGAGAGCGGTGAGTTCATTGGCCTGTTCCTCTTTCATGGAGGAGGCGAGAGACAGCCTCTCGTTGAGTACGGTCATTCCCTTCAGCTCATTGTTGAGGAAGTCCTGCATCAGATCGCCGGACTTACATGCCCAGGAGCCGTTTTCGATGATGGCGAAGGTCCGGTTCTGGAGATTCAGCGCCTTCATATCCATCAGATAGTTGTGCATCACAGGGTAGATGCCGAGGTTGTAGGTGACCGATGCCAGCACGATGTGGCTGACGCGGAAGGTCTCGGAGATCAGATAGGATACATGTGTGTTCGACACATCATATACCACTGTATTTGTGACGCCAAGTTCTGCCAGCTTAGCGGCGAGGGCCTGCGCTGCCGCCTCCGTGTTGCCGTACATGGAGGCGTAGCAGATCATGACCGCCTTCTCCTCCGGTTCATAGATGCTCCAGTGCTGATATTTGTCCAGCAGATAGTCAAAATTGCTGCGCCATACCAGCCCGTGCAGCGGGCAGATGTATTTGATCTGCGGAAGAAGGGGAGCGGCTTTCTTCAGGAGCTTCTGAATGTGGGGCCCGTATTTTCCCACGATATTGGTGAGGTAGCGTCTGGATTCATCGATCCAGTCGCGGTCATAATTGACCTCGTCGTTGAACAGCTTTCCGTCCAGAGCGATGAAGGAACCGAAGGCGTCCGCGGAGAAGAGGACACCGTTGGTGGTGTCGAAGGTTACCATTGCTTCCGGCCAGTGCACCATCTGTGCCTGTACGAACGTGACTGTATGATCCCCGAAGCAGGCGGTGTCGCCTTCTTTGACCTCGATGGTCTCATGGCCTTCCGTTTGGAAGCCGAACTGATGCATCAGCATGAATCCTTTTTCTGTGCAGTAGATCCGGCACTCCGGGTAGCGGAGCAGTACCTCCTGAAGGGATGCCGCGTGGTCGGGCTCCAGATGGTTGACCACCAGAGCGTCCAGCTTTGCGCCGGCCAGCAGATATTCGATGTTTTCCAGCATCTGGCGGCACGCGGACCAGTCAACGGTGTCGAAAAGCACGTTCTGCCTGTCCTTCAGCAGATAGGCGTTATAGCTGACTCCTTTCGGAATCGGATGAATATTCTCGAACAGATGGGTGCGGTGATCATTCGCGCCGACCCACCACAGATTGTCCGTCACCTGTCTTACACAATGCATATAATTTCCTCCCGATATATCTTTGTTTATCCCATTGTTCCGGTTCGAATGCTCCAAACCGATTGTACTTGCCTTCTGTGGCTGATACAAACAGTAATGGATTGTTCCGCATGAATCATCGTTTCTATATTTGTTCCGGGAAACCTTCGATTCAGCGACTTTCTGTGTTTTTTCTCAGAATCAGCTGATTACTCGACTTTCGTAAAGTTAGCCTTCGGTTCCGCGCATTCCGGGCATACCCAGTCCTCGGGAAGCTTCTCAAAGAGCGTGCCGGGACGGATGTCGGCTGCCGGGTCGCCGATGGCTGCGTCGTATTCGTATCCGCAGCCATCGCATACATAGAGGCTGTACGGCGGCTTCATCTTCTTCGGCTGTGCGCGTCTGATCTTCTTCATAGGCGGAGCAGGCTTTTTCTTTCCGGTGTCGAGAGCCTTTGTGAGAAGCGGAAGAACCTCGTTCACATCCCCGACGATGCCGTAGTCGCAGTTCTTGAAGATCGGCGCGTTCGGATTCTTGTTGATCGCGACGATGGTCGACGCCTCGCGGATTCCCTTCAGGTGCTGCACGGCTCCGGAGATGCCGCAGGCGATGTACAGGTTGCCGGAGAACTTCTGGCCGGACATGCCGACATAGCGGTTGAGCGGCACATAGTGAAGGGTTTCGGCTACCGGACGGGAGGAACCGATCGCTGCGCCGGCGGCCTCCGCGAGATCCTCGATCAGCTTCATATTTTCCTTTGGGCCGATTCCTTTGCCGGCGGATACGACTCTTTCTGCCTGCGTGATCGGCGTGTCCTTCGGGATGCCGACGGTGAAATCATAGCCGTCCTTTTTCAGATCCTTTACAAGCTCGTCTACGCGCTCCGCGGCGGTTCCTTCCTTGATGATCTTTTTCTTCCTTGCGCCGGTCACATTTGGCTGCTGCTGGAAGAGAGGAGCGGAGGTGTCCTTCGGCTCCTTGCCGAGGATCGATGCCGCGATTACGACCCGCTGGATCTCGTTTGTTCCCTCGTAGATCGTGGTGATCTTTGCGTCGCGGTAAAATCTTTCGACGTCCATTCCCTTGAGGTATCCGTTTCCGCCGTAGATCTGGAGTGCTTCATTGCTGACCTCAACGGCGGTGTCGGAAGCATATTGTTTTGCCATCGCAGCCTCCATCGCGTAGGGCTCATGGTTCTGCTTCAGCTCCGCTGCGCTGTAGACCAGCATCCGGGACGCCCGGATCTTTGTCGCCATGTCTGCGATTTTGAAGGAAATAGCCTGGTGGAAGGCGATAGGCTTGCGGAACTGCACGCGCTCCTTCGCATATTCCACGGCGCTTTCATATGCGCCCTGTGAAATTCCGAGCGCCTGCGCGGCGATTCCGATACGCCCGCCGTCAAGCGTGTTCATGGCAATCTTGAATCCCTGTCCCTCTCTGCCGAGAAGATTTTCCTTCGGAACTCTTACATTATTAAAAAGAAGCTGTGCCGTTGCGGAGGAGCGGATGCCGAGCTTGTCGTAGTGATCGCCGAATTCAAATCCCGGCATGCCTTTTTCGATGATGAAGGCGCTGATGCCTCTGGAGCCGATGCCCGGCGTGGTCACCGCGAAAATTACATAGATATCTGCCTCGCCGCCATTGGTGATAAAGATCTTCTCACCGTTCAGAAGGTAACAGTCGTCCTGAAGAACCGCGGTCGTCTCGGTTCCGCTGGCATCAGAGCCGGCATTCGGCTCAGTGAGTCCGAATGCGCCGAGCTTTTCTCCCTTCGCGAGGGGAACGAGATATTTCTGCTTCTGCTCCTCGGTTCCATATGCGGCGATGGGGTAAGTGCCAAGCGAGGTATGAGCGGAGAGGATAACGCCCACGCCGGCGTCAACCCTCGACAGCTCCTCCACGGCGATGGCATAGCTCGTCACATCAAGACCAGCGCCGCCGTATTCCTTCGGGTAGGGAAGCCCCATGATGCCGAGATCGGCCATCTTGCGCACGACCTCTGAGGGGAAGACATTTCCCTTGTCCCATTCGAAAGAGAACGGTTTGATTTCGGCTTCAGCAAAGGCGCGGACCTTCGCGCGGAGCTCCTCCTGTTTCTGTGTGGTTGCATAGTTCATAAGTCTGCCTCCTTTTCCTGATTCGTTTCTATTTCATAATGATTCCATGATTTAATTTCATAATGATTCCATGATTTATAAGGACGGTTACTGTGATTCACAGTCATTTTCCAGGAGTTCGCGGATCGATACCTTCGCAAGCTCCTGATCAAGCTTCTGCTGAATTTCGCAAAGCCTCGAATGAATCGTGCACTTCCTGCAGTTCTTCGCGGACCAGGTGCAGTGATATTCCGGGTTCATGCAGTCTGAAATATCGGAGTCGGATTCCGTGATCCGAATGACATCCAGAAGCGTGATGCCTCCGAGATCACCGGTAAGTTCCGTGCCTCCATTGATACCCCGCACGCTCTTCACAAGACCCGCATCCGTCAGCCTCCTCAGTATCTTGTATGCGAACTGCTGCGGAACGGCCTCGCTCTCACAGAGCGCCTTGACATTGTGCCTTCTTCCGTCCGCCAGAGCACGGAGAATTCTTAAAGCGTAATCTGTTTCCCGGGTGATCAGCATTTGCTTGCTTCCTTTTCTGTCTGTAACTGTTCTTACTTTCTTTTCTGTCTATAACTGTTCTTACGTTGTTTTCTGTGTGAAACTTACTTTCTTTTCGGTGTGTAAATAGCTTTCTTTTCTGTGTGTAAATAGCTTTCTTTTCTGTGTGTAAATAGCTTTCTTCTCTGTGTGTAACTAAACTAACTTATAGGATAATTTTAATATAATTGACTAAAATAGTCAACAATAAGGGGGCAAAGAAGTGAGAATTCGTGAAAAACTAATAACAGTTATCTGATAAAATTGTGCAAAATCCTGAATATAAATCAGTTCGTGCTTCCTTTTTCTGGCCGCTCGTCGGCCGGAGTACCAGGATTGCCATCAGAGCAGTAAGATTTTGGCCAGGATGGCAATCCGAACCCCTGTGTTACCATCCCGCGAGCAAATCTTCCTTTCCTGATGGTAACGTGAGCACTGGCGTTACCATCCCGGCCATAAAGTATTCTTCAGGATGGTAACTACGATGTGGGATTACCATCAGATTGTCAAAGCAATCTTCAGGATGGTAATATTGATGGGAGATTACCATCAGATTGTCAAAGCAATCTTCAGGATGGTAACTACGATGAGAGATTACCATCTGATGGTCATAACATTCTTTATGATGGTAATCTTTACGCAGTTTTACCATTATATCGGTAATGGTTGTGTTATGATGGTAAAGCACTTGCCGGGAATACCATCAAATCATCAAGATGTTATTCAGGATGGTAATTTGAATCCCATGTTACCATCAATCTAAGAAGATTTCCTTTCTGATGGTAATTTGAATCCCGGTGTTACCATCAAGCCAAGAAAATTGGCTTTCTGATGGTAATTTGAATCCTGGTGTTACCATCAAGCCAAGAAAATTTCCTTTCAGATGGTAATGGGACTCCCGGTGTTGCCATCAAGCCAAGAAGATTTCCTTTCAGATGGTAATGGGACTCCCGGTGTTACCATCATACCATTCAAGTTTTCTTTACAATGATAATGTGGGTCTTGGTGTTGCCATCCGGTCAGCAAAAAGCGTATTACGATGGCATTGAGTCTTTCTGGCATTATCAAATCCATTATCAAGTCCATCAAATTCATATAAAATTTGACGAGAGGTGGCTATGTTGCTATTATAAAAATGTAATATTCTCGTTATAATTTTTAATGATTAACCGATACGTGTGCGCGGTGCGGAGTCTTCCGTTATCATACGCTGTCTGTTCTTTTCAGGAACGATGTGTCGGTATGAGTGTTTATAATATGAAGAAGAAAAGATGTGTTCTGATGAAGAAGAAAAGAAATGTTCTGATTCAGAGAAAGGTAAGGTCCGAGGAAGGCGCTAGTCTTACCGTGGCTTTGTTGTTTTTCCTGGTTTGCGCGATTGTGGGGTCTGTGATTCTGGCGGCGGCGACCTCCTCAATGGGACGGATGAAGAATCTGTCTTCGACGGAACAGGATAAGAATGCCGTGTATTCGACGGCCAGGCTTGTGGTGCGGCGCATGTCAGGGAAGAACCTGGCGGACAACAAGATTCTTCCGAAAGTGCTGGGACTTTCGGCGGCCGAAAGCAGCGGTGGAGGCAGCACAGGTGGAGGCAGCACCAGTGGAAGTGTCACCGGAAACGGGACTTCTTCCGGCGCGGGAGAGTCTGGAAATACGACGGCAGTATTCAAATCCAGCGCCGAAGAGAAGAATGCACAGATTGTCTGCAATGTGGCGGATAATACACTAACGACGACGGTGCAGTTTTCTTTTTATCGCACGGTAAAAGACGACGGAACTTATGTGGATTCTGTAACATCCGGAGCGGGCAAAACAACGGCAGGTTCCGGCACATCACAGCAAGATATAACATCTGGTTCCGGCACATCACAGTCAGGCAAGACATCCGGTTCAAGCACAGAACAGCCGGGAACGACAGATAAGGATTACCTGAATGGCCAATTACCGGGCTCACCGTTTGCAAATCTTGATGGCAATTCGAACCCAAGTTCAAAGTCGGGATTGAACCTCACCGGTTACGAAAGTGTCCGTGCGGGAGAGATCATCCATTCATTCTGGAATAATTATGTCCTGAAGGACGACGGAAAACTGGGAGCAAGTAATGGCAGAGATCCCGGATTCGAAGAAGGGAATGCCTACAACTGGATTGGGGATGCTGTCCCGGGCAACCATACCTGGATGTACGGTCACACAGATGCCATCGACAGTTATTTGAGCAACAATTTTTTAAAGAAACAGTCGTATGTACTGAGTGTCGAGACGGACAAGGACAACGAAGAAATAAAGGTCTGTGTGGATTTCTACATGGATAAAAGCCTGAACATCGAAGCACAGATTTATCCTTATAAGGCAGATAAAAGTGGAAAGCAGACGTCCACGTTTAAAAACGCATCGGCAAGATGTCTGGTGAAGATTCCCGCAAACGGCGGTGAGCTGCAGTATACACAGGATACAGATTCTACGCAGGATGCTGATTCCGAGGGAATAAATTCGTCTGTGTCCGGTGCGGTGTCCGGAGCGGAAGGCGGGTCCAGCACATCGCCGGCAGTTTCACCTCAGAGCGAAGATCAATCAGATGGTTCTGTGACTTATAAAGTGACTGTAACGCGCAGCGTGACGCTGAGCGGGTTCGGATGGGGCAATGCGAAGGTTTATACAGGCTCCGCGATTGCAGCGCAGAATCCGACAGAAAGATCGTGAATAGAATGCCGAGAGAACAGAAAGAATTTAGAGAACAGAAAGATTTAAGAGAACAGATAGATTTAAGAGAACAACTAGATTTAAGTGAACAGATAGATTTAAGAGAGCAGATGGAGCTAAGAGAACAGAGAAATTTAAGGGAACAGAACGAGTTAAGAAAACAGCGAAGCATCCTTGATGTCATTCAACGCGGGAGAGACAGTGGCGAACGGCGCTTATGTCTCGAAAGAAACGTCCGGGCGAAGCTTACGTCAAGGGCAGGCGAGAGCCTGACGGAAACGCTGGTCGCGGTTCTAATTGTGTCGCTGGCATCCATCCTGCTGGTGACGATGGTGCAGGCTTCCCGCCGGGTGATCACAAGATCCGGATCTGCCTATTCCGACTACATCAGCGAGCACAACGATCTGTCAGTAGAGAGCAGCAGCCAGGGAAGCGGGGAGGCGAAAGAAATTACCGCTGTACCTTCTAATAGTGAAAATAAGACTGACTACAGTTTATCTGAGATCAAAGAAAACGTGACCGTAAAGACTGGGAAAGATGGAAATACGGTGTTTTTCCCGACAAAAAGCGCAGACAACTGAGCAGACAACTGATCGGACAATATTAGCCGGGTAGGACAGAAGGTAATGAGAATCAGGCCATGCTGGCGGGACAATTCCGAAACAGCTGCCGGGAAAGAGTTTTGAAGGATATGAAACGCAGACGAGGTTATTCCACGAATCGCAATCGAATAAAATCACGGAAGGGTTTTTCGCTCACGGAGATGCTCGTAACCGTGCTGTTGATGTCCCTTGCGACATTGGCGGTTGCGGCCGGAGTCACGGCCGCGGTCCGCACCTATCGGAGCATGACGCTGAAGGCGGAGGCACAGACGCTTCTCGGAACAGCGATTGCCTCCGTGGACGATGATTTTGCCTCGGCAGACCTCTCCACACTGACCATCGGGGAGAACGAGGCTTCCTTCTTCTCCGGAAACCGCGGATATGAGGTACATATCCACAATGATGGCGACACCATATATCTGACAGATGCGCAGAGCAGTTCGCCTGATTCCGACAACAGCAAGTCGGCTTCCGCATCCGGCGCGATTCCGATCGTCACAACAAAGACGAGAACGCAAAATCTGAAGCTTCAAATCAAGGATATTTCGATTACTCCGTCTGCATCAGAGACATCCGGCGTTGACAAAACAGGCGGCGGTACGCCGGCCGGCAATGCGGAAACAAAGCTTTCGGATTCGAATCCGTATTTCACCTACACGATCTCTGTCCTGCATGGCAGCAACGAGGTAGAGTCAGAAACGGTAAAAACTGCGGTGATCGCAGGCTATCCGACAGGTACAGACAGCCGGTCGGATACGGGAAATTAGATTTTGCTATAGCAGGTCTTTTCAAATCGAGGATGACAGAACATGAGAATAAATGGTTTTCCAGATCATCAGAATCATAGAGAAAAAAAGGCGGACAATGTCTGCATTGACCAAAAGAAGACAGCCCGGGAAAGAGCCCGGAGAGGATTTACGCTGGCAGAGATGCTGATTACGGTTGCAATCATCGGCATTCTGGCAGCTTTTGGCTTTGTGGCAGTCATTCGCTATCAGAAGTCCCTCAAGCAGACCGAGCTCGACGACACCGCACGGGAAATCTTCGTTGCGGCGCAGAATCATATGACCGTGTCCAGAGCCAGCGGAAACTGTGATACCTATGTCGCAGAAGCGGAAAAGCAGCCAGACGGAGTCACTGGCAATCTTGGTGCGCCAATGGGAGCCGGCGGAAACGATGGAACAGGACCTTCGGATTATGATAGAAGCTTAGGCTCTTGGGATTCTGCCTGGGCGGATGGAACCCTTGCGAAAGACGAAGCGCACGATTTCCGTTATGTGACGGTCAGTGCCGACGTCAAGAACGATGCCGGCATTCTGTCCATGATTCTTCCGGACGACGCCATCGATGAGACCCTCCGCGGAAACGGGAATATTCTCATTGAATACGACGCGGAGACGGCAACTGTCTACGGCGTCTGGTACTGCAAGCCTGCGGATCTGAAGAAGGCAACCGGAACCAGTTCGGAATCCATTATCACATCCATTGCAGATACGAAAGCGTATCAAAATGATAACCGCACCGATAGATCTTCTCGTATGAAGAGTAATCCGATGGTGGGATATTACGGCGGTGCATCATCAGTAGAGAAAGAAGGAAAGTCAGAGGAAAGCAGCATCAGCGCTATCATTGAGAATGACGATCGTCTGATGCTTCAGGTCGCTGTGCCCGAGGAGAGCTCCGGCTCCGAAACCAAGCAAAGAAGTTATACGGTTAAGGCAACTGTGACCGGACAGACCAGCGGAAACTCAAAGGAAATTATACTTGGAACATCAAAGGAAAATCCTGTTTCTGCTAAAAACAGCCTCAAGGGCGTTATCGATCAGGGTAGCGTGAATAATAAATCGCGTTTGTATTTTTACACGCTGGACAGCGTGACCGACGGAGCGGAAGGACATTTCGCCTATCAGTTCTGCAGTTCCAACTCAGTCACAGACAAGCCACTTATTCCCGGAGAGAATCTTACGATTACCGTCCGTCTGGTCTATGATGACGGAACCGATAATAAAAACGATAATAAAAACGATAAATCCGGAACCGGGAAAAAGGAAACATTGTCGGCTGACAGCGCGGGAAATTCCGTAACATTGTCCTGCAACAGTCTCTTTGCGAACGGTTCCAACAGTGGGGACAATCACACTGCCAGAATCGCGTATGGGCGTCATCTGCAGAATCTCAGCACAGTGGTTTCAGGCGTAAACTCCAACGTGAATTCCGGAGCGCAGGCTCCAGGTTCCGGCTCGAATTCTTCCGCATCCATCACAAACGCAAAAATGCTGAAAGACCTGGACTGGTCCAGCATGACGATTCGCTTTTTGAACCCCGGAGCGATCCCGAGGTTTTCAACCAGTACTTCAGCAGGCAGCGGAGCGGGAACAGGGGCATACGCCGTGTCCTCTTACAATGGCAGATGGAATACGACTTCTGATTCAAAATCTGCATCAGCTTCAACCTCGGCGCTCACTGCTGGCGGTAACTTCTACAGTATCTCGGATTCTACCCTGACATCCTTCAACGGAAACGGATTCGAGATCTCAAACCTTAAGATCGGCGCCGCTTCGGACAAAGCGGTTTCCGGTTCCGGAACGGCTGCTTCCGGTTCCGGGACGGCACCTTCTGCCGGAAAGAACGGATCCGCGGGCAGCACCTATACGGGACTCTTCGGCTATATCGATGTCGGGACAGCAGATAACAGCACAATGACAATCCAGCGGCTGACGCTGAAAAATCCGACGGCAGAGAAGGCGACTTATGCCGGATTTGTGGTTGGAAAAACAAGTCGGAAGACCTCGATCCAGAATGTAACGGTTACAGGAGATACTGCGCTTTCTCTTACAGCGACTCAGGCTGCGGGCGGTATCCTGGGCGAGGCAGAAAATACCGTCACAAGCATCCTGTACTCGAAAGTTTTATCCGGAAAAACGCTGAGCATTACTGCGAGTGCGGATAATGGTTCTAATCGTGCAAATATAAACAGCGGTATAAATTCAAATAACGCTTCAAATGCAGGGGGAATTCTCGGTATTCAGATCGGAGGCAAAACAGGGACAACAGGCACCGGGACAGGTCTGTCTATTGGGAACTGTACAGTTTCGATATCTGGAAAGGAAAGCAGTTCTTCAGCGAATGCAGGCAATACGAGTAATGACGGTCAGTATATTCAGATCACCGGTGGTTACTCCGCAGGAGGAATTCTCGGCTACTGTGCAGCAAACGAACTCGGAAGCAATTCAGGGGCTTCTGGAAACAATTCCGGTTATTCAGGAGCTGTAACAATCATAAACTGCAGTGTATTCGGCGCAGGCAATCAGGACCTCGTATCGGCTGAAAATGCTGCGGCGGGACTCGCTGCGTATATTAGTACAAGTGGAAAAGTGGATGTCGAGAATAGCGCAGCATCGGTATATGTCGCAGGTTCCGATGCACAGGTAAACGCTGCCAGTGACGGGTTCGGCGGTCTTATTGGTTATCTGAACAGCACAGGATCAAATAGTATCATATCCAAATGCTACGTCGGCGGACGAACAGTAGAGGGAACCTATAAAGAAAACACGAGTGACAATTCCACGCAGGGACGGTACAACATCCGCGGAAATGGATATGTCGGAGGCTTCATCGGGCAGGTCACTGGCAGCAATTCCCTTAATGTAGAGAACTGCTTTACCACAGCATCTGCATATTCCGGGACTAGCGCAAGTACAAATAACGGGAATGGTGCGGGAACAAGTAAACAGGCAGGAAGCTTCATCGCAAACAGCACAAATGCGAGCCTGTCTGTAACTTCCTGCTACGCAACAGGACTCACGAACGGGACAGTATTTGTCGGCGAAAGTGTCAGCAACTCAGCACCATATAATGGGAACAATTACTATCTGGCTGGGGTAAACAAGGCAAATCTTACAGGGGCGGGCGTAAAAGGCGCAAAAGTCGGAGATGCCGGCACTCCTTTTGCTGAGCAGACTTCGAGAGTGAGAACAAATAAATATGATACAAGCCTTGAGGAAAATTATCCGTATCAGGTGGTCTCCGGACAGTCTGTGTATTACGGTGACTGGGTAGTTCCGAAGAATACCCAGAATATTGATGGAAGCTTCGGAATTCTGTACTATGAGATCGTGCAGCATGGAACTGGGAAAGGAGCAGAAGATCATAAGAGCGTATATTATCATGGGTTTGTAGGAAATGCAGTTGCTGGAGGCAACGTTTCCGATGTATCCTATAAAGAAATAAATACAAGAACAACGTTAGATGAGACGCAATCTCCAGGCGAATTAAATGATGGGCTTTTAAAGGCAGAAAATGGGGGACAATATGTCACAGAGGATGGATATATTCTTCTTGTATCAGATAAATGTCAGGATGATCAATTCAAAATCGGATGGGAACAAAAAGATGGTTCCGACAGAAATAATATAAGTGATTTAATAAATAATAAGATCTTAATACAATATGACGCCATCACAAAGAAATTAAAGCTTGATGGATATCATGCGTATTATTTTAACGCTGAAAATAATAGAGCATTATCTAGAGAAAAATGGGACAATCCATTATTTACACTAACTTTTGCGATGAGTTCAGGAACAGAACAGGAAAAATATGATCCTAATATTTGGAAAAAAATTGTTTCTTTCACGATGAATCCATATCTTGCAGATTATATTTATCCATTTGGTGAATCTAGTACAGATTATCAAATACGAAGTGCACATCAGTTGAATATACTATTTAATACTTTACAGGGTGGTAATTATTTAGGTACTTCGGGGAGTGGCCAAGGAACAGTTGTTAATCAAACCATGGATATCAGTTATAATAATGATGCTGTGAAATTTACTGAGTTTGGTAATAAGGCTTCTTATCAATCCCCACAACTTGGTACCATGGCAAATACTTATCAAGGAAAAACAAATCAGAACAACTATGTTTATAAGCTGGATAATTTAACTCAATCGTTATTGGCAGAGACGACTAATAATTATCAGGAATATGCATTAAATAATCTTCATATTACCCATATGTCAGCAGCTTCGCTTGTGGGCAATAACTATGGTACACTTAGCAATCTGATTGTGACTGATTCCACATTCTCCAGTGCATCGCTTGTGAAAGGTGAAAATACAGGGACGATAAAGAATTGTGTGATTAGCAACATAAACACAGATGCAAATGGCATTGCGGATAAAAATACAAAAATAATATCGAATATCAAAATTGAGAATTCAACAATAAAGGGAAGTGGATTTGTAGGGACTAACGATTGGGGTGGAATAATTTACAACAGTAGCATTGATAATTCATCAATATCTGGAAATGGGATTGCAGATAGTAATAATGGAAATGGGGAGATAATTAAAAATATAAAGCTGACAAATGTCAAAATTCAAAAAAATGGGCTCGTGGGTTATAATTGTTATAGTGAAAATAACCCTGATGTTTTTAATGAAAGTGTTAAGATATCAGATTGTAAAATAAATAATGCTATTATTAGCGGTAATGGAGCAGTGGGTTCTAATCATGGCACGCTTCAGAATATCGAATTGCAGTCTGTTAAGGTTAATAAGAATGGATTTGTAGGTGATAATGTTGGTATTATTAAGAACTGTAATGTGATCAATGCTGAAATTGGTCAAAATGGGTTTGCAAGTACAAACTCAAGCAATGGAAAAATAGAGAATTGTCAATTGTATGCAGATAGTAAAAAATATGAGGAGTACACTGATAAATATAAGAATGCTACGCAACAAGCTTATTACAAACCCGTCTCACCGGTAGTGGATAATCAAGATAAAACGACTATAGGTTATGATCTAATGGTTTGTGGTTTGCTGCATAATGACAGTGATTCTGATAGTATTAGTCAGAATCCGAAAACGGCGGGGTTTATAGGAGATAATTCTGCCAAAATATACAATTGTAGTTATTCGGGAAAAGTGTATGGCAGCGATGTTGCAGCAGGATTTTTCTTGTATAATAATTCTGGGGAAATTGAATATAGTTATGCTAATGCTTTAGTAACTGCGTCAAAGACTGTAGCTGGTTTTGGACTTTCTTGTGTAAATGGAGCGGTAAACTTTTGCCATAGCATTGGAATATTGCTTTCCGCAGAGCAAGGAGCTGGTTTTATTTATGATTTTTCCGCAGATAATTGGCCTGGAAGCCTAAAAAATAACTATTCAGCGATTTGGAAGAGCAACACTCACAATTATTCTTTCTTTAGTTCTCAGTTTAACGTCAATGATGATATACTGAATAATAATATTAAGAATTGTGCATATCTTACCAGCATTTTTTGTGAAAAAGACAAGATTATAGAAAACGATGATTTGATTAAATCTGGCAAGATTACAGGTTTATCTTATAAGGAATTAAAGAAAAACAACAGTGTTTACGGTAGCAATGCAAGTGAGGCTACTACAAATCCATATTATCAGTACACAAGCAAAGATGATAAGGTTTATCCATTTGCTATGCCTTCTGGGATGATTGCATATGGTGACTGGAGTTGGAATAACTCGAGCTATTCAATTGAATTTAATGGAAATGGTGGAAAGCCAACAATTGACGGTAAAGAAATCAGTTCAATTAATGATATCGATTATGTTGTAGATGTAACTTTGCCTGACTGTACAGCACCTGCTAATAGTTGGAAATTTATGGGATGGCAGGATCAATCCGGAAATACTTATAAGGCAGGAGAGAAAGTATCGGGCTTAGCAACATCGGGTACTGTAACGTTAACAGCGCAGTGGGAAATTAATAATGTAACTGATTATAAGTATTCCGGCGAAGAAGTGAAGACATATACAACGCAGGCAGCCGGATGGTACAAACTGGAAGTCTGGGGTGCTGACGGAGGAAATGCAACGTTTAATGAATATAATGCTCAAGGAGGAAAAGGTGGATACACTGTAAATTATGTGTATCTGGCACAGAACCAGAAGATTGATGTATATATAGGAGGACGTGGTCAGGATGCAACAACTGCTACGCTTTACTTTAAAAAGTATGACAAACAAACTGAAAAACAAAATACATTAATCGGAGGTTGGAATGGTGGAGGAAACGCGTGCTGTTATTCAAAAAAGGTTGGTAGCGCTGTAAGTTATTGGCTCTTTGGCTCCGGTGGCGGAGCATCGCATATGGCTATCCATTCGGACACCTTGCAAAATTCCCCGGAAGCCTTATCAAAATATAATGTAAAAGATAATTCTATTATATTGGTTGCTGGCGGCGGTGGAGGCGCCGGGTTATTTGCGAATGCGTTTGGTAATTTTATTGATGGTTATCCGTCTATTAATGCAGGCGGATATGGTGGCGGTGAAAATGGAAGAATGGGAGCAAGTGTATCGAATAATACGCAAGATAAGAACCAGAATACCTTTGGAACCGGAGGAACTGAAACTGCAGGCGGATATGTAGAAGGATTTCCAGCTAAGTCTGGCAATTTTGGCCAGGGTGGCTCTCCAATTAATAAAGAAAACTCTAGCAAATATGATCTCGGTGCCGGCGGCGGAGGTGGCTGGTACGGCGGAGGCAGCAGTTATATTGACCCTAACTCCTACGTAGATGAGAACAATAATACTATTCCTGCCCCTCACGTTGCTCCTTCCGCTGGTGGAGGTTCTGGTTATGTAAAGAATGAAAACGGAACGTCAATAAATGGGGAAACTTCCGTAGTAGAAGGTAACGTTAACGTTCTATCTAATCCTGCTAGTGATGGAAATGGTCACGGTCGGATCACATACCTGCCGTCATATAGTTTCAGCATTACGGGCAGTAATGGCACAATTAGTCCGGAAGGTAATAATACTATCACTATTCAAAAGAGCACTCAGATTCAGATCAGTCTGAAAGATGCTCAGAATCAGTTTGTCAATGATGCGACCTGGACAGTAAAGAAGAATAGCAGTGACCTTAATAATAAAGATGGTGTTACATTCACAGGAAACGGCAATGTGCGTACATTTTCGAGCGACACCTCTGGAACGTATGTCATCACTGCTTCCAACCCGAATGAGGAATTGATAAATACTTCTGTCAAGATTATTGTGGAGGGTGATGACGCTTCAACCGCGATTACGGGAAATGCTTCGAATAATGCTCCGAACAATGCGAAGTCCAACGGGAATACTGGAGAAGTGTCGGATTCGAGCGAGGAAGAAGTCACCGAAGGGAAGAACGCAGGTAATACGGAAGGAACGATCGAAGAAAGTGCTGACAGCACAGCTGGTGGTGAAACGAATGCGGATAGTCAGAATGGCTCTGCTTCATCATCTTCATCAGTGAATACGTCGGTGGCTGCAGATGAAAGTTCTTCAAAGAAAACGGGCGATGATCGCTCGGATCAAAGTATTGTGTCATCCAGCAGCTCATGATGAGCAGAGTTCCGTAAGAGAAAATATCTTTGGTATGGAATGAAATGTGAGTCAATTTATGGAACAGAGAAGAGCCCGGGTTCCGGGCTCTTCTTTAGATAGACCTTGACTGACGGAGAGCGTTTTTTTCGCTTGCTGTTATATTTCCTTCAGATATTCCCTTATTTTTCCCACATAGTACAGGGACCCGAAGGAGCAGATGACATCATTCTTCTTGCAGTTTCTTAATGCCTCGTCTGTGGCTTCTTCGATGGAGCCCCGGGCTTCCGCCTGGTATCCGGCGTCGCGAAGTTCGCGGGCGAGCTGTTCGGGGTCGAGGGCTCTCGGGTTCGGGACGGGTACGGTGTAAAAACGTTTGGCGAGGGGACCGACGGTGTCGATGACTTTATGGTAGTCCTTGTCGGCCAGAATTCCCATCAGGAAGGTGATTTTCTGATTCGGGAAGTAGCGGGTGAGGCTGTCCCGGAGCATGGCGGCTCCTTCCGGATTGTGTCCGCCGTCTACGATAATGGCGGGATTCTGGTGCATGAGCTCGAATCTTCCGTGCCAGACGGTATGCTTCAGGCCCCTGCGGATGGAGTCTTCCGTGATCGGCCAGCCCTTCCGGCGGAGTGCCTCGGCGGCTGCGACCGCCATGGAAGCGTTTGCGCACTGGTAGGAGCCGAGGAGCGGGATGAAGAGATCCCGGATCTTTGTCCCCGATGCAGAGGTTTCGGGAAGAGGCATCCCGGATAAGGAGATTTGCCGATCTGCTTTGAGCGTGAGATCAAAGACCTGCCCCTGAAGAGAATATTCCCGTGCTTCCCGGCAGACATTGACCCGGTGAAGCCGGGCTTTTTTTTGCCGGCAGACCTCGTCGAAGACCTGGTCGGCCTCGGGCTTCTGGGGATAGAGGAGAACGTCGGTGCCTTCCTTGATGATGCCGGCCTTCTGGAAGGCGATCTCCCGGAGGGTGTGGCCGAGAATCTCGGTATGATCCATGCTGATGGTCATGATGACCGCGGCCTCGGGGGAGGGGATGACGTTTGTGGCGTCGAGCAGTCCGCCCATCCCGGTTTCGAGGACGACAATGTCACAATTCTGTTCGCGGAAATAGAGGAACATCACCGCGACCAGGATCTCGAACTGGGTGGGCTGGGGTTTTCCCTCTTTGAGATTTTGCTGAATTTGTGACGCGACGCGGGTGAGAATTCCGGCGAAGGCTTCCTCCGTGATATCCTGCCCGTTGATGCGGAACTGTTCGGTGAAGCGCTCGATGGCGGGAGAGTTAAAGCTTCCGGTTTTAAGCCCGCTCTCGATGAGAATTTGTGAGAGGAAGGCTGAGGCGGAGCCTTTTCCGTTTGTCCCGGCGATATGGACGAAACGAAGTTGCTTTTCCGGATTTCCAAGCGATTCCATCAGCGTGCGCATCGCGCCGAGCTCATAGGCGACGGCGCCGCTTACCACGTCCTTCGGAGAAAATTTCGGGACGCTGTCCAGATATTTCATAGATTCTCTGAAGTTCATTTTACTTCCTCTTCCTGCTTTCGATTCTCAAGATCCCGGAGCATCTGCGCGATAGTACGATGTGTGACCGGATGGCTCCACCACGGCGCGATTTCCGCCATGGGACGGAGCACAAAATCGCGGTTTTCCATGTCCGGATGGGGAATATTGAGCCGTTTGGTTCCGATGATTTCCTGATCGTAGAAGAGGATGTCCACGTCGAGAGTGCGGGGGCCCCAGTGGATTTTGCGGACTCTCTGCGCCTCCTGTTCGAGGGAGGCACAGAGGCCGAGCAGCTCGTCCGGCGTGAGAAGGGTACGGATCATGCAGGCACCGTTGAGGAAGGGGTCCTGTTCGGTGTAGCCGTAGGGAGCCGTCTCGATGAAGGCAGAAACCTTTAAGAGACGGTTCCTCTTTTCTTTTTTGATGCCGTCTACCGCGAGATCGAGCATCGCCTGCCGGTCGCCCATGTTGGAGCCGAGTGCGAGAAAGGCGGTGTGCCAGCCGCGGTGAATCCGGACCGACACCTGGTCGAGCGGAAGTCCGATGGGCGCCCAGGGCTTGTGAATCTCGAGCGTGACGGCCTGAAGGAGACCTTCATATTTCAGCAGAAGGTGCTCCGCCAGCTGTTCTGCGCAGGCCTCGATCAGCTGAAAGCGGCGGCTTGTCAGAAATTCTGTGATCTCGTGGCAGACCTCTCCGTAGTTGATGGTGTTTTCGAGACTGTCGGTGAGACCGGGTTTGCGGATGTCGGCATACAGTATGGCTGAAACCGTAAATTTCTGTCCGAGCACGGCTTCTTCCTGATAAACGCCGTGCTTCGCGAATACGGTCAGGTTGTCGATTCGGATTTCATCATGGTTTGATGGATGCATAGTTTGTTTTTCCTTCTTTATAAATATATGAAAGAATATGTGCCTTTCAAGAAACGCAGGTTCTCAAGGTTCGGGCTGAATATGTGCCTTTCAAGCTTTGGGGACCAAATATGTGTCTGTAAAGGTTTGGAAGCCAGAATATGCGCCGTTATTGATCTTTATTGATACGTTTTACGGGTTATTCGGCCTGCAGAATCTTCTCGGTCATGCGGATGGCACGGGCGTTTTCTTTGACGTCATGGACGCGGACGAATCCGGCGCCTTTCATGACACCGATAGCGCTGGTGGCGATGGTGCCTTCCACGCGCTCGGACGCGGGGAGATCCAGGGTCAGACCGATCATGGATTTCCGGGAGGTGCCGAGAAGGTACGGATAGCCGAGGCCCTTGAGAAGCTCCAGGTGGTTCATCAGTTTCAGGTTCTGCTCGTAGGATTTGGCAAAGCCGATGCCGGGGTCGAGGATAATCCGGTCGTCCGCCACGCCGGCTCTTTTTGCAATTGCCACAGATTCTCTGAGATCATCCAGAACGTTCTGCAGGTAATCGGTGTAGTCGGTGTTGTCCCGGTTGTGCATCAGGCAGCAGGCAGCGCCGGAGGAGGCGATGACGGAAGCCATCTCCGGGTCATATTTGCAGCCCCAGATGTCGTTGATCAGGTCGACGCCCTCCGCAAGGCCGGCCCTTGCGACGGCGCTCTTGTAGGTGTCAAGGGAGATCGGGATATCGAAGCGGCTGTGGATGGCTTCGATGACCGGAACGACGCGGTCGATCTCCTCCTGGTCCGGGAGCTTTGTATAGCCGGGGCGGGTGGATTCTCCGCCGACGTCGATGATGTCGGCGCCCTCCGCAATCATCTGCTCTGTGTGCTTCATGGCGGTATCCAGGTGGTTCCATTTGCCGCCGTCGGAGAAGGAGTCCGGTGTGACATTCAGGATGCCCATGATGTAGCAGTGCTTATCCGGTTCAAAGGTGCGGCCGCCGATCTTTATGGTGTGCGCGGCTTTTCCTGCGTCAGGTGTATGGGATTTCATGGATTCTGTACGTGTGGTTTCTGATTGGCTCATGGTCATGTACCTCTGCTTTCTATTTTATTCTGAGAAAATCGGCCGGTGGGTGAAATCCGTCAGCCGGTGATGATTTCGGGTTGGAGAGACCGACAAAACCGGGCAGGGGAGAGGGCGGCGGGAACCGTCATATCTCCGGTGTCCGGTTTTTGCGTTCCTCCGGCCAGTTGCAGTCCTTTCGGGCGTTACATAAATAGCACGGACGGGATTTTTTATCTGCAGCGTACATAATCTGTGCAAATCGGTTTTTGATATGTTCGGGATATTCTGTATTTCCCGAATCGGAGACCGGATCGCTTCCGGCAGTCAAGGCTGCGTGTAATCTGTGACTGCCGACGGCATACAGGATCAGGTCAGTTTCGGCTGCGGTATAGCCGCAGTCCGCGAGAATCGGGCCGGCGATCTGCACGCCGGCGATGTCATGAGGAGTGCCGACCTCATATTGGCGTGCCCTTCCGATATCATGAAGAAGAGCGGCCGCATAGATCAGATCCGTCTCCACGGGAAGGCTCTCCCGAAGGCAAAGGATCTGCATGATTCTTGCGGTATCGAGAAGGTGCTGCCAGTCGTGTCGGCAGAAAACGCGGTCCTTCTCGAGTTGTTCTGTTTTTCTTAATTCGCGGCGGAACCGCGGGTCTTCCATAATGCGGCGGATACGGTCCGGCGGATTCGCGCCTGCGGCGGAGGCGCTGCTGTCTTTCTGCTCCGGGCCTGGGTTGTTGTCACTGGGGTGCTGGGACATTTGTGCCTCCTTGGAATTCGTCTCAGGTGCGGATCATGGCGAGCACACGGTCCACCAGAGCGGGATCGTTTTCGAATGCTCCCTTGCAGACGTAGGTCATGGTGCGGGTACCGGGCTTCTTGATCCCGCGCATGGACATGCACAGATGCTCCGCCTCGATCACAACCATGACGCCCCGGGCATCGAGATTCTCCATTACTGCCGTTGCAATCTGATCGGTCAGTTTTTCCTGAATCTGGGCGCGGCGGGCATAAGCCTCAACGGTGCGCGCCAGCTTGCTGAGTCCCGCAACCTTTCCATTCGGCAGGTAGGCGATGTGCGCATTGCCGAAGAAGGGGAGCAGATGATGCTCGCAGACGGAGTAGAAATGAATGTCCTTTTCCAGAACCAGGCTGTCGGAGGGACTGGAGAACGTGACAGAGAGAGCCTTCTCCGCCGCTTCGTCCGTACCTGAGAAAAGCTCTTCACACATCCTCGCAATGCGGTCGGGCGTACCCTTAAGGCCCTCCCTGTCAGGATTCTCGCCGATTCCCTCAAGAAACAGGCGCACAGCCTGTTCCACCTTCACCTTGTCAATCATGATGAGATAAAACCTCCAATTCAATGAAATGCGGGCTGCGTTTTACGTGACGGCAGCCGGCATTGACGCATGCGCAGGAGATAAAAAAGGCAAAAAAAACAGGACCGCAAGGTTACAGGTCCCGTAAAAAGTCCAGCAACGGGATGGACTGAAATATCGCAGCCGTGCAGCTACAGTAAATGGCTATACGATAAACCGTGTGATATATCATGCCATGTACTGTATCAGGCCGGCAATTCGTTTCCCGCTCATCTCCCGTGCAGCGGAAACACTACGCATCTCAATCCTGCTTTGCCTATGGAACTATATTAGTACAGACCGGGGGTAAAATCAACGGTAACCTGTAAATGACTGCTTTTACGCTGCCCGTTCAGTTAAGCGTGAACAGCAATCTCCGTATAGGCTCCTCTCTATGCCGCGTATTTGAGATAGCCGGTGAATTCCGTGATCAGATCAGAGGGCTGCCGTTCCTTTGCCGCCGCGAAGAGGATCGAGGTCCGAAGCTCTTCCGAATCAATCGTGAGGGTTTGGATTCCGTCCGGGAGTGCGGGACGCAGCGATTCCGGAAACAGGCACACGGCGCATCCGTTGCTGCACCAGAGCAGGGAGGTTCTGGCGTCGTCGCAGATGCTGAAATAATCCGGTTCGAGATGCTGCGCAGTGAATTGCTCGTGGATCAGGTCATAGTACCTGCGGTAAACGGAGAGCGGGTAGCGGGCAAGCTGCGGAAGAGAGATCCTTCCGGAAATCTCGTTTTTCCCGGGGATAGATTCTGCAGAAGATTCCCCATGCATAGATTCTGCAGAAGATTCCCCATGCATAGATTCTGCAGAAGATCCCACACGAATAGATTCTTCAGAAGATTCCGCAGGCATAGATTCCTGATTTCGGGTTTTCCCGCAGAACGATTCAGCGGCAGATCCCACGGGCGCGGGCATGCCTTCAAGGGCTCTGTTTTCTCCGGATCTCCACTCTGCGGGGAATCCTGCGAGCATGGCTTCGGTGCGAATCAGGCGGCAGTCGAACTCATCCACAGGAAAAGGGGTCCGGAGCACGGCGCCTTCAATCACACCTGTCTCAAGCAGGTGCCGAAGCTCGAAGGTGGAGCCGTCATATAACTGGTAGTGGACATCGGGGTGGTCCTCGGCAAAACGCTTCAGTACAGGCTGCATGATGGCAACGGTCGTGGATGTCATACCCAGATACAGCGTCTGCCCCTTGCCGGCCCGGATGGTGTCTCTTGCCGCATTGTCTGCCATTTCAAGGATGCGGACCACCCGCGTATAAAAAGTGTGGCCCGCCTTGGTCAGCCGGATGTGTCGGGCGCCTCTTTCGAAGAGCTGCACGCCGAGCTCGTTTTCCAGCATTTTCATCTGATAGCTGATCGGCGGCTGAGCGACATGAAGCCGTCTCGCCGCTTCACTGATGCTTCCCGCATCTACAACCGCCTGAAAATATTCCATCTGTTTCAGATCCATGTCCGTGACCTCACATATATTATTCTTCACATACTATATCCTATATTTCTGCAAGTGAAAAGGTGTCATCAGAATCTGAAACCCCGTTCCGTTTTTTAAAACTGCCCATTGATGAACAGGCGGATCACATATACAATCAATGTAGACGATGTCTGAAGTGATCCATCATCTGGCGATATTTGTTTCGAGGCTATGGATATGGGAGTCATAATCAGAATAGGTTCAAAGAAAAAAGGAGCATGGATCATTCGTTCAGAAAAAATTGACTGATTTTTGAAGATACCTGATTTGAGTTGGATCAGGTGAAAATCAGGCAGCAGTATGACTAACTGAAAAAATGTAATCGAAACCTGATGAAACAGGGATTTAATGTGGGGGACAATTGAAATGGAGGATGAGAGAAAGCGCCGCGGCGCGCAGTCCGGCGGACGGCGGGACATTTCTGACATGACGGAGGAGGAAATCCGTACGAGGAAGAGACGGCAGGCGGCGAGGCGCCGCCGGCAGGCACAGGTGCGCAGAAGAAAGCGGATTCTGGCCTGCTGTGCGGGCGGAGTTGTGTTTGCGGTCGTCATCGCTGCTGCGGTTCACGCGGGCGGCTCCTCAAAGAGCAAGGGAGGCAAGGCTGCTTCCGGAGAAACGCTGGAGGCGGTTACCGTCACAAGCTCGGAGGCGGCTGCGGCGCGCTCTTCCGCAAAAATCAAGCCGACTGATCTGAAGATGACCTTTACCGGAGACGTGATCCTGGGAACGGATGAGTATTTTGATTACAGCACGAGCATGAATGCGTACTATGATTTGAACGGCCCGGACTACTTTCTGAAGAATGTAAAGGATATCTTCAGCAATGACGACCTGACGGTCATCAATTTTGAAGGAACGCTGACCAACGAGACTGCAAGGGTTGGAAACCAGTTCGCTTTCAAGGCTCCGCCGGAATATGTAAACATCATCAATAAGGAGTCAATTGAGGCGGCGAACGTGGCGAATAATCACAGCCACGATTACGGCGAGAAGAGCTTTACGGACACGGTGAATACGCTGAAGGAAAACAACATCACTCCGTTCGGCTATGATGATACGGCAGTAATTGAGGTAAAAGGCGTGAAGGTCGGTCTGTTCGGAATCTATGAGCTCGATGAATACGACGGTGTAGCGCCGCAGGTGACTTCAAATATCAACAAGCTGAAAAAAGAAGGAGCGGATGTGATCGTCGCCGTTTTCCACTGGGGCAACGAGCTGGAAAGCTGCCCGGATCAGTATCAGGTGGAGCTGGGGCACCAGGCCATCGACGAGGGGGCGGATCTGGTGGTCGGCCATCATCCGCATGTCATACAGGGAATCGAGTACTATAAGGGAAAGACCATCGCCTATTCGCTTGGAAATTTCTGCTTCGGAGGCAATTATCATCCGACGGAAATCGACACGATGATCTTCCAGACGACCATCTCGGTGGATGAAAACGCGAAGATGACCGGTTCCACGATCAATATCATTCCATGCCTGGAATCAACGACGTGGGAGTACAACGATTACGTTCCCACGCCGCTGACAGGGTCGGACGCGCAGTCAGTGATTGACAAGCTGGACGAGCGCAGCCGGGAGATTGCCTCTACATATCAGACGGATACCGTGTATGACAGCACCGATACTTCTGGCGGAAATACCGTGAGTTCAGGCAGTATCGAATGACATGTGAGCAAAAAAATGATAAACATATAGCTAATGGCACTGATAAATATGTTGACAAATCTACTGACAAATAATACATTAAGATGTGAAGGGAGGGATTTCCATGAATTCTATTGTAAACGTAATAAAAAGTACGGTTCCAATCAGTCAATTTAATCGAGGATTGGCAGGAAAGATATTTACGGAAGTAAAAAAGTACGGAGCAAAAGTAGTAATGAAAAATAACACGCCAGAATGTGTCCTGCTTTCTCCCGAAGAATATACCAGAATGGTCGACGAAATCAATGATGCCAAATTGTTGAATCTGGCTAATGAAAGAATGAAAAGCTCTGATATTTCGCAGGCAGTTCCGGCGGAGGATGTTTATCGAAGATTAGGCATTACAGAGAGTGATTTCGCGGATTATGAGGATGTTGAGATTGAATGAACTGGATAATTCGTTATTTACCCGAAGCGGAAAAGGATTTACAAAATCTGGATGGTTCGAGCCGTATTCTTACCATTAAGGCGATAAAAAAAGTACAAGATAACCCGCTTCCTCAAAATGAGGGAGGAAGAGGAAAACCTTTAGGGCATAAAAAGAACAGCGACTTGACCGGATTTCTTAAGATCAAATTGAAAAGCATAGGAATCCGAGTTGTGTATACATTGGTAAGAACGGATCATGTCATGTTGATTGTAGTCATAGGCATTCGTTCTGATGATGAAGTATATGAACTGGCTGCTCACAGAAAAACCAGGCACGACCTTTAGCCTGTCTAAAAGAAAGAACCCTTATGAGATGTCGAATTCTCGTACAGGGTTCTTTCTTATTTACGCGAACAGCGAGCCACAGCCGAATGTAAAATATTCGTGTGGGGCGAGCGCCGCTTGCGCGAACTGTGCGTGGCAAAGTTCCAGCTTCTCTCAAACTGCGTGCGGCGGAGCATCAGCTTCTTTCAAACTGTGCGTGGTAAAGCCGGCTGTAGAAGCCGTTTTTCGCGAGCAGCTGTTCGTGGTTGCCCTGTTCGATGATGTGGCCGTCGCGCATAACGAGAATTTCATCCGCGTCCCGGATGGTGGAGAGACGGTGTGCGACCACAAAGCTGGTGCGTCCCTTCATCATTTCGTCGAAGGCCTTCTGGATACGGATTTCGGTGAGCGTATCGATAGAGGAGGTCGCTTCATCAAGGATCAGGATGGGCGGAAGATTCAGCATGACTCTGGCGATGCAGAGGAGCTGCTTCTGTCCGGCGGAGAGGTTTCCGCCGTTTTCTTCGATTTCTGTGTCGTAGCCCTTTGGCATGCGGAGAATGAAGCTATGGGCGTATGCCTTCTTCGCGGCCGCGACGATTTCCTCGTCGGTGGCGTTGGGCTTTCCGTACGCGATGTTCTCCCGGATGGTTCCTGCCTTCAGCCAGGTGTCCTGCAGAACCATGCCGTAGTTGTCGCGCAGGCTCAGCCGTCTGATCCTGCGGATATCGGTTCCGTCCACCGAGATGGAGCCGCTGTTCACGTCATAGAAACGCATGAGCAAATTGATGATGGTCGTTTTTCCGCAGCCGGTCGGGCCTACGATGGCGATCCGTCTGCCGGGCGCGACGTCTACATTGAGGTTCTCGATCAGCGGATGGTCGGGGGTGTAGGAGAAGGCTACATTTTTGATCTGAACGGCGCCTTTTGCGTGCTCGATGGTAACCGCATCCGGATCATCGGCGGGTTCGGGCTCTTCATCCAGCATTTCGAACACACGTCCCGCGGATGCGACAGAATTCTGGAACTCTGTGATCACGTTCGTGATATCGTTGAACGGCTGGCTGTACTGCTTGACGTAGGCGAGGAAGCTGGTCAGCTTTCCGATCGTCAGCAGCGAGGAGCCGATGGGCGACAGGAAGCAGAGCAGGCATCCGGCGATAACTACGCCGTTGTAGATCAGGGTATTGAGGAACCTTGTCGTCGGGTTGGTCAGAGAGGAATAGAAGGTGGCCTTCATGCTGTTCTCACCAAGCTCACGGCTTCGCTTCTCGAATTCCTTCAGGGCGTCTGCCTCGTGGCCGAAGGTCTGGACGACGGTCAGATTTCCGATCATCTCGTTGGTCAGCGTCGTCAGGTTTCCCCTCGATTCTGACTGCTTCTTGAAGAATTGGAAGGAGCGGTCGGAGATGAATTTTGCGGCAAAAAATGTCAGCGGCGTCAGGACGGCGACGATCAGTGTAATCAACGGCTGAAGCGTCAGCATGAAGATAATGGTTCCCACGATGGTTACAATGCCGGTAAACAGGTTGGTGAAGCCGAGCAGTATGCCGTCGGAGAGCTGCTCAATGTCGGTGATGACACGGCTGATCAGATCGCCTGTGGGGTGCGCGTCAATGTAAGAGAGAGGCAGACTGTGGATCTTGTGAAAGGCCTCCTTCCGAAGATCCCGCACGATCAGGTAGGTGATTTTGTTGTTGATGTGGTTCATGGTCCACTGTGCCGCCGCTGTGACCGCGATGCAGATCACGATTCTGCGGATGATGCGCAAGAGACCCGCGAAATCGACATGGTCCTTTGAGACGATCAGGTCCACGCCATTTCCGATGAAGATGGGTATCAGCAGGGTCAGCGCGACGGACAGAACAGCCAGGAGCAGGGACAGAATCACAAATCCCATGTAGGGCTTCACGTAGCGGATGATCCGCAAGAGGGTGTTCTTTCGCTGTGCTTTTTTTGTGCTCTCTGCATCCTTTGCATTCTCCGCATTCTTTTGATTATCTGTTCTCCTGACTACGGCATCACTCCTATCAGCCGGTTTTCTTTTCTCGGAAGCTTTCTTATCATCTGCTTTCATGATTTCAGGATCGTTTTTGTCATGTATTTCCATATTCCTCAGATCTTTCGTGCTTTTCGTCATTTCATTCACCTCCCTTCTGGCTATCTGCGGTACCGTCCGGCGTTTTCGGGCTGCTGCCTGTTTCGGCCGCTGCCCTCAGGTCATTTTCTATTTCCTCCGGTGTCATCTGGGATTTGCAGATATCCCGGTATATTTCACAGCTCTTCAACAGCTCGAAGTGATTTCCGGTTCCGGCGAGCCTTCCGTCGTCGAGAACAAGGATCTGATCGGCGCTCCGGATGGTGCTGACACGCTGGGAGACGAGTATGACGGTTCGCCTGGAGATATCGTTGTGAATGGCCTTCCGCAGCTTTGCATCGGTGGCAAAATCGAGAGCGGAGGCACTGTCGTCCAGAATCAGGATCTGCGGATCCCGTACCACGGCGCGGGCGATGGTCAGACGCTGTTTCTGTCCGCCGGAGAGGTTGCGGCCCTCCTGTTCGACCGAAAGGTCGAGGCCATCGCCCTTCTGGTCGACGAATTCCCGGGCCTGGGCGATGTCCAGCGCCTTGTAGATTTGTTCGTCACTGGCGTCATCGTTGCCCCATTTCATGTTGTCGCGAAGGGTGCCCTGAAAGAGTACGGCCTTTTGAGGAACGACGCCGATGCGGGAGCGGAGATCCTTTTCCCGAATGTCACGTACGTTTTTCCCGTTCAGGGATACGGAGCCGGAATCCGTGTCATAGAACCTCGGGAGGAGGTTGATCAGCGTACTCTTGCCGGCACCGGTTCCGCCGATAATGCCGAGGGTGGACCCTGCGTCTGCGTGAAAGCTGATGTCATCGAGGGCAGGAGAGGAGCCGTCCTGATAGGAGAAGGTGACATGATCGAAGTCGATCGATGCTCCGTCCGCTCCAACCGGAAAATCCTGACTTCCGTCCGCCCGTGTATTCTCCATCCGGAAGACATCGTCCACGCGGTTCATGGATGCCGCAGCGCGGGAGAGCAGAATAATGAGGTTGGCGAGCTTCACCAGCTCGGTCAGGATCTGGGTCATGTAGTTGACCAGGGCAGTGATGCCTCCCTGTGTCAGGGCGCCGGAATTGACCCGGCCGCCGCCGATCCAGAGAATTGCGACGATGCCGAGGTTGATGACGACATAGGTCATAGGGTTCAGCAGAGCGGATATTTTTCCCACATGGATCTGCTTCTGATAGAGACGTTCGGTCTCGTCATCAAAAGAGGCGGTCTCCTTCTTCTGCTGATTAAATGCGCGGACGACGCGCACGCCCTGCAGATTTTCCCGGGTCTTCCGGAGAATCTTGTCCAGCTGTGCCTGAACATTGCGGTTCAGAGGCATTGTGATGAGTATGATCGCCATAACGATAAACAGCAGCACGGGGATGACGACGGCAAAGCTGACCGCGGTCGGAACGTCAACGGTAAAGGCAAGGATCATGGCTCCGAAGACGACGAAGGGCGAGCGCAGGAAGAGTCGGAGGAACATGTTGACACCGTTTTGTACGGTGTTGATGTCACTGGTCATCCTTGTGATTAATGTTGAGGTTCCGATGCTGTCGATCTGCTTCCAGGACAGCGTCTGGATGTGTGCGTAGAGATCGTTCCGCATCAGGGTGGAAGTGCTGGTGGCGACCTTTGCGGCAAAATACTGCGCGGTGATCGCGGAGGCGAGGCCGATGAAGCCGAGAATGATCAGCAGAATGCCGTTGTGAATAATGTAGGACACATCGCGGTTAGCGATTCCGACATCAATCATTCTGGCTACGATCAGAGGAACGATCAGCTCAAAGGTTGCTTCCAGCATCTTAAAAAGCGGAGCACAGATCGTCTCCGCCAGATGCAGCTTCAGATAAGACCAGAGTCGTTTCATGATAAAGAGTCCTTTCTATATGACAGGCACCTGCGCCTGCATGGGAAGTCCTGCCGCACTGCGTTTTGTACGCGGCAGGACTTATGCTGTATAAAGTGTACGCCGGAAGTATAGAAAACACAAATACGAAATCTTTTGAGGAACCATATAAAAATTGTATATATAACGAAATGTTGGCAGGTTATTTGTATAGAAAGAAAACCAAACCCTTGCCGGCGCAGGAAGAAGTTTTTTTGGCGCAGAAGAATGTTGCATTTCAGAACATGTTTGAATAAAATGTCCAATATGCTCTTCAAAAACGCAGACAGGACCGACGCACGCGAAGCGTGAGAACGGGACAGGCGCGCGCGAAGCGAGCGAAAGGAAACAGAAGCGATAAAGCGGACGAAAGGAAACAGAAGCGGCGAGGCGGGCGATAGGAAACGAAAGCCGCGAGGCGTCTTCCGTAGGGCGGGAGCTTATTGGACAAAGGTAAGGAGCACATAAGGAGAAAGTAATTTCATGCTTCAGATAAAAAACATCAGCAAGGAGTACCGGACCGGAGATCTGGTACAGAAGGCGCTGGATCATGTGAGTCTGGAACTTCGGGACAGCGAGTTCGTGGCGGTCTTAGGGCCGAGCGGATCCGGAAAGACGACGTTACTGAACATTGTGGGAGGTCTGGACCGCTATGACAGCGGGGATCTGGTGATCAACGGGATCTCTACGAAGAAATATAAGGACAGGGACTGGGACTCCTATCGGAATCATACGATCGGGTTTGTCTTTCAGAGCTACAACCTGATCATGCACCAGAGCGTGCTGGCCAATGTGGAGCTGGCGCTGTCGATCTCGGGCGTCTCCGGAAATGAGAGACGGGAGAGATCCCTGGAGGCGCTCCGCAGGGTAGGACTTGCGGGTCAGGAGCACAAGAAGCCGTCACAGCTGTCCGGCGGACAGATGCAGAGGGTGGCCATAGCCAGAGCACTTGTGAACGATCCGGACATTGTGCTGGCGGATGAGCCGACCGGCGCGCTTGACACGGAGACCAGTATTCAGGTCATGGATATCCTGAAGGAGGTGGCGAAGGACCGGCTGGTCGTCATGGTGACGCACAATCCCGACCTTGCACAGAAATATGCCACACGGATTGTGACCATCAAGGATGGCCGGATCCTTTCGGACACCAACCCGCCGGAAACCGGACGAGAAGAGATGCCGGCGGTTCATCGGAACATGGGAAAAGCCGCCATGTCTTTTTTTACCGCGCTGGCGCTCAGCGGCAACAACCTTCGGACGAAAAAGGCGAGAACACTGCTGGTCTCCTTTGCGGGATCCATCGGTATCATCGGCATCGCGCTGATTCTCGCCCTCTCGAGCGGCGCCAACCGCTTCATACAGACCCAGGAGGCGGAGACTCTGGCAGTGTATCCGCTTCAGATCGAGAAGACCGGATATGATCTGACCTCCATGATGCAGAGCATGAGCGGCGGCTCCGGCGGCCTCATGGGCGGCAGCAGTGAAAAAACCTACACAGATGCGGTCGGCGTGGATGAAACAGCGGACCAGATGCTGAAGGAGGTCAGCACCAACGACCTGGGTTCGTTGAAAAAATACCTCGACAGCGAGAAAAGCGAAATTGAGAATTATGTAAATGCCATTGAGTACAGCTATGGGATAACGCCGCAGATTTATTCCGTGGATGCGGACTCGGCGGAACAGCTGAATCCGAATCATCTGTTTGATTCTCTTTCTTCCGATAATATGGGCGACATGGGAATCACGGGAATGATGACCAGTTCCCTCAGCGTGGACCTCTTCAGCAAGCTTCCGACCTCGGAACAGCTCTATAAGGATTCCTATGACCTGAAGGCGGGCCACTGGCCCGAGAAGGACTCGGATCTTGTCCTCGTTCTGAACGGGAACGGCGAGGTCAGCGACGTGCTGCTGTATGCGACTGGACTTCGGGACAGGAAGGAGCTGGAGCAGCGGATCGAGGATTTTGCGGATGGAAAAAAGAACACGAACGCTGTTGTGAGAGAAACGTCTGAGAGCTCGGCGCAGGAGGGCAGCACCATAAAAAACAGCAGCACGGCAGAAAGCGGCAGTGAGAATCAGGACAGCAATGAAACCTCCGTGTATGCGTACAGAGATTTCCTCGGCAAGAGCTTCCGGCTGGTGAATGCCTGTGATTATTACACCCGCGACGATACTTATAATGTATGGACCGATCAGAGCGGCGACGGGGATTTTGTGAAGAAGCTTGCGGAAAACGGGAAGAAACTGACGATCACGGGAATCGTACAGCCGAAGAAGGGATCCATGTCGGAGGCTCTGAGCACCGGAATCGCTTACTCTCCGCTGCTGGAGGAGGAGCTGATGAAGGAAGCTGCCCAAAGCGAGGTGGTGAAGGATCAGCTGAAAAATCCGGAGGTCAATGTCCTGACAGGGAAGAAATTTTCTGATGAGAATGCTTCCTCGGATCTGGATCTGAGCAGGCTTTTCTCCATCGACGGGGATGCCCTCCAGAAGGCATTTTCCTCGAATGCGCAGTCGATTTTGCCGGACAGCCTGAATCTGGACCAGATCGTGCAGAATCTGAACCTTCAGAATCTGGATTTCAGCGGCCTGGATCTGGCGAACAGCATCGACCCGTCGGCGATTCAGAGTGCGATGCCGGACCTCGGCAGTCTGGATCTTGCGGGACTCCTGTCAAAGGTACAGGTGCATGTGACCGGGGAGCAGCTTCAGAGTCTGTTTCAGGAAGCGGCGAAGGGCTATCTGGAAAGCATGGCCAGTGACCCTTCTACCGACTACACGAAGCTTGGCAGCGCATTTGCAGAGTATCTTCGGTCGGAGACGGGCAGGACGGCGGTTCAGACCGAGATGCAGAAGATTCTCGATGCCAATAAGGAAAACCTCATTACCCGGGACGATGTGGTGCAGATGGCATCCGAAATATTCAACGGATATTCAGAGTATGTAAAAACACATCTGTCTGATGATCCCCTGAGCCCGGACGGGTTCCGGAACTGGCTGAACTCCTCCGATGCAGAGGATACTGTCAGCAGAGCTTTTTCCGCCATTACGGACAAGCTCAGTCAATTTGCGGTGACCGGTGAACAGGCGGCGTCTATGACGGACGCGCTTCAGAAGAGCTATGACGGGTGGGCCGGCGAGAACAATGCGCCGCAGCTGTCAAAGGCAGCGGATTCCTTCACTTCGTATCTGCAGTCTGAGGATGCCCAGAAGCTTCTTCTGCATGCGGCGGGGCAGATGATTGATACGAGCGGACTTCAGAGCGCCCTTTCCGATACGCTTCAGAGCACGGTCAGCGCGCTGGTTCAGGCGGTCACCGCGCAGATCGGAAGCGCGATCACATCGGCCATGAGCAGCATGACCGGGCAGCTTCAGCAGGCTCTCACGCAGGCGCTCGGTCAGACGGTCAGCGCGATATCCGGGAACATGGAGAAGATGTTCCAGATTGATCCGGACCAGCTAGCGTCTGCTTTTCGGGCAAACATGGACGCGGGTCAGCTGCAGAAGCTGATGAGCTCCATGATGCAGGGAAGCAGCAGCTCTCTGGAGAATAATCTGTCTGCCCTCGGGTATGCCGATCCGGATGAGCCCTCGGGGATCAACATCTATCCGAAGGATTTCAAGGCAAAAAACGAGGTCGTGAACATCCTGACCTCCTACAACAAACAGATGGAGAAGGAAGGACAGGACGATAAGGTGATCACCTACACGGATATGGTTACGGCCATGATGTCATCCGTCACGAAGATCATCGACACCATCAGCTATGTTCTGATCGCCTTTGTGGCAATCTCTCTTGTCGTTTCTTCTATTATGATAGGGGTAATCACGTACATCAGCGTGCTGGAGCGGAGAAAGGAGATCGGAATCCTGCGGGCGATGGGGGCGTCCCGCCACAACGTCGCGCAGGTGTTCAATGCGGAGACCTTTATCACCGGCATTCTGGCCGGAGGCATCGGCGTCGGCGTGACACTGCTGCTCACGATTCCTGTCAATGCGCTGATCCTTCGGGTGACCGGGCAGGAGATTCACGCGGCGCTGCCGCCGACGGCGGCTGTGATGCTGGTCGCGCTCAGCGTGGCGCTGACCATGATCGCCGGTCTGATTCCGTCGCGGAAGGCGTCCAGAAGCGACCCGGTGACGGCGCTAAGGAGCTGAAGACAACAGACCCTGTCCATGGTGCAGAACTATTCTTGCGTGAGCAATCGTGTACAGTAAGAAAAAACAATTCAGGATATTGAGTTTACCACTGGAATGTGGTAAACTCACCACGATACATTCGGAAATCTCATAATATGTATGCGGATTTGTAATGATTGCGCCGCAGCAGATCTTCGGGGCGTGTGTGACCTTTGATTTCAGGATGATGCCTGTGATGCTTCATACTGCCGGCAGAAACGCATGCTGTGCGTTTTCGGTCTGTATATATCCGGAGATTTTCGTGTATCATACAGGATCTTATAAAGAAATGAGGGAGAGAGATGACAAGTTCACAGGTTGGAATTCTGATCGTCATGATCGTGTATCTGCTTGGTATGCTGGCGATCGGATTCGTAGTGGCAAAGCAAAATGAGAACATCAGTGATTTTTACCTCGGAGGCAGAAAGCTCGGGCCGATTGTGACCGCGATGAGCGCGGAGGCGTCGGATATGAGCTCCTACCTGCTGATGGGACTGCCCGGACTGGCTTATCTGTCCGGAATGGCGGACGTTGGCTGGACCTGCATCGGCCTTGCGGCGGGCACCTATATCAACTGGCTGATCGTGGCGAAGAGGATCCGGCGCTATACCGCGAGGATCGGTTCGATCACGATTCCCGATTTTTTCTCGGACCGCTACCAGGATAAACACAGAGTCCTGATGTTGATCGCGGCGTGCATCATCATCATTTTCTTCATTCCGTACACAGGCTCGGGCTTCGCGGCGTGCGGAAAGCTTTTTTCCAGCCTGTTCTCGGTGGATTATCACATCGCGATGGTGATCAGCGCGGCGGTTATCATTTCCTATACGCTGACCGGAGGATTTCTTGCAGCCAGCCTGACAGACCTGATTCAGAGTATTGTCATGACGGTGGCCCTGATCATTATACTGCTCTTCGGCATCAGTCAGGCCGGAGGAATGGATGCGGTAATTTCGAACGCAAAGACCCTCCCGGGTTACTTCAGCATGGCGCAGAGCTATAATCCGACCACCGGAAAGGCTTCCCCCTATGGTATCGTGACCATTATCTCAACGCTCGCATGGGGACTCGGATACTTTGGTATGCCGCACATTCTGCTTCGGTTCATGGCGATTGAGGACGACAGCAAGCTGAAGATTTCCAGAAGAGTTGCTTCCATATGGGTAGTGATCTCCATGGGTATCGCGGCTATGATCGGTATCGTCGGCCTTGGCATGACAAAGGCGGGCGTGGTTCCCTATCTGGAGGGTTCCGCTTCCGAGACCATCATCGTCAAGGTATCCGCGCTTCTGAGCGAACACGGCGTCATTGCCGCTGTATTCGCGGGAATCGTCCTCTCCGGCATACTCGCGGCCACGATGTCAACCTCGGACTCCCAGCTGCTGGCGGCTTCTTCGTCTGTATCTGAGAACATCATCCATGAGTTTTTTCATCTGGATCTGGATGAGAAAAAGCTGATGATGATCGCCCGTTTCAGTCTTGCGATCATCGCCGTGATCGGCGTGGGTATTGCCTGGAATCCGAACAGCTCTGTCTTCGGCATCGTGTCCTTCGCGTGGGCGGGCTTCGGCGCAACTTTCGGACCTGTCGTGCTTCTGGCGCTTTTCTGGAGACGGTCGAATAAATACGGAGCCTTCTTCGGAATGCTCAGCGGCGGCATCATGGTATTCGTATGGAAATACGCGGTTCGTCCGATCGGCGGAGCATGGAATATCTATGAACTGCTTCCTGCATTCCTTGTCGCGATTGCTGTGAATATCATCGTCAGCCTGGCGACTCCGGCTCCGGAGAAGGAGATTACCGAGATCTTCGATGAGATGAAAAAAATCGGCTGATTTTTCGCATTTTCGTACTGTTTTCGGCGGTTGACTTTTCCCGAACAAGATGTTATCGTAGGGTACAGTTAAATACGTTGATGAGGAATAGTACATCAGTGATCGGAATACAGAGAGCTGCCGGGTGGTGTGAGGCAGCAGAAGATACTTTTGGAACTGCCCTCTGAGTGGCTGCCCGAAATCTTTTCCGGAATGATCTATCCTATTATTGTTGGGAAGTGAGATCATTATTGGGAAATGAGATTAGACGCAGACGGATGCCCACCGTTACAGGGGTGAGGATATGTATGTATCCGGTTGAGAGCACGGGAAACCGTGAAGAAGAGTGGTACCGCGCAAGGTTCCTGTTATTCCAGGTGATGAACAGCCTTACGTCTCTTGCAGCTGACAGGAGACGCAGGGCTTTTTTCTTTCCCTTCTTTTCCAGTCAGAAAAAGCAAAACCTTCTCTCCTGTGTCGTGCAGGCACACGGGTCGGGGCTTTTGCCGTTCCTTTTTGTTTGTCTTGGAAATGTCTTGAATTAAGGAGGACTGCAATTATGATGAATTACAAAAAGTATCAGAAACAGTACTATATGCCGCCCGTCGAGTGCAACGACTGGGTGAAGAAGGACGCGATTGAGAAGGCACCGGTATGGTGCTCCGTCGATCTGCGCGACGGCAATCAGGCACTCGTGATCCCGATGGATCTTGACACAAAGATTGAATTTTTCAAGATGCTCTGCGAGGTCGGTTTCAAGGAGATCGAGGTCGGATTTCCGGCCGCTTCCGAGACAGAGTTTGTTTTTCTCCGCCGCCTCATTGAGGAGAACCTGATTCCGGACGATGTGACCGTTCAGGTTCTGACGCAGGCCAGAGAGCATATCATCAAGAGAACCTTTGAGGCCCTGAAGGGATGCAAAAACGCGATCGTGCACGTGTACAATTCCACTTCCTTCGCCCAGAGACAGCAGGTGTTCAAGAAGGATAAGGAGCACATCAAGCAGATCGCCGTGGAGGGTGCCGAGCTTCTGAAGAAGCTGACCGAAGAGGCGGGAGAGAAGTACCGCTTCGAGTACAGTCCGGAGAGCTTCACCGGAACGGAGCCGGAATACGCGCTTGAGGTCTGCAACGCGGTTCTGGACGTATGGCAGCCGACCACTGACAGGAAGGCGATCATCAATCTTCCGAGCACGGTTGAGCTTTCCATGCCGCATGTGTACGCACAGCAGGTGGAGTACATGAGCAAGAACCTGAAGTACCGTGACAATGTAGTGCTCTCTCTTCATCCGCATAATGACCGCGGAAGCGGAGTGGCAGACGCGGAGCTCGGTGTGCTTGCCGGCGCGGACCGCGTGGAGGGGACGCTTTTCGGGAACGGAGAGAGAACCGGAAATGTAGACATCATTACGCTTGCGATGAACCTCTATATGCAGGGAACGGATCCGAAGATGCATTTCGACAACATGCCGGAGATCTGCCGGAAGTATGAGGAGTTCACGGGCATGGAAGTCAATCCGAGAAGCCCGTACTGCGGAAAGCTCGTTTTCGCCGCATTCTCCGGCTCTCATCAGGACGCGATCGCGAAGGGCATGCACTGGAGAGAGGAAAAGGATCCGGATCACTGGACTGTTCCGTATCTGCCCATCGATCCGACCGATATCGGAAGAAGCTACGACAAGGATGTCATCCGCATCAACAGCCAGTCCGGCAAGGGCGGCGTGGGATATGTCCTTGAGACAAATTATGATCTCATCCTTCCGAAGAAAATGCGTGAGGCCATGGGATACGCGGCAAAGGATCTCTCCGATCATCTCCACAAGGAGCTGCAGCCCGACGAGATCTTCAGTCTCTTCAAGGAGAAATTCGAGAATATTCAGGAGCCGCTTTCCATTCACGGCGTTCATTTCAGACAGCTGGACGACGGAAAGATCGAGGCGAGCGTCAACTCCAGAAACGGGAGCGGAGATTACAGCGTTACCGTCGCCGAAGGAAACGGACGTCTCGACGCGGTCAGCAATGCGCTGAAGAAGGCGCACGGCTTCGAGTATCAGCTTTCCACCTATCAGGAGCATGCGCTTTCCAAGAGCTCCAGCTCGAACGCCATCGCGTATGTGGGAATCACGAAACCGGACGGCACACAGGCGTGGGGCGCCGCGGTGGATCCGGATATCATCCGCGCGTCAATCGACGCGCTGATTACAGCGATCAATAATCGGTGAGACCTTTTTCCAATTTTTCGGAAACGCCGCCGCACGGACTGCATCCGCAGATTCCGGGTGGCGGCGTTTTCCTGGTATCCGGGAGAAGTTACGGCTCACTCACTACTGAAACAGCAAAGATTTTACAGTGCCTTTGTCTGAGCATTACTGGCTGTTAGAAGTTTTATCCGTGAATTCTTCATAAGTGGATAGCGAGGACTGTTTGACGAAGGCGCTTGCGCCTGAGGAGTTCCGCAGCTTCATGAAATCAGGATAAAACTTTGTTACAGCCAGTTTGCGAAGGACAACAGGACTGTAAAATCCTTGCTGTAAAGAGTAGGAGGTGAACAGTACCCGGAAGAAGCCGCAGTTCGCGGGCGGCGTTTTTCTGCACTTCACACTCAAGTTTGCTTATGTTATAATACAGGCATTAGCGTTTTCGGACAGGTTTCGATTGTTCCGGTCCGCGCCTGCTATCTACTGATACATAATACTGAAATCTATTTCATCGAGACGGCGGCAGCCATCTGACAGGAGGAACAAACAAATGCAGATTCTTTACAAGAGCACCAGAGGCGGCGAGCAGGATATTCCGGCTTCCAGAGCGGTCCTGAACGGACTTGCCTGCGACGGAGGTCTTTACGTTCCGGACAGTTTTCCGAAACTGAAGGTTTCTCTGGAGGATCTCTCGAAGATGAACTACAGAGATCTGGCTTATGAGGTGATGTCTCTGTTCCTGACGGACTACACGGAGGAGGAGCTTCGAAGCTGCATTGATCATGCGTATGATTCCAAGTTTGATGTCCCGGAGATTGCTCCGCTGCACAAGGCGGACGGCGCGTACTTCCTGGAACTTTTTCACGGCAAGACGATTGCCTTCAAGGACATGGCCCTCTCGATTCTTCCGTATTTGATGACCACCGCGGCCAGGAAGAATAACATCACAAACAAGATCTGCATCCTGACGGCAACCTCCGGCGATACCGGAAAGGCAGCCATGGCGGGATTTCAGGATGTTCCCGGCACGGAGATCATCGTGTTCTATCCGGAGGGCGGGGTGAGCCCGGTTCAGGAGAGACAGATGCGCACCCAGAAGGGCGAGAACACACACGTCGTTGCCCTGAAGGGAAATTTCGACGATGCCCAGACCGGCGTGAAGAAGATCTTCGGCGACCGGGAGATGAACGCTGAGATGGCGTCTCACGGCATTCAGTTCAGCTCCGCGAATTCGATCAATATCGGTCGACTGGTTCCGCAGGCGGCCTACTATGTATACGCCTATGCCACTCTCGTCCGCGACGGGGTGATCAAGGCAGGCGATCCCATCAACGTCGTTGTCCCGACCGGAAACTTCGGCAATATTCTCGCGGCGTACTACGCGAAACAGATCGGCCTTCCGGTCGGAAAACTGATCTGCGCGTCCAATGAGAACAAGGTTCTGTTTGATTTCTTCTCTACCGGAATCTATGACCGGAACCGTCCGTTCATTCTGACCTCTTCCCCGTCCATGGACATCCTCGTGTCGAGCAACCTGGAGCGGCTGATCTATCTGATCGCGGATAGAGATGCCGCGAAGACCGCATCTCTGATGAAGGCGCTTTCCGATGGCGGAAGGTATGAGATTACGCCGGAGATGAGGGCAAAGCTGTCGGATTTTGCGGGAGGATACGCATCCGAGGACGAGGTTTTTGCCACCATTCATAAGCTTTATGTGAATGATCACTATGTCATCGATCCGCACACGGCGGTCGCCGCTTCTGTATATGACGGCTATGTGAAGAAGACGGGCGATCCGACGCCGACGGTGATCGCGTCCACGGCGAGTCCGTATAAGTTCGCGAGAAATGTTCTTCATGCGATTGACGCCGCAAAGTATGATCCGCTGACCGATCTGGAGCAGTTCGACGCTCTGCATGAGGTATCCGGCGTGAAGATCCCCGCGGCGATCGAGGAGATCAGGACCGCGCCGATCCGCCACAGTACTGTCGCGGAGATCGGCGAAATGAAGGATGTCATCCGGAAGATGCTCGGCATCTGAGAGAAAACGCGGCGCAGGAAGAAAGTCAGGCACCTGAATACCTGTCGCTGCTCTCGGCGTATCTGATAGGCGGGGATCCTGAGAGATCCCTGCCCTGTCAGTGATTTGTGAACAGAGTGACAAAATATTGACTGCAGAGGCAAGAGAGATGAGCGAAGAGAGAAAACTGGGTCTGTATGACGGTCTTCTGGAGGAGACGGTGGCCGGGATACAGCCGCCGGATGAGAGGGCAATGGAGGCTGCGCGGGATCGCTGGAACGCGATTGCGCATCCTCTGCACAGCCTCGGGAAGCTGGAGGACATGATCATTCAGATTGCCGGCATACAGCGGACTTCACAGGTGAGGCTCGACAAAAAGGGCTTGATCATAATGTGCGCCGACAACGGCGTCGTGGAGGAGGGTGTAACGCAGACCGGACAGGAGGTGACCGCGCAGGTGGCGGAGAATTTCCTTTCGGAGAAGGCGACGGCGGGGATCCTCTGCCGGAAGGCCGGAGCGGATATTTTTCCGATCGACATCGGCATCGCAAGGGACACAATCGTCCGGAACTGCAAGATTTCTTACGGAACGAAGAACATGACGAAGGGGCCGGCGATGACGCGCGGTGACGCGGTGAAGGCTCTGGAGACGGGAATCGCGCTCGTCCGCGAGAAGAAGGCGGACGGCTACCGGATACTCGCGACCGGTGAGATGGGAATCGGCAACACCACGACGAGCAGCGCTCTCGCATCCTTCTTTCTGAAGCAGCCGGTGGAGAAGATGACCGGAAGAGGAGCGGGCCTTACTTCGGAGGGACTTCAGCGGAAGATCGACGCGATTCGAAGAGCCATTGAGGTGAATCAGCCGGATCCGTCAGACCCGGTGGACGTCCTCGCGAAGATCGGTGGACTGGACATCGCGGGAATGGCCGGCGTTTTTCTCGGAGGCGCCGCTGAGGGTATTCCGGTTGTGATCGACGGATTCATCTCCGGGGTCGCTGCGCTCGTTGCGTCCGAGATTTGTCCGCTCTCCAGAGATTACATGATTGCATCGCACATGTCTCATGAACCTGCGGCACAGCTGATGATGAAAACTCTCGGCAAGGATCCCGTGCTGCACGCGGATATGTGTCTGGGAGAGGGAACCGGAGCGGTCGTCCTGTTCCCGGTGCTGGACATGGCGCTTGAGGTGTATGACCGGATGTCAACCTTTGCGGAGGATGATATTGAAGCGTATAAGGAGTTGAAATGATCCATTTAATTACCGGCGGTGCCGGGAGCGGAAAATCCGCCTACGCGGAGCAGAAGGTTCTGGAGCTCGGCGAGGGCAGAAGGATCTACATCGCGACGATGTTTCCGGGCTCTGACCCAGAGAATGCAAACCGTATACAGAAACACCGCGACCGAAGAGCACCGATGAATTTCGAGACTGTGGAGTGCCCGACGAATCTGTCCGGGGCCGTGATACCGGAAAATTCCAACGTGCTGCTGGAGGATGTGGGAAATCTTGTGGCGAATGAGATGTTTCTGCCGGACGCCTCCGGGATCCACGCGGTCAATTCCGTGCTGGACGGCTTCAATTATTTGATGGAGACCGCCGCGAATCTGATCATCGTCACAAATGAGATCAATTCTGACGGCGTGGACTACGACAATGCGACCCGCGTTTTTCAGCAGTTCATGGGCCTTGTGAATCAGGAGCTCGGAGAGATGGCGGATCATGTCACCGAGGTGGTTTACGGCATTCCGCTCACGGTGAAATAAATCAGAGGTTTTTGTACATTGAAATCATTATTTGAAAGCTTTATCGTCGCGTTCTCCATGTATTCCAAGATCCCGATGCCGCATATCGAGTGGTCTGAGAAAAGCATGAAGTATTCCATGTGCTTTTTTCCCTGGATCGGCCTTGTGATCGGACTTCTGGAGTACCTGTGGTTTCTTGTGAGCGGATGGTTCGGCGCGTCAGATCTGCTCCGTTCCGCGGTCGCGGTGGTCATACCGCTGCTCGTGACGGGCGGAATCCATTTTGACGGATTTCTCGACACGACGGATGCGCTGAGCTCCTGGAGAACCCGGGAGGAGCGTCTGCGGATCCTGAAGGATTCCCATGTGGGAGCGTTTGCGGTGATCGGGGCCTGTGTCTATTTCCTGACTGCGCTCGGTTTCGCGTCCGAAGTGTCCGGAAGCACGGTGCCCTGTCTGTGCCTGATGTTCGCGGTATCGCGCTCATATTCCGCGATTTCCGTGGTTGTCTTTCCAAACGCGAATCCTAAGGGGACCGCTGCCGCGTTTGGCAGTCATTCCGAAAAGAAAATAGTGCTTCGGGTGATGACCGTGTATCTGGCGGTGCTTTACGTCTGTCTGATTCTGATCGCGCCGCTGACCGGCATCTGTGTGATTATCGGTTCGGTACTGGCATTTCTGATCTATTACCGCACCTGCATGCATTACTTCGGAGGAATGACAGGTGATCTGGCGGGATTTTTTGTATCTGGCGCAGAGCTTCTGATGCTGATTCTGGCCGTGGCCGGTGACGGCATCGGAAGGTTATGGTTGAGAGGTTAAGAGTATGAAGTTTATTATTGGCGGTGCATTTCAGGGAAAAACGCATTATGCGGAGGAAAAGTACGGCATTGCTCCGGAGGACTGGGCGGACGGACAGGACTGTTCCAGAAATGAGATCTACCACAGCAGGGGAGTCATGCATTTTCACCAGTTTGTGGGGAGAAGCCTGCAGAACGGGGATACGCTGGACAACTTTGTGGATGAGCTGATGGCGAGGAATCCGGATATCATCATCGTGGCGAATGAGCTTGGATACGGGATTGTTCCGGCGGACAATTTTGACCGCAGATACCGGGAAACCGACGGAAGAATCTGTACGGAAATCGCGTCGCGCGCAGATGAGGTGATCCGCATCGTGTGCGGGATTCCGATCGTCATCAAAAAAGTGTGACTGCCCGGGGCTTGTACAGTTTACGGTACAATGCCTGGTGTAAACAGTTACACGACATGCATACAGTGTTGTTTGAGCGGAGGATTCACGAAAGCATGCTGGAGCTGATCATGATCCGACACGGAAGAACAAAGGGAAATATCGAGAACCGGTACATCGGCACAACGGATGAGCCGCTGCTTGCTTCCGAGGCAGAGCGCCTTTCGGCGAAGCGGGAAAAGCTGAAGGAAGCGGGGATGCTTCACCCGGATGTGCTCTGTGCAAGTCCCATGAGACGCTGCCGGGAGACGGCGGCGGTTCTGTTTCCGGAGTCGGAGCCGGTGATCGTACCGGACTTCCGGGAGTGTGATTTCGGTGAATTTGAAAATAAAAATTATCAGGAACTGAGCGGGAACGCGGATTATCAGCGCTGGATCGACAGCGGCGGAAGGCTGCCTTTTCCGGGCGGGGAATCCATGCGTTCTTTTCAGGAGAGGGTCTGCCGCGCCTTTGGCAGGCAGATCCGGGAAATCATCCTGACATCCGGAAATCAGAGAAGCCGGGATGCAAAAGCAGCCATGGTGGTTCACGGAGGAACGATCATGGCAGTGCTTGAGAGATACGGCTATCCCCGGAAGAGCTATTTTGACTGGCATGTGGGAAATGGAGATGGTTTTCTTCTTTCCGTCAGGGAAACAGGGGAGGATCTCCTGCTTTCTGTCACAGGCTCATTCTAAGGCTCATTCTGATGGAATCGCGAAGGCGCGAAGCGCGGAGAAAACCGCGGCTGATGCAGGGAACGGCCGTGCGGTGCACTGTGCCTCTGACAGCATACTGTGTATCGCTGATGACATAAGCTGCGCGCTGCTGATGATATAAGCTGCGCACCGCTGACAGTATAAACTGTGCGCCGCTGTTCAAAGTCTGGAGATCGGAATGTTCGGAGAGTGTCATGCACACCTGTTTATGAATGGTTATGATTATCACGCTGCGGTGAGAGCACACCGGGATCACCCGGACGAGCATCTGATCCGGCAGGAACTTCAGGCCTACAGGGATGCGGGCGTGACCTTTGTGCGGGACGGCGGGGATCACTACGGCGTATCGCGTCTTGCGAAGAAGCTGGCCCCGGAGTACGGGATCCGGTATCTCACGCCGATTTTTGCGATTTTCCGGGAGGGGCATTACGGCAGAGTGGTCGGAAGACCCTTTTCGAATCTCAGAGAATATGCCCGTCTTGTCGCGGAGGTGAGGCTGGAGGGGGGAGATTTCGTCAAGATCATGACGTCCGGGATTATGACCTTTGAGATCCCTGACGGTCTTTCCGAGGAGGGACTTTCCGGGGAGGATGTCCGGGAAATGGTGCACATTGCCCATGAATCCGGGCTTAGAGTCATGAGCCATACAAACGGAAGCCGGGGCGTGATCCTGGCGGCGGAGGCCGGCGTGGATTCCCTGGAGCACGGGAATTTTCAGAACGAGGAAAGCCTTGAGGCGCTTGCAGAGAGCGGCGCAGTATGGGTTCCGACCTGCGTGACGGTTCGGAATCTGATCGGAGACGGACGCTTTTCCGACGCGGTACTGAAAGAAATCTGGAAAGGCCTCGCGGGGAATATCCGGAGAGGACGCGAGCTGGGAATTCCAATTGCTCTCGGAAGCGACGCGGGCGCCTACCGTGTTCTGCACGGGAAGGGCATCAGGGACGAATATCAGGCGTTCCGCGATATTTTTCCGGGCGACCCGGGACTTGACGAATGGCTGAGACAGTCAGAGGAACGGATTCATCAATGGAAGAAGGGCTGCTGTTCACGGGATATCTGAAAGGCAGGAATTTCACAGCCCTGTTGCCATTCGCAAACTGGCTGTAACAAAGTTTTATCCTTATTTATTGAAGCTGCGGAACTCCTCAGGCGCGAGCGCCTTCGTCAAACAGTCCTCGCTATTCATTCCATGAAGGACTTACGGATAAAACTTTTAACAGCCAGTAATGCTCAGGCAAAGGTACTGTGAAATTCTTGCCTTTTCAGTTGTGCGTGAACAGGAAGAAAGAAAATATGTAACTATTATTATGATGTGATGAATAGTTACAATGATAAAGTATATATTTGGGGAAGAGGGAAAAGATATTCATCATACAGAAGAAATGAAAGAGGAAAAAGATATTATTCGTACCGCTGCAGAAGACGGGGATTCTGTCCGGACAGGTCTGGAGAATTCTTACGTGCTTTATGAACACAAAAAGCTCAGGATGGGCTACACGACAGGCTCCTGTGCTGCTGCCGCGGCGAAGGCGGGGACGCAGACGCTTCTGACCGGGATAGAGACCGAAGAGATTGTTTTGGACACGCCGAAGGGCATCCGGCTGCATCTTCCGGTTGAGGATATTCAGATACAAAGGGACGGAAGCGGAATGCCGGTGAAGGTGAGCTGCGCGGTCCGGAAGGACGGCGGAGACGATATCGACGCGACAAACGGGGCGCTGATCTACGCGGAGGTTTCCGGGGCGGGAGAGCCCGGCGTGACCATCGACGGCGGCGAGGGAGTCGGCCGGGTGACAAAGCCGGGGCTCGACCAGCCGGTCGGCAACGCGGCGATCAACCATGTGCCGAGAGAGATGATCCGGAAGGGTGTCCTGGAGGTCTGTCGGGAGCAGGGCTATACGGGCGGAATCTCCGTGATCATCCAGATTCCGGACGGCCGGAGAATCGCGGAGAAGACGTTTAACCCGAGGCTCGGAATCGTCGGCGGAATCTCGGTGCTGGGAACCAGCGGCATCGTCATGCCGATGAGCGAAAAGGCGCTGATCGACACGATCCGTGTGGAGATGAAAATGCGCCGGGAGAACGGCGGGGAATACCTCGTCATCACTCCCGGAAACTTCGGCGAGCGCTTTGCCTCGGAGATGCCGGACCTGGTCCGCACGCATGAGATGAAGTGCAGCAACTATGTCGGAGAGACGCTGGACATGGCGGTGGACCTTGGAGTAAAGGGAATTCTGTTTGTTTCGCATATCGGAAAGTTCATCAAGCTTTCCGGCGGCATCATGAACACGCATTCGCATGAGGCGGACTGCCGGGCGGAGTTGATGGCCGCGGCGGTGCTGCGCGCAGGAGGCGGCGCGGAGCTGGCGGGGAAGATTCTCGCCACCAATACCACGGAGGACGCGCTGAAGATCCTGAAACAGGAAGGCGGCGCGGAGCTTTTTGAAGCGTCCATGAAGAATATCACGGAGCGGATTGCTTTCTATCTGAATTCCAGGGTACAGGGAAGAATCGAGACCGGCGCGGTTATTTTCTCCAATATTTACGGAATGCTCGGCAAGACGGAGAATGTCCCGGATCTGATGCGGAAGCTGCAGAGACAGGGCTGAGGAATATATTAGATGCGGCAGGAGGAATAGAAAATGGTACATTTTGTGGGCGCCGGTTCCGGCGCCGCGGACCTGATCACGGTTCGCGGAAAGGAATATCTGGAGAAGGCGGATGTGATTATCTACGCGGGTTCCCTTGTGAATCCGCAGCTGCTGGAGTATGCGAAGAAGGACTGCAGGATCTGGAATTCCGCGAAAATGACGCTGGAGGAGGTACTGGACGTCATTTTCCAGGCGGAGGAAAAGGGCCTGATGACCGTTCGTCTCCATACCGGCGATCCGTGCCTGTACGGAGCAATCCGGGAGCAGATGGATGTGCTGGACGAGAAGAGGATCAAATATGATTACACACCGGGCGTCAGCTCGTTCTGCGGAGCGGCCTCGGCGCTGAATCTTGAGTATACCCTTCCGGACGTCTCCCAGAGTGTGATCATCACAAGGATGGAGGGACGGACGCCCGTTCCGGAGAAGGAAAGCATTCAGTCCTTTGCCGCGCATCACGCGACGATGGTCGTTTTTCTCAGTACAGGCATGCTGGAGGAGCTTTCGAAGCGGCTGATCGAGGGAGGATACACCGCGGATACACCTGCGGCGATCGTGTACCGGGCGACCTGGCCGGATGAACGGGCATATATCTGCACTGTCGGGACTCTGGCGGAGACGGCGCGAGAAAATCACGTGACAAAGACGGCGCTGATGATTATCGGCGATGTGGTCACACATTCTCACTATGACCGTTCGAAGCTTTATGACCCGGAATTTACGACGGAGTTCAGAGAGGCTTCCGCCGGAAAACGTTCTTGAGGATATGCGGACGCCGGCAGCAGGCAATAACAATAAGTGGAACATACGGAATGCAGGGGGACAGAATCTTGTGGCAGATGAAGAGAAGGGGTTTTACAAATGAAGATTGCAGGAATATGTTTTACCAAATCGGGCAGTGATGTTTCGAAACGGATTATCCGCGTTTTGAGGAGCTCGTTCGCGGCAGAGGATTCGGAAGCCGCGGAAATCGAGTGGTACGGCAAGGGAAAGTATCTGGCAGGCACCGGATTCCGGGAGCTGAGCGTACCGGTTCAGGAGTGGGCCGGAAAATGCTTTGATACCTGTGACACGCTCATTTTTGTAGGGGCGGCGGGCATCGCGGTGCGAGCGATCGCGCCTTACGTCCGGGACAAGCGCACAGATCCGGCGGTCATCGTGGTGGACGAGAGGGGCAGGTTCTGCATCTCTCTGCTGTCCGGACACATCGGCGGCGCCAATGAGATGGTGGAAAATCTGTCGGCAGGGCTCGGAAGCGTTCCGGTCATCACCACGGCGACCGATGTGAGCCACAAGTTCGCGGTCGACGTCTATGCGGACAAAAACGACATGGTGATCTCGAACATGACCTATGCCAAGGAAGTTTCGGCGGCCCTACTCGCCGGCGAGCCGGTCGGGTTCTACACTCATTTTCCGGTGGAGGGAGATCTTCCGGAGGGCATCTACTGGTCGGACAAACTGGATACGGCCAGGGCCCTGAGCGCGGAGAATGAGGAGGAAGGGACCTCGCTCGGCATTTACATCAGTCCCTCCTACAACCGGCAGTATTTTGATCATACGCTGTGGCTGATTCCCAAATGTCTTGTGCTCGGGATCGGGTGCAAGAGGGGGACGCAGGCGTCGGCGATCCGGAAGCTGGTGGACGATACGCTGCGGCAGTACAGCCTGTATCCGGAGGCCATAGCCTCGGTCGCCAGCATTGATCTGAAGAAGGATGAGCCGGGGCTTGTCGAATATTGCAGGAGCATGTCCGTGCCGCTTCACACCTTCTCATCGGAAGAACTGAATGAGGCGGAGGGAAGCTTCACAAAATCCGAATTTGTGAAGAAAACAACGGGCACCGACAATGTGTGCGAGCGGAGCGCGGTCTGTGACGGCGACGGAAGTCTGATCATCCGGAAGGTCGCAAGTGACGGAGTGACGCTGGCGGTCGCGCTTCTGAACCGGAAGATCAAGGTCGGTTGAGTGTTCACGGCGAAGGATGGCGGAATCGTTACAATACTATAAAAAGGAGAGGACGGGTGCTGCGCTCCGTCCGGAGAAGAAGGATGAAACAGATAAATGTAGTGGGCATCGGACCCGGTGCCTGGGAAAAAATGACAGTGGAAGCCGCCGAGGCTCTGCAGAGCAGCGACACGATCATCGGGTACACCGTGTATATCGATCTGGTCAGGGATCATCTTCAGGGGAAGGAGTTCCTGTCTACCCCGATGCGAAAGGAAGTGGACCGCTGTGTTCTCGCCTTTGAGGAAGCCGAGAAGGACAAGAAGGTATCTATGATCTGCAGCGGTGACGCGGGCGTATACGGAATGGCAGGCCTGATGTACGAGGTCGGAGAGCGTTACCCGGATGTGTCTTTGAGGATCATTCCCGGCGTGACGGCTGCCCTCGGCGGCGCGGCAGTGCTCGGCGCCCCGCTGATTCATGATTTCTGTCTGATCAGCCTGTCAGATCTCCTCACTCCGATCGAGAAGATCGAGAAGCGTCTGGCCGCGGCCGGGAAGGCGGATTTCGCGATCGTGATCTATAACCCGCAGAGCCGCAAGAGATCCGACTATCTTCAGAAGGCTTGCGATATTCTTTTGAAGTACCGGAAGGACGACAATGTCTGCGGAATCGTGGAGAATATCGGCAGAGAGGGAGAGTCGATGAAGATTCTGACGCTCCGGGAGCTCCGGGATACGCCGGTCAACATGTTTACGACCGTCTTTATCGGAAATTCTCAGACAAAGGTCGTCGGCGGACACATGGTGACGCCGAGAGGGTATCGGAATGTATGATGTATTCTTGTTCGCGGGCACGACGGAGGGCCGCATTCTGGCGGACCGCCTGAAGGAACTGGAGACATGTAAGGTCTGCTGCTTTACGGCGACCGAATACGGCAAAAGTCTGATCGCTCCTGGAAAAAATCTGGACGTCCGGAGCGGACGGCTCACGGAAGAGGAGATGCTCCGCGAGATCCGGGAGAACACGGCGGAGGATGCCGTCGTCATCGACGCTACCCATCCGTATGCCGCCGCGGTGACGGAGAACATCCGAAAGGCCTGTGACGAGGCCGGAAGGAGATATGTCCGCGTGCTGCGCGGTACGACTCTGGAGCGGACGACGCCGGAGGATCAGAATCGGGTGAACCCGGGTAATCAGACGGCACAGAAGAATCAGGATCGGATAAAAGCAGAAAACTCTAGGTCATCTGGTGAATCCGCGGGCAGCTTCGCTGCGGACGATTGTTACGAGCTTTCCGACGGAAATGTCGTGGTCGGAAGCACGGAGGAGGCGGCTGCGTGGCTCGCCGGGACACAGGGAAATGTCCTCCTGACGACCGGAAGCAAGGAACTTGGGGTCTTCACCTCGGTTCCGGACTATCAGGAGCGCTTCTACGCCAGAGTGCTTTCTCTTCCGGCTGTCGTGGCCTCGTGCGCGGCGCTCGGCTTTCAGGGAAAAAATCTGATCTGCATGCAGGGACCGTTTTCCGAGGAGATGAACATTGCCCTGATTCATCAGACAAAGGCGAGGTATCTGGTCACGAAGGACACCGGAAGAGAGGGCGGTTTTCCGGAGAAGGAAAGCGCGGCAAAGGCCTGCGGCTGCCGGATGATCATCATCCGGAGGCCTCTCGAGGAGAAGGGCATTTCCGTGGAGGAATGCGTGAGACAGATCCGGAAACGGAGCGGACATGACGATTGACAGGAGAATGAAAGATGAGTGAAATTGCCGTGATTGGCATTGGCATGGGAACAGAAAAGGGCCTGACCGTAGAGGCGGCGGATTTTATCCGATCTTCGGATCTTCTGATCGGCGCGGAGCGGATGCTGCGGGATGTCGCGGGAGCGGGACAGGAGACGCTGACGGAATATCTCCCCGCAAAGGTTGCCGCGGCGATCGATGCGCATCCGGAGGCTTCCAGAATCGCCGTGCTGATGTCCGGCGACGTCGGTTTTTTCAGCGGAGCGAAGAAGCTGTACGCGGCGATCGATACGCTGAACAGCCCGGACAATCAGATCCGTATTCTGCCGGGGATTTCGTCTGTCGTCTATTTCTGCAGCCAGCTCCGGATTTCCTGGGAGGATGTGAGGCTTGTGAGCATGCATGGCGCAAGCTGCAACATCATCGGCGAGATCTGCCGGAACGGAAAGGTTTTTTCCATCCTCGGCACAAAGGATCAGGCGGCGGAGATCTGCCGGAAGCTGATTACCTACGATATGAACGAGGTGACGGTACATGTCGGGGAGAATCTCGGATATCCGGATGAGAAGATCCTCTCTGGGCGTCCGGTCGATTTCGCGGAATACGAATCATCTGCTCTGAGTGTGATTCTGGTAGAAAATCCGAATGTAAATCCCGTCGTCACGAGCGGAGTGGCGGACGAGGCGTTTCTCCGGGACAAGGTCCCCATGACGAAGGAGGAGGTCCGCATCGTTTCCATGGGAAAGCTCCGGCTGACGGACCGCTCGGTCGTATACGATATCGGCGCCGGCAGCGGCTCGTGTTCGGTCGAGGCGGCGCTCCGGGCGGTGAACGGAAAGGTGTATTCGATTGAGAAAAATCCGGCGGCGGTGCGGCTTCTCTATTCGAACAAGCTGAAGTTCCGAGTGGACAATATGGAGATTGTGGAAGGACTGGCGCCGGAGGCGCTGGAGGGTCTTCCGGTGCCGACCCATGCCTTTCTCGGCGGAACCGGCGGAAATATGGAGGAAATCCTCCGGATCCTTCTGGACAAGAATCCCCGGATCCGCGTCGTGCTCAATGCCATCACCCTTGAGACGGTCACACAGGCGCTGGAAATCCTGAAAAAGCTGCCCTTTGGTGAACCGGACATCGCCTGCATCACGGTCGCAAAATCGAAGAAGGCGGGGCCCTATCACATGATGATGGGCCAGAACCCGGTGTATGTCATCACAGCGGAGGGCGCCGCGGCGGAAGACTCGGAGGATGAGCTGAAGAAAGCGCTCGTTCACACCGGAGTTGACGGCGAGAAGCTCGAAGAAGAACATTTGTAACTGTTAAGATCATTGGGGAAACTGCAGTTCACGGTATGTCTGAGCAGTTAAGCGTGTACAGCCTGCGCACCGCAGGCGGGGCGTCACTTATGGATGAAGGAACAGATGGAAAAGAATGAGAAAATCAGAATCAGCCGGATCATGATTGCGGCGCCTTCCAGCGGAAGCGGCAAGACGCTGATCACCTGCGGTCTGCTGAATCTTCTGAAAAAGAAAGGACTGAAGCCGGCCTCTTTTAAATGCGGACCGGATTTCATCGATCCGATGTTTCACACGAAGGTGCTCGGCACGAAGAGCCGGAACCTGGATACCTTCTTTACGGACCCGGACACGACCAGGTGCCTTCTTGCGCGGAACGCGAAGGATGCGGACCTGGCGGTTCTGGAAGGCGTGATGGGATATTACGACGGAATGGGAATCGACAGCTCCAGGGCGGGTGCCAGCGATCTGGCTTCCGTCACCGATACACCGGTCCTGCTGATCGTTCCGGCAAAGGGAGTCAGCCGTTCCGTGCTTCCGCTGATCCGGGGATTTTTGGATTTTCAGGAAAAGCCCTGCATCCGGGGACTGATTCTGAACCGGGTTTCCGCGGGACTCTACCCGAGGATGAAGGAGATGATCGAGCGGGAGGTTGGAATTCCCGTGGTCGGCTACGTGCCGGTCGTGAAGGGCTGTGCGCTGGAGAGCCGGCATCTGGGACTCCTGATGCCGGATGAAATCGCCTCTTTCCAGGACAAGCTGGACCGGCTCGCGGAGATTCTGGATCAGACGATGGATATCGGACAGATTCTCAAAATCGCCGGGAGCGCTCCGGCGCTTTCCGTTCATTGCCCGGAGGAGACCTTCCGGTCAGGGAACCCGGAAGCGGCCGGTCAGGATGCGGCCGGCACTGCCGAACCTCGCGGAAAAGCGTACGGTGCGGGAAAACTCCGGATCGGACTCGCGAAGGATGAGGCCTTCTGCTTTTTCTACGAAGACAATCTGGACCTCTTAAGGGAGATGGGCGCGGAGCTGGTTCCTTTTTCTCCGATGCGTGACGCAGGTCTTCCAGACGGTCTGGACGGTCTTCTGCTTCACGGCGGATACCCGGAGCTTTACGGCAGAGAGCTTTCGGAGAACACTCCGATGCGGGAGTCTGTAAGAAGTGCTGTGGCGGGCGGTCTTCCGACACTGGCTGAATGCGGCGGATTTCTCTACCTTCACCGCACACTGACCGATCCGGAGGGCAATGTGTGGCCGATGGCGGGTGTCTTTCCGGAGAACGCGTTTTATACCGGTCATCTGACAAGGTTCGGATATCTGACGCTCACCGGCGGGACCATGTTCGGAAGAGACGTCGGAGAAATCCGGTCCCATGAGTTCCATTACTATGAATCTGAGAATCCGGGCGATACCTTTCTCGCGAAAAAACCGGCAGGAAACCGTTCCTGGCGCTGCGTCAGAAGCACGGACACCATGTACGCCGGCTTTCCGCATCTGTATTTCTATGCGAATCCGGAGGTCGCCGCTGCGTTTATGAAGAGGTGTGCAGAGTATCATGATAATAGAAACCTTTGACCATATTGTTCCGGCGGTGCTGCTCGGCGGGATTCTGGACCTTGCACTCGGAGATCCGCACGGGCTGTATCATCCGGTTCAGCTCATCGGGAAATTTATCACCTTCTTCGAGACTGTGTTCCGGAAGGCTTTTTCTTCCGGAAAAGCGGGAGAACGGACGGCTGGCGTCTGTACCGCGGTTTGTGTCACAGCGGTCGGCACGCTGATCCCCGCCCTGCTTCTGAAGCTTTTCTACCATGTGAATTTCTGGCTGGGGTTTGCCGTTGAGACGTTCTGGTGTTACCAGATTCTGGCGGCAAGATCGCTTCGGGATGAGAGCATGAAGGTCTACCGGGAGGTGAAGACCGGAGATCTCGGAAAGGCCAGAAAAGCGGTCTCAATGATTGTCGGCCGGGACACCGAAAGGCTGGACATGACGGGAGTCACGAAGGCCGCGGTCGAGACCGTCGCCGAAAACGCCTCCGACGGCGTTGTGGCGCCGCTGATCTTTCTGATGATCGGCGGGGCGGCCGGGGGATTTTTCTACAAGTCCGTCAACACCATGGATTCGATGATCGGATATGTCAACGACCGGTATCGCTGGTTCGGAACCTTTGCGGCAAGGCTGGATGATGTTCTGAACTTTATTCCGGCGAGAATCTCGGGCATTCTCATGGTGCTTGCCGCGCGGATTTGCGGAAATGACGGGAAGAATGCGCTGAAAATATTCAAGAGAGACCGTCTGAAGCACGCCAGCCCGAATTCCGCGCACACGGAGGCTGCGATGGCCGGAGCACTGGATATCCGGCTCGCGGGAGACGCGTGGTACTTCGGGGAGCTGCACCGGAAGCCGTATATCGGGGACCCGATCCGGGAGATTGAGCCGGAGGACATTCCCAGGGCCAACCGGATCATGTATGCAACGGCGGTTCTCGCATTTATTTTCTCGGCGGCGCTGCGGCTGCTGATTGCTGCGCTGGTTTGAGAAAGAGCTGATACAGGGACAGCAGGTAAAGAAATGGTAAAGAGTGTACATGGCGGGGATGTCTACCGGCATCCCGGCGTGATTGATTTTTCATCGAATATGAATCCCCTCGGGACGCCGGAGCGCGTAATCCGCGCGGGACAAGAGAGCATGGCGGAGATCTGTCATTACCCCGATGTGCGAAAGGAAAAGCTGATCCGTGCTCTGTCCGTATACGAGAAGGTGCCGGAGGAGTATCTGTTCTGCGGCAATGGGGCTGCAGAGGTGATTTTCGCGTATGCGTGGGCGCTTCGCCCGAAGCGGGCGCTTGTCCTGGCTCCGACCTTTGCGGAGTATGAGCAGGCGCTGAAAAGCGCCGGCTGTGAGGTACGTCTCTACTCTCTGCGGGAGGCCGACGGATACCGGCTGACACGGGAGTTTACAGACGCAGTCACGGAGGAGCTGGACGTTGTCGTCCTCTGCAATCCGAACAATCCCACCGGTGTTCCCGTGGAGCCGGAGCTGATGCGGGAGATCATCCGGACCTGCCGCATGCGCGGCGTGCGTCTCTTCGTGGATGAGTGTTTCCAGGATTTCTGTGAGGACCCGGAGCGCCTGACGGTCCGGGGATATGTGGAGGAAGAACCGGGGATCTTCATTCTGAAGGCCTTTACCAAGCGGTACGCGATGGCAGGTCTCCGTCTCGGATACGGCATCACGGCTGATGCGGATCTCCTCTCCCGGATGCAGAGTGCGGTGCAGCCGTGGAACGTGTCGATTCCGGCGCAGAAGGCCGGAGTCGCGGCGCTTCAGGAGGAAGCATACGTGGAGCGGGCAAGAGAAATTGTGAGAGAGGAACGCGCCTACCTGAAAAAATCCCTCAGGGAGCTCGGGTATCAGGTGTTCGATTCCTGCGCGAATTATGTCTTTTTCAAGGGAGAAGAAGGGCTTGCCGGAAAGCTTCTGCCCTTCGGAATCATGATCCGGGACTGTTCCAATTATCACAACCTCGAAGAAGGCTATTACCGCGCGGCGGTGCGGCTGCATCCGGAGAACGAAAAGCTGATCCGGGCGCTCGGACGGATCAGCCGGAACACGGTATGCGAAAATACAGAGGCAGCAGACAGGGGGATTTGATTATGGCAAAGGCAATTATGATTCAGGGCACGATGTCCAACGCGGGGAAAAGCCTGATCGCCGCCGGACTGTGCCGTATATTCAGACAGGACGGATACCGGGTGGCTCCCTTTAAGGCGCAGAATATGGCGCTGAATTCTTTTATCACACGCCAGGGGCTGGAGATGGGGAGAGCGCAGGTCATGCAGGCGGAGTGCGCCGGCGTGGAGCCGGATGTGCGGATGAACCCGATCCTCCTGAAGCCGACGAATGATACCGGATCTCAGGTGATCGTAAACGGAGAAGTCCTGGGCAACATGGATGCCAGGGAATATTTCCGTTACAAGCCGAATCTGATCCCGGAGGTCCGGAAGGCGTATGAATCTCTCGCGGCGGAAAACGACATCATCGTGATCGAGGGCGCCGGAAGCCCGGCGGAGATCAATCTGAAGGATGCCGACTGCTTCGTCAACATGGGAATGGCCAAAATCGCCGGAGCGCCGGTTCTTCTGGTCGGCGACATCGACCGGGGCGGCGTTTTCGCCCAGCTCATCGGAACCGTTGAGCTTCTGGAAGAGGACGAGAGAGAGATGGTGAAGGGACTTGTGATCAACAAGTTCCGGGGAGACCGGACTATTCTGGATCCCGGCATCCGGATGCTGGAGGAACGGTCCGGCATTCCGGTGGTAGGCGTCGCTCCCTACCTTCACATCGAGGTGGAGGATGAGGACAGCCTCACGGAGCGTTTTTCCGGTGATCAGACGGTCGCGGCGATTGACATCGCGGTCATCCGCACGCCGAGAATCTCCAACTTCACGGATTTCAACCCCTTCGAGAAGATGAAGGGTGTCTCTCTTCGGTATGTGGACCGGGTGTCTGAGCTCAAAAAGCCGGATATGATCATCCTGCCGGGGACCAAAAATACCATGGAGGATCTTCTCTGGATGCGTCAGAACGGTCTCGAGGCGGCGGTCCTGAAGGCGGCCTCGGAGGGCACCGTGATTTTCGGAGTCTGCGGAGGCTACCAGATGCTCGGAGAGACGCTTTCCGATCCACTGGGCGTGGAAAACGGCGGATCCGTCAAGGGCATGGGACTTCTGCCGATGCACACCGTTTTTGCGGGGGAAAAGACCCGCACCCGGGTGGAGGGCAGCTTCGGGCAACTTCAGGGCGCGCTGGAGAATCTGTCCGGTACGGCGATCGAGGGATATGAGATCCATATGGGCGTCAGCACGCTGGATGAAAATGCCGCGCCGACGGTGCGAATCCGCAACACGAATGTGGAGAATGCGGCCGAAAAGCAGGACGGCGCCCAGTACGGAAACGTATACGGAACCTATGTTCACAGCGTTTTTGACCGGGAGATGGTGGCCGACAGAATTGTGGAGGCTCTGGGCCGCAGGAAGGGAATCGACACCACGGATATGACCGGTGTGGATTACCAGACCTTTAAGGAAAGCCAGTATGATATTCTGGCGTCGGAGCTTCGGAAGAATATGGATCTGAAAAAAATCTACGAGATACTGGATGCGGGTGTGTGATCGGCCGCGCAAAATCTGAATCCCTGCAGGACTGCGGAAGATGCGCAGTCCGGGAGCGATCTGCGGGTTATATACTATGCGTGCTGTTGATCGTGTGGTATTTGCCATGCGTGTGGTATTTGCCATGCGTGTGGTATTTGCCGTGCGTGTGGTATTTGCCGTGCGTGTAGTATTTGCCATGCGTGTAGTATTTGCTGCGCGTGGCGTATTTGCTGGAAGGATGGGAATTGCTGATATGTCGGAAGTGAAGATAGAACTGGAAAATGTGAAGCCGATGGATATCGAGAAGCGCAGCTTTGAGATCATCACGGAGGAGCTCGGGGAGAAGAACGGTCTTATGATTCCCGGAACGGAACTGATTGTGAAGCGCTGCATTCACACCAGCGCGGATTTTGACTACGCGGATAACCTCTGCTTCTCGGAGAATGTTGTGGAAAAGGCACTGGATGCGATCCGCGGCGGCGCCAGCATCGTGACGGACACGCATATGGCGCAGGCAGGCATCAATAAGCATGCGCTCGCCCGTTACGGGGGTGAGGCGCTGTGCTTTATGTCAGATCCGGATGTGGCAGAAGAAGCGAAGAAACGGGGCGTCACCCGCGCCGCCGTCTGCATGGAAAAAGCGGCCAGGCTGGACCGCAGGCTCATTTTTGCAGTCGGAAACGCGCCGACGGCACTGGTGCGACTGTATGAGATGATCGAAAACGGGACGCTGAAGCCGGAGCTTATCATCGGTGTTCCAGTAGGCTTTGTTAACGTTGTGCAGTCAAAGGAGCTGATCATGCGGACCGGAGTTCCGTACATCGTCGCCAGAGGGCGCAAGGGCGGAAGCAATATCGCGGCCTGCATCTGCAATGCCCTGCTCTACATGCTGAGCAGCGACAGAGGATACTGATAAAAAATTGCATCAGTGTATACTGACAGAGGCAGAGCCGTCTTATTTCATGGCTGCCTCATGCCAGCGCTCAAAGAGACAGAGTCGGACACGGGTTATTCCTCCCAGCCCTCCATCATCCGGTAGGTGATAAGGATCTCCCGGACGATTTCGTCCTCAGCGGCCTCTGCCTCCAGATCGGCCTTGTCCGAGGAAGGCGGAAGCTGCGGATCCGGCTCCTGAAACTCGGCCTCAATCCAGTTGTATGCGGCGTCCTTCGCGTTGTCGAGCGCCTCGTCGAGCGTATCACCGTCCGCCTCGCACATCTCAAGATCGGCAAACCTCGCGTGATAGCCGTTTTCGGTCTTTTTTACGATAACGGGATAATAAAACTTCATAAAATTCCTCCAATCAGATTTGAATAATGGGATTCTTATATGGGAAAATATAAGACATATGCCGGCCTTTGCGATCGGCACGCGCAAACCGCGTCTGAAGAGCCGGCCGCTTTATTATAGCAAATCCGCCGGCAAAAGAAAATGGCGCCGTCAGCGGCGGAGCCGGTGTTTTTTTATAAGAACATATGTCCGGGCGGGAGGGTACCGGTTGAATCGGCCACTCAAAAATAGTAAACTGAATCCGCGGTTCCATCTATGCGGAGAAGAGTTACAAATTGGAAAGGATGTATGGCATGGTTACAAATGACGAAAATCTGATTCATCTGAAACACAAGATTCTTGAGGAGACTGCACGGCTCGCGTGGAATGACGAGCTGGATGAGGATGGGAAGGAGAAGCTGATTCTTAAGCTGAGTCCGGGACCGCTGGCAAAATACAGATGCTGTGTCTACAAGGACCGGGAGCTGATCAAGCGCCGGATTCGTCTGGCAGAGGGCAAAAACCCGGATCCAAACGATACCTCTGAGAATATCGTGCGCGTTCTCGGACCGGCGTGTGAGGAGTGCCCGATTTCGGCCTATACCGTTACCGACAACTGCAGAAAGTGTATGGGGCAGCCCTGCCAGAGCTCCTGTAGGTTCGGAGCGATCGAAATGGGCGCGCACCGTTCTCATATCGACGCGACGAAGTGCAAGGAGTGCGGAAAGTGCGCGGAGGCATGTCCCTACAACGCGATTGTCCATCTGGTCCGTCCCTGCAAGAAAGCCTGTCCGGTAGGCGCCATTACGTACGATGAGTATGGAATCTGCGTCATTGATGATACAAAGTGCATCCAGTGCGGGCTGTGCATTCATTCCTGCCCATTCGGCGCGCCTGCGTCGAAATCTTATCTGGTGAACATCATTCGTGATATCAAGGCCGGAAAGGAAGTCTATGCTATGGTGGCTCCGGCGACCGAGGGACAGTACGGACCGGATATCACCATGGGATCGATCCGCCAGGCAGTGCAGGAGCTCGGATTCAAGGATCTGGTCGAGGTCGGCCTCGGCGCGGATATGACTGCCGCTTACGAGTCAGAGGAGTGGAGCGAAGCGCTGAAGGAGGGACGCAAGATGACGACCTCCTGCTGCTCTGCCTTTATCAATATGCTGAAGGTTCATTTCCCGGAACAGTACAAGGAGAACATGTCCACCGTCGTCTCCCCGATGTGTGCCGTCTCCAGATATATCAAGTCGGTGCACCCGGGATGCATCACAGTTTTCATCGGACCGTGCATGGCAAAGAAATCCGAGGCAGCGGATGTGAAGGGCGTACCGGAGAATGCGGACTACGTTCTGACCTACGGTGAATTTTCGGCGCTTCTCCGCTCGAAGGATGTGGAGCTGAAGCCCTGTAACGATCCGTATCAGGAAGCGTCTATCTTCGGAAAGAGATTCGCCACCTCGGGCGGTGTCGCGAACGCCGTGATCGAGTGCATGAAGGAGCGCGGCGAGGACACGTCGAAGATCAAACTGTATAAGGCTGCCGGCGGAGCGGACTGCAAGAAGGCGCTCACGATGCTGAAGTTCGGCAGACTGCAGGAGGACTTCATTGAGGGCATGATCTGTCCGGGCGGCTGCGTGGGCGGACCTTCCCGGAAGTTAACCGCCGCGGAGGTCATGAAGGACCGGGAAAAGCTGTTAAAGAAAGCCGACGGCAGAAAGGTGCTGGAGAATCTGGAAAGCTATCCTATGGACGGATTCTCCATGTTCCGTGATGATATTACCCGCAGGCCGTTGAAGCGCCCGGGAGACGATGCGCAGCAGCCGGATCATCCGGGAAGCGCGGAATAATATTGTATGCCTGCCTGCTGCCTCAGGATTCGGTTCCGGCTGCAGGCAGGTGAAACGAGGATTGCGGCAGCGAGATAAAACTGGAAGCGTGTGTTTTATCTCGTTTTTCCATAAATACAGGAATGAAAAGGTGAATGTATGAGAAGATTGGCATTAAGCGATGAAATTCTGCTGTCAATTGACAAACCCGCCAGGTATATCGGCAATGAGGTGAATGCAGTTGACAAGTCGGCCTCCCCTGAACTGGGGAAGATGATTCGCTTCTGTATGTGTTTCCCGGATGTGTACGAGATCGGTATGTCCCATCTGGGAATTCAGATTCTGTATGACATGTTTAACAAGAGAGAGGATGTCTGGTGTGAGAGAGTCTATTCCCCGTGGCCGGATCTGGACAAGGTCATGCGGGAGAAGAAGATTCCTCTCTTTGCGCTCGAGTCGCAGGAACCGGTGCGATCCTTTGATTTCCTGGGAATTACCATTCAGTACGAGATGTGCTACACGAATATTCTCCAGATTCTGGATCTGTCCGGGATTGCGCTTCACGCCGAGGACAGGGGAGAGGAGGACCCCATCGTCATCGGCGGCGGTCCCTGTACCTACAATCCGGAGCCGATCGCGGAATTCTTCGATCTGTTTTATATCGGAGAGGGAGAGGTCGCATACGATGAACTGTTCGACCTCTATCAGGAGAAAAAAAGAACCGGCATGAGCCGTCGGGATTTCCTTCTCCGCGCCTCCCGCATCGAAGGAATCTACGTGCCGCAGTTTTACCGCGCGTCCTATCACGAGGACGGGACGCTGGCTTCCTTTGGCCCGACGGAGGAAGGGGTGCCCGCAAAGGTTCGCAAGAGGATCGTCATGGATTTCAATGAGGTGTCCTATCCGGACGCGCCGATTGTTCCGTATCTTCAGGCCACGCAGGACAGGGTGGTGCTGGAGATTCAGAGAGGATGCATCCGGGGGTGCCGGTTCTGTCAGGCAGGCATGATCTATCGTCCGCTCCGGGAGAAAAACGTGGAGCGGCTGAAGAGGCAGGCAGAGGTAATGCTGAAGAATACCGGCTACGATGAGATCTCGCTGAGCTCGCTTTCCAGCAGTGATTACTCGGAGCTGAATGAGCTTCTGACCTTCCTGATCCGGATCTGCAATGATAAGGGGATCAACATTTCGCTTCCTTCCCTGCGGATTGACGCGTTCTCGCTCGACGTGATGTCAAAGGTGCAGGATGTGAAGAAGAGCAGTCTGACCTTTGCGGCAGAGGCCGGATCGCAGCGGATGCGCGACGTCATTAACAAGGGCATTACAGAGGAGGACATCCTGGGCGGCGCTCTGGAGGCGTTCCGTGGCGGCTGGAACAAGGTCAAGCTCTACTTCATGCTCGGTCTTCCGGGTGAGAAGGAGGAGGATGTCAGGGATATCGCCCATCTGTGTGAAAAGGTTGCCGAGTGCTACTATGACAATATCCCGAAGGAAGAGAGAACGGGGAAGGTCAGCATCACTGCCAGCAGCTCGTTCTTCGTTCCGAAGCCGTTCACTCCTTTTCAGTGGGCCAGGATGGACAGGGAGCAGGAATTCCTAGACAAGGCGCACATGGTCAAGGACGAGGTGCGCTCCATGCTGAATCAGAAGAGCATCCGATACACTTACCACGACGCGTATATCTCGGTTCTGGAGGGCGTCTTCGCCAGAGGCGACCGCCGCGTCGCGCAGGCGATCGAGAAGGCATACCGGAAAGGTGCAGTCTTCGACGCCTGGACTGAGTATTTTGACGAGGAGAGATGGCAGGAAAGTTTCCGGGAGTGCGGCATCGATCCGTATTTCTATACGGCCAGAGAGAGAGATACCTCCGAGCTGCTTCCGTGGGATTTCCTGGACTGTCAGGTCAGCCGGGATTTCCTGATAAGGGAGTGGAAACGGGCGAAGGAGGGCGCTGTGACGCCGAACTGCCGGCAGAGATGCAGCGGCTGCGGCTGCCGCGTGTACAACGGAGGAGTGTGCTATGAGAGTCAGGATTAAATTTTCAAAGACAGGATGCCTGAAATTCATAGGCCATCTGGATGTGATGCGCTTCTTTCAGAAGGCAATCCGCAGAGCAGAGCTGCCGGTGTCGCTGTCAGAGGGCTACAGTCCGCATATGCTGATGTCCTTCGCGGCGCCGCTCGGCGTGGGCAAGACCAGCAGCGGAGAGTATTTTGATCTGGATCTAAAGGAAGAAATCCCCGAGGAGGAGATCCTTGAGAGACTGAACGCACAGATGGTTCCGGGAATGCATGCGGAAAGCTGTGTACGAATCGGAATCACCAAGGCGGAGAAATGCATGACGCTGGTGAATGCCGCCGATTACACCGTAAGCTTCCGGAAGGGAAGCGTAATGCTTCCGGATCCGAAGCAGCTGCAGGAGAAGCTGAACAGCTTCCTTTCGGCTCCGTCGGTCATCGTGCTTCGAAAGACGAAACGAAGTGAGGCGGAAACGGATATCCTGCCCTGGATCTACGAGATGAATGTGACCGAGCTGGATGACCGGACACTGGCGGACCATCCCCAGGGAACCGACGCGGAGCGCACCGCCTTTCATATGCTGCTGTCCGCCGGGAGCGTCAGCAACCTGAAGCCGGAGCTCGTCATGAACGCCTTTTCCGAATTCGCGGGCTTTGATCTGTCGGCTCTCAGCCTTCTGATTCACCGCAATGATATCTATACGAATATCGGAACGGCAGAAAACAGAGAACTGGTACCGCTGGACCGGGTTTCCCGGATACAGATGGACAGAACATGAGTGCGCCTGCGGGAGAAGCAGAGAACATGGGACAGAAGAAGATTGTGATTGCAAAATATCCGGCAGGAGGAATCCCGTGTCTGGCGTCTGTGCTTTACGAGGATGACAGACCGGTGGAATTCTATATCCGTCGGAAGGACAGGCAGTCGATTCTCGGCAATATTTATGTGGGAAAGATCGAGACCGTTCAGAATAATCTGAACGCCGCCTTCGTCCGGATCGGACCGGAACGGAACGGGTACCTTCCGCTTCCTCCGAAGCATGCGAGACAGGACCGGACGCTGAAGGCAGGAGACGAGATTCTGGTGCAGGTTGAGAAGGAAGCGATGAAGCAGAAGCTTCCGAGACTGACGCAGAACCTTACGATTCCCGGAAGATTTCTGGTTCTGACCTCCGGACGGAAGACACTGAATTTTTCAAAAAAGCTTCAGGAGGACGACCGGAAGCGTCTGGAAGATTTTTTCCGCCCGCTGTCTGACGGAAGCTTCGGAGTCATTGTCAGAACAAATGCCGCCGAAGCGGATGATGAAGAGCTCCTGGGAGAATGGAAGGCTCTCTCGGACCGGATGAACCGGATTCTGGATCACGGTCTTGAGAGGACCTGTTATTCCTGTCTGTACCAGTCGGAAAGCGACGCGGTCTATCTGTTGAAACAATGTCCGGTGCGGGAACTGAAGCGGATCGTGACCGACGATCCGGAGACAAAACGGGAACTGGACGATTACATCGGACGGACATTTTCGCCGGATGACTGTCCGGAAGCCGTTCTCTATCAGGACCGGATGTTGGATCTCTACAAGCTGTATAACCTGACGACACTCTTCGAGGCGCTCCGGAGCCGGACCGTGTGGCTGAAGTCCGGAGGTTTTCTCGTGATCGAGCAGACGGAAGCCTTTGTGTCCGTCGATGTGAATACGGGGCGTTATTCCGGGAACAAGAGCTTTTCCAGAACGGTTCAGCTGACGAATGACGAGGCTGCTCCAGAGATCGCGCGGCAGATCCGTCTGCGGCAGCTTTCGGGAACGATTCTTGTGGATTTCATCAATATGAGAGAGCCGGGCGATCAGAGAAGGCTGAAAGAGCGGATGACGGAGGAATTCCGAAAGGATCCCTCCAGGCCGCAGGTCATCGACATCACCGCGCTTGACATCATGGAGATCACACGGACCAAGAAGAGGAAATCTTTTAAGGAGCAGTTAAAGGATATTGAAGCAGATGCAGAATGATTCCTTACATCATAATGATTTCGGCAAAGACCGGAGCCCGCAGATTTACGCAGATAAAAACGGAAACCCTTTGGATTCTTCCTATGGATACGGCAATCGCTTCATGCACGAGTGGGTGCCGTATGAGAGTATTTCCGGAACGGCGCCAAGAGGTCTGAAAAAACCCCGGACAAGGCGGGAACTGAAGTTCTGGCAGTGTCTGGTCTTCTTTATCTGTCTGATGGCGGTCTGGATTCTGACGAACGGATGGGTTTACTTTCTGACCGGGAACATGGATCTGGACTCTTTCGTCATGGAGTTCGAATTTCTCGCGGCCTCGGTTCTGTTTGTGTTTTTCATGCGAGCGGACCCGAAGGAGGTCTTTCCGCTGCAAAAGCCGCGGATGTCGGCAGTCTTCGGCGTATTGATCCTGGTGGCTGCCGGATATCTTGCCGCGGATGTGGTGACGGTTCTGGAAATGTTTTTCGTACCGCACGCACTGCAGCGCATCGACGAGGGGCTTGCCGGCGCTTATTCCTCGAGTCTTCCGGTTGAGCTTTTTCTCACAGCGTTCATGCCTGCCGTCTGTGAAGAGGCACTCCACCGCGGCGTCATGGTCTCCGGCCTTCGGACAAGCTTCCGAAAGCGGTGCCAGATCATCCTTGCGGGCGGGATTCTGTTCGGAGTGTTCCATATCTACCCTGTGCGGTGGTGGATCCCCGGAATTCTCGGGGCGCTGATGACGTGGGTGATTCTGGAAACCGACAACATCTTCTATACAAGCCTGCTGCATTTTTCTTATAACGGACTTCTGGTGGTGATCTCCTTCCTTGCGTCAGACGCCTCCGCACAGGCGTCGTATTCTGCGTCCCCGCAGATGGTCGGGGGTTCTCTGCTGTTCTACGGGATCCCGATTCCGATACTGATCTACACGGGATGCTGGCTGATCAGGAGATCCGTGACGTGGAAGAAGCCTGCTTTTATCGAATCCGGGCTTGAGGAAAAAAGACTCGCACAGATTCTTGTGCCGACCGGAGTAATCCTTCTCTCCGGAATTCTGTTTCTCCTGATCGGTGCGTAACCCCTGCACTTGCTGCATCGGTTCCTTGCAGATCCCTGACTTGCCGGCGCAGGCAATCCCGTCATCACAGGATCGAGACAGGTGGTTTCATCCTTTTTCTGAGCGGTTTTTTGAAAACCTGATGGAGACACATTTTTTTAAAAGTGGGTGTTTGCATTTTATCGGTGCTATTGTAGAATAAGTTTATATTTTGGTAACTATTCAGCCGGAGAAATTCCACGAGTGGTCTTTTTCCGTTTGAAATCTTGATATACTGAATAGATACATAATTTGTTGAAAAGCAGGGTGAGGAGGATATTTCATGTCGAAGGTTGCAATCGTAACCGACAGTAACAGCGGAATCACACAGGAGATGGCGAGAAAGCTCGGGGTGTATGTGCTGCCGATGTCATTTCTGATCAACGGCAAGGTGGTCCGTGAGGATATCGATATTACGCAGTCGGAGTTCTTTAAGGAGCTTGAGAACCCGAATGTCAGCGTATCAACCTCTCAGCCGGCTCCCGCTGAGGTTACGGATCTCTGGGACAGAGTGCTCAGAGAGTATGATGAGATTGTATATATTCCGCTTTCCAGCGGACTGTCCAATTCCTATCAGACGGCCAGACTTCTGGCGGAGAATTATGACGGCAGAGTCCAGGTGGTGAATAACCAGAGAATTTCCGTTACCTTGCGCCAGTCGGTGGAAGACGCACAGACCCTGATTGATGCGGGATGGAACGCGGAGCAGATCCGGGAGAAGCTGGAGGAGGACAAGTTCAATTCCAGCATATATATTATGGTAGATACTCTGAAATATCTGAAGAAGGGCGGACGTATCACACCGGCTGCGGCACTGATCGGAAGCGTCCTGCACATCAAGCCGGTGCTGCAGATTCAGGGAGAGAAGCTCGATGCCTTTGCCAAGGCGCGCGGCGTGAAGCAGGCGAAGAAGATCATGCTCGATGCGATACGAAAGGATATGGACGGCAGATTCCATGATTTCGTGGAAAAGGGAGATTACACCATCCGCTACTCGTATTCCGAGGGAGATGATCCCGGTGAAGTAGAGCAGTGGGTTCGTGAGATCCGTGAAGCATTCCCGGGAGCCGATATCAGCGGAGATCCGCTTTCTCTGGTGATCGGATGCCATATCGGACCGGGAAGCCTTGCAATCACAGTAAATCATAAGGTTCGTGTATAAGCTCTTCGAAAACGCAGACAGGCTCGTCGCACGCGAAGCGTGCGTAAGAGACTGTCTGCGATTTCGAAGGCAACAGGTATGAGGATGAAGCGCGAATGCGCGGAATCCGAATGCCTGTAGCGACGCGAGAGCACGAAGTGCGGAGCGGCGCGCAGCTTATACAGTATAGCGAATGCCTGTTAGCGGCACGAAAGCTGCGAAGCAGCGTAGTGACGCGTGGACTTATACAGTATGTCGAAAACGCAGACATGCCGCCTGCCGCGAAGCGTGCGTAAGAGACTGGATGCGATTTCGAAGGCAACAGGTATGAGACTGGAAACTTAAGCGGAAGAAGAAATTTGCCTGACGGACGATTGAGAAAGACAGTTGAGAAAGTCAGTTGAAATGAGACGTGAGCCAAAACAATCAACAGAAAATGATACGCACCGGGAATTTTTTCTGGAGTGTGAAAAGCACTGGGTTTTCTGGTCGCTGATTCTGGTAGGCGGTTTTTACGGGGCGTATACTTTCATGGTCAGAGGCGGCGTGTTCTGCAATGCACAGACAGCAAACGTTGTTCTTCTCTCTATGGCCATCGGTGAAGGGGACTGGAATAAGGCATTATATCTGCTGATACCGATTTCCGCTTATTTTGCCGGGGCGATCCTGTCAGAGTTTTTGGCGAAGAGAGTGAAAAAGTTTCATATTCTGCGCTGGGACACGATTCTGGTTGGATTTGAGATTCCTGTGGCAATTATGCTTGGGGCGCTTCCGGAAGATGCTCCTGATCAGATCTGTCAGGTTACCCTGAATTTTATCTGCTCTATGCAGTTCAATACCTTCCGTCAGAATGAGGGCATACCGATGGCTACCACCTTTGTGACGAATCATATCCGCCAGACGGGAAGCAACCTGGTCAAGGCAATTCGGGATAAGGATCCGAAGGCAGATCTTCGCTGGAAGATGCACGGTTCTATGATCCTGTTTTTTCTTGCCGGCGGGATTCTTTCCACGGTTTTGTGCGAGATTTTTTCGGTCAGAGCGGTCTGGGGGAGTGTTCCGATTCTTCTGTATACGTTTATCCGTCTGATGATCGCAGACCGCACATACGAAAAGAACCTGCTTGCAAAGGTCCCAAGAGGTCATTCCTGATGCCTGATCAGGGAAGTTTCCCTGATTTTATAATCTTCGAATTCTCGAATTTTTATGTTGACAATGATCGAAGTGTATGCGATAATATCGGGTATGCCGCACAGAGAGGTATAAGAGTCTGCCTGAGCACAGGCCGGCCACCGGATCTGGCGAGTTTTAGAAAGTAGGAGGTGTCCTATATGTACGCTATTATTGCAACTGGCGGAAAGCAGTACAAGGTTTCCGAGGGCGATGTTATCCGTGTTGAAAAGCTCGGAGCAGAGGCAGGGGAGACAGTAACATTTGATCAGGTACTTGCAGTTCGCGACGATGATACCATCAAGGTCGGCGGTGAGACAGCCGGTGCTTCTGTAGAAGCAAAGGTTCTTGCCAATGCAAAGGCGAAGAAGGTTATCGTTTACAAGTACAAGAGAAAAACCGGCTATCATAAGAAGAACGGTCACAGACAGCAGTACACAAAGGTACAGATCAGCAAGATCAATGCTTAAATGACCAGAGTTACTTTTTATCAGAATCGGAACGGACGGATTACTGGTTTTGAGGCAAGAGATCATTCCGGATACGCGGAGGCGGGCGAGGATATCGTCTGTGCAGCCGTGTCTGCTCTGGTCATTCACACCGTGAATGCACTGGATCGTTTTACCGGAGATCAGGTGAAGGAATCTTCTGATGCTGAGAATGCCGTGATCTGTGTCCGTGTCAAGGGCGATCCGTCAGACGGAGCGGAGCTTCTGCTTCGTGCACTGGCTTCGACCCTTTCCGATATGCAAGAAGAAGAGTCCTATCGGGACTTCATCGATGTTAATTTCGTGGAGGTGTAAGAAATGATGAATTTAAATCTTCAGTTCTTCGCTCATAAAAAGGGAGTAGGTTCTACAAAGAACGGCCGTGACTCTGAGTCCAAGAGACTGGGCGCAAAGAGAGCAGACGGACAGTTTGTGAAAGCCGGCAACATCCTTTACAGACAGCGTGGAACTCATATTCATCCGGGTCTGAATGTAGGCCTTGGTAAAGATGATACTCTGTTCGCTACAACAGACGGTATCGTGAGATTTACCCGCAAGGGAAGAGACAGAAAGATCTGCTCTGTTATTCCGCAGGCTGAAGCAGCTGAATAATTTTAGAAGTGTTAGGGCTGTCACATTCGCTGTGATGGCCTTTTTTTACGCGAACAGTGAGCCGCAGCCGAATGTGAAGTATTTGTGTGCGGCGAGCGTCGCGATAGCGAGATAATACTCGCGCAGCGCGTTTTATCTCGCTGCTATGTATGCAAAAACTGCGGGATATTGAGCATGGCAGGGCAAATTTGGTGTCGGGAATGCAATTTATATCGCCTACCCATGGCGGGTATCCGTTCTTGTTGTTTATTTTCTGAGTCGGCGATATAAGTTACATTCTCTTTTTATGAACTGAGGTGATTGTTATGTTTGCAGATCGTGCGAAAATCGCGGTAAAATCCGGAAAAGGCGGGGACGGCCATGTGAGCTTCCGCCGCGAAAAATTTGTGGCGGCCGGCGGACCGGACGGTGGGAACGGCGGAAATGGCGGGAGTGTCATTTTCGAGGTGGACCCGGGTCTGAACACTCTCGCGAGCTTTCGGCATCATTACAAATTCAAGGCCGAGGACGGGCAGGAAGGCGGAAAAAAGCGCTGTACCGGCAAGGACGGGGCAGATGTTGTGCTGAAGGTTCCGGACGGAACGGTTATCTATGAGGCACAGAGCGGGAAGGTTATCGCGGATATGTCCGGCCCGAATAAACGGGTAGTACTGCTGAAGGGCGGAAAAGGCGGAAAAGGGAACATGAATTATGCCACGCCTACCATGCAGGTGCCGAAGTATGCACAGCCCGGACAGCCGTCCAGAGAGCTGGAACTCAGACTGGAGCTGAAGATGATCGCAGACGTCGGACTGATCGGTTTCCCGAGCGTCGGTAAGTCAACGCTGCTGTCCAGGGTCAGCAATGCACAGCCGAAGATCGCGGAATATCATTTCACGACCCTGATTCCGAATCTCGGAGTCGTCGATCTGGAGGGATGCAACGGATTCGTCATGGCGGACATTCCGGGGCTGATCGAGGGAGCTTCCGAGGGAGCGGGACTGGGCTATGAGTTTCTGCGGCATATTGAGCGCTGCCGGATGCTGATCCATCTTGTGGATGCCGCAGGCACCGAGGGCCGTGACCCCGTTGAGGATGTCTACGCCATTAACGGTGAGCTGAAGAAATACAATGCAAACCTTGAGAAGCTGCCGCAGGTGATCGCCGCAAATAAGGTCGATCTGATTTTCCCGGAAGAGGGAGCGGAAGATCCGGTAGAAAGGCTGAAGAGCGAGTTCGAACCGAAGGGAATCCGTGTGTTCCCGATCTCCGCTGCGACTGGAAAAGGAATAAAAGAACTGCTATACTATGTGCAGAACCGTCTGGATGAGATCCCGAAGAATACGGAGCTGTACGCACAGGAGTACGATCCGGAGGTCATGATACCGGAGGATAATCTTCCTTATACGGTTACAAAGTCGCAGACGGAGGATCACACCTACATCGTTGAGGGACCGAAGATCGAGAAAATGCTCGGATACACAAATCTGGATTCCGAAAAGGGCTTCCAGTTCTTCCAGAAGTTCCTGAAGGATTCCGGCATTCTCAGAGATCTTGAAGAAGCAGGCATTCAGGACGGGGATACTGTGCGGATGTACGGACTTCATTTCGATTATTATAAGTAACAGACTGTATGCGGTTTTGAAGGCAACGGGTATGAGATGAATATGAGATGAAACGGAGGTGTCTTCATATGGGGCTGATTGAGGTCTGGCAGGAACTGCCGGAAGTCAGAAATCTGGAATTCAATTATCTGGGTCATTCCGACAGGGATGAAATCTACTCAGAAACACGGAAAATACCTCCCTTTGATATCTTGTGCAGGGATGCGGACTTCACGTGGGAGGGCGTGCGGTTCACCTCGAAACGGGAATGGTTCGGAGCACCTCGAAATGAGCATCTTCTGGTTTTCCGACAGACAATTGAACCGTATGCAAACTGCAATTTTGATCTGAAAACCTGGATGGAAGAGCCTGGTGAAAAATCTCCGTGGAAGCTCGAACAGTATCTCGAACAGGAAAACAATTCCTGTGGATTTTTGTTCCGAAATGCGCAAGGCCGTCGCCTGATTCTCTGTGAAACCTCTCAGATCACTTCTTTTTCCATAAGGGTGAACGAAACCAGGGAGAACGTCACACGGAAATACGCGATCACGGCTTTTGAGGAGAGCCCGATTCGGGTTGAAAAGTATTTTTCTCTCCATACGGATGAAGAGGAGAATTATCAGGAAGCCGCATTCAGGGAATGCAGGGAGGCATCAAAGCTTCGCTTTGATGACCTCAGAGGCCGCGGGGCATGGTTGCTGCCGGAGAAAGAGTAAACCCGACAGATAAGGATCGTTGCAGAATCCGCGAGTTTGATACAATACAGTGACAGGAGAATTATATGACAAGTAAACAGAGAGCTTACCTGAAAGGGCTGGCAATGAATGAGGACACCATTCTTCATATCGGAAAGGGAGGGGTTACACCCGAGCTGACGGAGAATGTGCGTCTCGCGCTGGCTGCGCGGGAACTGGTGAAAATCGGTATCCTTCAGAACTGCATGGATGATCCGAAGGAGATGGCACAGATGCTGGCAGAGAGAACCAAATCCCAGATTGTGCAGATCATCGGCAAGAAGATCGTCCTGTATAAAGAAGGTCAGGGCGATGACAGGAAGATTGTATTTCCCAAGTAAACGGCCATACGATAGATGATTGTACCACAACCGTATAAGCTGCGTGCCGCTCCGCACTGCGGCAGCAATCACATAGTATTTCAGTTACGGTAATACCGGGGCAGGGGATTTCTATGTCAGAAGAGAAAAAACGAAAGATCGGAATCATGGGAGGAACCTTTGACCCGATTCATATCGGTCATCTGATACTGGGTGAGGCCGCCAGACAGCAGTTCAGCCTGGATAAGGTTCTCTTTATGCCTGCGGGCAATCCGCCGCACAAGAGGAACCGCGCCGGGAGAGCCGGAGATGAGCAGAGAGTGGATATGGTGAGACTTGCCATCGCATCGAATCCGGGCTTTGCGCTTTCTCTTTTTGAGATGAATGAGGATGGCTACAGTTATACCTATCGTACACTGGAGATGCTGCGGAAGAGAAATCCGGACACAGAATTCTATTTCATCATGGGTGCGGATTCCCTGTTTGATTTTGATCAGTGGCGCGATCCGCAGAGAATTGTCAATGCGGCGCATATCGTTGTGGCGACAAGGAATCAGACGGACCCGGAGGTTTTCAATGCACTTCTGGAACAGAGGAGAGAACAGTTTCACGGGGATTTTCTGAAACTGGATACCCCGAATCTGGATATCTCATCCAAGCGTATCCGTGAGCTGATCAGAAACCGGGAATCGGCGAGATATTATCTTCCGGATCCGGTGCTGAACTATATCCGGGAACATGGAATTTATCTGTCTTCCGCAGAGAAGCAGTGAGGGCAGAGGATACAAAAGGACAGAACATGGGCAAAGATAAAACAGAATGGAATGTGATCGAATCCAAACTGAAGAAAGAGCTGACTGACAGCCGTTACCGTCACACGCTTGGCGTCACCTACACGGCATGCGCGCTGGCAATGCGCTATGACGTAGATTTGAAAAAGGCGCGAATGGCGGGACTTCTTCACGACTGCGCAAAGTGCATACCGAACGCGCAGAAGGTTGAGATCTGCACCAGGAAGAAAATTCCGGTGAAAAAGTTCGAGCTGGAACATCCGGTACTGCTGCACGCGAAGCTCGGCGCGTATATTGCGAGAAAAGATTACGGCTGCGAGGATCCGGAAGTGCTGGATGCGATTGCCTGGCATACGACAGGGAAGCCGGAGATGACAATGCTTGAGAAGATCACGTTTATCGCGGACTATATCGAGCCGAATCGTGACAAGGCGCCGCATCTGGCTGCAATCCGCAAGGTCGCGTTCTGCGACATCAATGAATGCATGTACATGATTCTGAAAGACACGGTAGATTATCTCAGTGAAAATCCGAAGGCGATGGATGAGACGACGCTGTCGGCATACGGCTATTACCGGACACTGACCAAGCATATCGATTAACGCTGCAGAAATTTCAAACAAAGAGGAGGAGAAAATGACAGAACCCAGGGAAATGGCGGATATTGCAGTAAAAGCACTGGAAGAGAAAAAAGCTATTGATATCAAGATTATCGACATTGCTCATATCTCCACACTGGCGGATTACTTCATTATCGCCAGCGGATCCAATCGGAGTCAGGTACAGGCGATGGCGGATGCTGTCGATGAGACTCTCGGCAAGAGAGGAATTCATGCCAGAAGCACAGAAGGCTATCAGAACGCGAACTGGATTCTGCTGGATTACGGCGATATTGTCGTTCATCTGTTTGATGATGAAAATCGTCTGTTCTATGATCTGGAGAGAATCTGGAGAGACGGAAAACTCATTCCGCCGGAAAAGCTTTCGGACGGTTCCGGGTCGGGTTCCGAGTCAGCGGAAGACTGAGTTTCCGGGCCGCCTGCTGTGAGCCGCCGATGGAAGCTCAAAAATCTGGCAGAGAAGACTGGAAGCCGGTCGGGTTACTGGAAGTCAACGAGAGAAAAATGCTTCCACTGGTATTTTGAAAGATCTACCGTTCCGTCGGGACAGGGGATTCCGTCGGCTTCCAGAAGTTCGATCTGACGGTTCTTTCCGCCGAACGCGAAGGCGGGAGAGACCTGTCCGTTTCGGTTCACGACGCGGTAGCAGGGAATATGTTCCGGGTCCGGATTCGCGTGAAGCGCGTATCCGACTACCCGGGCCCACCGTTTATTGCCGGCCAGAGAAGCAATCTGACCATAGGTAGCCACTTTGCCTGCCGGAATCTGACGCACTACCTCATAGATTTTTTCGAAGGAACTGCTTTTGTTCATATCTTCTGTTTTCATTTCATTTTGCTTTCCCATAGTATAGTAAATTTTCTATAGTAAATCCTGTAATTTAAATCCTGTAATAAATAAGAAACAAATATTTGCAACTGTTCAGCACATCGCTATCTGATCATACCAGCTGTCAATGCAAATGTCTATGCTCACCCGTAAATATGAAGGATTTCCGCCGGCACGGATCATTGCTTGTATTCTGTGGAATAATAGGGGATGATGATTCTCTGTCCCCTGTCGAGCTGATCGCCGTGGAGATGGTTGATCGTGGCAATCTCGCTCATGTACTCATAGACATCCTTATATTCGGGCGACATATGATCCGCGGCGATAGACCAGAGGCTTTCGCCCTGATCCACCTCTATGCTGGTGTAATACTTGTAAGTGGGAACGTTCACCTTCTCCGCTTCCGTGCGGTCAGCGGTGAAGCGGAGGAGAAGGAGGACTGCAGCAATCAGCACCCCCATGATGGCAAGGACTCTCTTCAGATTAAGAAGATTTCTGCGCTCCTCCGTTCGCAATGTTCCTCTTCCTCCGGAGCGGCGGTAGCCTGCGGCGCGGTCGGCGGCATCCTTTCTGGCAAAATATGCTGACCCGGATCTCACAGAGCCGGAATATGCTGTACGGGATGCGGTACGCCCTGCGGTTTGTATCCTGTTCTCGCGGAAATCGGCGCGACCGGCTGCTTTGTGAACGGATACTTCTCTGCGTTCACTGAAATCAAAGCAAACACGACCGGAATATACGGAATCATTATTCGAAATCATAAAACTGCCCCCTCAATTCTCATGCTTCACAGAAGCAACACGAACATAAGTTCCGAACACCTGTTCTTATATTGCGATTATATTACGCATATATGAACGTGTCAATATAAAATCGAATGTGTGTTCGACAGGATGTCCGTTAGAAACGAATACATGTTCGAAAAATATGTTTGCTTTTTAAAATTCCATATGGTATATTTATGTTAATCTTTTTTTCTGAATATTCATCAGAATTAAGCATACTTCCATTTTCCACATCGGAACATATCGGAAGAGGAGGACTTTTATTTGATCGGTCGGGGGGATTGTCTATGAATACATCTTCTAATGCTCAGATTGCGTCTGGGAGGAAACCAATCAGCAAAAAGCAGCAGGAGATTCTCGATTACCTGAAGAAGGAAATCCTCGACCGCGGTTTCCCGCCATCAGTGCGTGAAATCTGTGAGGCGGTTCATCTGAAATCCACGTCCTCTGTTCACGCGCATCTGGAGACGCTTGAGAAGAACGGATATATTCGCAAGGATGCGACGAAGCCGAGAGCCATAGAGATACTGGATGATGATTTCCGTGAAGAACGCATGAGACAGATTGATCCGGTTTCTGAAACAGGGGAAGCAGTGGAATATCAGAATGTTCCGGTAATCGGCAATGTAGCCGCAGGGCAGCCGCTGCTTGCTGTGGAGCAGGTGGAATCCTATTTTCCCATTCCGGTGAATAAGCTGCCGAACGGACAAACCTTTATGCTTCGCGTGCACGGAGAGAGTATGATCAATGCCGGGATTCTTGACGGAGACCTTGTGCTGGTGCGGCAGACCAATGCCGCCAGAAACGGCCAGATGGTCGTGGCTCTGATCGATGATTCGGCTACGGTGAAGACCTTTTATAAGGAGAACGGATATGTCCGTCTTCAGCCGGAGAATGACTACATGGATCCCATTATTGTAACCGGAGATCATACGTTTTCGATTCTCGGCCAGGTGATCGGTGTCATGCGGTTTTTCCTCTGATCCGCGCGCACCCTGGTTTTGACCGGGGAGGTTCGGACAGTTTGTTTTTGTAATTTGTGAATCGGGATAAAGCACGTGTCACGGGTTTTATCCCTCTGTTTCCTTTCTTTTTCCCTTCTAATGACTTTTCCTTATTTATTTCTCGCAGAATCGCTGCACATGTGATTCCTGTTCACACCTGATGTATCATGCAAGGTATAATCAGCGCCACGTTACTGTTCATGCGCCACTAAAGCGGCAAAGATTTTACAGTCCCTTTGCCGGAGCATTACTGGCTGTTTAAAGTTTTATCCGTGAATTCTTCATGAAGTGGATAGCGAGGACTGTCTGACGAAGGCGCTTGCGCCTGAGGAGTTCCGCAGCTTCATAAAATCAGGATAAAACTTTACTACAGCCAGTTTGCGAACGGCAACAGGACTGTAAAATCCTTGCCGTTTAGAGTTGGGTGTGAACAGTATCAGCGCCACATACTGTATCTCAGAAGTTTTTAACCTTGGATTGACGTAAGTTGGTGCAGAAGACTATAATAATAACAATGAGCTTTTGCGGGAAAGTATGCTTTTCGGATATTCCCGCAGGCGGGGCAGAACAGACCGGTATTCGCTTCCGATTGCTCCGGGCTTCGCAATTTGACAGGGGAGGAACCATCCATGAAGAAATCTGTTGTAACCGTTCTACTGGCAGGTGCCATCGCCGTTTCCGCGGCAGGATGCGGAAATACTGCTGCAGGCTCTGCGCCGTCTGTGGAAAGCACTGCGGCCAAGGCAACGGAAGCCGCATCGTCTTCCGCAGACAGAGCGGAGGATTCCCGGTCGGAATCCGCTGCTTCTTCCTCTTCCGAAGCATCTGTTTCATCGGAGTCGGTGTCTTCGTCCTCGCAGAACAGCGTCACGCCGGAGGCTGAGGTCTTGACCGCGGTGTCCGTCAGCTCCGATGATTCCGCCGCAGCTCTGGAAAGCTCTTTCGGGGACGTTCTGAATATCTGCACCAGCTGGGGACCCGGGACCGCAGGCTCCTCCCTGCAGAGCGTACTGTCAGCAGTGACGCTGATCACCTGGGCAAATACAAACGATGTCAAGGATATGGATCAGGATCAGCTTCTGAGCATCGTTATGGCTTCGATTGGAAAGGCTGACGATACAGAGAAGGAAGCTCTCGCGGCGAACTGGAGGACGATCTACGACACCGGTGACAGCATTCTGAACGATCCGACAAATCTGTATGGAATCATGAGTGATGCCGGCTGCTATGACGAAGGAGTGGCTATTGTGCAGAACGCAGATTCTCCGAAGAACTGGGAAACGCTGAAGCTCCTGATCGAGAGAAATGCTTTTGAATAAAACCTGTAAAATTTCAGTCCAGCATTGAGAAGGCAGAGACATTGAGAAAAAATCACATAAGAAAAAAACTCGGTATTATCGTGACCGCACTGGTCATTGCATCTGCGTCGGCTGCGCCGTCCGCACTCACGGTTTCGGCAGATGAAACCACAGTATCATCTGCCTCCCCGGCAGTAACGGGAACCAGCCAGGCGGGTGAGACAGCCGCCTCATCCACATCTTCAGGCGCGGGAGATGCCGGAACGGCAGCACCGTCCGCTTTCGCGACACCGGCTCCGGATGCAGGAAACAAGGAGACGGGAGGAACGGCCTCTTCCGGAACGGCAGGATCTGTTTCGGACAGTTCATCTTCTTCCACTTCACCTTCATCGGAGAACAGTGCAGCGTCTTCCTCTTCCTCCGCTTCAGCATCGAATCCTTCCGATTCCGGAAGTACGCCTCCGTCATCATCGTCAGAAAACCAAACTGGATCGTCTTCTGAGAATTCCAGAAACGGGGGTACAGAGGAGCAGAAGAAAGCAGACGGCCTGACAGTTACAGACACAGCGGGAGAGACCCCGGAGTCCGATTCGTCCCATTCGAACGGAGAAGAAGCAGAGGCGCCGCAGAGAACACCCACCGGATCCCGCACGGTTGTGCCGCCGGAATACGTGAAGGTTTCAAATCTTCGTTTTGAAACGGTCGGAAAGCGTCCGGTTTTTGCCGCGGAAGATATGGATATCTACATGTCGGCAGACACTTCCGCGAAGGCGGTCGGGCATATCCTGAAGAACGGCATCATGTACCGGCTGAAGGATGAGGGAAACGGGTGGCTGTATGTCGAGTCCGGAGAGGTACGCGGATTTATTCCGGCTTCCTCGATCCGGTCGGATGTGGCGGCAAAGCATCTGATGGCGGCGCGTTACCGCAGCGCAGATGCCCATACGGACGAAGAAAAAGCCGAATTCGACTGGAGTCCGTATTTTGCTTCCAGGACGGTTGAAATCTGGGACAATGAGGCGTTTACACACACGAATACGACGACCAGACAGACTGTAATCGAAAAGCATTATCTGCTCACCGTTTCTGCCGTGAATATCACGGAGCAGCCGGATGCGAACAGCACGGCTGTCGGCACGGTTCCGGCCAACGGCCTGCTGTATAAGATCGAAAACGCGGGAGATGACTGGGTCTATGTAGAATCCGGCGACTGCAGGGGCTTCGTTCCGAGAAGCAGCGTCAGGGGAGGCAGAGAAGTCGACGCGGAGGTTGCGGCAGCCGGTGAGAGCAGCTTCGCGGGAGCCGCTGCAAAGGTCAGCCCGGAGGACAACAGGGCGTTCTATTACAGTCTGGCATCGGTATCCAGATATTCTGAGAAGAAGGATCTCGGCGCGTCCATCATTAAGAATGCCGCGTATTATATCGGCAACAACTATGTATGGGGCGGAACAAGCCTGACAGACGGCGCGGACTGCTCCGGTTTTGTACAGACGCTTTACGGAGAGTTCGGGATATCCCTTCCAAGAGTTGCGCAGGATCAGGCGCAGGTCGGCACAAAGGTATCGTTGGAGGACGCGGTTCCCGGGGATCTCTGCTTTTACCGGAACGCCTCGACCGGTGAAATCTATCATGTGGCGATCTACGCCGGAGACGGAAAGACAATCGAGGCGTACAGCTCGAGCCGCGGAATCATCGCGACTACTGTCTATACACCGGATCTGTGCTGGTGCACGCATGTGCTTCCCGACCAGAGCAGCGAGCCGGAAGGCCTCACGGCGGGGGACTCTGCGACAATCACGCCGGATGCATCTGCAGGCGGGCAGTACGGATACGGCACGTGGGACAATTTCTGCGCCGCAGACACTGCCGAGCGGGGCTTAAAGGAAACATACGGAACTTTCGACGCGGAAGGCTTTGGAAAAATCAGCGGAAGATATGTGATTTCCTGCATGCCGTCCTTTGGCAGGGTCGGGGACCTGATTGATTTTACGCTTTCCAACGGAACGGTTCTGAAAACGGTTGTCGGGAGCAATATGACTCCTTCAGACAGCCGGTGGGGACTGGCAGGAGGAAAGAACGCCATTTCCTTTATGGTGGCAGGAAGGACCTGGCAGGAAGGACATCCGGTTCCGGGAACCGCGGCGTTCCACCCGGAATGGAATGCGGCAGTTCAATCGGCACATAACTACGGTTCCATTCTCGGATGATCCGTTTTTCCGAATGATCTGCATATGCAATACGCACATGAAATTCCGGATTCTTCGGAAGCGGGAATGCAGATACGCAATCATATAAGGAGACTAATTAACGATTATGAACGACTCGATTTCAATCAACGAAAAGAACTTTCCGAGTGCGGACTGGTTCTATCTGAAAAACGGAGACATAGCGGCGGTCCTTCCGGACCCCGACTCCGAGAAGATTCGCGAAAAGGAGTTCTGCAGAAGATATCACCTTTTTGCGGCGGTATACAGCAGCTCTGAGGAAAGCGAAGAGGACAAGGTCCTTCGATTTGAGAAAGAGTATGACCCGAAGGCCGGAAAGGCGATGTATGCCTATGTCAATGACGGAAAACAGTTCTGGCTGGCTGCCGTCGGACAGGAGATTGTGACTGAGCTGGGCAGCAGCCGTGAGGAGACCGGCAGGTATCTGAAGAAGGTGCTTGCGATCTGGAAGGCGGAGAATATATGGACGCTTCAGACAGTTGCACTGTATGATCCGGCAACGGGAAAGGAACTGGATCATATGGAAGGCATCCGGGCCTGCGGAAAGACAGATGAGGATATCCTTCGTGATTCCGGAATACTGAAGAAATTCAAGACAGAAATCGAGACAGACCTGTACAGCGGTTTCAAGGACATCACCGGTGTTCTGAATTCGGTGGAGAGCTATCGGATACAGAAGGCAAAGAGCGCGGCGCTTGCCCTGAATCGGGCTGCTGATTATTATACGATCTGCAAGGGCCGGGAAAAGAAAATGGTCTGTTATCGGGCTTCCGACGGACGGACGCATTGTATCCCGGTTTATGCGGACCGGGCGGAGGCGGAACGCGCGGTATCTGCGCGCGGAGGTGAATACAGTCTGCGGACGGTGTCTCTCGATGAGATTGCCGGACTGCTGGAAAAGCCTTCCTTCAGCGAGGTAAGACTATACACCGCCGATGGGAGCAGTATATTAGATGCACAGACGGTGATCAGCCGCTGCAATGAAGCATGAATAAGGAATTTCTGGATAAACTGGAGGACAGCCCTATTGTGGCGGCTGTCAGAAATGACGAGGGCCTTGAGGCCTGCCTTAGGACAGAGGTAGAAATCGTATTCGTTCTTTACGGCGATGTATGCAGCATTTCCGGGATCACGGAGCGGATCGCCGGGGCCGGGAAAACCCCTGTCGTTCATCTGGATCTGATTGACGGGCTGAGTCAGAGAGAGGCGGCTGTGGATTTCCTGAAGAAGAAAACCATGACGCAGGGAATCATCACGACAAGGAGCAGCCTGATCGCCTGCATCAAGGACCGGGGACTTGCTGCGGTTCTGCGTGTCTTTATTCTGGACAGCAGGGCCATGGATACGGTCGGAAAGCTGACCAGGCAGAGCTACGCGTCGCAGCCGGACGTCATTGAAATTCTTCCGGGCACACTTGCGCCGAAGGTGATCAGCAAGATTCGGAAGTCGGCAAATCTGCCGCTGATCTGCGGCGGACTCATCAGCGACCGCGAGGACGTGATGAACGCGCTGGATCACGGAGCTATCGCAGTTTCCGCTACCAGTCCGGCTATCTGGGAGATGCTGTAGGTACTGGCGTTACGTTTCCATAAAGACATCAAGGGTATTAGTGGTGACATCGAAAAACCGTTCGTGCAGCGGCTTTTACGGGCATTCCGGATTATTTGGAAGCCAATGTAACAACCGTCTGTGCAAACGGTTTTTGCCTGTCTGTCAGCAAGCGGGATTCATATATTGTCACAGAGGGAAAAAAGATGAAAAATATCACGGAAATCATCAATCAGTTCGATTCGCTGGTATGGGGCATTCCCATGCTGGCGCTTCTGCTCGGAACAGGTATTTTTCTGAGTATCCGTCTTCGGTTCATGCAGTTCCGGAAATTCGGATACATCATGAAAAAGACCGTCGGACAGCTGTTCGTCCGCAGGGAAAATCAGGAGGGAAGCCTGACCCCGGTGCAGGCGCTCAGCACAGCACTTGCGGGAACTGTCGGCACCGGTAATATTGCCGGTGTCGCCGGCGCCATCGCGATCGGCGGTCCGGGTGCGATCTTCTGGATGTGGATCGCAGCTCTGTTCGGAATGTGCACAAAATACTCGGAGATTCTGCTCGCCGTTCATTTCCGGAAGAAGAACAGCAGCGGAGACTTTGTGGGAGGTCCGATGTATTATATTGAGAACGGACTCGGTCCCAAATGGCACTGGCTCGCGGTTCTGTTCTGCATCTTCGGCTCTGTCGCCGCAATCGGTACGGGGAATATGACGCAGATCAATACGATCGTTACTTCCATCGGTGCGGTATTTACTTCCTTTCATCCGGATCTGCCGCAGGGAGATCTTCAGGCGATCTATATGGTCATTGGCATTATCGGTGCGGTTCTGACGATTCTTGTGCTGTTCGGCGGAATGCAGAGAATCGGAAGCGTCACGGAGAAGCTGGTTCCGGTTATGGCGCTCGTATACATTGTGGCCGCACTGGTCGTGATTTTCGGAAACATGGGCATGATCGGCTCTGTTTTTTCTGATATCTTCAGAGGCGCCTTCGATCCGAAGTCGATAAGCGGAGGACTCGCGGGTGTGGCGGTTCAGCAGGCTGTAAAGGCCGGATTCGGAAGAGGAATCTTTTCGAATGAGGCGGGACTCGGAACCGCTCCGATTGCTCACGCGGCAGCGGATGTCGAGCATCCGGTCCAGCAGGGAATGTACGGTGTATTTGAGGTCTTTGCAGATACCATTGTCATCTGCACGCTGACGGCGCTTGCCATTCTGATATCGGGCAGGGCCGCGGCGTTTTACGGCCAGAGTGCCGGAACCGATCTGACGATACAGGCGTTCGGGACGGTGCTTGGAACAAAACTGGCAGCCATTGTAATAGCGGTATGCATTGCCATGTTTGCCTATTCAACACTGCTTTCCTGGAGCCTGTACGGCAGCAGGTGCTTTGAATTTATCTTCGGAACAACCGGAGCCAGGGTTTATCAGGCGATCTATGTGATCTTCGTGGTGGTTGGAGCTAATGTGAAGCTGGGGCTTGCCTGGACGATTGCAGATGCCTCAAATGCGCTGATGGCATTTCCGAACCTGATTGCCGTGCTCCTGCTGTCGCCGGTGGTGGTAAAGCTTACGAAGGAATATCAGGGACTTGGAAGGTAAAGCCACATCCTGAAGGAATATCCTGAGTGTCTGATGAGAAAGGACAGGAAATCGATCATGCAGGTAGCGGTACATTGGCTGAGAGAATATTTGATGAGGAATTACACAGATGTCGTGCAGGGCATTATCTTTGCGACATTTACGACATGGTTGGTGTTCCGCGGCTGCAGGCCCCGGGTCAGGGTACGGAAATGGATCCTGGCTTTCCTGACATCCTACAATACGGCACAGATTATTTCAGGCATCACATACCTGTACGTCATCGGCCGATTCTCAGTGAAGGGCACACTTATGGATTTCCTGACGGCAACGGTATGCCTTCTGTATCCGCTGATTCCTCTGATTCTGCTGTACCAGAAGGTAATCGGCGCAGAGGGACCGGCGGCAACGTTCCTGTACGCACTCTTTTTCATCTCAAACTGCCTTTCGATGGTCATCGCCGAGACAGCTCTTCAGAGGATGCTGCTTACCGTAGGACTGAGCCTTCTGCTCATCTGTTTTTTCTGGAAGGAGGCGGAGTACATCCTTTTTCAGAAATCAATGCTCAGGATGGACCGGCGTTTCCAGATGACCTCACTGGCATTTATGGCCCTTATCGGAGCAGAGGCAGAGCTTCCCAGAATTGTAATCGACGGAGGCACGGATTTTGCGGGCGCTCAGCTGGCATATGCCGTTTCGATCGTCGGGGTGCTTCTTCTGGCTCTTTTCATGACCTTTATGAAGTTCAATTTCTTCGCGATCATGAAGTACGAGAATTTCATCCGGGAACATGATGACGACAGCATAACGAATGCCAGAAGCCTGAGCTATCTGCTCGAGCATGGACGGGATCTGATTAAGAACGGTGCAGACACGGGAAAATCATTTGCTGTTTTCTACACCGATATCGGGAATTTCCGCGATATCAATATGATGCACGGGTATGATGCAGGAAACCGGATCCTGCAAAGAGCGGCGGATGCTCTGATTGCGCAGTTTCCGGACGGAATTGTCGCGAGAACATCGGGTGCTCATTTCACGGGAATTGTTCCGCTGGCTTACGCTCAAAATGGATTCGATGCGGCTGCCAGAGAGATTGAAGAACTGAGCATAGATGAGACGCTTTGTCTGCGGGCAGGAATCTGTCCCGCTTTTCCTGCGGCAAAGGAAGAAAACGATTTCGGGATTTCTGAAAGGATCGTATCTCAGATTGATCTGGCGGCAAGCGCTCTCCGCTACATGCCCGATTCCAAATCCGCTGTTCGATTCTACGATGAGGATCTTCGCAGGAAGGAAGAGATCCGGCTGCATGTTCTGGCAAATGTAGATAAAGCAGTATCGGAGAAGTGGCTGCGTGTCTATTACCAGCCGGTGGTTGAGGTCAAAACACGGAGGACCGCAAGCTATGAGGCCTTGTCGAGATGGATTGATCCGGTTTACGGATTCCTGACGCCGGACCGGTTTATCGTGCCTCTGGAAGAGGCGAGAATGATCTATAAAGTGGATCTCAATGTACTCAGAAGCTATGGAAGAGAGGTGCAGAGAATCCGCTCTGCGGGACGAAGGGCACTGCCCATCAGCTTTAATATTTCCAGGACAGACCTCGAATCGGGCATTGATATCTATGCCGAAATTGAAAGCATATTGAGCGAAATGAATATTCCGAAGAGTCTGGTTCATATCGAAATCACGGAGAGCGCGCTCAACGGGGATTCCCTGATCATGCCTCAGGCTGTTTCCCGATTCCATGAAATGGGACTGGAGGTCTGGATGGATGACTTCGGTTCCGGCTATTCGTCGCTGAATGTATTAAAGGATTACCGTTTTGATGTCATCAAGATCGATATGGAATTTCTGAAAAGATTCGACGGGCGGTCAAAGGTTATTGTCCGCTCGATCTGTCAGATGGCTTCCGCACTTGGTATAAGGACGGTTGCGGAAGGCGTGGAGACCGAGGAACAGTATACGTTCCTTAAGGAGATCGGATGTACCTATGCGCAGGGGTATCTGTTCAGCAAGCCGCTTCCGCCGGAAGAAATACTGACTGTATGAACAGTAACTGAAATCAATAAAAATCAATAAAAATATCAGGAACCCCCTTGTAAAATTGAACAATATGCAATAAAATATATATGTTTGAGAGCTGATTTATAGAGCATTTTAATCATAACAGAATATCGAATACCGGAGAAAAGGAGTCAGTCGAATCACGATAGTCAGTCTGCTATCGTCTGTTGTCTGACTCCTTTTTCGTACTATAATGATCAATGACAAGGGAGGCTTTTGAAATTATGGCAAAATATGTGATGGCACTGGACTCGGGGACGACAAGCAACCGCTGTATTCTGTTCAACTGCAGAGGAGAAATCTGCAGCATGGCACAAAAGGAATTCATGCAGTACTTTCCTCAGCCCGGATGGGTCGAGCACGACGCCAATGAGATCTGGCAGAGCCAGCTCCAGGTAGCGCGTGAGGCAATGCGGAAGATCGACGCAGCGCCGGAGGACATTGCGGCAATCGGGATTACGAATCAGCGTGAAACGACGATTCTGTGGGACCGCAGAACCGGACAGCCGATCAGCCACGCAATTGTCTGGCAGTGCCGCCGTACCGCGGATTTCACGGAGAATCTGAGAGAAAACCGTCCGGAGGTTGTCGATATTTTCAAGAAAAAAACAGGTCTCATCATCGACCCATATTTCTCCGGCACGAAGATCCGCTGGATTCTGGACCATGTTGAGGGAGCCAGAAAGATGGCAGAGAGAGGCGATCTGTGCTTCGGTACCGTGGACAGCTGGCTGATTTACAAGCTGACCAAGGGCAGGGTTCATGTAACCGATTATTCCAACGCGTCCCGGACGCTGCTGTTCAATATCAACACGCTGAAATGGGATGAGGAGCTCTGTGATATCCTGGATATTCCCATGAGTATTCTTCCGGAGGCAAAGCCGTCAAGCTGCATCTACGGGGAGGCGGACAAGGAGTTTTTCGGGGCGCCGATTCTGATTGCGGGAGCGGCGGGAGATCAGCAGGCGGCGCTTTTCGGGCAGACCTGCTTCCGGCCGGGCGAAGCGAAGAATACCTACGGCACCGGCTGCTTCATGCTCATGAACGTGGGCGATAAGCCGGTATACTCCGAGAACGGTCTTCTGACGACGATTGCGTGGGGGCTTGACGGAGAAGTTGATTATGCGCTTGAGGGGTCTGTCTATGTCGCTGGAGCCGCTATTCAGTGGCTTCGTGATGAGCTGAAGATCGTCGATTCTTCACCGGATTCCGAATATTTTGCGACAAGAGTGCCGGATACAAACGGCTGCTACGTAGTTCCCGCCTTTACAGGCCTCGGCGCGCCTTACTGGGATCCGTATGCTCGAGGCGCCATCACCGGCCTTACACGTGGTGTGAACAAATATCACATCATCCGGGCGACACTGGAATCTCTGGCGTTCCAGACCAGCGATGTGCTGCGCGCGATGGAGCTGGATTCGGGAATTCATCTGTCGTCTCTGAAGGTGGACGGAGGCGCCAGCATGAACAATTTCCTGATGCAGTTTCAGTCCGATATCATCAACACCCCCGTGAGGCGTCCGGTATGCGTCGAAACGACGGCCATGGGCGCCGCATACCTCGCAGGGCTCGCCACGGGCTTCTGGAACAGCAGAGACGACGTCATGCACAACTGGTCCATTGACCGTGAATTCCGGCCGCAGATGGATGACAAGACACGTGCAGAGGAGCTGAAGGGCTGGAAGAAGGCAGTCCGGTCAACGCTCGGATGGGCCAGGGAGGAAGACTGATTTCGTGACAATAGCCTTTGCGGGTTACTGAACTGACAAGGCAGGGATTTCAGATATCCCGTGAACAGTAAGCTTTGCGGATGCTGCCCGCGCGACAGATTTCCGCGGTGTTGCTTCTCTGATAAAAGGTTGTATAATTATAGGTATAGCGGCGGCTATCATGATATCGGATATTTTGTACAGAGTCTTTTTTAGATAATTTTTTATCGGAGGAAATAAGATATGGCAGATCTGAAGGACTGGTCTTTGCATTATAATGGAAAATTTTTCTGGGTGCGCGGATATGTGTACCGGAAGTTTGATGTGACTGACGGGACGCCTGTGACGACATCCGCAATTATTCGTGTAGACAGGGATTCGGAAGGACTGGATATTTACACCGGACATTCTTATTACAGATGTGATTATGACCTGCATGCGCAGGACCGGAACGACCTTTCTTATGAGAAGCTGCTTCCGGGGATCGTAAAATCAAATGCGATCCCCGCAGACGTTCGAATCGCGGCCGCCGAAGAAAGGGACCGTATGGAACGGGCAGGCAGAAAGCCTTCCGGGAAAGAGTAAATCTGAGAAGAGTAAATCTAAAGAGTAAACCTGGGAAATCATATCAGAATCATAGCAGGAAGAAGGCCGTATCGGGATTTTATCCGGAAAAGGAATATAAAGTGTCGTAAAATTGTTATTTTACGACACTTTATATCCCTGTCTGTCTTCTCTCATTCTTTTAAAATTCCTCTATTATTGCAGCCCGAAATGATTTTTTCCGCAGGCATTCTATCTTTTTTGCAGAGTACCACGTCCATAGCACGCGAAGCCGCGCATGGGCGCGGGTGAATGCTGAAACAAACTTTTATGAGGAGCAGTTAATGAAATACAACGAGGAAGTCGATGTTCTCACCATGGAGAAAATCAATGATCTGCTGACCGAGCTTCCGCAGTATGTGAAAAACTACATCAGCAATCTTGCCGCGGGAAGCAAATCCCGGCGGACGATCCTGAATTATCTCTATGACATCCGCGGGTTTCTGATGTTTACGGCGAATGCGCAACACATAGACGTCATGGATCTGACGGCGGACACGCTCGGACAGCTGAACAATTTTGACTTTGATGACTATTTCGGAAGCTTCCGCACGGGAAAATCCGAAGGCAAGGCCAGAAAACTTGCGGCGCTTCGTTCTTTCTATAAATTTCTGAAGGCGTATGATTTTATTCCGCAAAATCCACTGGCTGAGTACAGTATTGAGCTGAAACAAAAAAAAGACCCCAGGCGGGATCTGCAGTTCATGAATACCGAGGAAGTGAATCAGGTGATGGCGGGCGTAGTCACCGGAAGCTCGCTGTCCTCCGAGCACCAGAAAAAATGCAACCGGGAAAATCAGTACCGCGATACTGCCCTCTTCTCTCTCATGCTGAACACGGGAATTCGTCTCTCGGAATGCGTGGGAATCGATCTGTCGGATATTCTGTGGGAGGAACATAAGCTTGTGATTCACCGCAAGGGAGGGATTGATGACATCGTCTTCCTGAATGAGAATGCCGAGAATGCTCTGCGTGATTATATCCGCTATGAGCGGCCGGAAGACGCAGACGATGCGGCGCTCTTTCTCTCCAATCAGAAGCGGAGAATCACACCGAGATCTGTGCAGAGAATCGTGAAGAAATACACGGAATCGGTTGTCCCGGACAAGAATATTCACGTCCATTCGCTTCGGAAAACCTTCGGCGATAACCTCTATCAGGCTACCCACGATATCAAGCTGACGCAGCAGGCGCTGAATCACTCGGATATCAGCGTAACGGCCGCCCACTATATCACCGACAACGCGGAGAACAAGAAGACAGCCGTTGAAATTATTCAGAACGTATATAAGAAAGATTCTTGAATAACTTTTGCAAAATCTATAATAAACCTGAATTATTCCTCATGATACGGTGAATAATTCAGGTTTGATGCTCTTATTTAAAATCATTTGAATTTTATTTTTACGGCCATGCCTGTTATTTAACAGGTCATGGCTTATTTTATCGTTCTTGACAGAAAGACAACCGCCTGTGCTCTTGTACAGAAATTATCGGTTCCGAAAACACCGGGCGCCGTACCGTTCGTAATGCCGTTGGCCACCGCCCAGTTGACCGCATCGTAGCAGTAGCTTCCGTTCTTCACGTCACGATAGCCGCAGTCTGCGTTCTTGCTTCCGCCTCCTGCAGCGCGGTACAGGAAGGTCATGATCTCGCCTCTCGTGCAATAGCGGTTCGCGCTGAAGGTATTTGCACTGGTTCCGGCAGCAATGCCGTGAGCTGCCGCCCAGTTGACTGCCTTGTACCAGTAATCTCCCGGGTTGTTGTCCGTAAATCCTGCGTCCGGAGCATTCTCTCCGTTTCCTAAGGCACGATACAGTAAGGTAATGATCTGCCCTCTCGTGCAGACATTTCCGGGTCCGAAGGAAGTGGAGCTGATTCCTGACGTGATACCCTTTTTCACCGCCCAGTACACAGCGTCATAATAGTTAGAAGACGGGTCCGCCACATCGTTGAAAAGCACCTGAATGGTCTTGGATCCGACGACCTTGCTGCCATCGTTTGCCGTTGCCTGAATAACGGCATTTCCCTGTGATACTCCGGTAATAATTCCGTTTTCATCGATTGAGGTGACAGATGGATTTGAGGTGGACCATGTCACCGATTTATCAGTGGTATTTTCCGGCGCCACGACCACAGACATCTGTGTGCTGCTGCCGGCTGCAACGGCAGAATTTCCATTCACGGAAATCGAGGAAGCCGTTACCTTGCAGCTACTTCCAAAATACACATATCCGAGGAAGTCTCCCGCTCTGGAGGATTCGACTTCTTCCCTGGATACTTCGAAAATGCCGCAGTGGCCTGCGTTTGCGGGTACATCCGAGCGGCCGCCCTCGCTGATGGTAAGTGTATCTCCATCCACCTTCTCGACCACGGCGATATGGTTGGTATAGCAAGCCAGAGAGCCTGCCTGCGGTTCGGTGCCCCTTGTGAAACCGAACTGTGCGTATGTCCAGTTAAACCAGCTGTTTCCGTCATAGATGGTGCTTCCGAGGCCGGTCAGCTCCCGGACACGGGCAGATGCAAACCACGCGCAGCCCTCACCGGAATATGCATAAGAACCCCACACCGGGATAGCTGCAAAGTCCGTATAAGGCGAGCTGCTGATATCAATGCTGACTCCGTTCAGACCGTTATTTGCAATTGTATAATTCTCTGCGGCTTCAACGGTTTGGACTGTCTCCGGGAAAATCTGTTCTGAGATGCCCGGAACAGAGAATGTTACGGTCAATGCTGCTGCTAGACCTGCAGCCAGAAATGTTTTCAGTACTTTACTCTTCATGAAATGATCCTGCCATTCCTTTTGGATTTCTAACACATGGTCTATCATACACCATATCGACATACAAAAGCAATATTATCGTAATAATTCCGGGCCAAATAATTACAGTTTGATTACTGCAGATAAAAACTTTTACCAGCCGGGAAAGCTTACAGTAACGGTGCAGTGAAAAACGAGATAAAACGCGCTGCGAGGGTTTTATCTCGCTATCGCGACGTTCGCATAAAAAAATACCGGAGGATATCCGTGAAGATACCATCCGGCAGCCTATATAAATGCGGCATCCTGCATCGCATGACCGTTTCATGAACAGTAAGACGCAGCCGGCCGCGGAGCGGCCGGCTGCGAAAGTTTCTGCAATCACGGGCAGAGGCCTGTGAATTGCGGGTTTTTTTCATTAAGCGGCAGTGTTGTAAAGGGACTGCGCATGTGCAGGGATAACCTTGAGGTTTCTTCTCTCCCACATCCGGCGCACCGGAGGGAGCATCCGTTCACCGACGGCAGATACCTTGTCTGCTACCGTGATCACCCAGCCCTCCTTTGTCTTCGGCGGAGTGGCCATCAGAGGGAACATGTGGTGCCGGCAGATATCATAGACCTTGTCCCGGTCTTCCGGGTCTGAGAAGAAAACAGAGAGATCTGCGGATTCAATCGGATGCAGTCTGCACATGGAAGAATTCGAGGTGAATCGATCCCGGCCGAGAATTCCGAGGTCATGGCACAGACAGCCGACAACCAGAGCTCTTGTATCCGTGCGGATGTGGAGTTTATCCAGCAAATATCCGATGCCGAGGGCTACAAAGGTCACATTCAGAGAATGCATGCCTACCGTTGAACTGTGATGGTGACACTGTTCAAGAGCTTGCCGGAACTTCAGACTGTTAAGAACCGGTTTGCCGTATTTCTCTATATTGTAGATGTTTTCGTCCTGCAAGATTATCATTCCTTCCGATTTCAATATCGTTCGGGATCATCAGACAGATGCTCTCCGTTCCCTATTATATATCGTTTTCGGAATATGAAATATAAATTTTTCATGAAAATCGGTAAACAAGAAGTTTTTTCATGCAAACCGGTACCTGTTACTGATCGCGGTATATTTGAAAGGCAGGGATTCACATCCCTGCCTGGTTAAATTAAGCGCGAACAGCAGCAAAGTCAGATATCCGGAAATTGGAAGTTAACCGGCTGATTCAGGAATTCACTGCCCGGTAAAGGAAGGTAACTGCCTCTGCTCTGGTACAGGTGTCTTCAGGAGAGAAGGCAGTGCTGCTGGTTCCGGACGTGACTCCCTTTGACACAGCCCAGTTCACGGCATTGTAATAGTAACTGTCCTTTGAAACATCCTGGAAAGGAGAAGTCTGATAGGTCTGGCCATTGCCCAGGTAATTGTACAGGAAGGTCACAATCTGTCCTCTCGTGCAGGTTTTGTTCGGAGAGAAGGCGGAGGCAGAAGTCCCGGTTGTAATATGGTGGCTGTACGCCCAGTTCACAGCGTTGTAGTAATAGCTGGTCTCAGATACATCTGTGAACGGACATGCCTGTGAGGAGACCTCTCCGTTTCCGAACAGGCGGTACAGGAAGGTAATGATCTGTGCACGGGTGCAGAGGACGGATGGGCCGAACGTGTCAGAGGAAAATCCTGACGCAACGCCTTTATTCTGCGCCCAGTATACCGGGGTGTAGTAATAGGACGATGAATCCTGTACATCGGTGAACACCGCGTCAGATGCTGCCGGTGCCGCGGAGCTTTCCTTTGCCGAATATCCGGCATCACCGAGATTTTCAGGTGCGGCAGATCCCTTCGGTAGGATGACGATTCTGATTCCAAGAATACCGAGTCCCTGTCCGGTAGTTCCGGCGGTGGCCCCGTCTTTTGTCCAGTCGAGCCAGCCGAGGCCGTATACATTCGTACAGTAATAGATCGAATATTTAGAAGCCTCTGAACCGGTCAGCTCGATTTGAACTGCCTCGAGCTGATATCCGGCAGTACCGGCGACATTTCCCAGGGTGCCGAGCCAGTTCTTCGAAGTATTCTCACTGTGCCATACGGTATCCCATCCGATATTTGTGGAGGATACGCGGTATTTGACAGAAAGATTCGACGCCATGGTTTCGTTGATTGTCAGGAACTGGAGAACATCGTTGCTGCCGTTTTCGTAGGTGGTTCCGGCAGCTGAACCATTCTGGCCGCTCAGCCATTCGTTCTGACTGCCAAAGGTGGAATACAGGAGTCTGGTTCCGGTCGCTTCATCCATGGATCCGGGGTTGGCGACAATGATCGAGCTCTGAGAATTCGGATCAAAATAGCAGTAATCGGTGTCCACACGTCCGGATATGCCGTCTACGCTTCCGCTGCTGGAATTCTGCCATAGCTGGTAAGCGGCATTTGTGTCGCATACGCTGTTCCACTGGGCTACCCAGTGATAATAGGTGATGTCCTGTGCGATACCGGAAAGCTTTCCCTCCCACCAGTTTTTGGAGGAATAGATGCCGGCCTTGTAACCGGCCGCGGTGATGCCCGCGCAGTACTGGTTCGCAAAATCGCAGAGCGTGGATGCCGGAAGGACGGACTGCACACCGTCCTCCATATCATAGAAAACAGGGAGACTCAGACGATGGCCTGCCAGAAGCCGCAGCGTATGGGAGATCTCGCTGCTTACCTTCTGCGTCGTGTCGGCATAGGAATAGAGATATGCGCCGTAGGGAATTCCCAGCTTTTCACAGGCATCTGCATTGGTTTCCCAGGTATCATCATCCTGTGATGAGATATCGCTTCCGTAGCCGACACGAAGTATAGCAAAGGTAACGCCGTCTGCCTTTGCCTTTGCCCAGTCAATCGAACCCTGGAAGGTGCTGACGTCGACGCCGAAGCTTCCCTTATCCGAGAGCAGAATTCCGTCCGCTTCCCCATCAGATACATTGTCGGAACGGTATGCTTCTGTTTCACCGGTGACGACACTTGCCTCTCCACTTTTCAAGGCCTGTACAACCGTATCCGGTTCTCCTTCATGCAGGGCCTGAACAGCTGCGGTTTCATCCTCAACCGTGTCAATGGCGTCCTCGACAGGCTGGCCGTTGATATATCGCCAGCTGTTATACTTTTCATCCTGTGCGACAGTGACGGTTCCGGTCTCAGCCATTTCCGTCAGCGCATCACTGACGCTGTCTACAGACGCTTCGGCATTGGTCAGAGCCTTTCGGCTCTCCGAGAGAACCTGCTGTTCCTCCTCCGAGAGTGCATCAAATTCCTCGATGGTATCATGAATCTGATCTTTCAGAGCATCCGCAGATGTAAGGTCTGCGTTTCCGTCTGACAGATCTGCCGTCTGCGAGATGATATCCCGGATGGCATCGCCGATCTCTGCGGCGTTATCGGTCTTGTCTTCCGAGCTTTCCTGTCCGTCCGCGGATTTTGATTCATCTGAGGACTCTGACAGAGATGAAGCGGAAGCATCTGCGGCGCCGCCGGATTCAGCTGCGGCCGTATCAAGGGAACCTTCGGAAACCGATGACACTTCAGATTCCTCTGACACGGACGCGGCATCCGCAGATGAGGCGGATGCCGCCGTACTGTCAGCAGCGGACGTCGGAACAGCTGTCAGCGCGACGCTGATGCTTATAAGAATGCTCGCCGCGAGTTTCAGGTGTTTGAGTTTCAAAGTATTACCTCCCCATAATGTAAAATAAAACTTTTCAGCAAACTGTGGTGCGGGCCAGGCCCGCACCACAGTTTATGCTGTCATAGAATTGATTGTATCACGAAATGAGGAGAATTAGGATCATTTTTTACAAATTTCGTACAGAAGTATTAAGATATCCTTTTGCAGAATCCGGACAGAAGAAGTAAAATTGCCGCTGCTGCCGCAAAAATGTATCAGCCTGCTGATGAAACGTTGTCTGCCATTGTTGTGGAATCTGTCGCATAGGTAGAATCCGCCGGTTCGGTGCCGGGCTCATAATAAATCACGATTGCGACACCCGCATCAATATTCTCGTAGATGGACTGTGCCACATTCGAAGGAAGGTTCAGACATCCGTTAGATCCGTTGGTCTTGTAGATGTCCCCGCCGAACGAGGTGCGCCACCATGCGTCGTGAAGGCCTTCTCCCTCGAAGAACGGCATCCAGTACTGGACCTTTGTGGAATAATTCGCGCCCACCAGTGTGGAAGGACTTTCCTTGTAGGCAAGCGGGAAGATACCGGTCATGGTGCCCTGATTCTTCGAGAGGTCGCCGCTTACCAGATCACTTTCAAGAAGCAGAGAACCATCCTTGTAAAACCAGAGATGCTGCTTCGTCAGATCGACCTCAACATAGGTTCCCGCAAGGTCGTCCGTTCCGTTCCTCTTGTAGTAATACGGGTTTCCGTATTCATTGGTCTGATAGTAAACCGGTTCGCGGCTGACGGACTGTCCGGCCTCCAGATCCTTGATCAGTTCCGCAGTCTCGGAGTCCTCGTCTACTGTGTATCCGTACTCCACCTTTCCGAGCGGAAAATCAATCGTCAGGCCGCCCGTCGTCTTGAAGGTCTTTTCAATATGACGGGTATTGTATTTGTTCGCGAGGTCGCTCACATATGCCGCGGCCTTGTCCTTGTCCACGGTGCAGCTCCCGTCGTCGGCGATGGTGAGCCAGTCCTTGAAGGTGTCGTAGGTCAGCGTCTCGTTCTGACTTCCGAACTGATAGGTGATTACCATATCCTTGTAAGCCTGAAGCTTCAGCTCCTTATTCTTTTCGTCGGCTTCCTTCTGCAGATCTGTAGTGTCCGTATTCACCGTTTCTGATGTATAGCAGTCATCAGGAATTGCGATGTTTACGGTGCCGGTGAGTGTGCCGTTCTGGGAGGCAGTGTCAATCGCCTCGCGGACCGCCGCCTGAAGCTTTGTGTCGTCCACCTCATTTCCCTGGACGGGCTGCGTAACAACATAGGTATTGCTGGAGGAATCCAGGGTGACGGCGCCTTTTACTGACTGCACGCGGGCCACGCTGAAATTGGAGCTCTGTACAAAGGAATCAAACGTGGTCTCGTCAAAGGAATAGACCGCATCCGCGGAAATGTTGTCCCCGCCGGTTGTATTCTGAATATAGGCGCTGATGCTCGCCGTCTGCGCCGCTCTTGCCTTTTCAAGTGAAGCTGTCATCGAATCCTTATCGAGGCTGTAGCCATAATCGGTAAGATCCCCGGTCAGGACCGTCTGGTCGTTCTCCGTGATGTTGATTGTCACCGGCTGACTGCGCTGGATGATCTGGTCCGCGACCTGCGACGGCGTCATGCTGGAAATGTCCGCCCCGTTGAAGGTGGTATTCTTCATGAAGGTATCGGCATGCTTCGCGTGCTGATAAATCGCAAAAATCGTGAAGATACCGGCCAGGATAACCGCAAGCATGACGATCAGGATAACGGAGCTGACGGATAATCCCTTTTTTCTTTGTTTCTGTCTGGTATTTGATGCTTTATTCAAACGATATCACTCTCCTGCTGTGTTGAAAATATTGTCGTGTGCTGCCGTTTTGTCCGGGCGGCAATACAACGTCAAACTGCCCGGACGGCATTCTCTGTCTCAAAACAGGATTATACCTGTATATGGTAAAAAAAACTTTACAACAATGCATATTTTTCTGTCAGATTTTGCGTCAGATTGCAGAAGCGGCCAATTCCTCCTGTTCGGACGGATTCTCAAATCGCGGAACCATATAAGGTGCGGGCTTCGCTTTCAGGTCCGCACATAGCAGGCGGTTTCCGGCAGGGATCGAATGCGTGTGTTACAGAAGAGCGCCCAGTACGATCAGGAACTGTGCCGCGAGATAGGTCGGCATGACCCATGTACCGCTCTTTTTATGAAAGATATTGAAGGAAAGAATGGTATCGGACACAATAAACAGCATGGTTCCCACCCAAGTGACCATTCTTCCTGTTGTCTTTCCTGTCATATACATCAGATAGGAGCTGAAGCTCATCGCCAGGATGATGCCGATATAGAGACTGACCGGGGCTTTTGCCCTGGGGTCCATTCCCGGAAAAAGCTTCTGCACAACCAGAATCATATACAGCAGATAAATCATGAGGATGACGATCACCGGAATAGGCCTAAGCCAGGTCACCTTGATGTTTCTCCAGAAATCGATGATATAGAAAATATGGCCGGCCAGAAAAGAAAGCAGGCCGGGGATGAAATATTCGTCCCGCAGAAGAAACGTATCGCCAAGGAATCCTCCGATCAGTGCAGGAACCAGGAGATACCGGATGTCCCTTCCCATCGCAAGCGCAGAGGTAAGATAGAAGACGATCAGCAGCGGCATCAGCATCGGCTTGAAGAAACGCTCCTTTTTGCTCCCATGGAACCGCAGTTCCAGGACACTCAGTATACAAAAACATAACAGTGAAATGATCGATGCGCAGAGTGCCATTCCACAGTTCCCCCTCCCATAATTTATCATCAGCCTTCCGTCTTCGAAATCGCATCCGAATTCTTACGCACGCTTCGCGTGCAGGCGGGGCTGTCTGCGTTTTCGAAGAGCTGTTTTTATTAATGTATAAGCTTCGGATTGCTCCGTGCTGCGCACTCCCGCAATCCTACAAGCATTCGCACTTCTGTGCCGCTTTGCGTCACTTCGTGCTCATACTTGTTGCCTTCGAAATCGCATCCGAATTCTTACGCACGCTTCGCGTGCAGGCGGGGCTGTCTGCGTTTTCGAAGAGCTGTTTTTATTAATGTATAAGCTTCGGATTGCTCCGTGCTGCGCACTCCCGCAATCCTACAAGCATTCGCACTTCTGTGCCGCTTTGCGTCACTTCGTGCTCATACTTGTTGCCTTCGAAATCGCATCCGGCTTCTTACGCGCGCTTCGCGTGCGGCGAATCCGTCTGCGTTTTCGAAGAGCTTATACATTAAAAGATTTGTACCAGGCTGCCGAGTCCGTAGGTCTCGCACACGTTCCGGATGCCGTCGGTGACTTCCTGCCGGCTGTACTGATGTTCTTCCAGAAAATCATCGGATTTATCATTCAGATACGCGTAGAAGTAGAGCGCCGTGCGCATATTTCCGCGGTCGCCGGTTTCGATCAGATCGTAGACCTTGTTCTCCGCGTCATTGATATTCCCGTCGTCTACCATGGACTGCAGTTCAAAGAGAGCCTCAGAGGTATCATCCATCAGTTCATTGACGCTCTGTGCCTCTCTTCCGCTTTCGCGTGCTGCATTGTTGTACGGAGCACGTTTATCGGCGTCGCCGAATACAATTTTCCGCAGGGTATTCAGAATCTCCCGGTTCTGCCGGGTTACATAATCATCTTCAAACATGACAGATATTCCTTATCACGAATCATTCTTCGACTCGCATAACCGTTTCTACAGATTTTACGCAGCGGTTTTCCAGCAGATCGTCCAGCGCATCGCTGACGATGGTTTTCTCCACGTTGGCGAAAATGAAGATCAGCGGCACGATCGGCGCGGCGGACGGATGCGTGCCGCCGTTGTTCTTGCCCGGGCGCTGCAGGGCAGTCTCAATGCTGATTCCGTGCGCGCCGAGGATCGTGGTGATTTTGCCCATGACGCCGGGGATGTCCTCGGCCATCATACGCACGTAATATTTGTTGCTGCCCTCTCCGATGAACTTTAAATCGGCATCATAGCGCAGCTGAGGAACGATATCATAGGCGGAATCCTTCTCCCATTTGCGGGCTACGCCGATTACATCTCCCATTACGGCGCTTCCGGTCGGGAGCGGGCCGGCTCCTCTTCCGTAGAACATCAGATTGTCCACGGCATTGCCGGTGATAAATACAGCGTTGAATTCATTGCGGACATTGGCCAGCGGGTGACTCACCGGAACCAGCGTCGGTTCCACGCTGGCGCAGACCTCCCCGTTCTCCTCCCGGGCGCTCGCGAGAAGCTTGATCTTGTAGCCGGAATCCTTCGCGAAGGCAATATCGTCCGAACCGACATGGGTGATGCCCTGCGTAGGAATCTGGTCCGGTCCTACGCCCAGGCCGAACACCAGAGAGATCAGAATCGAAAGCTTGTTCGCCGCGTCAATTCCCTCTACATCAGCGGTCGGGTCCGCCTCGGCGAATCCCTTTGCCTGTGCCTCCTTCAGAATATCGGCATAATCCTTGCCGTTCTCTTCCATCTGGGTCAGGATATAATTGGTCGTTCCATTCAGAATACCATGGACGGAGCTGAACTCGTTCGACAGCAGAGCGGTCGTCAGAGATGTCAGAATCGGGATTCCGCCTGCCACAGCCGCCTCAAAACGAAGCAGTACATGGTGCTCCTGTGCCAGCTGTGCCAGCATGCGGCCGTTCGCCGCAATCGCCGCTTTATTGGCGGTGACCACACTCTTCCCGTTTTCCAGTGCGCGCGCCATAAAGGTAGTGGCGGGCTCGATTCCGCCGATCAGCTCGACGACAATGCTGATTTCCGGATCGTTCAGAATGTCATCGACATCGGTCGTATACTTCTCCTTTGGAATATCGATTCCCCGGTCCCTCTCCGGATGGCGGTTCAGGATCTTGACGATTTCAATATCCAGACCGGTTGTATCTGCGATTTTCTTCTGATTCATGGCAAGAGCCTGGTAGGTTCCCTTGCCGATGTTGCCGATTCCAAGCATGCCGACTTTAATTTTTTCCATAACTGTTCTCCACTTTCCGGTGCATATTGTAATGATATAGAATAAATATGGTTATTCTGTGAAATCAGATGTTACAGAATATATGACATATGAATTTTCTGTGAATCCAGATGATATAGAGCATATGATTCTTCCGTGAATCCGTCGGAACAAAGATCTGATGGATTCCTATTATAACAGAATGTCCGCGGATGCGCACAACTTTCTTCCGAAAGCCTGGTCTGCGCGGCACTTTGCAGGTATCGGTACCGTAGAACCGAACCGGTCAGCCGGTGACAGGCTGACCGGTTCACAGAGGCTCCCCGGAAACAGGCTCCCAGGGATTGCAAAGCAGAACAAAGGTATTCCTGTGAAAATCCAGAATGCCGTCACGCTTCAGCAGAGCAAGCTCCCGGCTCAGGGAGCTTCGGTTCGCGCACAGATACTCCGCCATTTCCTCGCGGTTCAGAGGGATTTCAATGTAACGGCTGTTCTGCTTCTCCGCCTGAAGTGTCAGATAGGACAGGATTTTGCTCCGCAGATCCGGCTTGGAGACGATCTCGACCTTCTCAATCAGCTGCATGTTCTTCTGGCCGAGGAGATCATACAGATTGTCAGCAAGGTGCACATGGAAGGTGCACTGCCTGCTGCAGGGATGAAGAATCCGGCTTAAAGAAAGAAAAAGCACGCGGGTATCTTCTGCCGCGTTGAAGGTCACCTTCGAGGCTGTCTGCTTCATGATGCCGAAGGTTTCGCCGAACAGCTCGCCCTTTCTCATATAGGTGATGAAAATTTTATTGCCCCGGATATCTTCCCGGATCATATCCACTCTTCCGGACAGAACGATACCGATAAATTTCACATTTTCTTCTTCCATAATAATATGCGAGCCCTTTTCAAAGCCGGATATGTGACTGTCCAGATGACCTGCCAGCGCTCCGATCTGCTGAGAGTCCAGTCCCCTGAAAAGCGGTATATGTGCTTCGCATATTTCTGTGATTTCTTCCTTCTTTATCTGCATTTTTTGTTCCTCCGCATCCCACAGCTGTAAAAAATCAGCGGAACTGCCGCAGTCTCAAGCAGATTATAAGGCGGTGCCTTTTTTTTCGCAACAAAGGATTGCTCCATGCTTCGCACTGCCGCACTCTCAGTTCACGGTATATCTGAAATGCAGAGATTTCACATCCCTGTTGCCATTCGCAAACTGGCTGTAACAAAGTTTTAT
>CAIFEZ010000011.1 GCA_903789595.1 uncultured eubacterium 1-6
CGCAAACTGGCTGTAACAAAGTTTTATCCTTATTTATTGAAGCTGCGGAACTCCTAAGGCGCGAGCCCCTTCGTCAAACTGCAAATCTACCAGGCTCATTTCATTCGCCAAGGGATTTGTATGCGTCGCACGTAAGCGGCGGCAAGCGCCCGCTAAGTGCTCATTGCAAAGTCCTCGCTATTCATGCAACGAAAAATTTACGGATAAAACTTCTGACAGCCAGTAATGCTCAGGCAAAGGTGATGTGAAATCGTTGCATGTGCAACCGGATCCTTTTTCGGAAGTGCTATAATTTATATGATGATTCAGATACACATTGTTAAATATTTAACTATCTTGAAAGGGATATTCTTTTTTCATACTTTTTGCTATATTTAACAGTGAGTGCAACAGTTGATGTCCTGTATATATACGAGGAGGTATTTACGTGGGATACACACTAGACAAGGCCGGATTCTCTCAGGTGGTGAAGGATCTCGGCAGGAACTATCGGATCTTCGCGCCTGTCCGGAAGGTCGGGGAAGGAAGATTCACGGACACGGATGTCATCCGCTATGATTTCGTTACGGATGCGTCGGAAATTGAGCTTCAGAAGAAGTCGGACTACTCCTTCAAGGAAATCCTTACGCCTCTGTCCGAGACACTCTTCTTCTTCACGGAAAACGTCGTGAAGGAAGCGGACCGCGACACCCGGGATGTGATTGTTTTTCTCCGCAGCTATGATATTCACGCGGTGAAGCGTCTCGATCAGATCTATCTCGGCAACGGACCGAAGGATTATTTCTACGAGAACATGCGTGATCATGTAAAGTTTGCGCTGATCGCCGGAGAAGAGGCGGATGATCCGGACGGCTTCTCGGCAAGCATGGGGACCAACCGGGCAACAGAGGGATATCTGTTCTCTGTAGAACAGACTGATGATGGATTCCTCTGTGACGTACCGGAAACTTCCCTGGCGTCTGTTTTTGAAAATGCCGGCGGCGTGAAGGCGGACATCACACTCTCCTATCCGGTCGAGAACCGGACCAAAGTGGAAATTCCCGCTGAGATTCCGAACAGTATCTACAAGGATCCGATCTGGGACGAGTACACGGCCAGATGTATCGGCTGCGGCCGCTGCACCCTTGTATGTCCCACATGCACCTGCTTCACCATGCAGGATATCTACTACACCGACAACGGCAAGGTCGGCGAGAGACGCCGCGTTAATGCCTCCTGTATGATCGACGGCTATACAAATGTAGCCGGCGGCGGTCAGTACAGAAGAACGCAGGGAGAACGGATGCGCTTTAAGGTGCTTCACAAGATCTATGATTTCCGGAAGCGCTTCGGATATGACATGTGCGTCGGCTGCGGCCGCTGTGACGCTGTCTGCCCGGAGTATATCTCCTTCTCCAAAATCATCAATAAGGTGAATCAGAGAGTAAATGAGCTCGCTGCGGAATCCGCGGATGCAGCGGGAAAGGAGGCAGGTGCAAATGGCAGCAAATGAGAAAAATCCATACATTCCCTTCACGTCTGAGATTCTGGATGTGATCCGGCATACAAAAAAGGAGTACACCTTCCGTCTCAGCTACACGGGAGAGGTAAAACCCGGTCAGTTTTTTGAAGTGTCTGTTCCGAAGTTCGGAGAGGCGCCGATTTCCGTCAGCGGAATCGGTGAGGATTATATTGATCTCACGCTCCGCAAGGTCGGCAGAGTCACCGATGAGGTTTTTGAAAAATATAAGGGCCAGGCTCTCCTTCTCCGCGGTCCGTACGGCAACGGCTTTGATATGAATCTCTACAGGAACAAAGAAGTTCTGGTCATTGCCGGAGGCACCGGTGTATCACCGGTGCGCGGCGTTGTGAGCGCGTTCGCGGACGAGCCGGACGCGGCGGACAAGCACGTCATTGTCGGATTCAAAAGCCCGGACGATATGCTGTTCCGGGATGATCTGAAGAAGTGGGACGAGCGCCTGGATCTCTGGCTCACCGTTGACGGCGCGCCGGAGGGATATGACGGAAAGATCGGTCTTGTGACCAAATACATTCCGGATGTGAAGATCCGCAATGTAAAGGAAGCCGCCGCGATTGTGGTCGGACCGCCGCCAATGATGCGTTTCTCCGTCATGGGCCTTCTCGAGAAAGGCTTCCGCGAGGAAAATATCTGGGTGTCTCAGGAAAGAAAGATGTGCTGCGGACTCGGTAAATGCGGTCACTGCAGAATCGGTGAGAAGTACGTCTGCCTGGACGGACCGGTATTCAACTACACCGAGAGCAAGAATATGCTTGACTGAGGAGGGAGAAATTTATGGGTTACGATTGTAATGTAAAGAAATTAAAAAAGAACAACTTCCGTCAGTCGAAGGTCAGAGGAGAGGTTGCTTCCCGTGTGCGTGTGCCGGGAGGAAGAATCGATGCCGCCTCTCTCGCGAAGGTCGTTGAGATTGCCGTCAAATACGGAACCGGTGAAGTCAACCTGACAAACCGTCAGGGCTTTGAGATTCCGGGAATCCCGATTGAAGATGTCGAAGAGGTGAACAAGGCGCTGCAGTCCATCATCGATGCAAGCGGAGTGACGCAGGCGCCGAACAAGCCCGGTGAGGGCTACCCGTCTTCCGGAACCAGAAATGTCGTCGCCTGTCCGGGAAAAAATCTCTGCCCCTTCGGATGCTATGACACAAAGGCACTTGCGGCGAAGATTGACAAGCTGATCTATCCGAATGATCATCACGTAAAAATTGCCTGCACCGGCTGTTCCAATGACTGCGCGCATGTCAGACTGAATGACTTCGGCATTATCGGACAGACAGAGCCGCAGTACAATCCCGACCGCTGCATCGGCTGCGAGCAGTGCGTGAAGTACTGCAGCAGACGAAGCGTCGGCGCTCTCTCGGTGGTGAACGGGAAGATTGTCCGCGACACCAAAAAGTGCATCGGCTGCGGCGTCTGCGTCGTGTACTGCCCGACCCGAAGCAAGGAGCAGTATTTCCGTGTCGCGCTTCTCGGACGGACCGGCAAGAAGAATCCGCGCCTGGGTGTCGATTTCCTGAAATGGGCGGATGAGGAAAGCATTCTCAAGATCATCAAGAACACCTATGATTATCTGGACGCTTATCAGGACAGAGGCGCGGTCGAGAACAAGGAGCACATCGGCTACATCGTCGACCGTACCGGCTTTGAGGAGTTCCTGAAGTATATCATGAAGGATGTTCATTTCGGGCCCAAGACCGAGATGAACGGAAGACCGTACTGGGGCGGCAAGCGCTACGACCAGACCAACGAGCTCCGCTCGTCTATGTACCGCTTCTCCGACCGTCCGTATGACGGGTATTCCGGTATTCCGAGAGAGGATCAGCCGCCGAAGAGGAGGTAACAGACAACTTCTGAACAGATCACAAAAATCGAACAGGGGCTGCCGCACCATTGGTGCGGCAGCCCCTGTTCTTTCCTCCCTGCCGGGATATTCAGTCTTTGTCTGTAATGCTGTGATGATACCCGCTCTCCTTGTGAGCAATCGCGTTCTTGATGATCTCCACACACCCGTCGATTCCGAATTTCGCGCTGTCCAGACAGAGATCATAGCTGTCTGCCGCACCCCATTCCTTGCTGGTATAGTAGTTGTAATAGCTGGAACGGCTCTTGTCGTTCTTGCGGATGCGATCTCTTGCCTTGTTGTCTGTCAGATCATAGAGATTTGAGATTCTTCTCACTCTGACATCCAGATCGGCGTGAATGAATACGCTCAGAAGATTCGGATCATCCTCCAGCGCATAGTCCGCGCATCTTCCGATGATAACGCACGGCCCCTGCTGCGCGAGCTTCTTCACCGTATCAAACTGTGCCAGAAATACCCTCTGGTTCAGAGGCATATCATTCATGACATTGGATGTATAACCGAAGGAATAGGTATCCATTACCAGTGAGTACAGAAAACTGCTGGTCGGCTTTTCATCCTGATTTTCAAAAATCTCTTTGGCGAGTCCACTGTGCTTGGCCGCCTGATCGAGAAGCTCCTTGTCGTAAAACGGAATCTTCAAATCATCTGCAAGTAATTTACCGATTAAGTGTCCGCCGCTTCCGAATTCACGGCCGATTGTAATGATAGTCTTCATAACAGTTCCTCCTTCCTGCATCCCGCTGAAGCAAGAAATTTTCGTTAAATTCATTATACCATGAACCCGGGGAAATTACACATAAAATTGTGCAAAGGCAAGAAGAATTTGTGCGCTTTAACATAATTGCTGTAAATTTGCATAAAATTGCGGAAGCAAAAAGCAATCCACAGCTTATATAGTTTGTTATCGTACAGAGGGAGTGAATAAAGACTCAGGACAGCTTTACAAGAAGCTTTTGGAAATATTCCGGCAGCGGCGCCGTGAATTCCATATAATCGCCGGTGACCGGATGCTGAAAGCCGAGAATCATGGCGTGCAGTGTCTGCCCCTGTAAACCCTTTACCGGGCATTTCTTCGGTCCGTAGAGCTCATCTCCCAGAAGCGGGTGTCCGATGTGCGCCATATGGACGCGAATCTGGTGGGTCCGCCCCGTTTCCAGACGGCATTCGACATACGTATATCCGTTCAGGTGCTGCAGGACGTGAACATGCGTCACAGCCGGCTTGCCCTTTCCGTCCGGCACAACGGCCATTTTTTTGCGGTCCGTCGGGTGCCGCCCGATATTTCCTTCTATTGTGATCTCGTCCTCCGGCAGATTCCCGTGAACGATTGCGCGGTATCTGCGGGTAATGCTGTGGACGGCGAGCTGGGCGGCAAGGCTCTGATGAGCAATGTCATTTTTGCAGACGACGAGAGCGCCGGTGGTATCCTTGTCGATCCGGTGGACAATGCCCGGCCGGAGAACGCCGTTGATCCCGGACAGACTGTCTCCGCAGTGATACAGCAGCGCATTGACCAGGGTGTGCTCATAATGACCGGCAGCTGGATGGACGACCATCCCCTTTGGTTTGTTGACGACGAGAAGGCAGTCGTCCTCATATAGAATATCGAGCGGGATATCCTCGGGAAGGACAGACGGCTCCTGATTATCGGGAATCATCATCCGGATCCGGTCTCCGGTCCGGACCTTATAATTGGCCCTGACCGCCCGGTCCGCGGCAAAAACGCTCTCATTCTTCAGAAGCTTCTGAATATGGGAGCGTGACATGGCCGCAAGCTGCTCGGTCAGATAGACATCGATCCGTTTATCCTGGTCTTCCGGTTCGACGGTAAACGAAATTTCCTTCATTCGGCATCCTCTTTCGGGTCGGTGCTGTCTTTTCTTCCGAAGATTTTCTGCAGATCGCTGTCCTTGTACCGGAACAGAATCAGAATGATCAGCAGGATTACAGATACGGTGACGTAGATGTCCGCCACATTAAAGATCGGGAAATTGATGATGGAGAAATAAATGAAATCCACAACATACCGATGTGCGATCCGGTCGATCAGATTCCCGACCGCCCCTGCGCAGAGAATGTCAAGGCTCCACAGAAGCGGATTGAATGCAGCCGTGTCACGCGGAACCTTCCGCATCAGCCAGATCGCGAGAATCAGGAAGACAGCGGTCAGAATATAGAAAAACCACTGCTGATTCTGAAGCATGCTGAAGGCGGCGCCGTTGTTTTCCAGATAGCGGAGCTCAAGTACCCCGGGGATCAGAACACGGGCGTCTCTTCCGGCGAGATGGCTGACGGCGAGATACTTCGTAAACTGATCGATCATTACAAGGATCACGCCCGTGATCAGCATTGTAGCCGGGCTGGTCCGCTTTTTATTCGCAGTTTTGTTCATATTTTTTTGTCCACATGTCCTTTCCTGATCGGATTTACAGAGCCGCTGCTCAATGAGCCGCAGACAATTCACAAAACAGTCAGTTACCGTATGAGTACGGAGGCGGCCGCGCGCAGTTCCTCGTCGGTGACGCTGCTGTCGATCACTGCGTTTCCGATGCCGTCCAGAAGAATAAAGTGGATATGGCCCTCTTCCATCTTCTTGTCGGATCGCGTGGTCCTGACGATTTCCTCAGCGGTCAGACCGCTGACAGAGGTGGGAACGCCGAAGTCGCGGTGGAGCTTCTCGATCCAGCGGAAATCCTTCTCCGAAATCATGCCCCGTTTCATGGACAGCCAGGAAGCGCCGATGGAGCCGATTCCGACGCACTGGCCGTGAAGCAGCTCGAAATTCTTGCATTTCTCAATGGCATGGCCGAGTGTGTGACCGAAGTTGAGGATGGCGCGAAGACCTTTGTCCTTCGGGTCTTCCTCGACGACGGATGCCTTTACCCGGCAGCAGGCACGGATGACGGCGGCGAGAGCTTCCGGCTCTCTTTCCTGAAGCTGCGGCTCATGCGCGTCGATCCAGGAAAGAAGCTCTCTGTCACGGATGGCGCCCGTCTTCAGAACCTCTCCCATGCCAGAGGCAAACTGATCCTCGGGGAGCGTTTTCAGTGTCTTCATATTCATATAGACGAGACGGGGCTGAAGAAACGCGCCGACCATGTTTTTATACTGCTCAAAATCAACGCCGGTTTTTCCTCCGACGCTGCTGTCCACCTGTGCGAGCAGCGTGGTCGGAATCTGGATGAAATCAATACCGCGCAGATAGGTGGCAGCCGCGAATCCGGTCAGATCTCCGGCAACGCCGCCGCCGAGCGCCGCGAGCATGTCATTTCGCTGAAACTTGTGCTCAATCAGGAAACGGTACAGGCCGGTCACGGTATCCAGACATTTATGTTCTTCTCCGGCCGGGAATATATAGGTCTCTATCGTGAGGCCCAGAGGCGCGAGAGCCTCCCGTACCTCTTCTGCATACAGCGGTGCGACATTGCTGTCTGATACAATACAGATCTTTTTTGCACGGAAACCGCTGATCCGGCGGATTTCATCAGCAAGGGTCTGAAAGCTGCTCTCCCAAACGATCCGATAGGAGAATTCCATGCCTGAGCTCTTTCTTTCGACGATTAGTGATTCCATAAAACACTCCTTTTTTATATTTCTGTAAGAGAAAAGCATCAGTAAGAATTGCTTCTAACTGATGCCTGAAAGGTCATTTCTGTAAACATTCGATCAGAACCGGATGCCCGGAAGTCTGTCACTGTGAAAATACGGTCAGAACGCGGTCCGCATCGTCGGCATCGCGCCGTTCAGAAGATCCTGAATATCTCCGGAGATCTCGACGGTGGAAGGCGTCAGAATGAAGATGTAACTGGAAACCTTCTGCAGTCCTCCGCCGATTGCGTAGCAGGATCCCGATGAAAAATCGATGATTCTCTGCGCAAGCTCGACATCAAGTCCTTCCAGGTTCAGGACAACGGTACATCCGGAAAGCAGGGTGTCTGCAATCTCGCGGTAATCCTCGACCTTGGCAGGCTTGATCACACAGACCTCCATGCCGTTGCGGGAGGAGGAAGCGGTGCGGTGCATCGGCGTCACCTTCTGAGACTGCGCGGCAGGTCTCGTCTGCACACGGGAAGCGGAGGCATATCTTCCGGAGGTCTCCGGCTGGGTTCTGCGAACGGGTTCCTCTTCTTCCTCCTCGCGGGCTGCCTTTACGGTCTTGCGGCTTCCGAAACGCTTCTTCTTCGGTGCGGCTTCTTCTTCCGGCTCGTCATCATAATCATCATCGTCATCATCGAAGAATTCATCGTCATCATCATAATCGTCATTCAGACGTACAGCATCAAGGAACTTATCAAAAAATCCCATATTATCCTACTCTCCTAATTATTTCTTACAGACTCCGGGTATCCATCCGTCTGCCGTCCGCTTTCCCTTCGCGGTCGGATACGGCCTCACTGTTTTTGCGAATAATCGCGGGCGCCGAAAATGGCGGTACCCACGCGAACAAGCGTGGCGCCTTCCTCGACAGCAACAACATAATCGTTGGTCATACCCATACTAAGAGTCTCCATGTCAACATTCTCATTATCAGTGTTTTCATTGTTGATGTCAACACTTAATTCCCGCAATTTGCGGAAGACCGGTCGGTTGTCCTCCGGATTCTCAACGAACGGCGCGCTGGTCATCAGACCGCTGACCAGGACATGCGGAAGTGATGCGGAGATCTTTTTCACAAGGGCAGGAGCTTCCTCGCAGGACACGCCGAACTTCGTGTCCTCCCCGGCGACATTGACCTCGATCAGGATCGGAATCCGGCGATTGTGCTTCACCGCTTCCTTCTCAATGGTCTGGGCGAGCTCATAGGAGTCGACGGCATGAATCATGGTGACGTATTCCGCGATGTATTTGACCTTGTTCCTCTGGAGATGGCCGATCATATGCCAGCGGATGTCCTTTGGAAGGTCATCATGCTTCTGGCGGAGTTCCTGAATGTAATTCTCACCGAAATCTCGCACTCCTGCGCGGTAAAGCTCTTCGATATTCTCCTCCGGCTTTGTCTTGCTGACCGCGATCAGTGTGACATCCCCGGGATCCCGACCCGTGCGGGCACAAGCCTCATCGATATTTTTGCGAACAGCCCTGTAATTTTCCAAAAGCATCTTCAACACCTCACATTCATTTATTGAAAATCGTTCCGCCTGTGTTAAGAAGGCTTCATGCTGCAGCCGCAGCGGACTGCGCAAAACCGGACGAAAATCGGACTGCATGGGAACTGCCGTCTGTATCGGACGACCGCCTCTACCTGAGAATTTCCGCTTCGTTCACGGTGCTTCCGTCTCTGACAATGTAATCGTACTGGGAAATTCCGTAGTTTGTGCCCTCTTTTACCAGGCAGTACTCATCGTTCTGATTGATGATATCAATCTTGCGGAACTGTGCATAGCCGCGGTTGACACAGTAAACACCCTCGAGAGACGCGGTGGCCCCGATGGTATAGGTGTCGCTGGAATCCGGTTTGAGAATGATATCTCCGGGTTTAAAATCTGCTTCATCCACATAATAGACCTCCTGGCCGGAATCATCGGTGGTGCTTTCATACAGATCAGCCGACACAAATGTCGTGGTGGAACCGCTGTTTCCGCTGCCTGTCGTCTGTTTCATGAATCCGTCGGAGTCATCATCGCCTCCCGTCGTCAGATAATCGACCGGGATCGTGTAAAATTCCTTTGTGACGATGGCGGAGAGTGGAATCTTCAGTCCGGTATCGGTATTGGTCACAAGCTCAATATCCAGGAAACGGTCGTCCGCGTACCGCACCAGTCCGCTGTAGAGGGTGATTTCGGCAAAATGCGTGCCGTCCCTGTCAAACAGTGTCAAATCTCCGTTCTCGGAATTTCCGTCCTTGCTGAACTTTACACGGACCGTAGTCTTTGCGGAAAGGGCGGCATACTGTCTGTCACTTAACGGAAACACGAGATACCAGGTGTCGTCGGTCGCGATCCGGTAGATCGGATCACCTTCGGAGACCTTGTCACTGGTCCGAAGCTGGGTGCTCTCATAGGATTTGATATTGAAATCATCCGCGGTGACGTCCTGCGGCGTCAGTGTCTCATATCCGTCCGTGGTGTAGGTGATGATGCCGTCGTTGTCCGCTTTGCAGGCGGTCCCGTCGACGTAGGCAGGGTCGCTGTTGCTGATGATCGTGGAATTCAGGGAGTACTGAAGGTCATATACGGCTCCGAAGTTATCCTCATTGTAGGACCCTGCGAATTCAGAGGCAAGCTGCCGGACTTTGCTGATATCGGAATCCGCCGGAGTTACCGTGGAGGAGGAATCCGGGCTGGATCCGATGCTGCACACAATATCGTTCCGGGATGCTCTGGCGCTGTCCTGTGTGTAGTAGCTGACATATCCGGAGGCGGACGCATCGGCAACCTCTTCCGTCCGAAGCGCCAGCGCTGTGTAGGATTCGTTATTGGAAAGGGTACCTGAGGTTACCATGTATGAGGAAATGTGCTTGGTCGTCGCATAGATAAAGATGGTGATAATCAGATACAGGAAAAGCGCTCCGAAGATCACGGTGCCGATATTGAAATTTATTCCGTGTTTTCTCTTAACCTTTTTTGCCACAATAGCCTCCTGCATACGCTTTGACTATTCATTCTAGCATTATCTGAAATTTATTACAAGCTGGAGACAAAAGAAAGCGTTACTGCTCACGGGATATCGTTACTGGTTAACGCGCCACTAAAGCGGCAAAGATTTTACAGCACCTTTGTCTGAGCATTACTGGCTGTTAAATCCTTGCCCGGTTAATTAAGCGCGAACACTAAAAGGAAAGCTGCCGCAGCAGGTGCGGCAGCTTTCTGAGGTTCCGTCCGGAGCCGGAAAATTATAGCTTGAAATTCGATACATGAACGGATGTTACAGAGCAAGGAGAATCTTTTCCTGCATATCTGCGCTCAGCTCTTCCTTGTCCATGGACATGCTTATGACAAAGTCAACGTGGAACATGGTGCTGATCTGCTCGAGCTGTTCGATGCAGTCGTCAACCTTGTCCTTATTGTCTTCCAGCTTTGTCAGCTTCAGGAAGCCATCGAGATACATCTGCTCGATATCACGATTCTGAGAGATGATTCCGCAGATAAAACCGACGAATTCATTGTAGTCCTTTAACGGGTAAACGGATACATCAATCAGACGGATCTTATTGTTCAGCTCAAGCATATGCTTAGCGCTCTTGTCGAGATATACGATATCTCCGCTGGCCGATTTGATTGCTGTATTCACTTTATCCAGAATATATTTGGTTTTCCCTTTTCCCTTTTTGCCTACAATTAATTGAACCATGGCTGATTCCTCCTTGAACTGTATCGTAATATGAAATACAAAGGTATCGCATAAATTCCCGAAAAGCTGTGACTTTGACGCAGCCTGTCACGATTTAATTGTCTTTTTGACTAAAATCGTTTCGGGTTGATGGTTTAATTATAGTGTATTTACACAAAAAAGGCAAGACACTTTCCTTATTTTCATCAGGAAGCGGAGGAAACGCTCTCTCCGGGTTCGGAGGATGAAGATACCGCTTCTGTTGATGAGGATGCGTCCCCTGATGTCGAGGATGATGTATTCGCGGCGGCAGAGGACGTGTCTGAATTCGTCAGGCTGAGCAGCTTGCTCATGTCGCCGTACAGTGTGTCCTTTGTGTCGGCTCCGGTTACAATCGCGATGAAAGGAACACCGTAGCCGTTCTGCACCACAAGTGCCAGGCAGGAACCGGCTTCATCTGTTGTGCCGGTCTTGCTCGCGAGGATCTGCACATTGGATGGCAGCGAATAGGTTCCGTCCAGATATTCATCGGTTGTGGTGGACAGGAAGGTGCTCTCTCCTTCCGTTCCGGTTACGCTGGTCTGATATTGTGACTGCGATGCGATTTTTGAAAAATCGGGATAATCCTGGTAGGCGCGGTTCAGCATCAGATAGATGTCGTACGGCGTCGTGTAGTGATTGTCATCGTGAAGACCCGACGGGTTCACAAAGTTGGTCCCCGTCATGCCGAGCTTCTGCGCTTCTGTGTTCATCATCTGCACAAAGGTGTCCACGCTGCCGCCGACGGTCCGCGCGATCGCCATGGCGGCGTCGTTCGCGGAGTATACCAGAAGCAGGTTCAGCAGATCATTCAGGGTAACCTTGTCTCCGACCTCGAGCTGACTGGACTGTGCGTCCTCGCCAAGCTGAAAATCCGCATCGGTCATTGTGACCTGCTGGGTGAGGTCTGTTCCGCTCTCAAACGTCACGAGTGCTGTCATAATCTTCGTCAGGCTGGCGGGGTAGATTTTGTCATAGATGCCTTTGGCATAGAGGCTTGTATGATCCTCGATATTAAACAGAAGCGCGCGTTCATCATCCTCGGTGAGGCTGAGGCTTCCCGATCCGACCTCGGATTTGGAGCAGACAATTCCCTCGGTCTCTGTATAATTCGATGTACTCTGCAGTGTGAAGGGAGAAAGCTCCTCGGCTCCGTTCTGTGCGGAGAGGTTATAGGCCTCGGATGTGTCGAGTGCAGCGTTTTTTGTATAGACCAGATGGATCAGGACGGCAGCCAGCACGATGATCACTGTTATGAAAACAGCCGCTGTCCGATGCAGGAGACGCTGTCGTCTGCGGCGGGCATTTCGGCTGTATTTTCGGTTATGCTTTCTCTCCGGCTCCGGATTCGGCGTTCGGTTGTGCTTTCTCTCCGGCTCCGGATTCGACGATGTCCGGTTTGAATGTTTCTCCTGTGTAGACATATTTTCCTCCATAGTCAAAATATTTTTTGCGCTGCAGACTGATATTCATCACGACTCCCATGCCGATGTACAGACTGATCAGAGAGGTCAGGCCGTAGCTCACGAAAGGAAGCGGCGTTCCGGTATTGGGAAGGAGACCTGTCGCGACACAAATATTGATAAAACCCTGTATGGCGATCAGGCTTCCCATACCGTAACAGACCAGGGTGCCGGACAGATCCTTTGCCTCCTTTCCGGCCTTGAAGCACAGCAGGATGATCAGGAAAAGGAGGATGACAATGAGGGCGCTTCCGAGGAAGCCCAGCTCCTCTCCCGCTACCGCGAAGATGAAGTCATTCTGAATTTCGGAAATGAAATTTCCGCTGTTTGCGGAGAGCTCGGTGTTGTTCAGCCCCTTTCCGGTGACCTGACCGGAGCCGATCGCCATGATCGAGTTCTGCTGCTGCATTTTCGAGTCCGAGTATTCCTCGCTGTCATCGGAGCTGAGGAAGGTCATGATACGGTCCTTCTGATAATCATCGACGATGTGAAGATCGGTTTTGACGATCAGGAAAAACATCACCAGTACAACCGGAACGATCACCGCAAGGATGATGCCGATTTTTTTGTAGCTGAGTCCCGCGCCGAAATACATCAGGGCGAAGACGATGGCCATCGTGATGGTGTTCTTCAAATCCGGCTGGCTCAGGATGAGAAACAGCGGGAATGCCAGAAGAATGATGGAGCGGAAAACGGTCTTCCAGGAGTTCAGGTCCTTCTCATGGTTCATGAAATACATGGAGAAAAACAGGATAATCATGATTTTGCACAGCTCGGTCGGCTGGAACTGGAAGCCTCCGATATTGATCCAGCGCGCCGCGCCGAGTGCCGTCGTTCCGAACAGACGAACCATGATCAGCAGCAGGATGTTGATCATGTAAATGACCCAGTAAAAATGCAGAATCCAGCTGTAGTCAATCAGAGAGATCACGATCATGAGGGCAAGTCCCAGCAGAAAGCCCATCAGCTGCCTGCTCCTCAGTGTCGGATCGGCGGAGCCGACGAGGACCACTCCGATTGAGCTGATGATGATCAGCAGAATCATCAGCATGAAATTGTAATCTTTGAGTTTATATAACTTCAGCATTCGACATAGTCCTTCTGTGTGCGGGCCGGCTTAGTCGGCGACAATTTTCTTTGTGATCGAATCTGTATTCGCGTGTTTCACGATGATATTTTCCTCGGAATCCAGATTGAAGTAATACCGGAGAGTATCTCTTGCCACAAGGCTTGCGTTTGTGGATCCGTATCCGTTGGCGATGCGGACGGCAAATGCGACGTCATCGTAGGAGGTGCTGTTCTTTGCGCCGCTTGTGAATCCGATGACCAGGCCGTGATCCGCGCGCAGCATGGATTCCTGTGCCGTTCCGGTCTTGGCGTATACAGTGATGGTGCTGGAAAATCCGGGCCATACCGTCGCATCGTTTGATACAACACCGGCCATTCCCTCATCGATCAGATCCCAGGTGGTGCTGCTGATGGAATCTGCTGTGCTGAGCGTCTTCGCCTCGTTCTGCGTCAGGGTATTGCCGTTCGTGTCCGCGGTCTTGTCGATCAGAGTCAGATCTCTGCAGACGCCTCTGTCGGCGACGGTCGCCGCGTACCTTGCGAGCTGGGTGGTCGTATACTGATGCGTGCCCTGTCCGATGGAGGAAGGAATCGGAAGGCTGTCTGACACATGCGGATCCGATTCGGAGATCTCGATCCCCGTTCCCTCATTCAGGCCGAACATAGCGGCGTATTCCTGTTCCTTCGCAAGAGCGGTGTCCTGATCGTAATTTTCACTGCTGTCCAGTCCCAGATCAAAGCCGACAGTACAGAAGAAGACGTTGCACGAATTTGTGATTCCGCCGACCACATTCAGGTAGCCGTGGCCGTTGCTGTTCCAGCAGGCGACACGGTCCGAGTCGGACAGGAACGATATATCCTTTCCGAAGACGCCTGTGCAGTCAATCAGCGTCGAGCCGTCGATCACGCCTTCCGTAAGACCCGCGGCAGCCATGACCGGCTTGAAGGTAGATCCGGGAGCCGTGAGCTGCTGGGTCGCCTTATTGTAGAACGGCGTGGAAAGATCGGTGTTCAGTTTATTGTAATAATCGGTGTCCATATCGTTGGCCAGACGGTTGTTGTCATAGCCCGGATAGGAGACACAGGCGCGGACCTGTCCGGTATTCGGATCCGTGATGACGATGGAACCCGAGCAGGGATCCAGCGCGAGCATGGCAGGCGTGATTTCCAGACTGTAGATTTTATTGTACAGAAGCTGATAGGCGCTGGTAGATCCGCTCTCAAAAGAAGCGTAATCAGAGTCGTCCTTCGAGAGAATCCCCTGGTCGTACAGGATTTGCATGATAACCTTCGGCTCCAGCACATCATCCTGAAGCAGATACTTGTACAGAAGCTTGTGGAAGGCCTTTTCTCCGGTTATGTGACTTGTTATGAAATCGATCACTGCCTGATAGATTTCCTCAGAGGTCAGGTAAGAAGAATCCTTGTCGCTGAGCTTGGATACATCGATCCAGCTGTTATTCGCCGCGTACAGGAGAAAGTCGCGGGGACTCATGGAACCGTCTTTGAAGTATGCCTGGTAGGTGGCATCATCCGTGCTCATCGATGAGCTGCTGAGAACACCGTATTCCGTTGTGAGAAAATCGGAAATCAGATAATCAAAGACCGCCTTCTGCTCGTCGGTCAGATCGGAATATTTTGCGGCACTGCTGCTGTTCAGCTGTCCGGTGATCCAGTTCACCGTGTCACTCTGGCTGGAGTCAAGTGCTGCCTGCGCCTTTTTCTCTGCCTCTGTCGCGCCGTTATCGGAGAACTGATCGATATCGATGATGCTGTTCTCAATCAGCGCGTTGTAGCAGTCGTAGCTGGCGATGGAAATGGTGTCGTTGTCCGCAAGGCTTGACGCGTCCACTGATTTGGCGTCAGTCAGATTGGTCAGGAGGATGCCCGCGATTCTCTCTTCGAGAATCTGGTAGGCTGCCTGCTGAAGCTCACTGTCAATGGTGAGATAGACATCATTGCCCTTCGTTGGCTGGACAAGAGAATCGGTGTTTTCCGAGACAACCTTTCCGAGGTTGTTGATCGTGACCTCCTCGGATCCGTCAGTACCCTGCAGCGTGCTTTCCATGGCCTTTTCGATGCCTGCCTTGCCGACGATTGAGTTGCTGTTGTAGCGGGTATCGCCGGAGCCGTAATCTTCGAGCTCGTCTGAAGAGATTTTTCCGGTGTAGCCGACAATCGGTGCCATAGCCTCTCCGCCGCTGTATACACGGATATAGTCCTCGGCGATTTCCACGCCCTGCAGAGAATCGGCATTTTCTTTCACGGCCGCGACGGTGCTGTCGGAGACATTTGTCGCGACGGTGACCGCGACATAGCGCTGGTAGCTGACCAGACTGAGCTGATAGCGGACCACAATGATATCCAGTGCCTCTTCTTTAGTAAGCGTCTCGGGAAGTCCGTACGCGGCAAGCTCCTCAGTGGTATATGGCTCATCCTCGTCCGTCAGGCCGTAGTACTTGGAGCTGCTCAGATCCTCGACGATCTTGTCCGGAGAAGCGTCAGCCTCCCCCGACTTCAGCTCGTCAGTGGTCTGATAGCCGTAGATGTCCGCGCGGAACCGCTGAATCGTAGTGGTATTGTCCGTATCGAAGGCGTAGTTTCCGTCGGAACCGATGACAATGTGAAAGTCATGCGACGGGGTGTCGCCGTTGGAGCGGATCATCTGCGTCAGGCGGTAAATCTCTCCGTTCAGAGACAGATTTTTCTGACGCGTGGTGTCGTAGGAACCGTTGTCTTCTATGGTCACGTTGTTGGCCAGCTCATTGGACGCGATGAGTTTCCCGTTTACGTCATAGATGTTGCCCCGGGTGCTTTTCAGCGTGCGCGTGGCGGTCGTCATGACCGTGAAGCTGTCCGCATAGTCCTTTCCGCGGATCACCTGCAGATGGAACAGCCGCGTGAGAAGAATCAGCGCAAGAACGGCAAAAAGCAGAACGAGAATCAGTCCTCTTCTGCTGAAAAAACGGATGAATGATTTTTTTATCTTCTTAACCAAGGTGATTGTTCTTCCTCCAGTTCATTGGCAGTGATCTTCCTGTTCAGCCAGTGGTACAGGAAATACAGCGGAATCGTGAAGAGGACGGTGCAGACCGCCTCCGGAAGAATCGTGTGGATCATGCTCGACCCGAGCGTCAGGCTCGTGCCCTTCACAAAGCGGACCAGGTAGCAGGCAAGGCCGTAGACAATGTCACTGATCCCCACTGCGACCAGGGGAACCCTGATGTCCTCGTCAAAAAACACCTTGAACAGAAATCCGTTAAAGTATCCGATATACAGAAGAATGAGCGCGGTGAGTCCGAAAATCCTGCCGCAGAAGAGATCCAGGATCAATCCGAAGAGAAAGCCGGTCCACATGCCGGATTTCTTTCCCCGCATGAATCCCATGGAACATGTCAGGATCAGCGCCAGATTCGGCACAGGAAGAACAGACGGCAGGACCAGGCTCATCGAGGACTGCACCAGAAAGGTAACAATAATAATCAGAAAAATACAGATATTTTTCTTCATTGATCAGCGGTCTCCTTCAGCTGCTTGATGATGAGAACGGTGTTCAGGGACTGGAAATCTACAGCGGGGATGACATAGCCTGTCTTTGTCAGAAGGTTGGAGTCATCCTGAACCGAATCCACATAACCGATCAGAATTCCCGGGAGGTATTTGTCACTGATATTTGAGGTGACGACACGCTCTCCCGTGGAGACGGATGCGTCTGTTCTGAGCTCGCTCAGCGCGAGCTTACCGGATTCGATCAGGGACAGACTGCCTGTGACAATGCAGTTTTCCGAGGAATCCAGAAGCATGGCGCTCACATTGTTGTCGTCATCGATAATGGAGCGGACGGTAGCCCAGTTCTTTCCGACCTCAGTGACTATGCCTGCAAGACCGCCGTCGGAGATGACGTTCATATCAACTGCCACGCCGTCGTCTGTGCCGCGGTTCACGGTGAAGGTGTTGTACCAGTTTCCGGATCCCTTGGCGATGACGGATGCCGCGACCTTGTCGTAGTCATTGTAATCCTGATCCAGCTGGTACAGCTTCCGGAGATCCTCCAGTTCCTTGGTGTTCTCGGTCAGAACCGTGTTCTCCTCTTCCAGATCCGCGACCTTGCTCTTCAGTTCCTCGTTCTCCTGAGCCAGCTGTCTGGCGTTCTTCTGTCCGATTCGCTGTCCGTTCAGCCAGTCCCCGACCTTGTTGATTCCGGTCTGCAGCGGCACCAGAAGGGTTCCGGCAGCATTCCGCAGCGGAGATATGGAAATGACCTGGCTGCCGGTCAGCATAGCCAGCGCGATGCAGATGATTGTGAGAATGACAAGCAGATATCTGCTTTTAATATGCGTACCCTTTTTCTTCATGAATATGACTTCTTTCCCGGCAGATATGCCCAGTGCTGCATTTCCGGATGCGTGATGAGCTCCTTCAGTCCGCATACGGTGCTGAGATCATAATATTTCGAGAGAATAACCGGACAGTCGAGCGCTTCCTCGAGAAACGGCACGATGCCGGCGATGTGCGTGCTGCCGCCGGTGATATAAATGCCTTCCTTCAGAACGCTCGCGCGGATCTGCGGCGGAATGCGCTCCATAATCCTGCGGATTTCGGCGGCAATCTTCTGCATTTCTGCTGTGACACTGGCCGTGACATTGTAGCTCGTCACGACGCCGTTCCGCGGAAGACCGCTGTCCAGGTCGATGCCGTTTACCTTGCATCCCTCGTTCATGTCCTTCTCCAGATTCGTCAGCGTCAGCTTCAGCCGCTGCGCTGTGTGCTGGCTCACGATGAAGCTGTTCTTCCGGCGGATTCCTTCTACAATGGCGGAGGTGAAGGCCTGTCCGCCGATGGCAATCATACGGCTGATGATGACACGCTCATCCGCGATAAAGGAAACCTCGGTGCTCTGCGCTCCGATGTTGATGATCATGGATCCCCTGGTGTGATGCAGCGGGATGCCAAGCGCCAGCGCATCGGCGATGGGCTTTTCAACCAGATACACCTGGCTTCGCCGGAACCGCCCCTTCCGCGCGATGGTGGAATACGCGCGGCGCTCAATCTCCGTCATGTCAACGGGAACAGAGAAATACAGAACCGGGCGATACCCGGCGTAACCGCCGGTCCGCCCGAGCATCGTATGCAGTACGGCCTCCATCATCAGAACGTCATTGATCCGTCCGTTGCTCATCGGCGAGATGATCTCGATATTTTCAGGGGTCTTCTCGTACATGGCGTAGGCGTCATTGCCGACCGCCATCACAGTATCCCCGTTCCGGACCGCTATCATATTCACCTCTTTTGTGATGGAATCCTTGTTCCTGTCGTAGATCTTCACCGTTCCGGTGCCCATATCCACGCCATACACATGGTTAAAAGACATATAAAATAAACTCCTGTACTGCCCGAGATATATGCGGACCGCTTCCCTCTCTGTGTCCGAGCTCTGTTCATTCCTCCGCAGACGCATGCGCGGCTCAGTATACAGGTGTGTCCTGAGCCGCAGCGGTGCGGCGCCATGTTCATTCCCTCCGGAACGGACGCGCAGATCAGTGCCCACGAGGATCACCGGCGGCTGTCTGCTCCTTATCCGGAGAAGCAAATCTGTCAAAAAATCCATCGTCACGGAAGCTGAAATAGGTCCTGTCACCGATAATGATGTGGTCAGACAGATCAATCCCCACGATTCCGCCTGCCCGATAAAGGTTCTCTGTGACCTGATAATCTTCACGGCTCGGGGCGGGGTTTCCGCTCGGATGATTGTGGATCAGGATCAGGTGCAGCGCATGGTAGGACAGTGCTTTCTGAAGAATCTCCCTTGGAGATACCAGAGACATATTCACCGTCCCGGAGGAAATCTCCGGCGACGCGATCCGCTGCATCCGGCTGTCGAGCATGACGCAGATCACCTTTTCTGTCTCCTGATGGCGCATTTCTTCCATAAAATACTGCGCGACCGTGTCCGGACGGTCAAAACAGAGGGACGATGAGGTGTTCATCTGCGCGATTCGTCGGGATAGCTCGCGGACACATAAAATCTGAAGCGCCTTCACCACTCCGATCCCGTCGAGTGACATCAGATCCGGAAGTGTCAGGTGGCAGATTCCAAGAAGACCGTTTCGGAATTTGCACAGGTCCAGAATCTCTTCTGCAAGCTGCAGAGAGTTCTTCCCCTTTGTACCGGACCTGAGTATGATCGACAGCAGTTCCGCGTCTGTGAGGGCACCGGTACCCATCCGGAGTGCCTTCTCATAGGGGCGTGACTGATCCGGAAGCTCCTTCATTCGGGCCATCCGCCCTCCCGGGCTGATCTGTCCGGAAGCATTCCTTTCGCAGTCATGCGGTTCCGATGTGTGGATTCTGCCGGAGAAGCCGGCCTCGTCTGAAATTTTTTTCATCTCAATTCTCTCCTGTATTCCTGAGAAGAGACAAGAGATAACCCTGTGAAATATAATTCTAACACATTATGAAAACCATGTGAATCTGCAAAATCACGAATGAAGCGTTCACCCGCACGCGGTTATTCGTACAGTATTCCTTCTTCGTTTGAGACATGAAGATGTACGATTCAGAACGCTTTATATATGGAAGAAATTTTTTCGGCGACCTTCAGTCCGTCCATGGCCGCGGAGGTGATTCCCCCGGCGTATCCCGCTCCTTCTCCGCAGGGATAAAGACCGCGGATCGTGCTCTGAAGCGCCTCGTCCCGCAGAATCCGGATTGGTGAGGAGGTCCGGCTTTCGACGCCCGACAAAAGCGTATCGTTTCCTGCAAATCCGGGAATTCTCCGGTCAAAGCTCAGCATTCCCTGCTCCAGGGATGCAGTGAGGTATTCCGGAAGGATATTGCGGATATTAGCACAGCGGAATCCGCCCTTTGAACAGGGCTCCACGGACCCGATACCTCCGACGCGGTTTTTCCGGAAATCCTCAAAACGCTGAACCGGAATCTGTCCCTGGCCTTCCCGCCATGCAAGAGATTCCAGTGCTCTCTGGAAATACATTCCGTTCAGAACATCCGGTTTTCCGTCCGCATGCCAGGGCCGGAAGTCATCCGGGGTCACGGAAACCACGATAGCGCTGTTCGCGTTGAGGGAATCCCGCGCGTGGTAGCTCATTCCGTTCACCGCCAGTCTCTCTGGTTCTGAGGACGCGTTCACGACATATCCGCCGGGACACATGCAGAAGGAATACACGCCCCTCCCGTTTTCGGCGGTGCCGGTCAGCTTGTAGGGAGCTGCCCCCAGAAAGGACGGGGCGTCCGGGCCGTACTGATCCCGGTTGATCATGCTCTGCAGGTGCTCGACACGCACACCTACCGCAAAAGGCTTCGGTTCCATGAGAAGCTTCTGCTCTGACAGCATTTCAAAGGTGTCCCGCGCGGAATGTCCGATGGCCAGTACAATATTATCCGAGAAAAATTCTTTACCGGATGCGGTGCGGACGCCGGTAACAAGCGTCTCGCCTGTCAGGTCATCGGTCCGGGTCAGAAGGCCGGTCACTTTTGTCTGAAAATGAACCTCTCCTCCCTGTTCGATGATCTGATGGCGCAGGGTTTCGACAATGCGGACGAGCAGATCGGTTCCGAGATGCGGTTTACTGTCAAAGAGAATATTTTCCGGCGCGCCTGCCTGTACGAAGATCCTCAGAACCTCATGATTCCTGCCGAACTTGTCCTTGACTCCGGTATTCAGCTTTCCGTCGGAGAACGTACCGGCGCCGCCCTCTCCGAACTGAACATTGCTGTTCGGATCCAGCTCTCCCGTGTTCCAGAAATGTTCCACCGTATTCCGACGTGCCGAAGCGCTCTCTCCCCGCTCCAGAAGGATCGGACGATATCCGTGCATTGCCAGCTCCCAGGCACAGAAAAGGCCGGCCGGTCCGCTTCCGACAATGACAGGCGGAGCAGAAAGCTCGCGTGAGCCTCCCTCCGGGAAGTGATATTCCGGTGCCGAATACGCGGAAACGTGGTTCCTGCCTCCCCGGACCAGGATTGATTTCTCATTTTTTTCCGGGGACAGGCGAACACCGACGGTGTATACAAAAAGAAGCCGGCTTTTGTCCCTGGCATCAATGGATTTTTTCAGAATCTTCCATTCCGCGATTTCGGAGGAACGGACATGAAGCACTTTTTCTATTTTGTGCAGCAGTTGATCTTCCGTGTGAGTTACCGGAAGCTTCAGCTGAGAAATCTGTATCATAAAGAACCGCCTTTTCAAAAAATATTCAAGTTCTGAAGTAGAAATATTACAGCTTCAAATTATAAGACCGATAACCGGAATAAGCAAACGTGAAATTGTTAACCTTACAAAACCGCAGTTACTGTTCACGGGATATCTGAAAGGCAGGAATTTCACAGCCCTGTCAGTTGTGTGTGAACAGTTACAAACCGCATGAATGAGGAACAGAAAAAGCAGGTTACGATTGAACAAAGTGGTACAGCCGTGTTATATTAAGAGCATCAAATCCTTTTCATTACAGTTCTGATACGAGGACATCTCTTGCATACCGTGCTTTTCTGACAGGAGGCACATCTATTTTTCTATTTATCTTTTTTTCTTTTTCCATTCTTTGTTTTTCCTTTTTGTTTTTGCTCTTTTCATTTATCCATTCATTATAAAACCGGGGCATATACGCGATTCGCCGTCATCTGTTTCTGCCTGTGAGGCCGAAGCGTTTCCTTGCTGAAATTGCACAGCAGCTGCTCTCGTTGATCGCAGATTTTTCAATCGCAGATTCTTCAATCGCGGATTCTTCAATCGCAAATTCTTCAATCGCAGATTTTTCAATCGCAGATTCTTTAATCACAGATTTCTCAAGAGATAATAGAAATTTGCGTGAGAAAACACCCGCATATTTGAAACTTTATGAGAAAAATGTTCTCGAAAATCCCAACAAACAGACGCATAACATGACAGGAAATTTTCAGGAGGTACAAATTCATGAAAAAGAGACTCTCAAAACTCATACCCTCGGTTCTTGCAGCCGCCGTTATTCTGTCCGTAACACCGGCGGTATATGCGGACACATCACAGCAGGCAAACGCTGCGCCTTTATTTTCTGATATCCGGTCCGATGCGTGGTATCACGATGCGGTATACTGGGCGGCAGGCAAGGGCATCACTTCCGGAACCTCCGAGACGACATTCAGTCCGGATCAGATCTGTACCAGAGGCCAGATCGTCACGTTCCTATGGCGATACATGGGGACGCCCCGTACCTCTCTTGCCGGCAATCCTTTCACGGATATCAACGGCAGTCAGTATTACGCAGAAGCCGTGATGTGGGCGAAAAACAACAACATCACATCCGGCACAAGCAGGACGACATTTGGCGGAGAGCAGACGATCGACCGCAAGCAGGCGGTCACCTTTCTGTGGAGACTTGAAGGCAGCAAGGAACCAGCCGGCAGTTCCGGTTTCAGCGATATTTCTGCCGGCAAGTACTACTCCAAAGCGGTCGCATGGGCAGTGGAAAACCATATAACCAACGGCATCGGGAATAACAAGTTCGGACCTGATCTTCCCTGCACAAGAGCGCAGATCGTAAAGCTTATCGCAAATGCGGAAAGAAGCATTGCTGATGACAGCAATAAGGCGGACGGCGCGGATAAAACGGATAACGTCAGCACGTCGGACCACACCGGCAAGCCAGACAGCTGCAATCCGCCGGGCACTGGCGGCAAGTCAGAGAGCGGAAACGCGTCAGGCGGCATTGGAAAGCCGGACAGAGGCAATACTGCAGGTAATACGGGTAAGACAGATAACAGATATATATCTGATCATACGGGAAGGACGGGTAACGGTAACACGACTGCTCACACGCATAACTGGGTGCCGGTTACGAAGACGGTTTATCATGAAGCAACCGGTCATTATGAAAAAGTTCAGACAGGAATGAAAACTGTTGTAGATGAAGACGCATATGATGAACAGGTGGATACCGGTAAGGGAGTTTACGTATGCAATTATTGCGGATTTTCTACCAGTATTGGACAAGCAATCGGCGAACATTCTGCGGTAGAAGGATATGGATACCATGTTGAGCCTATCTATGAGACTGTTCATCATGATGCTGTCACACATAAGGAGGCTGTATATACACAGAAGTGGGTACAGGATACAGCAGCTTATAATGAAACCGTAATAACCGGATATCAGTGTTCCGAATGCGGCGCGAAAAGTAGTAAGTAGGGAATTATTTTGAAACCCGTCGGAATTGATGATTTTCTTCTTCTCTATCATAAAAAGCCGGAGGCTTTTCGTCTCCGGCTTTATTTTATGCGAACAGTGAGCCGCAGCCGAATGCGGAGTATTCGGCTGCGGCGGGCGTTTCGATAGCGAGATAAAACCCGCGCAGCGGGTTTTATCTCGCTGTGTCAATCTTTATATTTCATTTCTTCTCTGTCGTTTCATGACGGCAAGCAATGCGCATACTGCGATGGCTATTGCCGCAATTGATACAAGAATGATGATTGTTCTTCCCGATCCGCCGGTCTGCAGAATCAGTTTCCCCTCATCCGCAACTTTAAATACCGGATTTGAAACGTCTGTATCGTTTACGCTTACCACCTTGTAATTACGCAATACTACTTTAATGTCGCTCGTTTGCAAAGCTTTTCCGTTTGGAGCTGCGGTCTCACGGATGTAATATGTACCATCCGCCAGCCCTGTCCATTCCACATGGCCGTCTGCTCCCGATGTCACTTCCGGATAATTCTTCGGATTTGTCCCGGTGCTGTCATTCTGCTGATAGCGGGATTTATCCTCGTTCAGAAGAATGAACTTTGCTCCGGCAAGAGACTGATGCCTGCTGTCGGTTTTCACGATGCGGACCGCTCCGGACGTTACATGGTCTTTGCCATGAAGAATCAGCGCTTTTCCAAGAACATCCCAGCGGATTTCCACCTTGTTCGGAATGTCTGCTCCATCCTCTGGTGTGATATTTGCTGACTTGTTGATCAGCGTATCGAAACGCAGCCTCAGGTAGTCTGCATCTTCATACTGCTTTTTGGAAATCTTTTCCAGACCGCTCGCTGTAAGATCTACTTTCAGCGTTCCGCCTGCGGTTCCTTCTGTTACACCGGATACGGTATAATCACCGCTGCCCAGTGTCAGAATGATATTGGCGTCTGCTTCTTCGGAATCCACAACATCGACTCTCACATTTCCCTTATAATCCAGTCTGGAATCAATCAGGTCTGTGAAGGATGCTCCCCTCTGTTCCGGTTTGGAATCTTCCGTGCCGGACGGGATTTTTGTTGTGATGCTCCATGTATGGATCTCGTAACGGTTATTGTTTACGTTCGTTACCACTTTCTTCGGTGTGGATACCAGGATACGAATCCTCTGCGCCTCCACATTCTCCTCTTCTCTTGCCGATACAGACTTACCGGAAAGATTCAGAGTCTCGTAAGCAACCAGCTGGCAGTTCTGATATTTCACAGCATCAAAACTGTAATGAATATCTGTGCTTCCTGATGCGGTCAGATCTCCGTCAGCAGCCGCTCCGGTCGTAAATGAGGTTTCCTTTGACCGGATTCCGGTATCGGAAAGTGTTCCGTCTGCATGAACTTTCATCAGCTTTCCGGTTACTTCATACACCTTTGATGGAGCAAGGTTCTGATAGGCAATCTGATCAGTCAGGGTGACATTGGTGTCAAACGCCTTCGTATCCTCATCCGCGTGCACCGGTTTTCCGTCTTCATCCAGATCAAAGGCAATCATCTTCTCTCCATCGTTCGCGGTTTTGTCTCCGTTGACATCCTGATACAGGATCGTGCTGATGCTTGGGAAGAATACCATTTGTTCCGTATCATTCAGATCGTTGTGAGAAGATACCTCCTTGCCATCTACTGTGATGGATTCAGTCGCAACTATCGTTTTTCCCTTCAGTCCGGAAGCGTTAAAGCTGAATACATTCTTTATCTGCGCAGTCTCTTCCGTAACATTCAGGGTGGTCGAAGCAGTTATCGTTTTGCCGTTAATGGTAAGCGGCTTCCCGCTCTCTTTGTCATACAGCGTTCCGGATACAGTTACTGTCTTTCCAATATAGGAATTCAGGTTTTTAATGTTCACGGTATCCGTGAGTTTGACAGCTTCCTTCGCTTCCGTGTACTGTTCTCCTTCTGCATCACGAAGGCTTGTGGATAAGGTGGGAATCAGGGTATCGTTGACATCCAGTGTGGTATTGGAAAGACTGTTTCCGGTTTTGATAGAAACAATTTTTCCGCTGTCGTCTACTCTGGCCATTACAACTGACCCATAACTTGTTCCGTCAGATCCTGTAAAAATTGCATCGTTCTGATATCCTCGGGCAGGTGTTGTTTCCTGAATGGTGATTGTGCCGTATGGAAGACTTTCTTTACCATAATCTATATACAATTCATCACCTGACACCAGGCATGCTTTTTGAAATAAAATAAGATATTGTTGTATACTCTGGCTCCATTTCGCTGCAAATACCCATGTTCTTGTCGGCGCTTCCGGAAGATCAGATTCTTTGCTGTAATAGTTGTTGTAGTATTTTACTGTAAATTCTGTGCCTTCCAGTGATGGAACGTTTGCCGTTGCGTTTGCTGTATTTTTGTGAATGGTAATAGCCATAGGATCCGTTCCGGGGGAATCGATCACTGTAAGCTGCACGGGCGAAGAGGATGTACTTCCCTCCGTTACTGCGGATGTGTAGACTTTGTCCGATTTAATATAACCTTTAGGAGCAGTGATTTCTTTTACGTAATACGTTCCGACCTCAAGCTCTGCCGTATTCGAATCACCGTTTTCGTCTACTGTCAGCCGTTTTCCGGTATCCTGCGTGCAGGCTTTATTCTTATAAACGCCGTACACAGCACCCTTAAGTGAATAGCAGGGATTTCCATTGGTGATCTCCGGATTGGAGGATGACTTGTGGATCTTAAGATATCCAATCTCCGGCTCCTCCGGAGGGATCGGTTCGTCTGTTACTTCAATAAGCGCATCGGATGCTTCGGTCACGGTCGCTGCATAGACAGTTTCCGATTTCAGGTATCCCTTGGGCGCTGAGGTTTCTTTTATATAATAGGTCCCGACTGGAAGTTGAATAAAATTGGAATAGCCGTCTGCACCCAGAACGAGAAACTTTCCCGGACCTTCTGTACAGGAACGATCATAATAGATGATATAATAACCGCCGGCAAAGGAATAGTTCGGATTTCCGTCTGTGATTTCCGGATTGGCGGAAGATTTATGAATACGAAGCCAGCCGGTTTCCGGTGTCTCAGGCGGTGTCTCAGGTGGTGTCTCAGGCGTGGGCGTCGGTGTGTCGGGCGGAGGAGTCGTCTCCGGTTCATCCGTTACTCCAACCAGCACAGGCTTCTTCGTTGTAGATCCGGCAGTCACCCTTGCTTCTATCACTTCATCTGATTTTTTATATCCCTTAGGGGCTGTGATTTCCTTGATGTAATAAGTTCCAACAGGAAGCTCAACGATATTGGAAACGCCGTTCGCATCCAGTTTGAAGGATTTTCCGGGACCACGTGTGCAGGCCTTGTCATAATAGATGCCATACCAGGCGCCTTTAAAGGAGTAGTCCGGATTTCCATCGGTGAGAGACGGGTTGGAGGATGACTTATGAATCTGAAGATATCCGGGCGGTGATGTCGGCTCGTCTTCCGCTACGGCATAGACAATAACGGTTGTATCGTAGAAACCGGCAGAACTGCGCACTTTATTCAGGCCATATTCATACAGCCATTGTCTCCAGTTCTGCTGTGTAGCCTGCCCGCTGTTGTTGTACTTTACAGAAGCCCATGTGGATCCCGGAAGACCGCCGCCGTCATCAGCACGCATAGCGGTTAATGTCTGCCATTGTGCTTCGGTGAATTTTACGGCGGGATATGCTGTATGTCCGTTTTGGCCTATTGTGTAAATTCCGATTGCGCCGACAATCCTTGCTTTGTTTGTATTGGAACGTTTTGCGGCATCCTGCAGAGCTTCTTTCGCCGCTGCTTCATAAAGCTGTTTATAGCTTTCAACATTGTTATAAGGGATGGTGCTCAGGTCGCCGCCGGAAATTTTTGCTTCTTTTTGCAGAGAATAGTATTCAATCCAGGTTGTCCTGAAATTATCCATACTCGTCTGAACGGCCGATGCATCACTAATATTGACATTTGTGCTTTTTCCGTCATCGTGCCATACGAAGAATCCATGGACATTGCCAATTGCTGATCCTCCGCCTGCTCCGGTATTGCCGGATCCGCTGTTGGCTGTTTTTATGTCATCGGATGAGTCATCAATATGTTCCCCTGTCTTGTGGTTATTCGCTGCGGCAGCGGTGAAGACTCTTTTATTATCAGGCGTTATTTTTCCATCTTTGGAATAAATGCCGGAAAGCCTCGACGCTGCTTCAGAGGTGGTTTCGGAGAGGATATAGTAATCGACGGTATCACCGTAGTTGGAGGTGCCGGCTTTCACCCCGTCTTTATCTGCAGAACCTGCAATAATCGCTTCGCTTACGGATCCGGGGATCGTGTACTTTGCGTCGGTGTTGTTATTACCGGCTGCTCCGATTACGGTAATCCCTGCATTTACAGCTTCTTTGATGATATCCACAATCGAAGAGCTCTCCCCTTTCTTTACACCGGAAAGGGAGAGGTTAATGATACTGACTTTTCGCTCAATGGCATAACGGATCGCCGCATAAACGGAAGATGGCGTTCCTTTTCCGTTCTGATCCAAAGCCTTTATGGAAAGAATTTTTGCATCGGGATTTTCCGACACGATATTTTGCACCATTTTCGTTCCGTGACCATTATCATCGCCCGTACTGTCTCCAAGCATGGAAACGGCTTCGATGACGTTATCGTCTATAGAGGCGCCGGTATCAATGAGGGCAATCACGGAGTTATCGGAAGCACTGCTCTTCCCCTGCTCCCTCGCTTTTTCAGATGCTTCCTCAAGAGAAGTAATCGGGTTGGTATCCCCGGTCATTTCATCGGCAGACACATCAGTGATATTTTCGGTGTCCGCCGCTTCCAGTTCAGCGGTGTCAAAATCCACGAAATCCGCGGCTGACCGGTATTGTTCATAGGCAGACTTTGCATCGTCTTCGGAATCATACTGAATCAGGTATACGTTATCATATGATGACAGGATTTTATCCTGATCATCTGCAATGACAGATGCATCGTCTGTTCCGACCAGAAGGCGCGCAGCGGAGAAGCTGCTCGTTACGGTTTTTCGCGTTTTATCCGTACTGTTGTTATTGTTTTCCATGACTGTATTTTCTGCTTCCTCTGCGTTTTCCGGTGTGTCAAATGTTGATACAATATCAGAAGCTTCTGAATCAGTGTCCGTTTCGGATGATTCCAGAGCGATATCTGTATCTGAAGCTTCTGAATCAGTGCTCGAATCGGATGTTTGCGAACGCACAGAGGGATCCGATGTGGAATGAATGACTGCGGCGGATGGCTGCCCGGATTCTCCGGCAGCTGCTGCAGCAGGAAAACCTGTGACAGTCAATGCAACCGCAAGAATGATGTTCAGCGTTTTCTGAAATTTCCTCATTTTTTCTTTCTCCTGTGTGAAATAAGCAGTGCGGTTCCAATGATACATACTGAAACAGCTGCCAGAGCAGCATATTCGATGGGCAGATTATCGCCTGTCTGGGGTCCTTCTGTCGTTTTGGGCGTTTTGTCTTTGTGATTGACGAACTTTACCTGTGTCTGGCTTTTCCGGATGATGTGACCGGAAGTGCCGGCTGCCGTGGTTTTGTAGCCGTTCTGGTCAGCTTCTATTTCGGTCACCTTATAATCGGAACCGCATGGGATCATGGCAATGGTTACCGTTTCCCCGGACTTTAGCGGAATTGTTTCTCCGGACCTGATGGATCCTTTCTTTCCGCCGGATATTTCATATGGAACGGAAAGGCTCTCATCCGCGGTCTTGAATTCTATTTTGAAATGAAACGTCTGAGTGGTGTCTCCGGCAGTACCGGTCACCTGCTTGCTGACTGCAAGGCTGCCGGCCGGCAGGGACTTCGGCTCCACCGTCAGCTTATAATTCCAGAATGTCCGTTCGGTACCTTCTCCGTCGCTGTATGGAAGCTGAAACAGGAACGGGGCTGAGGCGTAATGCTCCTTCGCAGGAGAAGTCTCTATGCCGAGGTAAACGCCGAGCGCCATTCCGGTGATTGCCAGTTTTCCGTCCGATCCGGTTTTTCCGGTATACGATTCGGCTGTCTCCGGATGTTCCTTATAATAGGTCTGTACCTTTTCTGCGATATCCGCTGCTTCCGTGTTCTGGTCAATGGTAAGATCCGGAATAACCGGGACGTACTGATTTCCTGCGGATGGGAGCGTATCTGTCTCGAATCCGGAATCCATGTCCGTATTCTTCTGTCCGTTATCCGTTGACAGATCAGAAGCTTCTCCCGCTGTGATCTGCATGCTGAAGTCTGCAATTTTGTAGAATGTAAACCCGGCATCGACAATCGGATCTCTGCTATCGACGGTATCCTGATAGTCGATGATCACCGTCCCGGTCTGTTCCGGATGGATGACGGATGACGGACTGTCCGGATTTTCCGCCGCAAAAACCGATGATGCCGACAGGGCGAGAACGGCGCAGCAGGAAAGGCAGAACAGCTGTTTCAAAAACGTACGTTTCATCCCTCATTTTCTCCTTTCTTTTTCTATTCTTTTTTCTGTTTCTGTTTCTTATTTCCTCCGATGATATACCAGCAGCCGATACTTCCGATTGCTGTGGGAACCGCGATCAGCAGAGCCATCCGGATCCAGGGCAGCTTGTCGTTGTTCTTCAAAAGGATGGTCTCGCCCTTGGATTTGACCGGGATATCCGGATACGTCCGCTCCCCGGTTGCGAGAAGCCGGTGATCGTTGATCCCGTACGGGGTGCAGGTGTACAGGGTGACGAGATCTTTTCCGTCCACCACCTGCATGTAGGGATCGCAGTCGTCCGGAAGCAGCACCCGGATGTCTTTCACCGTGTAGACGTGTTCTTCGTCCAGAATGCGGATGTAGAACTTGTCTCCCTCTTCCAGTTCGGTCAGGTCGGTGAAAATCCGGTTGCTGATGAGCCCCGTGTGTCCGGCAATTACCGCGTGGGTGCTTTCTCCGCCATACGGAATACTCGTTTTGTACATGTGCCCAGTTTCGTATTCCAGCTCACTGTCCTTGGTTCCATGTGCGATCGGAAGATAAACACTGATCTTCGGAATTATGATGTACGCCATTACCCCGTCCTGCCTGGCCAGAATGGATTCGTATTTGGAATCCGTGGCATCCGCTCCCTGATAGGTGAAGGGGGTGTCTTTCTGCCGGCTGGCTATTTTCCGGTTATATTTCCGGATTTTCTCTTTTTCTGCAGCTGACTCTTCCTTACTCATGCTGTCCACATCGGTGCTGTAGCCCGTGAGCTTTGTCACCGACGCTGCCAGATGGTACTGGTCAAGGATTCGGGGAGAAAGAAGTCCCGCAATTCCCGCTGTAAGAACCAGCCATACAACAAGAAGGAGTGCTTTTCGCTTCATGAATGCTATCCTCGCTTATTCCGATTGATCAGACACGTATCGTGCGTATCATGGATCCGATTCGGCAGGATTTTTCCTGACACACCAGACCACACGTTTGTTCAGACTGCTTTTCTCTTCTTTCTGGTCGCAATGACAAGAATGCTCCCGGCGCCTGCAACTGCCAGAAGGGTTGTGCCGTAAACCATGGCACGTCCTTCCCCGCCGGTACGAAGATTCAGGGATTCATAGTTCTCTACGTTGAAGGAAGCGGTACCCTTGTCTACTGCGATTGCCGCGGTATTGCCGTCAGCGGTGATCGTGGTCTTGTCCCGATCTAGAGCGCCGGTTACACCGTGGTTGGAGTTGGAATCATCGGTCGGAGTACTTGTAAGGGCGATGGTCACACGGGACTTCAGAAGCTCATGGTTCTTGGCACTGCTGCCGTCATCTCTGCCCTCGGTCGCGGTCTCTGTCATGATGTAATGTTCTTCATCCAGACCCTTAATGTACAGTTTTCCGTCTGATCCCGGATGTACCGTTGTAGTAATCTCTATGGTATCGGGACTTTCGGAAGAACGGTCATACAGATGGTAAACGCCGTCGCCTTCCTTCACGAATTTGACATCGCTGTTCTTTCCATGGTTCTCATTTCCGCCCGCTCCGGTTCCCTCTCTCTGGAAGGTAAAGGATACCCTGGTCGGATCCTTGACGCCGTTTTTCGTCACGTTCAGCTTGTAGGTATAAACCCCAACCTTATTGCCTTTTACCGAATGCTCGCTGTCGTTATCCGAAGTATTCCAGGTAAGGGTCGGCTGGTTCTGCTCTTCTACCGCGTCACCGACATGCTGCGTGCTCTTGTTCAGGACGGCATCAAACAGGATCATAACCTGGCTGTCCTCTTTGATTTGATTCAGTTTTACAAGACCGGAGTCTGTCAGGGCAACAGTGAAGGAAGAAGATCCGGTTGTGGCATCTTTGGTTCCCTTGGTCAGTGTGTAATCAGCCTCTGTCAGCTCAACCGCGCTTCCGCTCTGCAGCCTGAAGTTTTCATCAAGCTTGCCGTAATCGGTCATTTTCTCCGGGTTTGCGATTCTCGGAACGATGTAAATGCCGTTGTCCATAGTGTCGGTCTCTGAATATCTGGTGTAGCTGTTGCCGTCCTGAAGAACAGGAGCTTCCGGAAGCAGTACCTGATGAACGGTCTCGCCGATCTCATAATCGCCGTGGTCGATCAGGGTGACCTTATCGTCCTCCTTAATGATCCGTTTCGGGTTATTGATGGTCTGGTTCTTCGGATATACGGTTACGTCATACTGCCATGCGGTTCCCGCCGCATTTCCGTTCACTTCCGTCTGGTTGGTCATCGGAACGGAAATGAGAATCGGACTGGAGTGGCCGGCGACCACTTCGTCACGGGGGACGGTCCCTACGATGTCGTCCTGTCCTGCCGCGGTCTGATGCGGGTCTATGGTTGTCTGTCCGCTCGCGTCGCTGTAAGGCTGACCGGACGCAATCCCTGATGCGGCAGAGGTGTCAGATCCGGTCTGCGGATCATAGGCGGAAAAATCTGTTTCACAGACGAGATACAGACCGAGAGGAAGCTCATTCAGAGTCGTTTTCCCTGCCGCGTCGGTTGTTCCGGTGCGAACTCTGGAAGAGTCTCCATCATAGTTTTTTACGTAATCATTGAGAGATTTCTCACCGCCCTGTGCGGAATTGATGGTATCCATGACCTCCTGCATGGTCTCGGCCGTGTATGCCTGTGTGTCGTCGCTGCCGCCCGGCCGTGTTCCAACCGGGGCGGTTCTGTTGATCATCAATTCTCCGGCTGCGTCTGCATCGGGTACCAGCTTGTCTTTGGCAGCGGAATTCAGAATCACCGATTTGAAACCCTGATCGAGGTTTGCGAAGTAAACGCCGACGCCATTTTTTGTCGTCAGATTTTCAATATCCGCGATTTTGACTGCAGTGAATTCGATACCTTTCATCGGGGTCTGCGTGGAACTGACCGCTCCTTCCACGCCCTTGAAGTCAATAATATTTCCGTTGTTTTCCTTTACCTTGTAAAGGGTGATGCTGCCTTTCCGTCCGGTGTCAATGGTGGCATCGGCTGTCACCGGATTGGCAGAATCCGCGAATACAGGAGCTGCCATGGAAGTCATGGTCATGGCCATCGCCGCCATGCCGACGGCTGCCAGATGTTTCAGTCTGGGATTTTGATTTCTGATATCTTTCATTACTTTTGTTTGGGGGTCTCTGTACATTCTTTACCTGCCCCTTCTCCTTTCCTCTGTTTTGTTTACTGCTGCAAAAGTCTGCTTGTGATGTTTACGGGCCTTTTGCCCGTATCATCCGATGTTTTCTGAATGTCGGCATTTTCTCTCCTTTCTTTGCAATGGGTGGAATGCTGAAAATGGTATAAGAGCCAGTTAACACTCCGGCGGATTCCTGTACCAGGATGCCGGTTTCTGTACCGTTTCCGCGCCGGTCTCTATCCCGACGATCACCAGGCGGCGCGTAGTTCCCGCCATGCCGTAGCAGGTTGACAGGGACACAAACCTGGCGTTTCTGTCCGGTCTGGGAGAGTTCTCATATCGCGCGCTCTGTTTCAGCATGTTCTGCCAGTTCAGAAACGCCTGATCGTTGCGGAATGCACAGGTGTAAACGGAAGATCCCGTCTCTGTCGTCAGGACGGAGAAGAAGGTGTAGGTATGCTTCGTGCCGTCCGGCAGGTACAGACAAAAGCTGTGGTCCCTGTATCCTGCGCTGCCGTACCGGGAATGAAAGCTGCCGAACATTGATCCGTCCGCCATGTTGTGGCCGTAGATGATGGAGTTGCTGTCCGTGAAAGAACTGCTGTTTACCGTATCCAGAAAGATGCTTCCGCCGTAGTTATAGGTATGATCGGGAAGTGCATGGAGATATTCGCTGTTGTCGTCTCCCTGAAGCACCGGATAGCTGATGTCATCGAGCATCAGCCAGGCGACGGCATCCATGCCTTTCAAAGGTTCCCAGTCGATGATGCCCGCGTCAGACGGAGGCGTTTTCTCAGCTTCTGCTGAAATTTCATCCGGAGCAGGGGGCGCAGGGGTGAGGACCGCTTCTTCCCGGATCTTCCGGTAGGCCTTTGCGCTTTGTCGATACTCTTCCGCCTTCGGCAGGAGCTTATACAGGCAGAGGACAAATACGGAAAGGCAGATGAGCACCAGGACAATCAGAGCTTTTGAATTTCTGTCCTTAAATTTTGTATGGCTGGATCGTTTCTGATGCACAGACACCTCCCGGTCATGATGAGACTCCGATAAAAGCCAGGAATTGTCGCAGATGAGGCGTGAACAATTGGAAATGTGAAATGATTGCCGCAGATGAGGCGTGAATGATTGGAAATGTGAAATGATTGCTGCAGATGAGGCGTGAATGATTGGAAATGTGAAATGATTGCCGCAGATGAGGCGATAAATGATGAGAAATATAGAATCATTGCTGCGGATAAGAAAACGAATGACAGAAAATGCAGTGCAGCTCTTTCTGATTAAGCAGCAAATGACAAAAAGTGTGGAAAACAGGGATGAAAAATTAAAATATATGGAAACGGGTGGAAACAGATCAAAATGGACCGAAACAGATCGGAAAAGACCGGAGAAGAAGTGACTGCAGTTCTGGTTCTGGCTGCACGAATACAGTTGCACAGGTGATTAAAAAAAGAGAAACAATAATGAGAAATAATAAAAGAAATAATAAAGAGAAATAATAAAGATAAGAAAAATAACAGGAACAGGGATAAATAAGAAATACAGAAAGAAACTGTCTGTGAATATATGCATTATAGCATAACAATTTCTTCCTGTAAACATAAAGAAAATAGAATTCGAAATCTCTGACTTTCAGAGGGCTGCTGTTTGCGTGATATCTGAAAGGCAGAGATTTCACAGTCCTGCTGCCATTCGCAAATCAGTTTCATGCACTGGTGCCTGCGGTGTCCGTGCTCTGTGCATCGACGCTCCCCGTTTCCGTGCTGCCGGCACTCTGGCTGTCCTGGAACCTGATCTCGTACTTGTCCTGCGGATAAACATCCTGGAGGAAGGAGGTCAGCAATGTCTTCGCGTTATTCTGGGCGGCATCCAGCAGACCATTTGCGACAGCGTCCTTTTCAGCCTGATCCCGCATATTGTTGAGGGCCTCGTCATTTTCACTCAGAGAGATCCTGTTGAAGACGCTCTCATTCTCCTCGTAGACCTTCAGTGAATCTTTTACCGGTTCGGTACCGGTGACTTGCGCAGCCGGCATAGATACCGTAACGATGCCTTTTTTGTCACTGCTGCCGCCGGGCGTCTCGTTCAATTCTATCTGAGAAAAATCATACCCTGCCGTAACCTTGAAGTTATAGCTGTAGATCAGCGTGCTCTTCGTAAACGGCACATCTACTCCGAACAGCTGTTTGGCATCCTTTGTCGAGTTTACCTCTGTTACATAGGCCTCCTGCGTGTTCAGCTGCCCGATGTCCTCCAGACGCAGCCTCACCGTATCCGTATCAGGTTTGCTCGGGTCCTCGTTATTGATCAGCTTGATATTTCCGGTAACCATGCCGACAATCAGGCATGCGGCCAGAGCGATAATGATAACCGTGACAAGAGGCAGAACCCTGGTTTTTCCGCTGCTCGCGCTGCTTTTTTCTTTGCTTTTATTGCTTTTCATGGAATTCACCTTTCGCATCCGATCGACCGTCGGATCATTTACAGTTAGTGATATGAAGCAATCTCATGACAGGAGGTCACTTCATATCACTAACCATTTACATACTCGTTTATGGGCTTTATGATCAGCGCGGCTGTTTTTGCAGCTGTACGATCCGGATCAGCATTTCAGCGGTCTTCTCCATCTCCTGCACGCTCGCGTACTCAAACCGGCTGTGGTAGTTGTATCCTCCGGTACACAGATTCGGGCAGGGAATCCCGCGAAAACAAAGTGCCGCGCCGTCCGTTCCGCCGCGGATGGGGCTTGTGACGCAGACCTCTCCCATATCCGACAGGACTTTCTTAACGCATTCGACCAGATCCATATGATCCTTCATCACTTCCGCCATATTGTAGTACTGGTCCCGGATCGACGTGTCCACGGTTCCCTCACCGTATTTCCGGTTCAGGTACGCCGAAATCGTGCGGATCGTTTCCTTGCGTGACGCAAACCGTTCCCGGTCATGATCCCGGATAATATACTGAAGGTTAGTCTGTTCGACGCTTCCTTCCATCCGGTCGAGATGGTAGAACCCCTCATAGCCCTCCGTGTGCTCCGGCGTTTCAGCCGGCGGCAGCATGGAGGCAAATTCCATCGCGATCAGGCAGGCATTTTTCATCTGGTTTTTCGCACTTCCCGGGTGAACATTCCTGCCGCGTATCTTCACGCGGGCTTCCGCCGCGTTGAAGCACTCATATTCGATGACGCCGAAGGTCCCGCCGTCTACTGTGTATGCCTCTTTCGCTCCGAAACGCTCCGCATCAAAATGCTCTGTTCCGCGCCCGGTCTCCTCATCCGGTGTAAACGCGATGCGCACCGCGCGGTGCGGTTCCTCCGGATGGTCATGGAAATACTGCACGAGGTTCATGATCTCCGCGATTCCCGCCTTGTCGTCCGCACCCAGCAGTGTCTTCCCGTCTGTTGCGATAAGATCTTCCCCGCGATGTTTCGTGAGCTCCGGAAAATCTTCTTCTTTTAGCAATTCGTCCCCGCCCTGGTAATTTTCGATGATCCTGGGCTTTACGCCGCTTCCGCTCACCGCAGGCGACGTATCGAGATGAGCAATGAATCCGAGCGGCGGCAAGGACTCAAAATCGCTTCCGCGCGAAGCAAGAGATGCGTAAACATAGCAGTGTTCACGGTTGTAATCGGTCTCCGCGCCCAGATCCTTCAGCTCCTTTTCAAGAAGTTCTGCGAGAACTCTCTGCTTCGCGGTTGTCGGCTGAGCTGCCGCGTCTTCATCGGACTGCGTATCGATCTGAACATAATTGAAGAAACGATGAATGAGATCTTTGTTAATAACCAAGCGATTGCCTTCCTTTCTGCTGAGTGGTTGCAAAAATTGTCTGGTCAGAAACTGCGGAGTCATTCCCAAAAACACTGCCGCATGATTCACGCTGATCCTCATCTTCATTCTCTGTGTCTGAATGCGGAATCATGGACAGCGGTCAGCGCGATTTGAATTGTGGGGAAGACAACTGTTTATTACCACTCAATCTGGCCAGAATATTTACTTTGTGTCACCTTTTTGATCATGCGCTGTGGATGGAGTCAGGCAGGAAATTCCTGCGACATATCCGCTGGACCAGGCCCACTGGAGATTGTAGCCTCCGCATTCTCCGTCTACGTCGACAGCTTCTCCGGCAAAGTACAGCCCGGGTATCTTCCGGCACTCCAGATGATCCGTCAGCTCTTCCGCGGGAATCCCTCCGGAGCAGATCTGTGCCTGCTTTATGGAGGCAGTGCCGGCAATGGTGACGGTGTAACGCTTGATATGACGGGCGGTCTCCAGAAAATAGTCCCTTCCGTTTCGGGAAGAGGTGTTTTCGGATACATGGTCGGTCCTGCCGCCGAACAGGGCGGTGAGCTTATCGGGAAGAAGACCGGTCAGAAGCTCCTGGAACGGCGAGCCCGGACGCAGTGCCGCTCTTTTTTTCAGATCGTCCGCAAGATCCTCCTCAGAGACATCCGGCATGAAGTCGAGCACGGCGCTCACCTTCCGGCCGCGGCTGATTCCATCTGCCGCATAGCGGCTGACCTGAAAGACGGGAATGCCGGAGATCCCGAAATCCGTAAGCTGAACTTCACCTGTATCAGATGCGGTGAATGCCGCATCGATATAAAGCGATACCGATGCGTGTACCCGGGTGCCCGCCCAGCGGTTTGTCACATCCTCACGGATACGGAGCGGCACAAGCGCGGGAAGAAACGGAACGGTTTCGATGTGCAGAGCGCGTGCAAACTGTATGGCGTCGCCGGAGGCGCCGCGCACCGCTGACGCCGGACTTCCTGTGGCGATGATTACATGATCGGCCTCATAGGTCCAGGCAGGCGTCGAGACGAGAAAACGGCCGTCTCTCGGGATTACGGCCGTCACGCGTTCCCTTGACTTGATCTTTACCCGGTATTTCTCCGCCTCAAGCAGAAGCAGGCGGAGAACCTGGGACGCCTGCTCGGTGTAGGGGTAGACCCAGCCGTTTCTGTCGAGTGTCTTCAGACCGATCCCCTGGAAAAAAGCAATTGCGTCCATGTTCGTGAAGGCGGAGAAAATCCTTTCGGTCAGGCGGGAAGCCCCTCCCCGGTAGTGGGACGCTGACAGGTCCAGATTCGTCAGATTGCACTTGCCGTTTCCGGTTGCCAGAAGCTTGCGGCCCGGTTTTTCGTTGTGTTCCAGGACCGTTACTTTCCCGCCGTTTTTGGCGGCGGTGATGGCAGCCATGAGACCGGATGCTCCGCCGCCGATTACGATCAGCTGGTTGTCCATAGGATCTCCTTTCTCCAATTTCGCGGCACGGTGTATCATAAAAGGTTACAGAGTGACAAGTCCGGCGTCAATGACCTTCTGCAGGCTCATGATAATGCCGAGCTTTCCGTGAGGCCAGGTCAATCCACCCTGGAAATAGACGGCATACGGAGGCTTGATCGGTCCGTCCGCCGAAAGCTCAATGGAGGAACCCTGCACAAAGGCGCCGGCTGCCATGATGACATCGGAATCATAGCCCGGCATCGGCCACGGCTCCGGGGTGACATAGCTGTCCACGGGCGCGGCGGCCTGAATGCCCTGACAGAAGGCGATAACGCCCTCCGGCTTTCCGAAGGTGACAGCCTGGATGATGTCATGACGGTCCTCTGTCGCGTTCGGGACGACGGGGAAGCCGAGCCTTTCATACACATTCGCGGCAAAAATCGCACTCTTCAGAGCGCTTGCGGTGACCGTCGGAGCCAGGAAAAATCCCTGATAGAAGGCCGGGTTGGTGCTGATGGAGGCGCCGACCTCCTTGCCGAGACCCGGTGTGGTCAGACGGCAGGCGGCATTTGCCACGCATTCCCTGGTTCCGACGATGTATCCGCCGATGGGCGCAAGCCCGCCGCCCGGATTCTTGATGAGGGAGCCGACCATCATGTCCGCGCCGACATCCGTGGGCTCGATGCGCTCCACGAATTCTCCGTAGCAGTTGTCAACCATGCAGGTTACATCGGGACGGATGGATTTGATGAAGTGAATCAGGTCGCCGATCTCCTTCACCGAGAAGGTATGGCGGGTCTGATATCCCTTGGAGCGCTGGATGGTGACCAGCTTTGTGCGTTCGTTCAGTGCGCTGCGGATTCCCTCATAGTCGAAGGAACCGTCCGGAAGCAGATCAACCTGACGGTATGTGACACCGTATTCCGCGAGGGAACCCCGGGACGGACGGATGCCGATGACCTCCTCAAGGGTATCATAGGGCTTGCCGACAGGCGACAGGAGTTCGTCCCCGGGACGGAGATTTCCGGAGAGGGCGATTCCGAGCGCATGGGTGCCGCAGGCAATCAGCGGACGGACCAGCGCGTCCTCCGTGTGGAACGCGGAGGCAAACACCTTTTCGAGCGTGTCTCTGCCCATATCATTGTATCCGTATCCGGTGGAAGGATAGAGGCAGGCCTCGCTGACACGGTTTTCCTGCATCGCGCGGATCACCTTCAGCTGATTGTATTCTGCGGTCTCATCGATCTTCCGGAAGCGTTCGCGCAGCGAATCAGCGATCTCTGCGCAGAAAACCGCGGTTTTTTCGGCAATGCCGAAGCTTTCATACATTTTGATTTCTTCTTCAGTCATTTTTAACCTCTGTTTCTGGCGGTGTAACGTGTACACTCGTTTTTTCATGCATAAACTCTTTGAAAAGTCACTGCTAACCGCCCAACTCTTTACGACAAAAATTTTACAGTCCTGTTGCCCTTCGCAAACTTTTAACAGCCAGCAGTGTTCTGGCAGAGGTACTGTAAAAGCTTTGCCGTTTCAGCAGCGGGTGATCAGTAACTTCGAAAACGAAGACAGACCGCGTATGATCTCGTCCCAGTCGGAAAAGAGCCCACATGTGGTCTTTTTCAGACTGAAATGATGATGTGCAGAATCGTTACATTCTGTCTTCGTCTAATTTTGTCCGCCACAGACCCAGCATGTAATCCAGGATGGCGTCTTCGTCGCAGTTGAATTCGTCTTTGTTGATCCAGATGATTCCGCTCTCCCGCTTGAACCAGGTGATCTGGCGCTTTGCAAAGTGCCTGGTGTCGCGCTTGATGATCTCGACGGCTTCCTCCAGTGTGCATCTGCCGTCCAGGTAGGGAAACAGTTCCTTGTAGCCGAGTCCCTTCATCGAGACGTGGTCTTCCGTCAGCCCCCTGTCCTTCAGCCTTCGGACCTCATCGACAAGGCCGTTGTCGATCATCTGATCCACTCTCCGGTCGATCCGCTCGTAAAGTCTCTTCCGGTCGTCATTCAGTACAAAATAGAGGCTGCAGTAAGGGGAACTCTTGGCACGCTGCTCCTCGTTGTGTCTGGATATCGGGGTGCCGGTCTGGTCATAGAATTCCAGGGCCCGGATGACACGCTTCAGATTGTTCGGATGAATCTCCCGCGCCGCCTCCGGGTCCTTTTTGGCAAGGATAGCGTGAAGCGCCTCCGGTCCCTTCTCTTCCGCCAGCTTTTCGTAGGCGGAACGGATATCGGATTTCCCCTCGCTTTCGGAAAAATCAATGTCCCGCAGCACGGCCTGGATATAAAAGCCGGTTCCTCCGGTAATGACAGGCACCTGTCCGTTTCTCCAGATCTCATCCATGGCCCGGAGCGCCATGCTCTTGAAGAGGGCGACGTTGAAGTCCTCTTCCGGTTCCAGCACATCGATCAGATAATGCGGAATCCCCTGCCTTTCCTCCGGCATGATCTTCGCCGATCCGATATCCATGCCCCGGTAGACCTGCATGGAATCGGCGGAGACGACTGCTCCGTTCACCGCTTTTGCCAGCTTAAGAGAAAGGGCGGTTTTACCGACTGCTGTGGGGCCGGTAAGTACGAGGACCGGCCTTTTTTTCAGTTTTCCATACTCAAATGACATGGATTCTTGACCTCTTGTTTCTTTGCGCGCATTCCTGTATTATACGATTCGCTTGAATTTTCTGTCCAGATCGTATTTCGTCATCTTGATGATGGTAGGACGGCCGTGTGGACAGTTATATGGATTTTCCAGTGTCAGGAGCTCGTCGATCAGGGCGTCCGCCTCCTTTAGAGAGAGCATGCTGTTGCCCTTGACAGCGGCTTTGCAGGACATGGACGCAATTTTCTCCGGTATGCTTTCCGGTGAGACGTCGCCGATCTCCGTCAGCTGATCCAGGATCTCCGTGAACAGACGGTCGGACGCGATCTGGTACAGGTTGTCCGGAACGGAATTGATCTTGAAGGAATTCCCCCCGAAGGATTCAATCTCAAATCCAAGCCTGGCGAAAACATCCAGGTTCTTCTCCAGAATTCCCGCCTCTTTCGCGCTCAGATTTACGACGATCGCGGGATAGAGCATCTGGGCGTTGATCTTCTTCTCCCGGTAATTCTTCATCATCCGCTCATAATTGACCTTTTCGTGCGCGGCATGCTGGTCGATGATGTAGAGGGCATCCCGGTATTCGATGATCCAGTAAGTGTCGAAAATCTGGCCGATGATGCGGAATTGTTTTCTGGAGGCGGGAGAAAGTACCTTTTCTTCCGGAGCAAAGAGACTTATCTGCTTTGGGGCGGACGGGGCATTTCCTGGAAAAACAGACCGGATCTTACGTGTTTCGGCTTCTGATCCTGAGGCGGAAGCGGGATCAGAATCGTAATCATATGCGGAAGTCTTCTTCGCATGAGACTGCGTTTCGGATGCCGCAGCAGCGGAACCGGGGAGTCCGGTATCAGGTTCTGTATTTCGGATGGGCAAAGGACTGGCATCCGGACGAACAGCTGTGCGCGCGCCGGACGCATCGGTCGGGGTGCTGTCCGGACGTACGGACCTCCGATAGAGGATATTTTCGTCGCGGACCGATGACGCAGGACACTGAGCCGCGGATACCGTGTTTTTCGGAGCGTCTGCCGCTGTCTCTGCCCTCCTGGCGAGCTCGAAAGGCTCCGGCGCGGTCTTCGGAAGGACCGGAAGCTTTCCCGGACGATCGGCGCCGCGGGAAGGCTCCCGCGCGACCGGAACCTCGGGAATTCGCTCCCGGTTCATGAGCGTGTTCTGAATGGCCAGGCAGAGCTGATGATAGATGTCCTCCTGACTGGAAAAACGGACCTCCAGCTTCTGCGGATGTACGTTCACATCGACCTTCTCACCGTCAATGTTCAGGTACAGCAGGGTGAAGGGATATTTATGCTGCATGAGAAAGCCGTGGTAGGCATCCTCGATTGCCTTTGCCAGAAGGCTGCTTTTCACGTACCTGCCGTTCACAAAGTAATATTCAAAGTTCCGGTTTCCGCGCGCCACATTCGGATTGCCGATGAAACCGTCGATCTCCATCAGGTCTGTCCCGGCATGAATCGGGATCAGCTCTCTGGTGAGATCTCTGCCGAAGATCTGGTAGACGATTTCCTTCAGATTTCCGTTTCCGCTTGTGTACAGACGGGTCTGGCCGTTCTGAATGAATTTAAAGGAAATTTCCGGGTGGGAAAGCGCCAGCTCTTCCACAAAGCTGCTGACATGATTTCCCTCCGACATGGGGGATTTCAGGAATTTTGCGCGGGCAGGCGTGTTGTAGAAGAGATTGCGGATGATGAAGGTTGTTCCCTCCGGAGCTCCGATCTCCTCAAATTCCTTTTCCGCTCCGCCCTCGATGGTGTAGCGGATTCCGGTCAGGGATTCCGGCGTTTTGGTGATGCATTCTACCTGAGCGACCGCGGCGATGCTTGACAATGCCTCGCCCCGAAACCCGAGGGAGGAGATGCTCGTTAAATCCTCCACCTTCCGGATTTTGCTTGTCGCGTGACGCAGAAAGGCTTTCCGGACCTGGTCCTTGGGAATGCCGGCGCCGTTGTCCGTGATCCGCATGAAGGTGGTGCCGCCGTCCCGGATTTCAATGGTGACTGCCGTGGCGGCGGCGTCAATGGCATTCTCCGTGAGCTCCTTGATGACGGAAGCGGGACGCTCGACGACCTCTCCGGCGGCGATTTTGTCAATGGTAGCTTTATCCAGTAATTCAATGGATCTCATTTCTTACACCTGTTATATCTTTCATAGTCCTTCTGTCCTTCACGGCTGGCTGCGGAACAGCCCAGAAGATTCTTCCGGCGGCACACAGGGTATAAACCTTCTGCTCTTGACAGCCCGGCCCGCAAGCGTCCGTAGATGCCTGCAAACGGCTCTGCAGCGGTCAGATGCGCGCCTCTCCGGCGGATGGGGTCATCACTAACGGAGGGCTTCACCAGCGGTTCTTTACCTCGTTCTGCAGGTGATTCAGCATGTTCAGCGCATCGAGCGGCGTCATCGTGGAGATGTCGATCTCCCGGATTTCATTGATAATCTTGTCGTTATCTGTCGTATCGAAGAGCGACATCTGCTGCATATCCACCGTGTCGTAGTGGCGCGGTCTGCTCTTCTTCTGCCTGGATTCCGTGAGATTCTTGATGGCGGCCGTGATGTCGGCGTCAGAGAGCTGATCCAGAATTTCCTTTGCCCGCGCGAGTACCGCCTCGGGAACGCCGGCGAGGCGGGCGACTTGTATGCCGTAGCTCTTGTCGGCGCCTCCCTTTACGATTTTCCGGAGAAAAACGATGCCGTCTCCTTTTTCCTTTACGGCGACGCAGTAGTTGTTGACACCGGCGATCTTTCCCTCCAGCTCGGTAAGCTCGTGGAAATGGGTCGCGAAGAGCGTCTTGGCGCCGATTTTCTTCGGGTCGGCGACAAACTCGGTGATCGCCCACGCGAGGGAGAGCCCGTCAAAGGTGCTCGTTCCTCTTCCGATTTCATCGAGAATCAGAAGACTGTCGGAGGTCGCGTTCCGCAGAATGTTCGCCACCTCGCTCATCTCTACCATAAAGGTGGACTGGCCGCTGGCGAGGTCGTCCGAGGCGCCGACACGGGTGAAGATCCGGTCCACGATACCGATGTTGGCCGATGAGGCCGGGACAAAAGAACCGATCTGCGCCATCAGCACGATCAGCGCGGTCTGGCGCATATAGGTGGATTTTCCGGCCATGTTCGGCCCGGTAATGATCGCGACGCGATGCTCCTGCTGATCCAGATAGGTGTCATTGGAGATGAAGAGATCGTCCGGGATCATCTTCTCCACGACCGGATGGCGGCCGTCTCTGATATCAATTCTGCCGCTCCTGTTCAGTTTAGGCCGCACGTAGCGGTTCCGTTCCGCGACATAGGAGAAGGAACAGAAGACATCGAGAGCAGCGATGGCTCTGGCGGTCTTCTGCACGCGCGCCACGTTTTTTCCGATGGTGTCGCGGATCCCGGAGAACAGCTCATATTCCAGAGAGCCGAGATGATCCTCCGCTCCCGTGATCTGCTCCTCGATCTGACGGAGCTTTTCGGTGCTGTAGCGCTCGGAGCCGGTCAGTGTCTGCTTTCTCTGGTAGTAGTCGGGGACCTTGTCCTTGAAGGAATTCGTCACCTCGATGCAGTATCCGAAGACTCTGCTGTACTTTGACCCGGAGAGTCCGGATTCCAGTCTTTTCCCGCTCCTCGGCCTCCAGATCGGACAGCCATTTCTGACCGTCCTTTTTCGCGGCGCGGTATTTGTCCACCTGCTCGTTGTAGCCGTCCTTGATGATGCCGCCGTCCTTCATGGCCATCGGAGGATCATCGATGATGGCGTCGTCGACCGCGTGAAACAAATCCTCCAGAGGATCCAGATCATCCTGAATTTTTTTCAGAAGATCGCCCTGAAATCCGGTCAGAAGCTGACGGATAAAGGGGAGCATCTGAAGGGAGGACTTGAAGGCAATCAGGTCGCGGGGATTGGCCGTCTGATAGGCAATCCGGCTGGAAAGCCGCTCGAGGTCATAGACCGGCTGCAGATATTCCCGGATCTCATCGCGGATCATCGGCATGCCGGTGAGCTCTTCCACGGCGGTCAGGCGCTTTTCGATTTCATCCTTATTGATGAGCGGCTGCTCGATGATGCTTCGAAGCAGGCGGGCGCCCATGGCGGTCTTCGTGCGGTCCAGGACACCGAGAAGAGATCCCTTCTTCTGCTTCTCCCGGAGCGTTTCCACCAGCTCCAGATTTCGGCGCGTCGAGCTGTCGAGCAGCATGAAGCGGTCGGAAAAATAAGGCGTGATGGAGGTCATCTGGTCCATGTTGTTCTTCTGCGTCTCATACAGGTATTGGAACAGGGCGCCGGCGGCGATCATGCCGCAGCTGAAATCGTCCAGTCCCAGCCCCTTCAGAGAGGAAACATGAAAATGCTTTTTCAGGATCTTGGCGCAGGAGATATCGTCAAAATAATAGTCTTCCAGTGCGGAGACCGAGATCCGGAGTCTGGTCCGGAGATCCTCGATATCGAGTCCGGACATCATAAGGCTCTGGTTGCAGATGATCTCCGAGGGCATGAATTTCTGAATTTCGTCCTTCAGCTTCTGTACCGTGTCGGTCTCGGACACCAGGCACTGCCCGGTGGAAATGTCCGCGATGGACATGCCGTAGCGGTCAGAGGTGCAGACGATACACATGAGATAGTTGTTTCTGGTCTCGTCCAGTTCCTCCTGGCTGATAACGGTTCCGGGGGTGACTACCCGGATGACCTCCCGCTTCACAAGCCCCTTTGCCAGCTTCGGGTCCTCGACCTGCTCACAGATCGCAACCTTGTGACCCAGGGCGATCAGCTTCGTAATATAGGTATCTGCCGCGTGATAAGGAATGCCGCACATGGGAGCCCGTTCTTCCTGCCCGCAGTCCTTGCCGGTCAGCGTCAGCTCCAGTTCCTCGGATACCATCTTCGCGTCGTCGTAGAACATCTCATAGAAGTCGCCGACCCGGTAGAAAAGAACGCAGTCCTTGTACTCTTCCTTTGTGGACAGATAGTTCTGCATCATTGGTGACAATGCCATAGTTGATAGAAACCTCTCTTTCATCGGATGGGCTGTCTGCAGCGTTTCGGGTTCCTCTGATTCGGCAGACATACGCTTCGCGGCGTTCCGGAAGGAATCGGGTGCATCAGATATGCTCTTTGCAGCTCCTGGCATCTGTGGCCAGGGCTTATTTCGCGGATTGCTGCCGATATACGTCGGGAACCGGTCAGATCCGGTGTCCCATGTAGTAGAAGCCGTGGCACTCATCCAGATGCACGTTTACGATCTGTCCGATGAGATCCGCGTCTCCCGGGAAGTGAACGACGATATTGTTGTCCATCCGTCCGGTCACAAGGCATTCATCCTGCTCATTGATCTGTTCCACAAGAACGTCCTTGTCCTGACCGGTGAAACGGGAGGTCTGCTCTCTTCCGGTCTTCTGAACCAGGGCGAGGAGACGGTCAAAACGATTCTTTACGACGTCTTCGTGAACCTGATTTTCCATGGAGGCGGCGGGCGTTCCGCTTCTCCTGGAGTAGATGAAGGTAAAGGCGCTGTCATAGCGGACCCGCTCCACCACGTCCAGTGTTTCCAGGAAGTCATCCTCGGTTTCGCCGGGATATCCGACGATGATGTCGGTCGTCAGGGAAATATCCGGAATCGCCGCGCGGATGCGGTCGACGAGAGCCAGGTAGGACTCCTTTGTATAGCGGCGGTTCATATCCTTCAGGATTCGCGTGCTCCCGGACTGGAGCGGAAGGTGAAGGTGACGGCAGATCTTCGGATATTTTGCCATCACCTCGATCAGCTCATCGGACAGATCCTTGGGATGAGAGGTCATGAACCGGACCCGGTCCAGCCCGTCGATCTGCACGACCTGCTCGAGGAGTTCGGCAAAGCTGACGGGATTCTCCAGATTTTTGCCGTAGGAATTGACGTTCTGTCCCAGAAGCATCACCTCTCGGACGCCGTCCGCGACAAGGCCCTCGATCTCCTGTATGATTTCGATCGGTTCACGGCTCTTCTCCCTGCCGCGGACATACGGAACGATGCAGTAGCTGCAGAAGTTGTTGCAGCCGTACATAATATTGACGCCGGACTTGAAGGGGTACTTCCGGTCAACGGGCAGCTGCTCCACCATGCGGTCGGAGCTCTGCCGGATGTCAATGATCATCCGGTCAGGGTGATCCAGTGCCTCGGAGATCAGCTCCGCCGCCTTGTAGATATTGTGCGTGCCGAAAACCAGATTTACGAAGCGGTAGCTCTCCTTCAGCTTTGAAACGACATGCTCTTCCTGCATCATGCATCCGCACAGACCGATCATCATGTGCGGATTTTTCTTCTTGTAGGAGTGCAGCTTTCCCAGACGGCCGTATACCCTGGTGTTCGCGTTCTCGCGCACGGTGCAGGTATTGTAGAGAACAAGGTCCGCGTCCTCAGACTCTGTCTTCTGATACCCGATTTCCTCCAGAATCCCCCGGAGCTTTTCGGAATCCCGCGCATTCATCTGGCAGCCGAAGGTCACCACGTTGAAGGTGAGCGGTCTTCCCGCCCGCGCGGCAGTCTCCGCCAGCTTCCGGCGCGCCCTTTCTATAAAATAATACTGCCGGAAGGGTTCATTTTCCGGCGCGGGTTTTTCAATGTCCATGCTGCTGATGATCTGTTCGTAGCTCTGATTATTCACAATGATTTCCTTTCCTGATTCACCGATATCGGTCGACTATCCGGGAACGGGACTGCACACGTGTGAGGCACGGAGCAATCCGCAGGTTATCCGTCTATGCTGCAATGTATCAAGTTATATATGGTATGGAGAGGCATTTCGTCCATACCGCACCTTATTGTATGATGCGATTTTCCGTGACCAGGTACCTGGGGCATATGTCGTACGCGTCAAAGGGGACGGCGTCGAAGACCTGGAATTCAAATGCCACGGCCATGGTGGTGTGCCGCGTGTGTTCTGCCTGATATTTGTCATAGTAGCCGCCGCCGTATCCGATGCGGTGGCGCTCCCCGTCGAAGGCAACGCCCGGGATGATGAACAGAGCGCCCTCATCGTGATCCGCGTTCTGCACGATTCCCGGGCAGTGGGTGACAGGCTCCAGGATACCCATGACTCCGGGCTCCAGCTGACCAAAGTATTCAATATAATAGAAGTTCATGATTTTTCCGTTTACCTTCGGGACGGCGACCTTTTTGCCGTCTCTCCAGCACTGCTCGATAAATTCGCGGGTCATGACCTCATGCTTGTGATCTATGTAGCAGAACACAGAGGAAGCGTTCCGGTAATGGTCGTTCCTCATGATCTGTTCAAAGATGGCGCGGCTTTTTTCTTTCACTTCTTCATCGGAAGCTTCTCTTCTTCTGGAAAAAACAATTTTCCTCAGCTCTTTCTTGTCCATAGCTTATCCTCATCAGGTATCCATCTGTTCCAGGTAATCCAGGAGGTAGAACTCGTCTTTCGGGTCTGCCAGAAAGAGAGTTCCGATATTTTCTCCGCGGATAATTTCGTGTATGATATGAAAATCCTCTCCGCTTGCGATGATCATGTCGCAGCCGCCCATCGTGGCGACTCTTGCGGCGGAAAGCTTCGTCGCCATCCCGCCGGTTCCCGCGTTGCTTCCGGTTGTGGATTTGCCCATATGCATCAGATTGTCGTCAATCCGGTCCACCACATCGATGAATTTCGCGTCGGGATTTGTATGCGGATCATCGGTGTACAGTCCGTCGATGTCGGACAGCAGGATCAGGAGATCCGCGTGAATCATCGCGGCGACAACGGCGGACAGATGGTCATTGTCGCCGAAAACGGAAAGGGAATCAATCTCATAGGTGGCAATGGTGTCGTTCTCGTTCACGACAGGAATGACACCGGCCTTGAACATCTCGCGGAAGCAGTTGACGGTATTGTAGCGGTTCAGCGCATCGAGCATGGTATGCTTCGTCATCAGGATCTGACCGCACACATGGTTGTACTCGGAAAAAATCTTCTGGTAAATCATCATGAGCTTGGCCTGTCCGACCGCGGCGCAGGCCTGCTTCTGCGCAATGGTTTCATCCTTCTTGCTGACGCCCAGGGTTCCGCGGCCGACCATGATAGCTCCGGAGGAAACGAGGACGACCTCCTTCCCCATGTTCACCAGATCGCAGATCTCCCGGATCAGAATCTCAACCTTAATGAGATCCAGCCGTTGCGTCTCTCTATGAGCAAGGGAGGAGGAGCCGATCTTGATCACGATCCTCTTTTTATCCTTCAGTTTTTTTCTTACTTCTGCGCTTATACCCATCGCATTATCCTCGCTGTACTTTATGCAAAAACTTTCGGCAGCCGGCAGTACTTCCGCAAAGCTGCTGTGAAAGGATTGCCGTTTCTGCTTTTGCACAATGTATCGTATGGCCGTTTACTGACTGTCTTCAGAGCTCCGTGTAATGCCCAGCGCCTGAAGAGCTGCCTCCTGCTTGCGCTCCATCACCGCTGCCTCTTCCGGAACCATATGGTCATACCCCAGAAGATGAAGCATGCTGTGAGCAATGAGAAAGGCAATCTCCCGTTTCAGGGAGTGGCCGTATTCCTCTGCCTGCTCCGCCGCTCTTTCCACCGAGATCACAATGTCTCCGAGCAGAAGCTCGCCGGTCTCCGGGTTGAAGGATTCCGCGGCCGCCTCTTCGCCTTCAAGACAGCTGTAATCAGCGGGACTGTCCCAGTCCGTCATCGGAAACGACAGGACGTCGGTCGCTCGGTCAATCTGACGGAATTCCCGGTTCAGCCGGCGAATCTCCGCGCTGTCCACAAGGGTCAGATTGACTTCCGCTTCGTAGGGACACTTTTCAGAAGCGAGAACCTGCCCGATCACCTGCCTCGCGGTCTCCTCACAGTCGAAGGGAATCTCATAGTCCTGTTCATTTTCAAGATTTAATGTCATAATCGCACCTCTGAAATTTCTGCCTCATTGAGCGATGGGGAACAGCGGCGTTCACTTCCGGGAAAAGGAATGCCCCTGTCTGGATCCGTGTGTATCCCGGCGGGACCTCGCCGCATCCTTTTTCTCGTATTTCTCATAAGCTTCCACAATCTTCTGTACCAGCGGATGGCGGACGACGTCCCTGCTGGTCAGCTCACAGAAGGAAATGCCCTCGACGCGCCGGAGAACTTTTGCCGCTACATCAAGTCCGGAGGTGACGCCTGCCGCAAGATCCTTTTGCGTCATGTCGCCGGTGACGACGACCTTTGAGCCGAAGCCGATCCGGGTCAGGAACATCTTCATCTGCGCGGGAGTGGTATTCTGCGCCTCATCCAGAATGATGTAGGCATCGTCCAGTGTGCGGCCTCTCATATAGGCGAGGGGAGCCACCTCGATCAGTCCCTTTTCCATGTTCTTCTGGAAGCTCTCTGCGCCCATGATCTGGTAGAGAGCGTCATAGAGAGGGCGGAGATAGGGATCGATCTTGCTCTGGAGGTCGCCCGGGAGAAAACCGAGCTTTTCACCGGCTTCAATGGCGGGGCGGGTCAGAATGATTCTGCTGACCTCGTCGTTCCGGAAAGCGGTGATGGCCATCGCCATTGCGAGATAGGTCTTTCCGGTACCAGCCGGACCGATGCCGAAGGTGATCATGTGGTTCCGGATGGCGTCCACATACTGCTTCTGACCGACGGTCTTCGGCTTCACTGCTCTTCCGTTGATCGTGTGGCAGATCAGATCGCTGTCCAGCTCCAGAACATCGGACTCTCTGGATTCCATCGCCATCGAAAGCATGTAGTTGATATTCTGTTCGGTGATCTCGTTGCCGCGCGAGGAAAGCTCGATCAGATCCTCGAGCATCCGGCGTGCGGCCGCGACGTTAGAAGCGGGACCGACAATTTTCAGGGATCCGTCTCTGGAAAGGAGGGTTACCCCGAGCGTCCGCTCGATTTTCTTTACATTCTGGTCGAATTCCCCGTATACATTCTTCTCATGCTGCGCGGGAATTTCCAATTGTTCTTCAATGACTGCCAATTTGTAATCCTCACTGTGCTGTGCCGCATATGGTATCAGTCTGTACGCCGTATCACACTGCGGGTGAAGGGATGCGTATGGACTTACAGGTATCATATGGACGTTTATTATATAGGAATCTGTCAGGCGGTGTCAAATGGTCACATAGTGCCTGCCGAGGGCGTGTCTCTCAGCGATAAAAGATAAGAGAAAACCACAGCTGCGCATGCTCATCGATGTAGTAATCCATGCCGCATGCCTCGGCGAGCTTTGCCACGACGATGCCGTGGCCCTCGATGCAGGGGTGCATGCGCCCGGGAAAACGGCAGGGCCTGTCGGGATAGGTGCATTCTGTGCAGATGCTGCAGGAATCTCCGGATAGACGGTACGTCTCTAGACCCAGCTCTCTCATTCTCTGTTCTATGAGATCGGTTGTCTGTTCATGAGAAAGCTTCGTCTGAAAAGACTCGGTCAGGTTCATGCCGTCTCTGACTTCATGCACGGTGGAGAAGAAAAAAGCGCCGCGGTAGGCCAGGCATCGTTCCCTGCATTCTTCAACGGTGCCGACCGCCGGCGGGCAGGACCAGCTGCTCCCGTATCGTTTGCATTCCATCCGGCAGACGGTCCGGACCTTTTCTGAGAACTCGATCTGCTCCGGTGCAAGAAAGCCGTATTCGAACACAGGGAGGTCCTGAAGCGCGGTCTCTATTTGATTTGTAATATGTTCGGAATCTGTCATGGCATTTTTGATCGTTTGTGGCAATTTTTCAGAATGGCCGATTATTTGTGATATGGTTCATGATGCAGAATGCGGAAGCCCCGGTATATCTGCTCCAGCAGGATCATGCGCATCAGCTGATGAGGGAAAGTCATCTTCGAGAAGCTGAGCTTCCGGTCCGCTCTCGCGAGCACCTGCCCGGACAGCCCCAGCGAGCCGCCAATCACAAATACTATATGACTTATTCCCCGGACGGTCAATGAAGAAATCTGTTCGGAAAACTCCACGGAATCCATCATCTGCCCGTCGATGGCAAGCGCGATGACATAGGCGCTGTCGGGGATGACCTTCAGGAGCCGGTCTCCCTCCTTTTCTCTGATTGCATTTTCCTCCGCCTCCGAGGCGCCCTCGGGAGTCTTCTCATCTGCGACCTCGGCGAACTGAAGCGTGCAGTAACGGCTTAGACGCTTGCTGTACTCGTTAATTCCCGCCGTCAGGTATTTTTCCTTGATTTTTCCGACGCATGCGATTGTGATTTTCATAGGATCCCCCAATGTTTCCGCAACGGAAAACATCCCGGAGTATTCCGGGATGCCTCGCGTATTATCAGAAATCACTTTGCGGATTTGGATTTGATGAATTCGTCAATTCCCTTTGCCGCCGCCTTGCCCGCGCCCATGGCCAGAATAACGGTTGCGGCACCGGTAACCGCGTCACCGCCGGCGAATACGCCGGCCTTGGTCGTCTGACCGTTCTCTTCGCTGGCAATGATACATTTCCTCTTGTTCACATCGAGTCCGACGGTCGTGGAGGAAATCAGAGGATTCGGAGAGGTTCCGAGGGACATGATCACGGTGTCGCAGTCCATATTGAATTCGGAACCGGGAATCTCGACCGGGCGGCGTCTGCCGGAAGCGTCCGGCTCGCCGAGCTCCATGCGGATGCAGCGGATGGATTTCACCCATCCGGTCTTCTCGTCCGCGATGATCTCCACCGGATTCGTCAGAAGATCGAAGATGATGCCCTCTTCCTTTGCGTGATGCACTTCCTCGCGGCGCGCCGGGAGCTCCTCCTCGGAACGGCGGTATACGATGTGCACCTCGGCGCCTAGGCGCAGAGCAGTTCTGGCTGCGTCCATGGCAACGTTTCCTCCGCCGACAACGACTACCTTTTTGCCTCTGTGAATCGGGGTATAGTAATCATCGCGATAGGCCTTCATAAGGTTGTTCCGGGTCAGATATTCGTTGGCGGAGAACACGCCGAGAGCGGTCTCACCGGGAATATTCATGAAACGCGGAAGTCCGGCGCCGGAACCGATGAAAACAGCTTCGAAGCCTTCGTCGCCGAGGAGCTCGTCGACCGTAACAGATTTTCCGATGACGACGTCTGTATCGATCTTTACGCCGAGGCTCTTTACGTTCTCGACTTCCTTCTCGACAACCTTGTCCTTCGGAAGACGGAATTCGGGAATACCGTAGGCCAGAACGCCGCCCGCCTTGTGGAGCGCCTCGAAGATCGTCACATCATAGCCGAGTTTCGCAAGATCTCCGGCACAGGTAAGACCGGAAGGACCGGCTCCGATGATCGCGACCTTGTGGCCGTTCTTCTCCTTTGCGGGAGTCGGTCTGATTCCGTTTTCCTTTGCCCAGTCAGCCGTGAATCTCTCGAGCTTTCCGATGGAAACCGCCTCGCCCTTGATTCCGCGGATACATCTCTCCTCACACTGCGTCTCCTGCGGACATACACGTCCGCAGACGGCGGGAAGAGAACTGGATTCGCTGATGACGTCATAGGCGTGCCGGAAATCGCCGTCCTTTACGCCGCTGATAAATGCCGGGATATTAATGTGAACCGGACATCCTTCCACACATTTCGGCTTCTTGCAGTTGAGACATCTTGTAGCCTCAGCCATCGCTTCTTCCTGATTATATCCAAGGCAGACCTCGTCGAAGTTTGTGGCACGAACCTTGGGATCCTGCTCTCTGACAGGAACTTTCTTGAGCATATCAACTTCCATTACTTGTCACCTCCGCACATTCCGCAGCCGCCGTGATGGGTATCGCCCTCCTGAGCCTTCAGGATTGCACGGCCTTCCTCCGTCTGATACATTCTGTTTCTCTGCATAGCCTGATCAAAATCGATCAGATGACCGTCAAACTCCGGCCCGTCTACACATGCGAATTTGACCTCTCCGCCGACCATAACACGGCAGGCTCCGCACATGCCGGTTCCGTCGACCATGATCGGGTTCATGCTGACAACGGTGTGAATGCCGTATTCCTTCGTCAGCTTGCAAACGAACTTCATCATGATCATCGGTCCGATTGCGACGCACCAGTCGTAGTGTTTGCCTTCCTTTTCAATCAGATCCTGCAGGCACACGGTAACCATTCCCTTGCGCTGATAGGATCCGTCATCTGTGGTGATGTAGAGGTTGCATACGGATTTGAATTCATCCTCGAGAATGACAAGATCTTTGTTCTTTGCGCCTATGATGACATCCGCGGTCACGCCGTGCTCATGGAGCCATTTCACCTGCGGATATACCGGAGCGGTGCCGACACCGCCGGCGATGAAGACAATGTGTCTCTTTTTGAGCTCATCAATCGGGGTGTCGATCAGATCGGACGGACGTCCGAGCGGTCCGACGAAATCCTCGAAGGAGTCGCCTGTCGTAAGCTCAGCCATTCTCCGGGTAGAATTTCCTATTGGCTGGAATACGATAGTAATGGTTCCGTTTTCCCGATCGTAATCACAGATTGTCAGAGGAATACGCTCTCCCACCTCGTCAACCTTGGCAATGATGAACTGCCCGGGCTGACAATGTTTTGCTACCATTGGCGCTTCCACTACCATGCGGTAGATATTTGCGGCCAGGTTGTCTGCAGACAAAATCTTATACATATTGTCCTCCTAAATATAAAAATGTAGTATCTATCCAGCACTCCGGCATCGAGAACCTGCGGTTCTCGAGAGGTGAGGAATTCTGAATATTTACAGGATATATTTCGCGCAATTCAAGTATATCATGATTCTCATCCACAATGATATCGTGACCACGCATCTTCACGGAAAACAGAGCCTTCCGTAATGATCGGTGAAACATCATCTGAACCGGAATACATCCGAAACGCCGCGGGTATGCATCTTCGGCAGATGTCGATCATAGTTTACCATAGATTTTATAATTTGTGACGCTTTTTTGCAAGATGTCATGTTCTATCTTTCATGCACATTGCAGTTTGACGTTTCAGGTTATCTGTTCACGTATTGGTATAAAGAGGCAAAGATTTTACAGCCCCTTTGCCTGAGCATTACTGGCTGTTTAAAGTTTTAGCCGTTAATTCTTCATGAAGTGGATTGCGAGGACTGTCTGACGAAGGCGCTTGCGCCTGAGGATTTCCGCAGCTTCATAAACCAGGATAAAACTTTACTACAGCCAGTTTGCGAAGGGCAACAGGACTGTAAAATCCTTGCCGTATAGAGTTAAACGTGAACAGTAACGGTTTCAGGGCTGCTGTCTGACGATACGGCAGAGCTGGTCCTGCAGTCCTCTGTAAACAGGATATATCCTGCAGTTCGCACATGCAGATCCGGCTCAGTTTGAACTCTCGGAATCGGATTTGCCGCTCTCCTTTTCCGAACTCTCTGCACCGTTCTGTTCTCCGCTCTCTGTGTTTGAAGAAGAGCTCGAAGAAGAGCTGTCCGGTGTCGGAGCGGCGGTCGGCGTAGCGGCAGCGGTCGGTGTCGGCGTGGAAACGGTTTCGGAGTTATAGGTGCTGACCGGATTGTAGGTGTTGCTTGCTTCCTGCGTCAGTGTAGCGGTCGGTGTCGGCGTAGCGGTCGGCGTGACGACAGAATAGACATAGGTCGCCGACGCCACCTTTCCGAGCTTTCCGTCTCTGCTGCAGAGCACCGCATAGAAAATATGCTCGCCCTGGCGCATGCTCACGGGCTTGGTGTACTTGTTGCTGCTCTTTGTCGGCGTCTGATCAAACGCGTAATAGCAGGTGTAGCCGTCCGGAACCGTAACCGTGATGTGGGTGATATCGGTATCAGACGTATCACCGGAGGAAGAGGAAACCGATTCCGAGCTGCTGCTTCCGGATCCGGCGGTTTTTCCCTTTATGTGTGTGTAGGTGCCGGATTCCGGTGTGATCTTCGGAGCGGCGGGGGTATCGAGCTCGATACTGAATTCCTGGCTTGCCACCTCACTGGTGAGCCCCTTGTCCGTGACAACGATTGCTTTCACAGTCGTGGTTCCCTCCTTCAGGCTGAAGGAGCCGGTATACTTTGAGGATGAGCTGTCCGGCGTGGAATCATCCGTCGTGTAGTAGATGGTTCCGTCAGCGGAAGAGGTAATCGTCACGCTCTGGATGGAATTGTAGGTGCCGCTGTCAGGGCTGATAGACGGCGCCGCCGGCAAATAATCCTTGTACTTTGCCAGTACGTCCTTGTTCTTGCAGTTTTTCAGCAGGGTTCGTATCGCGTCCGAATTCTTATCTTCGGTATACAATTTTATCAGCAGATCGTAAGCTTTGGTATGATTGCCGTTTCCGGCGATCAGCTTCTCCAGAACCGTCTCGGCGTCGCTGTTTCTGTCCAGTGCGGCATAGATCTCCGCCTCGAGATAAAGCCCTTCCTCATTATTCGCTTCTATTTTCAGGGCATCTGTGATGTAGGACAGAGCGTCCTGGTAGTCACCGATCTCATAGGCGTTCTGCGCCTTCTCATATTGATATGAAAAGGAGCTGCTCTGTCTTCTGAGATGAAGCGATACCGCCGTGATGATGATGGCTGCTGCCGCCGCGGCGATCAGAACGACCAGCAGGATGATCTTCCGTCGGATCTGCTGCTTCCGTTTCTGGATCGCCTGCTCTCTTGCCTGCTCCTCGCGGCGTCTCTGCGCCTCGTCCTCTTTTCTTTTTTTGTCTTCCTGAATCTTGCTTTCAATCGTGACATAATCGGGCACGAGCTGTACCTCGTGTCCGCATACAGGGCAGATCAGTTCATCATCCGGAAATTGTGCACCACAGTTTGTGCAAGTCCTCATTGATCAATTCTCCTCCAGGTAATTCTCAAACTGTTCCATCGACATCAAGACTTTGCGTGGTTTTGTTCCCTCTTCTTCTCCGACGACGCCGGCGTCACAGAGCTGATCCATGATTCTGGCGGCCCGGTTGAATCCGATCCGAAATGCCCGCTGAAGCATCCCGATCGAAGCTTTATCCTTCTCTATGATCAGCTTTCCGGCATCCGTGAAATAGGAATCCGTGTCCATCGCGTCTCCGCCGGGGCTGACCGATCCGGCGGCGTTTTTGTTGATTGCCTCCTGAATCTGCATCATGTTTTCCTGCGTAAAGTGCAGGACTTTATGGTTTTCCTTCAGAAAATGCACGACATTCGCGATCTCTTCATCCGTGAGGAAGGCTCCCTGAATGCGGGCGGGCTTCTGATATCCCTGCGGGTAGAAAAGCATGTCGCCCTTTCCGAGAAGCTTTTCCGCTCCGTTCATATCGATGATTGTGCGGGAATCCACGCCTGAGGTTACAGACAGTGCGATTCTCGAAGGCATATTGGCCTTGATCAGTCCGGTGATGACATTTACCGAAGGCCGCTGCGTCGCGATGATCAGATGAATGCCGCAGGCCCGGGCAAGCTGAGCGAGCCGGCAGATCGCGTCCTCCACCTCGTTCTGCGCTACCATCATCAGGTCCGCAAGCTCATCGACGACGATCACGATTCGGAACATCTTCTTCGGCTTTCTGCCGTTTTCGTCCGGCGGCATTGCCTCAACCTTCTCATTGTAGCCTCTCAGATCACGGACACCCATTTCCGCGAACTTCTGGTAGCGGTCCGTCATCTCCGAGACGGCCCAGTTCAGAGCTCCCGCCGCCTTCTTCGGGTCTGTGACGACCGGAATCAGCAGGTGCGGGATTCCGTTGTAGACGGACAGCTCAACCACCTTCGGGTCGATCATGATGAACTTCACCTCGTCCGGCCGGGACTTGTAGAGTATGCTCATGATGAAGGTGTTGATGCAGACCGACTTGCCGGAGCCGGTGGCGCCGGCGATCAGCAGATGCGGCATCTTCGCGATGTCGGCGATGACCGGCTGGCCTGCGATGTCCTTTCCGACGCAGATCGCAAGCTTGGACCTTGCGTTCCGGAAGGCGTCGGACTCCAGCAGTTCCCGCATGCTGACAGTTGTATTTGTCTTGTTCGGTACTTCGATTCCGATGGCTGCCTTGCCCGGAATCGGAGCCTCAATCCGCACGTCTGTGGCGGCCAGATTCAGCTTGATATCGTCCTGAAGACTCAGAATCTTGCTGACCTTGACGCCCATCTGCGGGGTCAGCTCATACTGTGTGACGGTCGGACCGCAGCTGATGTGGTTGATAGTGACCTCGACGCCGAAATTGTGGAGCGTCTGCTGCAGCTTTGCCGCAGTCGCCTTGAGATGCTCGTTCGAATCACCCTTCTGGTTCGGCTTCGGGGGATTGAGCAGATCAATCGGCGGAAAAACATACTCCTCCGCGATCTCTTCCTCCTGCTCGGGGACCTGGATCTCCTCCGCAGCACCGGCGGAGGGCTTTGTCTTCCGGCTGCTCTCCCGTCTTTCGCGGGAAGGCTCAGCATTTTCGGAGGGATGATCCTCTGCCGACTGATCTGCTGACTCTTCTCCGGGCTCCTGCTCTCCTGTCCGGCCGCTTTCATCCTCGGCAGAATGATCCGCCGCGGTCCGATCTGTGCCGTTCTCATCGGCAGAGGGATCCTCTTCCCGGCGGAATTCCGGTTCTCTGCTGTCCGTATCGGACGGGGATTCGGCATTCTTCATGCCGTTGCTGATGATATCGTCCGGAATTGCCTCCGGTGTAATCAGGAAATCCCGTTCCGAGCCGTCTCTGTCCTCGAGAATCTCACCGGTCTCCGGATCAAAGGTCCGGTCCGGTTTTTGATCCGACTTATTGTCGGAGCTCTTCTCCGGATTTAAATCCATTTTCGAATCCGCCTGAATCTCAGAGATGATCGGCGCCAGAGAGGCGGCATCGATGGATGTCTTTGACACGGGTGCCGATGCTCTCGCGGCGGAATGCAGATCACTGTCCGGATGCGGAATTGTCTGCGGTTCAACACGGCGCGCCATACGGGTCGTTTCTTCTGCCGCCGCCTGCCGTTCCCTTGTCTTCATGCGAAGCGCGGCTTCCCGCTCTTTTTTTGCGATTGCGGCGTCTCTTTTTTCCTGTCGGATCAGACGGCGCTCTTCTCTTTCCTGCTCACGGATATCGCGGGTGTCATACAGATACTCACTGCGGTCACGGATCAGGGAGAAGAGAGATTTCTGCGTGAGGAGCAGCGCGAAGATCACAAGTGCAATGATCACGATGACATAGGCGCCGATCATACCGAAACCTTTTCCGAACAGCAGGACCAGAATTCCGCCGACGATTCCTCCGCCGGTGTGGTATCTGGAGCATTCCCGGAAAATCTGCGCAGGTCCTGTGCTCTTCTCATACCCGGTGAGAATCAGCTGGGCAAAAGCGCAGATGAAAATATAAAGCCCCGATAAAGCGGCCACTCTTCGGGTGACATCCGAGGAGGCATCATTTGCCATGAGGAAAATCACAAGATACAGAAGCAGAAACGGAAAAACATATGCAGGAATTCCGAAAAGACCGAAGGTGAGCGATGCCAGAGCAGATCCGACCGGACCCGCCATACCGATACAGGAGAGAAACAGAAGTATGCTGACGCCGAGGGTCACGAGAATTCCCACGTCACGCCGGATTTCCGCCTCACGCTTCTGCTCCGCGCGCGCGGAACGTCCGGCTGTTCTGTATTGTGATGCGGATCCGGCGGATCTTCTGCCGGATGAGCCTCCTGCGGCAGAACTTCTGTCCGACGTCTTCCTGCCGGAGGATTTCTTTCCGGATGTGTTTCTTCCGGAGGACCGTCCCGTCGATCCGGAAGAAGCGGCCGGCTTCAGGCTCCCCGCAGCTGAAGCCTTTCTGACCCGGCTTTTTGCGGAAGCGCCGCCGGCGTTTCCCTGTCTCCCCTTACTTTGTGCCAATGATAATACTCCTCTTCCTCAGTGCAGGTAGGCAATGATAGAAAAAATGCCTGCCGCCATACAATAAACCGCGAAAAAACGATTCAGATTTCTGTTCAGCAGCTGAATGGTATACCGGAGAACGAAATAACCGACAGCTCCGGCAACAAGAATACCCACGATGCAGGGACCGATGCCAACTGTCTTTCCCACGGAAACCGGCGAAGGTCCTTCGAGAATCAGCCCGCCCACAATAGCGGGGATGCTGATCAGCATGGCATAACGGATGGTGTATTTTCTGGAAAAACCGGCGAGACTGCATCCTGCCATGATCATGCCGAGCCTGGATACGCCGGGAACTGCTGAGATTCCCTGAAATACGCCGATGATGAGCGCGTCGGAATATTTCGTTGCCTTCGGCTTTTTCTTCCGGTCGTCCGAAAACGACGAAACCATCAGCATCAGTGCGGTGACCATAAATCCCATGGCGGTGATCAGAAGGTTTCCGGCGCCGATCTCCGCGAATCTCCGGAGAATCAGAGCAATCAGCACAGTCGGAACCATCGAGACGGCCATGTATACCACAAGCCGGCGGTAGGCAGTCTTCAGCATCGGACGGTATTCCCCGTCCTCCGGATGACCGAAATTCCGCGCGAGAGTGATCAGATTAAAGGCTCCGTCCCGCAGAAGACCGGTCAGGGCGTGCCACAGGCGAAGAAGATCATCCTTCAGAACCAGGCATACCGCCGCCAGCGTTCCGATATGCATCAGCGACAGAAACTTCAGTGAGAGGTCGGAACCGATCCCCATAAAACTGCCGGCCAGCACCAGATGCCCGGAGCTGCTGACTGGAAGAAAGGATGCAATACCCTGTATGCATCCCAGAATCATCGCCTGTAGAATAGACATCGCACACTCCTTATTTATTCAGAGTTATAAGAAACCGGTCCGTAAATACAGGAAGGTCGGGACCGGTTTCGGATCATATCAGTTCAATTACTCCTCGTCGAGATTTCCGTCGAGGTTGGTGTACACATTCTGCACATCATCGCTTTCGTCCAGAAGATCCAGAATCCTCTGAAGCATCTTGCGGTCATTCTCATCGGTCAGAGCGGTCTTCGTCTGCGGAAGCATAACAACATCCGCCTCGGACATCACGATGCCTTCCTTCTCGAGGGCCTCACGGACCTGCGAGAAATCATTCGGAGCCGTGAGAATCTCATAGTAATCCTCTTCCTCGTTGAAATCCTCGGCGCCGCAGTCGAGGGCAAGCATCATAAGATCATCTGCAGAGCCCTCATAGTCCTCCTTGCTGACAATGATCTGACCCTTTTCATCAAACATGAAGGAAACACATCCGGGGGTTCCGACGTTTCCGTTTCCTTTAGAGAAAGCGCTTCTGACATCGGCTGCCGTGCGGTTCTTATTATCTGTAAGAGTCTGGACAATCACGGCAACTCCGCCGGGACCGTAGCCTTCATAGGTGATATGCTCATAGTTGTCCGCGTTCGCGGCGCCTGCCGCCTTCTCAATGCCGCGCTTGATGGTATCGTTCGGCATGTTGTTGGCCTTGGCCTTTGCGATAACATCACGAAGCTTGCTGTTATTGTCCGGGTCGGGTCCGCCCTCTTTCACGGCAATCACGATCTCACGGCCGATAATGGTAAAAATCTTGCCCTTCGCCGCGTCGTTCTTCTCCTTCTTGTGCTTGATGTTCGCAAATTTTGAATGTCCTGACATAAAATTTCACTCCTCATTAGGTTGTAAATAGTATATTGATTCAGCGCCGGATAGTGCAAAAGAGCCGAAACACAGTCCGGCGGTTTTCATAACTCGCGCTAATTTTAACATTACTTTAAAAATATATCACTGAATAGATGGATCGTCAACCGGCAGCAAGGCAGTCATTTTAAAGGTTACTGTTCACACGAAACTCTATACGGCAAGGATTTTACAGCCCTGCTGCCCTTCGCAAACTGGCTGTAACAAAGTTTTATCCTGATTTATCGAAGCTGCGGAACTCCTCAGGCGCGAGCGCCTTCGTCAGACAGTCCTCGCTATTCACTCAATGGAGAATTTGCGGATAAAACTTTTAACAGCCAGTAATGCTCAGGCAAAGAGGCTGTAAAATCTTTGCCGCTTTAGTGGCGCCTGAACAGTAACTTTTACAGGAATTCGTGGATGAATTCAAGGATGTTTCCGGCTGTCGCGGATGCCTCCGAGTATTTCTCGGAAGCTCTCTCCCCGCATTTTCCGTGAATGTAGACCGCGAGGGCGGCCGCGACGCCGGTGTAATCGCCGTGCTGCGCGGTGAGGCCCGCGATGATGCCGGTAAGGACATCTCCGCTTCCGGCTGTAGAGAGCGCGCTGTTGCCGGAACGGTTCAGGAAGCAGCTGCCGTTCGGAAGTGCCGTGACGGTTGCGGCATCCTTCAGGACGACGGTGTTCCGGACCTCCTCCGAGGCGTGCTGCGCGATAGTGACGGCGGAGGACTTGATGTCAGACGGCGCAATGCCGGTCAGACGGCTCATCTCTCCTACATGCGGCGTGAAGACGGCGGGGAAACGGATTTCCTGAAGAAGCTCGCTGTGGGCAGCGATGAGATTCAGCGCGTCAGCATCCAGGACGGCGGGGATTCTTCTCTCCTGATTGAGGCGCAGAAATTCCCTCATCAGCGACAGGGACGTATCACCGGTCCCGAGCCCGGGGCCGATCAGCACGGTATCCGCCCACTTCATATCGGCCGCGAGCTGCGGAAAGACATCAGCTCCGTCGCGGTACGTGGAGATCAGCGCCTCCGGAAACAGCGAGCAGATCGGCGTGCGGTTGTTCTCTTCCGTGAAGATCTTCACCATTCCGACACCGGAGAGAAGTGCAGCCTTTGCGGAAAGATATGCTGCTCCGCAGATGTTCCGCGATCCGGCGATGACGAGGATCTTCCGGAAGGTTCCCTTGTTGCCGGATTCATCCCGCTTCGGAAGGTAGCTGAGGTCGCTGCGCTCGATCGTATACAGCCGGCAGGCCTTTGTGATCTCTCTTGTGAGAGGAATCCCGATCTGCTTCACCCTGACCTTTCCGGCATATGCAGCTCCCGGATAGATGTAAAGACCGGCTTTTCCGGTCGTGAAGGTGACGGTGAGATCTGCGCGGACGGCAGTTCCCATGATCATGCCGGAATCGGTGTTGACGCCGGAAGGCATATCGACGGCGGCAACAGGAATCTCGGAACGATTGATCCGGTCAATCAGGGCAGCGTAGAATCCTGTGATGTCCCGCCTGAGCCCGATTCCGAAAAGCGCGTCAATAATAAGAGAATATTCCTCCGGGTGGAAATCGGCCAGTTCCTGTCCCGGTGTCTGAGCGGCCCGGATAACCGGAATCGGAAAGCCCTCGATGATATGGAGCTGCTGTTTCAGCTGATCGCTGAATTTCTCCTCCGGTCCGGCGAGAAAAACGGTGCAGCTGATGCCCTGCTCGCAGAAAATTCTTGCCGCGGCAACGCCGTCCCCGCCGTTGTTCCCGGTTCCGCAGACCACGAGGATACGCTCCGTGTCATATTTTCTCTTCTGTATCTCCGACACTAAGGCGAGAGCCGCCCGTTCCATGAGAACCATGGAGGGAATTCCCGCTGCCGCCGCGCTTCGGTCCGCGTCCTGATGCTGCTTTGCACTCAAGATCAGTTTCATTCTGTATCCTCCCTCTTTCCGTTGAAGATCAGCGCCGTTTTCTTCTCTGATTCATAAGAACCGATTTTATTTCTGTTCCAAAAAGAGCCCCTGATCTGTTCGAGGGGCTCTTGTACGCACACAGTTCTACTTCTCTTCCAGTGTCTTGAGGTTGTAGGAAAGCCGCATCAGACTCTCTGACAGATGAACATTCTGAACGGCTACATTCTTCGGCACAACGAGATTCAGATCGGTGTGCGCGAAATTCCAGATGGCGTGTATGCCGTTCTCGATCAGCATCTTGCTCACCTCAATGGCATGTTCCTTCGGAAGAGTCAGCGTAGCGATTTCCACATCATTCTCCCGCAGGAAGGCCGGGATTTCGTCCGTCATGCGGATCGGCACTCCCCGGATGACCTTGTCCTTCAATTCGGGATTGTTGTCGAACAGACCGACAATGCGGAAGCTGTTCTTCTCAAAGTTCGTGTAATTCGCGAGAGCCTGGCCGAGGTGTCCGACACCGATGATGATGACATTATGTATTCGGTCCAGCCCGAGAATCTTTGCAATTTCCTCCCGGAGATACTGGACATTATAGCCGTAGCCCTGCTGCCCGAAACCGCCGAAATTGTTCAGATCCTGCCGGATCTGAGATGCGGTCACCTTCATCTGCTGGCTGAGCTCTCCGGAAGAGATCCGCTCGACGCCGGCCTCCTGAAGCTCACCGAGATATCGGTAATAGCGGGGCAATCTCTTGATAACCGCTTTCGAAATTTCTTTCTGGCTCATATAAGAAATCCTCCTTGCAACTATTACTATTATATGTAATTGTCTAATTTTTGTCAAAGTATTTCTATTTTCCGGCTGTACTTGTTTTTCTGTTTGTTACTGTTCACGCACAACTGAAAAGGCAACGATTTCACAGCACCTTTGCCTGAGCATTGCTGTACTTGCTTTGTTCTTTTTTTTCGGTATAATTGGAGAGTAAATTCCAGTAACTTTTCACGGAACCCGGTAAAGCAGCTCTTTTACTGCCATGGACCGCAGGCGGCTCCGGGATCAGAAATAACAGATGTGTGAGGTGGACAGACATGATTCTCTCCTGTCAGAATATCAGCAAGACATTTGGATCAGAGGAAATCCTGAAGGACGTTTCCTTTCATATTGAAGAAAGGGACAAGGCCGCTCTGATAGGCGTGAACGGCGCGGGAAAATCGACGCTGCTCCGGATCATCACCGGGGCGCTCAGTCCGGACACCGGAGAGGTCACCGTCACGCACGGAAAGACAATGGGGTATCTGGCACAGTATCAGGACATGGAATCGGATGAGACGATCTACCAGGAGGTCCGCAAGGCGAAGCAGGACATTCTCGACATGGAGCAGCGCCTGCGCGAGATGGAGCGCCGGATGGACACGGTCACCGGGGAGGAAGCTGCTTCGCTGATGAACCGTTACACGGAGCTGATGCATGAATTCGAGCTGCAGAACGGGTACGCTGCGGAGAGCGAGATCACCGGTGTCCTGAAAGGACTCGGATTCGAGGAAAAAGATTTTGACCGCCGTCTCGGCTCGCTCTCCGGAGGGCAGAAGACACGGGTCGTTCTGGGCAAGCTCCTTTTGACGAAGCCGGACATTCTGCTTCTCGACGAGCCGACCAACCATCTGGATCTCTCTTCCATCGAATGGCTGGAGAATTTTCTGATCAATTATCCGGGAACCGTGCTCATCGTATCTCATGACCGGTATTTCCTGAACAGGATCGTCACAAGAGTCATCGAGATTGAAAACGGCAGATCGATGAGCTTCGAGGGCAATTACAACGAATACAGCCGGAAGAAGTCGATCGTCCGGAAGGCACAGTACAATGCCTGGGCAAAGCAGCAGGCGGAAATCCGACACCAGGAAGCGGTCATCACGAAGCTGAAGCAGTTTAACCGGGAGAAGTCCATCAAGCGCGCGGAATCCAGAGAAAAAATGCTGGACAGGATGGAGGTTCTGGAAAAACCGCAGGAGGTCAGCGCCGATATGCGCATCGAGCTGAAGCCCCGGACGGAAAGCGGCAAGGACGTGCTCACCGTGACAGGACTGTCCAAAGCTTTTCCGGGTCTTCTCCTCTTCCAGGATCAGTCCTTTGAGATCAAGCGGGGAGAACGGGTCGCGATTATCGGCGACAACGGAACCGGAAAGTCCACCATTCTGAAGATGATCAACGGGCTTCTCACGCCCGACGAGGGAAAAATTACACTCGGTTCCAAGGTTCATATCGGATACTATGATCAGGAGCAGCAGCTGCTGGACCCGGAGAAGACGATTTTTCAGCAGATTTCCGACGACTATCCAACGCTGACAGAGACTGAGATCCGGAACGTTCTCGCCGCCTTTCTGTTTACCGGCGATGATGTATACAAGAAGATCTCGTCGATCAGCGGCGGCGAGCGCGGGCGGGTGTCTCTGGCCAGACTGATGCTCTCCGAGGCGAATTTTCTGATCCTCGACGAGCCGACGAACCACTTGGACATCATTTCCAAGGAAATTCTGGAAGACGCCTTGAACGAATATACCGGGACAGTTCTGTATGTGAGTCATGACCGTTATTTCATCAACCAGACGGCAACCCGTATTCTGGAACTGACCCATCATACCCTGGTCAACTATATCGGAAACTACGACTACTACATGGAGAAGAAAGAGGAACTGACGAAAGCGTATGCCCTGTCTTCTTCCGGTGCCGGCGCGGGCGGCAATGTTTCCGGAGCATCCGGAAAAACCAAGGCGGCGGCCGGAACAGGCATTTCCTCCTCTTCGGGTTCCGGGTCAGACGCTTCCGCAATCGCGGCGGGCGGGACGAATAATGGGAACGGAACCTCAGACGCAGCCTCGGAATCCTCAGGTTCCGGCAAAATGGACTGGAAGGCGCAGAAGGAAGAACAGGCAAGACTGCGGAAAAAGGAAAACAGAATTCGTAAAATCGAGGAGGAAATCGAGAAGCTCGAAGCCAGGAACAAGGAAATCGACGGGGAATTTCTGAAGCCGGAGACCGGAACAGATCTGCAGAAATGTCAGGAGCTCGCAAAGGAACAGAACGAGAACAACGACAGGCTTCAGGAGCTCTACGAGGAATGGGAGACGGCTTCCGACGAGGACTGAATCAAAGAACGCTGAACATTACGCCAACGAGATAAAACGCGTTTCGCAGGTTTTATCTCGCGATCGCGACGCTCGCCCACACGAATACTTTGCATTCGGCTGCGGGTCTCTGTTCGCACTAAAAGAAGACAGCCGCCGTACAGATGTATGTACGGCGGCTGTCTTTCTGTGTCAGAAATCTTACAGCATGGTATCCAATGTATCGCGGATGGCGAGGATGAAGTCCTCGGAATTCAGCGTTTTCACGTTCGGAAGCGTTGTGATTCTCGCGAGATCTCCGGTCATCTTTCCGGACTCGATCGTGGCGATGGTAGCCTTTTCCAGCTTGTCCGCGAAGTCCTGAAGCTCCGGGAGACGGTCCAGCTCGCCCCGTTTGCGGAGTGCGCCGCTCCATGCAAAAATGGTTGCTACAGAGTTTGTGGAGGTTTCTTCCCCGCGCAGATGCTTGTAATAATGTCTCTGAACGGTTCCGTGCGCAGCCTCATACTCATAATATCCGTGCGGAGATACCAGGACGGAGGTCATCATCGCGAGAGAACCGAACGCGGATGAGAGCATGTCGCTCATGACATCTCCGTCGTAATTCTTGCAGGCCCAGATGAATCCGCCCTCGGATTTCATGATCCGGGCGACGGCGTCATCGATCAGCGTATAGAAGTAGGTGATACCGGCTGCCTCGAATTTTTCCTTATAGTCGGCGTCATAGATCTCCTGGAAGATATCCTTGAATCTGTGATCATAGGTCTTGGAAATGGTGTCCTTTGTGGCAAACCAGAGGTCTTCCTTTCTGGAAAGGGCATAATCAAAGCAGCTTCTCGCGAAGCTTGTGATCGAATCGTCCAGATTGTGTGTGCCCTGTACGACGCCGGGACCGTCGAACCTGTGCACCAGCTCCGTCTTGGTGATCTCACCGTCGTCGGAGGTATAGACCAGCTCGACCTTACCGGCCTTCGGAACCCGGATCTCTACATTGCGGTAGACATCTCCGTACGCGTGACGGGCGATGGTGATCGGCTTCTTCCAGCAGCGGACAACCGGCTCAATGCCCTTTACGATGATCGGTGTGCGGAACACGGTGCCGTCCAGCATGGCACGGATGGTTCCGTTCGGGCTCTTCCACATTTCCTTGAGATTGTATTCCTTCACACGGGCGGCATTCGGCGTGATGGTCGCGCATTTTACGGCGACGCCGTATTTCTTTGTCGCTTCGGCGGAATCTCTGGTGACCTGATCATTCGTCTCGTCGCGGTGCTTCAGTCCGAGGTCATAGTACTCGGTCTTGAGATCGATGTACGGAGTGAGCAGATCATCCTTGATCATCTGCCAGAGAATCCGGGTCATCTCATCTCCGTCCATTTCAACGAGAGGCGTTTTCATCTGAATTTTTCCCATTATTTTGTACCTGCCTTCTATTTCGGATTCTTGTGCGATATTCTGCGGGATGCTTCTTACATAGCCTTGATGCGCTCGATGGCCTCCACGGTCTTCTCATAGGTGCCGAAAGCGGTCAGCCGGAAGAAATGCTCGCCGCTCGGTCCGAATCCGGAACCGGGAGTCCCTACGACATGAACATCCTCGAGAAGGTGATCGAAGAACTCCCAGGAAGTCATGCTGTCCGGCGTCTTCAGCCAGATATACGGCGCGTTCACGCCGCCGTATACGGTGTATCCGGCGGCCTTCAGTCCGTCGTAGATGACGCGCGCGTTCTTTTGATAATAGCTTACCTGTTCGCGGATCTCCTTCTGCCCTTCCGGTGTGAAGACAATGGCGCCGGCTTTCTGGATGATGTAGGGTGCACCGTTGTACTTGGTGCCGTGGCGTCTTGCCCAGAGGCCGTGGAGAGAGACGCCGTCCGCGTCGCGCAGATCCTTCGGCACTACGGTGAAGCCGAGACGCACGCCGGTGAAGCCGGCGTTCTTGGAAAAGCTGCGGATTTCGATGGCGCAGGTTCTCGCCCCCTCGCACTCGTAGATCGAATGCGGAACATCCTTCTCCGTGATATATGCCTCGTATGCGGCATCATAGAGGATGACGGCTCCGATCCGGTTCGCGTAATCCACCCACTCCTGAAGCTGATTCTTGCTGATGGTCATTCCGGTCGGGTTGTTCGGGTAGCAGAGGTAGATGATATCCGGATTTTCCTTTGGAAATTCCGGGGTAAAATTGTTGGCTTCTGTGCAGGGCATATAGATAAAATTGGAATATCTCTGTTCGGATGGAATCCACTCGCCGGAGCGGCCTGCCATAACATTCGAGTCCACATATACCGGGTATACCGGGTCGCAGACCGCGACCCTTGCGTCCTCGCTGAAAATCTCCTGAATATTGCCGGAATCGCTCTTGGCGCCGTCCGACACGAAGATTTCATCGGCATTGATTTCACAGCCTCTTCCCTTGTATTCGTCTGCGATCGCATTCCGCAGGAACTCATATCCGAGATCCGGAGCGTAACCGTGGAAGGTCTCCTTTTTGCCCATCTCGTCTACCGCCTTGTGGAGCTCGTCGATGATGACCGGAGCGAGCGGCTGAGTCACATCGCCGATACCGAGACGGATGATATTCGCATCCGGGTTGGCCTCGGTATAGGCAGCGACCTTCTTCGCGATGGTGGAAAAAAGATAGCTTCCCTGAAGTCGGAGGTAATTCTGATTTGCTTTAAACATCGGTTATTTCTCCTCTCTGTACTTTAATGCGGCGGCTACAAATCCGCGGAACAGCGGATGCGGGCGGTTCGGACGGCTCTTGAACTCCGGATGCGCCTGGGTTCCGACATAGAACGGGTGATCCTCTTTTCTGAGCTCAATCATTTCCACGATATGGCCGTCCGGCGAAACACCGGAGAGAACCATGCCGGCGTCCGTGAGCGGCTTCCGGTAGTCGTTGTTGACCTCATATCTGTGTCTGTGGCGCTCATGAATCAGGCTGGATCCGTACAGCTCTCTTGCGATGGTGCCGTCCTTCAGCTCACATGGGTAGGACCCCAGTCTCAGGGTGCCGCCGAGATCGGTGACATCGTTCTGATCGGGCATCAGTGCGATCACCGGGTGCATGGTATCCGGATCAAGCTCAATGCTGTGCGCGTCGTGATAGCCGCATTTATTCCTCGCGTATTCGATGATGGCTACCTGCATGCCGAGGCAGAGACCGAGGTAAGGAATCTTGTGCGTGCGCGCGTACTCCGCCGCGGCGATCATGCCGTCAACGCCCCGGCCTCCGAAGCCGCCGGGAACGATGATGCCGTCCACATCGCCGAGAATCTCAGCCACGTTGTCACGGTTCAGCTTCTCGGAGTCGATCCACGTCAGATCCACCTCCGCGCTGTTCTTGATGCCGCCGTGCTTCAGCGCCTCTACCACGCTCAGATAGGCATCGTGCAGCGCGATGTATTTTCCGACGAGCGCGATCGTGACATGATGCTTCAGGTTGCGAAGCGCCTCAACCATTTCGGTCCAGTCGGTGAGATCCGGCTGGGGATCCGCGAGATGCAGACATTCCAGAACGACGTCGGCCAGATTTTCCTTCTCCATGGCGAGCGGCGCCTCATAGAGATACTCGACGTCCAGATTCTGAAGAACATGGCTGCTCGGAACGTTGCAGAACAGGGCAATCTTGTCCTTGAGTCCCTGGCTGAGCGGATACTCGGAACGGCAGACCAGAATATCCGGCATGATTCCGATGCTCTGCAGTGCCTTTACAGAGGTCTGCGTCGGTTTGGTCTTCAGTTCTCCGGAAGCCTTCAGATAAGGAATCAGAGTAACGTGGATCATGATGGCATTCTCATGACCGATATCATGCTGGAACTGACGAATCGCCTCAAGGAAGGGCTGGCTCTCGATATCGCCGACCGTGCCTCCGACCTCGATGATGGCGATCTTCTCTTCGTCCTCGGTTTTCGCGCGGTAGAAACGGCTCTTGATCTCATTCGTGATATGCGGGATTACCTGAACCGTACCGCCGCCGTAGTCGCCGTGCCGCTCCTTCTGCAGAACGGTGGAATACACCTTTCCGGTGGTCACGTTGGAATTGTGGTCGAGGTTCTCGTCGATGAAACGCTCATAGTGGCCGAGGTCCAGATCGGTTTCCGTGCCGTCGTCGGTGACGAAAACCTCGCCGTGCTGAATCGGGTTCATGGTTCCCGGATCGACATTGATGTAGGGATCAAATTTCTGCATGGTGACACTGTAGCCTCTGGCTTTCAGAAGTCTCCCCAGTGATGCAGCCGTAATTCCCTTTCCAAGGCCGGATACAACACCGCCGGTTACAAATACATATTTAACAGACATTCACTCCTCCTCCTGCCGGGCATCGGCGCCGCAGCTTATATATATGGTTGCGCCTCTGAGGCGAGGCTGGTACAGTTCGCAGCACAGAAGGTACTGCACAGGTGTTTATAGATCAAATGTATCATATGATGTGGGTGTCATAAGTATGATAACCGGATCGCTTCGTGCTTCGCACTCCCGCGATCCTCCCTCAGCTCAGGCTATCGTGTGGCTTCGCCCCACTTCGCCCTCGCTGATGGGCGTGTCAATAAGTCATGCACCCACTTTTGCACAAGTGCAACGTGGCTGATGACTTTTGACACTGTTATCATCATATCACGCGCAATGCATGCGTATTTGTCAGAACATGCAGGACCGGCATTCAGTCTCCTTCGAAGGCATCGCGGATCTCATGATCCGGAACCTCCATGGGATAGCTGCTGTCGAAGCAGGCCTTGCAGATGGGCAGATCTCCCACCATATCCTGCAGATCACTGATCTGCATATAGCCGAGGGAGTCGGCACCGATGCGGCGGCGGATCTCCTCCGTGGAATTCTGCGATGCGATCAGCTGCTTGTTTGACGGTACGTCAACGCCGAAGTAACAGGGGTGAAGAAACGGCGGCGAGCTGATCCGCACATGAACCTCGGTTGCTCCGCATTTCTTCATCGTGTGTATCAGGTTGGTGATCGTGGTGCCGCGGACGATGGAATCATCCACGAGAACGACTCTCTTTCCCTTGACGACGGACTTGATGACGCTCAGCTTGATCTTGACGCTGGACTCCCGCTCGTCCTGACTGGGCTTGATAAAGGTCCGGCCGACGTAGCTGTTCTTGTGGAAGGCGATGCCGAACGGAATGCCGGATTCCATGGCGTAGCCCTGTGCGGCGGCAAGTCCGGAATCGGGAACGCCGACGACGATATCCGCGTCCACGGGATAAGTCTTCGCGAGGGATGCGCCTCCGCGGATTCTCGCGTCATAGACGGCGATACCGTCAATCTTGGAATCCAGTCTGGCAAAATAGATATACTCGAAGATGCAGCGGGCCTGCTTCTCTCTCGGAATGACACAGTCCATGAATTCCGAGTGAATCTCGCCGTTCTTGTCGATGGTGACGATTTCTCCCGGTTTCACGTCACGGATGAATTCCGCGTCGATGGAATGAAGCGCGCAGCTCTCGGATGCAAGAATATAGGCGTTGTCTCTCTTACCGATACAGAGCGGACGAATCCCCCAGGGATCCCGGACTCCGATCAGCTTCCTGGGACTCATCATAACTAGAGCGTAGGCGCCCCGGAGCTTTGTGACGGCATTCTTCACAGCCACCTCGATACTCGGTGTCTTCACGCGTTCCCGGGCGATGCAGTAGGCAATGACCTCGGAATCAATCGTCGTATGAAAAATCGCGCCGGTATTTTCCATCTGTTCCCGAAGCTCATAGGCATTTACAAGGTTTCCGTTATGAGCCAGAGCAAGAGAGCCTTTAATGTAATTCAGAACGAGCGGCTGCGCATTGTTCACATTGAGAGCGCCGGAAGTAGAATAACGGACATGGCCTACGCCGATATTGCCCTTCAGTTTCTGAAGCTCATCTCCTTTAAACACTTCGTTCAGAAGACCAAGTCCCCGATAGGAATTTACGCGTCCCTTCGGGCCGCTGGTATTGGAAACCGCGATGCCGCAGGATTCCTGTCCGCGGTGCTGCAGAGCTTCCAGACCGAAATAAATGGTCCTGCTGACATCTCCGCCGTCCGGATCGTAGATTCCGAATACACCGCACTCCTCTTTTAAGCCTGATTCATAATTTGTCATCAACGTCCTCCAGTTTTTCCTGTATGCGTTTTCGAAGAGCCTTTACAATTATACTACATTGCTGCCGCACATGTTCGCTAAAATGCGAACAGAGTTAAATGGAAAGAAAAGCATAATTTACAAACGAAAAACTCACCCTCCGGCAGAGCATCCGTTTGCCCTGCAGACAGTGAGTCAAAAGTTATGGAGCGACCCCCAGACAGGAGAGCGCGAGATTCAATGCCTCACGCACAGCCTGTCTGCGTACCTCGTTTCTGGATCCTGTGAAATTAAACTTTTTCACCTCGCATCTGCCGTGATAAAAGCAGCCGAGGTAGACCAGACCTGCCGGAAATTCTTCCGTTCCGTCCGGCCCGGCGACTCCCGTGGCGGAAAGACAGAGATCCGCGTGAGCCGCCTTCGCCCCGCCCTTTGCCATCTGGCGGCATACCTGCGGAGACACTGCCGTATATTTCCGCAAAGTCTTCTTCTTCACGCCGGCGAGCTTATGCTTCGCTTCGTCACAGTAGGTGACATACGCCTCCCTCAGCACATCGGAGGCGCCCGGCACATCAATGATGCCGGAAGCGATGCCTCCGCCGGTACAGGACTCCACCGTCGTGATCAGCAGCCTGCGCTCCCGAAGCGCCTTGACCAGGCGTCCGGCGGCAGAAGAAAATTCGGCATTATCAATATCAATACTTTTGATACCGGAAGTGTCAATATCGATATTATTCCTGTTATCGGTATTATTAGAAAGATTCATACGTTCTCTGTGATCTCCTCCGCAATCCGCAGATGGTACAGTCAGCGGTGCAGTCTGTCGTTTGAATGACTGCCGCCTGATCTGAAGCGCTTATTTCTGATTGCCGAGAACCGCTCTGTTCTTGATCAGATAATCCAGAAGAGAGATTACGGTAAGTACAGTCGCGATGACGATCAGAACGATTTCGAACGGTCTCCAGCCCGGAACATTCAGCAGAATCACGATGATCATGACCATCTGGGAGATCGTCTTCGCCTTGCCCCAGTAGCTCGCGGCGATGACAATGCCGTTGTCAGCGGCGATCAGACGGAAGCCGCTGATGATGAATTCCCTTGCGATAATGATAACCACGACGAAGGCCGGAATTTCTCCGGTTCCGACGAACAGAATCAGCGCCGAGCAGACCAGAAGCTTGTCCGCCAGAGGGTCCATGAACTTTCCGAAATCCGTGATCAGGTTATATTTTCTGGCGATGTAGCCGTCGGCGGTATCTGTCAGGCTGGCCGCGATGAAGATGATCAGAGCGACATACCTGGCCCAGTTCTGGGGGAGATACATAAAGATCACAAAGAAAGGAATCATGACCATCCGAAGACAGGTCAGCTTGTTGGGTAAATTCATATCGTTCTCCTCTCCTATCCCTCTGATTTGTTCAGAAGATCCATGGTATCCTCGTCGATGAGCTCGCCGATCAGATCATATTCCAGCGCGCCCGTCACGGTCGCCTTCACAAAATCCCCGGTATTGAGTGTCTCCGGAGTCTGAATAAAAATCATTCCGTCGATATTCGGCGTATCCGCATAGGTGCGGCCGACATAGGCATTTTCATCACTCATGAAACCTTCGATGAAGACATCCAGCGTGCGGCCGACCAGCTTCTCGTTCCGCTGCTTCGATACCTCCTGCTGAAGGGTCAGAAGCCGGTCCTGTCTGTCCTTCCTGGTTTCCTCGTCAATCTGTCCGTCAAAGGAAGCGGCAGGCGTTCCCTCTTCCTGAGAATAGGTAAAGACACCGAGACGGTCAAACTTCATCTCACGGATAAAATCGCAGACCTCCTGATGCTGTTCCTCCGTCTCACCGGGAAATCCGGTGATCAGAGTCGTCCGAAGCGCAATGTCGGGAATCTCCCGGCGAAGATTCTGAATGATGCGGACCAGATCGTCGTGACTGGTTCTGCGCCCCATTCGCTTCAGAATTTCATCGTTGGAGTGCTGAATCGGAAGATCCAGATAATGGCACACCTTCGGAAGCGTCTTCATCGACTGGATCATTTCCGGGTAAATCTCCTCCGGATAGCAGTACAGAATACGGATCCATCGTATGCCTTCGATCTCCGACAGCTTCTCCAGCAAAATATGGAGAGATTTCTTTCCGTACAGGTCGATGCCGTAACGGGTCGTCTCCTGCGCCACCAGGATCAGTTCCTTCACACCGTCATCGGCGAGCTGACGCGCCTCACGCAGCAGATCCTCCATGGGAACGCTCCGATAGGGACCGCGCATTCCCGGAATCGCGCAGTAGGTGCAGTGCTTGTCACAGCCCTCGGCGATTTTCAGATACTCGAAGAAACCTCCGGTCGTCATGATCCGTTTCTCCGCGTCATCCGGGATGCCGGTCAGGGGCTCCAGAATCGACGGACGGATTCCGTGTCCCACCTGAAGAATCGCGTCCTCGATCTTATTGTAGCTGTTTGTTCCGATGATCGCGTCGACCTCCGGAATCTCGTCCAGAACCTCCTGACGGTAGCGCTCTGCCATACAGCCGGTGACGATCAGCGCGGTGCACCGCCCCTCGGTCTTGTATCTGGCCATGTCCAGGATTGTCTGAATACTCTCTTCCTTCGCGGAATCGATGAAACAGCAGGTATTGATAATGATGATATCCGCCTGCGTCTCATCATCCGTCATCTCGTAGCCGTGTCCGGCGAGCTTTCCGAGCATGCGTTCGGAGTCAACCAGATTTTTGTCACAACCGAGAGAGATAAATAAAATCTTCATTGTATTATTCGATGGCGTCATCATCTTCCTCTTCACGCGGGAGAATATTGACCTTGCCCTCATAGAGCTCGTCCACGGCGATGGAGAGCGGCTTTCTCTCCTTTCCGTTCCGGTCAACGGCGGCGACCTTCGGCTCTGCGCCGTCAATCAGCTGACGAGCGCGCTTGGAGGTCGCAAGGACAATGGAATAACGGCTCGTAACAAGCGGCGCCTCCTCCTGGTCCTGCCCCTTGTTAATCTTCTCAATCATTTCCACATAGGAAGGATGTATCATTTTCTGTGCTCCTCTCTCTCTTTCAGCTCTCCGCGGATCTCGCGGATAAATTCCCTCTGGTGAACCGCCTGCAGATGCTGCGCCTGAATCAGCCGGTGAAGCTCATCGACGCATTCCTCTACGGTATCATTAACCAGAATATAGTCATAATGTTCCATGCTCTCGGATTCTTCCACCGCCCGGGCCATGCGCTGCCGGATCACATCCGGCGTCTCTGTACCTCTTCCGGTGAGACGTCTTTCCAGCTCTTCGGCGCTCGGCGGTGTCACGAAGATCAGTACGGTATCGGGACGCTTGGCCTTTACCTTCAGGGCTCCCTGAATTTCGATTTCCAGAATGACATCCTTTCCCCTGGCCAGCTGCTCATCCACATACGCCGCGGGCGTCCCGTAGGAATGGTTCACATAGCGTGCATACTCAAGGAAGGCGTCCTCTTCAATCATGCGGGAAAATTCTTCCTCGGTTTTATAGAAATAATCCACGCCGTCTCTCTCGCCCGGTCTCGGGCTTCGGGTAGTCGCCGATACGGAAAGCGCGTAATTATCGTATTTCTCCAGGAGTCTCTTCATCAGAGTCCCCTTTCCGGACCCGGAAAAACCGGAAAGGATCACCAGTATTCCCTTGCTCATGCCAGATCATCGGTCCTTTCTTCAGATCTATCATCAGATCGTTCTTCAGATAATTCATTGGATAAGTCACTGCCGGCGTTGAAACGGCGTGTAATCGTCTCCGGCTGCAGGGCAGACAGGAGAATCCTGCCGTCCTCGAGGACCAGGACCGCCTTGGTTTTGCGTCCCTGGCTTGCGTCAATCAGAAGTCCGCTGTCCCGCGCGTGCGAGACCATGCGTTTGATCGGCGCGGCCACCGGGCTCGCGACGGCGAGAACCTTGTCGGTATTCACCGCGTTTCCGAAGCCGATATTGATCAGACGGGCCATGTATACACCTCCGTGTCAGGTACTTTCGAACCTATAGAATTATAGCTTCCAAGTGCAAAAAAAACAACAGAAAGATGAGCGCCTACTCCACGTTCTGGACCTGTTCTCGGATCTTTTCGATGCATGTTTTCAGATCTACACCGGTATTCGAGGTCTCCAGATCGTTCGCCTTGGACAGAATCGTGTTCGCCTCGCGGTTCATCTCCTGTGCCAGAAAATCCAGCTTTCTTCCGATTCCGGTTCCGACTGCGAGCGTGTCGCGCATATTCCCGATATGGCTCTTCAGGCGGACCGTCTCCTCATCGGTGCAGATCTTGTCCGCGAACAGAACCACCTCCGCCGCGATGCGGCTTTCCTCGATCTGGGAATCCTCGAGCAGCTCCTTTGTCTTCTCTTCCAGGCGCTGCCGGTAGTCGGCAATGATCTGGGGTTCACGTTCGATGACCCTGTCGACATTTGCCTCCAGTTCATCGAGCTTGGTGAGAAGATCCACGCGGAGATTTTCCCCCTCCAGGTTCCGGGCGTGCCGGAAGCTCTCAGCCGCGTCCCGGATAACCTTCTCCAGATCCTTCCAGAGTTCCTCCTCGTCCATCTCCTGCTCTTCCATCGTCAGGACGTCCGGGAGATTCATCAGCTTCGAGACGGTGAGATCATTCGGGATCGAGAAGAACCGCTCGATCTCTTCCGCACAGTCTACATACTGCTTCGCGAGCTCCGGGTGATATTTCAGAGTCGCGTTTCCCTCTGTGAAATCCTCATAGGTGATAAAAATATCAATCTTGCCCCTCTGTGCATATTCTTTGATCAGCGCACGAATCTTTGACTCAAATACGCTGAACTTTTTCGGGGCCTTAACATTCAGCTCAAGAAAACGGTGGTTGACCGATTTCAGCTCCACGCTGATCTTCCGGCGCTCATCCTGTGCTTCCGCGCGGCCGAAGCCGGTCATGCTGTATATTTTATCGGACATATTGTATACCTCTCGGGCAGCCTGTCTCTCAGGCCGCACCTCTGTCTGAACACACAAATACATGTTAAGTATAAGTCAATTTCCTTGGCTGTGTCAAATTGTATTCAGGCTTCTTCAATGTATCGGTTCAGCATATTCAGAACCCTCTTCTTGTCAGCGCTCCACAGCGGCGCCACAAGAAGCTTTTTCGGTCCGTCTCCGGTCAGGCGGTGAATCACGGCATCTTCCGGCAGGATCTTCAGGCATTTCACAACGAGTCTGCAGTACTCCTCCATTGTGAAGACCGGAAAGGGCCGTTCCTGATACTCTTCTGCCAGACGGGTCCCTTTCAGAATGTGGAGAAGCTGCAGCTTCACGCCGTCCGGATGCGGATCGAGGGACGCCAGGTAGCGGACGGTCTGCAGCATCATCTCCTCCGTCTCCCGGGGAAGACCGAGGATGACATGGACAATCACGGTGAGACCCGCCTGCTTCAGACGGTGGTAAGCGTCCTCGAATACCGGGAGGGAATACCCTCGGTGAATACGGCACGCGGTTTCCTCGTGAATGGTCTGAAGACCGAGTTCGACCCAGACCGGCTTACGCTCATTCAGCCGTTTCAGCATGGATATCTTGTCGTCCTCGAGGCAGTCCGGTCTTGTACCGATCGACAGGCCGACGATCTCAGGCTGATCCTCGGCTTCCGAAAAAATATGTTCCAGTCTTCCGGTGTCTCCGTAAGTATTGGTAAAGGACTGGAAGTATGCGATAAACCTTCGGTCTTTCATCGCCAGACTCTTCGGAAGCTTCGGGTCGATTCTCCTTCGTGCCTCCGCGATCTGCTCAGCGGCAGGGGCAGGACGTGCCGCAAAATCCCCGGAACCGCCTTCCGAACAGAAGGTGCATCCGCCGAATCCCAGGCTTCCGTCCCTGTTCGGGCAGGTACATCCCGCGGAAAGGGACAGCTTATAGATTTTCTGGCCGTACTTCTTTTTTAATTCATCTGAAATCCGCCGTATTTTCATCACTGCTCCACATGTGAAACCGCTGTGCCTTCCCTGCTGTTTCGTGCATTTGAAATCCAAGGTACTTTCATTGGCACTTTGTATCTGAAATCCGCTGTACGTTCATCACTGTCTCACATCTGAAATATGCCTTATCCTTGTAAACATCCCGCAGTATTTCCGCCTGCCGTTTTTTGTTTCCGATATTTACAGTTATGACCTGTCATCGGTTATTTACGGTTACGGCCTGTCAGCAGTTATTTTCAGCTGCGGTGCGTGCATTTACCGGGAGAACCGCTCCGAGAGACGGTCCTTCAGCCGGTTGTATCCGATGTTCACAAGCCTCGTGAGGCGGATCAGATACCGGAGAATCGGCTCCGTCGTGATCGAGAAGACCACGAACAGCATGATGCATCTCATCGACATTCCCGTGATTCCGAAGAAGGAATGGAAGAAAATCAGAGACAGCGTCATGCCGGCCACGCAGATCAGCCAGATCGCTGTTTTGAAGCGGTCCATCGGCTTGATGATATGGAACAGGATCATGAATCCGACGATCGACATCAGGATCGCGCAGGCTGTCGAAATATCCACCGAGCTCACATCGAAGACCTCACCGAAGACGACCAGACTCGCCACGACGACGAAGTCGGTGAGCGCCGCAGGCATGGCCTTCAGAAGGACATTGTTCATGTATTTCCCGTGAATCAGTGTGTGATCCGGTATCTGCGACATCAGGAATCCCGGCAGACCGATGGTGAACATGCTGATCAGAGAAATCTGCGACGGCCTCAGCGGATAGGTGAAGCCGGCGATGATGGAGAAGACCGCGAGCAGCAGGGAAAAAATATTCTTCACAAGGAAGAGACTTCCGGACCGCTCCATGTTGTTGACGACCTGCCGGCCCTCCATGACGATTTCTGGCATATGCGCAAAGTCATTGTCGAGAAGCACGAGCTGAGAAGCCTGTGCCGCGGCGTCGGAGCCTGCGGCCATGGCGACGGAACAGTCCGCGTCCTTCAGGGCAAGCACGTCGTTGACACCGTCGCCGGTCATCGCTACAGTACGCCCGTGCGCCTTCAGCGCGTGGACAAATTCCCGCTTCTGGTTCGGCGTCACGCGTCCGAAGACCGTATAACGCGTCACGGCGTCATAGATATCCTCCTTCGTTTTCAGCGTCGTCGCATCGATGTACAGGTCGGAATTCGCGATTCCTGCCTGCTTGGCGACCTCTGATACCGTCACCGGATTGTCTCCGGAGATGACCTTGACCTCGACATTCTGTCGATGGAAGAATTTGAAGGTCTTGTCCGCATCCTTCCGGATCTTATTCTTCACGACCACAAGGCAAAGGGCGGTGACCTTTCCGGTCAGTTCATTTCCGTCCGGCGTTCCCTGATATTTTCCGAACACGAGTACCCGGTAGCCCTTCCGGCTCTGCTCTTCTATGGTGTCCTGATAGAGACGGTAGTCTTCCTTCAGGACAAATTCCGGCGCGCCGAGCACATACGCGCCGCTCTGGAATGTGACACTGGAATACTTCCAGGCGGACGAGAATCCGGTTACGGCGAGCGGACGCGCGCCCGAGGTGCTGGTGAAATGATCCTTCATCGCCTGCATCGTGATGTTGTCCGCCTTCTGCGCCGCGGAAAAATCGCTTAGCAGCTCTTCGATTGCCGGGATCGAGGCATCCTCCTCGTACGGAGGAAGCGTGATCACGTCCTCAATCAGCATCTTGTTCTCCGTGATGGTTCCGGTCTTGTCGACGCAGAGCACATTGACTCTCGCAAGCGTTTCGATACATTTCATATCGTGGACGAGAACCTTTTTCAGAGCCAGTCTTCCGGTGCTGACCGCGAGGGTGACGCTGGAGAGCAGGTACAGGCCTTCCGGGATCATTCCGATCACGGCGGCGACCATGGATGTGATGCTCTCCTGAAGCTCAAGTCCCTGCTGCCAGTAGGACTGGTAGAACAGCAGAATTCCGATCGGGACGATGCTGACGCCGGCGATCACGACAATCCGGTTCAGTGACCGGATCATCTCCGACTGCTCCCCCTCGCGGGCAGCCTTCGCCTGTGTCGTCAGCTTGTTGATATAGGAATCCTCGCCGATTTTCTCAAGTCTGGCGTAGCAGCTTCCGGACACAATGAAGGATCCGGACATCAGCTTGTCGCCCGGCTTCTTCGAGATCTCGTCTGATTCACCGGTCAGCAGAGATTCGTTGACCTTGACCTGTCCGTCCACGACGACGGCGTCGGCCGGGATCTGGTTCCCGGCGGAAAAAATAACGATGTCATCGAGAACCAGTTTTTCCGCAGGAATGGTCTGGATCTTTCCCGAGCGCACAACCTTTGCCTTCGGCGCGTTCAGAACATTCAGCTTGTCCAGTGTATTCTTTGCGGCGATCTCCTGTACGATGCCGATCATCGCATTGGCGATGATGATCGGCAGAAAGGACAGATCGCGGTAGGAACCGGCGATGATCAGCAGAACCGAAAGAAGCAGGAATATTCCGTTGAAGTATGTCAGGGTGTTCCCCTTGATGATCTGTCCCACCGTTTTCGAGGGCGGAGCGACAGACCGGTTGTCCCAGCCGTGTCTGGTGTATTCCGCGACCTGCTCCTTCGTCAGCCCGGTCTGGATGTCCGCCATATAGCGATGCTTGAGTTTCGTCCGAACCGGCTGATCAAAGCTGATATTTGCTGCCGCCTTTCTTCTTTTTCTTCCCCTCCCGGAGGAAGACGAGGGCGATTTTTTTGTGTCTGACATTCATATCCCCTTATTAAAACCCGAATCAATGATGATACGTATCTGTTCAGCACCCAACCCCGGGAACCTGCAGTTCTCTCTGTGTGCGGAATCATTATCTATATTATCTGCATGGTCTGAAATATTTCCATTATTATCTGCATAATTCGGAATATTACCACTCCCCCGCCAGCTACACTTCACGGAGACCTGAAATGTCCGGCTCTGCCATGAGGGAGTAGTTCGTGTGATACAGGACAAATCCGGGCCTCGCTCCGTTCGGCTTGTGAAGGTTCTTCCGAAGGGTGTAATCGATCTCCACCTTTGGCGCGCTTTTGGCCTTGGAGTAGTAAGCGGCAAGCCTTCCCGCCTCCTCGAAGGTGTGGTCCGGAAGCTCCTTCCCGTTTGTCTTTACAATCACATGAGAGCCCGGAATGTCGTTCGCGTGGAACCACCAGTCGTTTCCGGAGGCAATTTTAAAGGTGACCATTTCGTTCTGAAAATTATTCTTCCCGACGTACATGTCAAAGCCGTCGGAGGACAGATAATGCAGAGGCTGCGCTGCCTCCTGCCTTTTCTTTCTTCCGGAGGGTCCGTGATGCCGGAGATATCCGTAGTCCTCCAGCTCCTGGCGGATCTCCTGCAGATCCTTCTCGTCCCGGGCGATTTCAAGCGACGTCGCGATGCTCTCGAGATGCTCCACATCCGCTTCGGTGCCCTTGATGCGCTCCTCCAGAGCTTCCGCCGTGCGCTTGAGCTTGTTGTACCGGTCAAAATATTTCTTCGCGTTCTGTGCGGGAGTCATCGTCGGATCCAGCGGAACCGTGGTCAGTTCGTTGTTGTAATAATTGACCGCCTTCAGTTCCTTTGCTCCGGGCTCCAGGCTGTACCCGTAGGTATTCAGCAGCTCTCCGAAGATCCGGTATTTCTCGCGCTTTTCGGTATCATGCATCTGCTTTTCCTGCAGCTGCAGTGTGCGTCCGCTCCGCTCCAGACTTGTCTGGACGACCTTTCGGAGATCGATGGATCGCTGACGGATTCTGGTCCGGAGCTCCTTCTCCGCATAATACTGCTCGAGCAGTGACGAAATGGTGTCATAGCTTTCTTTCCTTAGATTTCCGTACTGCGTCATCGGAACGGAGGCGTACTCGAACGGATCCTTACCTTTATAATAGATCGAGGGTTCGAAATTTTCGTTCTTCACATCCTCCATCATCCGCGAGAAGGTGTGATACAGATGCACGCGTTCGGCTTCCTGAAGCCCGGATGATGGAGCGTCGCTGTCGATGCCGGCCCGGAAACAGATCTCCTCGGCCATGACAGGCGAGATGCCGCGGAGACCGCCGTAAATTGCCTTCATAACGGGCGCGTCCTTTGAAAAAACGATGCTGCCGAAGTCCTCTTCGCTGATATCCAGGGGATCTTTTTTGTTCTGCGTCTCCGGGATAAAGTAGTCCCTTCCGGGCAGAACCTCGCGGACAGAACTGACATTGAAGGATACCCGCTTAATGGAGTCTACAATTTTGTTCTCGTCGCTGATCAGAATGATGTTGCTGTGCTTTCCCATCAGCTCGATCACCAGGCGCCAGCTCCGGAGATCTCCGAGCTCATCTCTGTGCCGGACGTTCAGGGAGAGAACCCTCTCCAGCCCCGGCTGTGTGACGGACTCCAGAAGGCCTCCCGCCAGGTGCTTCCGCAGCAGCATGCAGTAATTCGGTGCGTTCATCGGCGCCTGCTTCCCGGAGGACGCGATGTAGACCAGCGGCAGAGATGCGCTTGCCGACAGCAGGAGCCGGTAAGTCTTCGCGTTGTTTTTCACCGTGAAAATCAGCTCGTCCGGCTCCGGCTGTATGATCTTGGATATGTGTCCGCCCGCAAGCGTGTGATTCAGCTCGGAGCGGATATTGGATATTGTGATGCCGTCTAATGCCATATCAATTCCTCAAAATTCCTTCAGTCAATCTGTATGGGACGACTGTTGAAAACCGCAACCCATGCGGTGTGGGTCATGACTGTTGAAAACTGCAATCACATTATACACAACAAATACAGGAAATCCAACCACTTCCCGGAAAGACGCTCGCCCCACACGAATACTGTTCACACCCAACTTTACACGGCAAGGATTTTACAGTCCTGTTGCCGTTCGCAAACTGGCTGTAGTAAAGTTTTATCCTGGTTTTATGAAGCCGCGGAACTCCTCAGGCGCGAGCGCCTTCGTCAAACTGCAAATCGACTAGGCTCATTTCATTCGCCAAGGGATTTGTATGCGTCGCACGTAAGCGGCCGCAAGCGCCCGCTAAGTGCTCATCGCAAAGTCCTCGCTATCCGGTTCATGAAGAATTCACGGATAAAACTTTAAACAGCCAGTAATGCTCCGGCAAAGGGATTGTAAAATCTTTGCCGCTTTAGTGGCGCATGAACAGTAACAAATACTTCGCATTCGGCTGCGGCTCACAGTTCGCGTAAATTAAAAAAGAGACCGCAGATGAACGGCCCCATAAAAGTTCATGGCGGTTCATCTGCGATCCTTTTGCTTTCATTTTCGATGCCTGACGGGCATGCCAGCCCGGGATGTCTGTCAGACAGGGTAAGCCTTGTCTTCCTTGTCTCCCTTGGACGCGTCCACACCGGTCTTCTGTGCGTCTCTGTACTTGAAGAAGTCCATTGCAACCTGCGGGAACAGTGCGTAGCTCAGCGTATCCTCCGGCTGCTCCTTGTATGCGGCAACCTCCTTTTCGAGCTTGTCCATCTGCGGAGCGATATCGTCTGCGGGACGATGGGTGATCGGCTTCGCGTCGCCGAGAGCCTTCTTCTGCAGTTCAGGATTTACCGGATCGGTGGTCTTGCCGTATTTGCCGGCAAGGATATCCTTCGTCTCCTGTGTGATCATCTTGTAGCGCTCACCCATGATGACGTTGAATACCGCCTGTGTTCCGACAATCTGAGAAGAAGGAGTAACCAGCGGCGGATTTCCGAGGTCTTTGCGGACCTTCGGAACCTCTTCGAGAACATCGTAATACTTGTCCTCCGCGTGCTGCTGCTTTAGCTGGCTGGTCAGGTTCGAAAGCATGCCGCCCGGTACCTGATATACAAGCGTCTTGATGTTTACACCCATGTTCTTCGGGTTCAGCAGTCCGTTGTCGAGGCACTCGTCTCTGTACGGACGGAAGTAGTCGGCGATCTCCTCGAGGAGCTTCATGTCAAGGCCGGTATCATAGGGCGTGCCCTGGAAGGTCTTGACCATAACCTCGGTTGCGGGCTGAGAAGTTCCCATCGCGAACGGAGACATTGCGGTATCAATGATGTCCACACCGGCCTCAACAGCCTTCAGATAGGTCATGGAAGCTACTCCGGAGGTGTAGTGGGTGTGAAGCTCGATCGGAAGGCTTGTTGCCTCCTTCAGAGCGGTTACGAGCTCGGTCGCCTCATAGGGAAGAAGCAGACCTGCCATATCCTTGATGCAGATGGAATCGGCGCCCATCTCCTCGATGGCCTTTGCCTTGGAAGTCCAGTAATCCAGCGTGTAGGAATCGCCGAGGGTGTAGGACAGGGCTACCTGTGCCTCCGCGCCCTTCTCCTTCTTCGCCGCCTTTACGCAGGTCTCCAGATTGCGCAGATCGTTCATGCAGTCAAAGATACGGATGATATCGATGCCGTTCGCAACGGATTTCTGTACGAAATACTCTACAACATCATCTGCATAGGGCTTGTATCCGAGGATGTTCTGGCCGCGGAACAGCATCTGCAGCTTGGTGTGCTTGAAGCCGTCGCGAAGCTTGCGCAGCCTCTCCCACGGATCCTCATGAAGGAAACGAAGACAGGAATCAAAGGTCGCGCCGCCCCAGCACTCTACTGCGTGATAGCCGACCTGATCCATTTTATCAACGATCGGAAGCATCTCAGACGTGGGCATACGAGTCGCAATCAGTGACTGATGCGCATCACGAAGAACTGTCTCCATGATCTTAACCGGTTTTTTCTCAATTTCAGCCATTCTAAGCTCTCCTATTTCTGGTGACCCCGCGGACTCTGACCGGAGCTTCGGAAACGTACAAATCCGAATTCCCGGGTTTTCCGGAATTCCGGAAAGGCGCAAACCGCTGTCCGGTCATTTCCGCGGAGATGAATCCATTTGTGGCGCCCCGCGGCTAGAAACGCGGGGATTCATACATTTTACGGTGCAGCATAACAGATAAATACGCGGCGGGTAACAGGCCGTGACGCATACTGTTTGCGGCGCCTTATACCGTATGGCATATACTGCCTTGAGTAATTTCAGAATTACTTGACGCCATATACGGCCATGAAGGTACCGGCCGCTACCGCGGTGCCGATAACGCCGGCAACGTTCGGTCCCATTGCGTGCATCAGCAGGAAGTTTGTCGGATCCGCTTCAGCTCCTACCTTCTGGGATACACGGGCAGCCATCGGAACGGCGGATACGCCCGCGGAACCGATCAGCGGGTTGATCTTACCGTGCGTGATGAAACACAGAAGCTTTCCGAGAAGAACGCCTCCGGCCGTACCGAAGATAAACGCCACAAGTCCGAGAACGACGATCTTCAGAGTATCCGCGTTCAGGAATGCCTCTGCACTTGTGGTCGCGCCGACGGAGGTTCCCAGAAGAATAACGACGATATACATCATTGCGTTGGATGCGGTCTCTGTCAGCTGTTTTACCACTCCGCTCTCACGGAAGAGGTTTCCGAGCATCAGCATGCCGACCAGCGGAGCTGTCGTCGGAAGAATCAGACATACGACTACGGTGATGACGATCGGGAACAGGATCTTCTCCAGCTTGGAAACCGGACGAAGCTGAGCCATCTTGATCTTGCGCTCCTTCTCGGTGGTCAGAAGCTTCATGACCGGCGGCTGGATGATCGGAACGAGGGACATATAGGAATATGCCGCCACGGCGATCGGTCCCATCAGAGCGGTCTGTCCGAGCTTTCCGCAGAGGAAGATGGAGGTAGGACCGTCAGCGCCTCCGATGATGGAGATAGCTGCCGCGGCCTTTCCGTTGAATCCCATGAAGATAGCCAGGAAATACGCGACATAGATGCCGAGCTGTGCCGCCGCGCCCATCAGGAAAGAAATCGGGTTCGCGATCAGCGGACCGAAGTCTGTCATTGCGCCGACGCCCATGAAAATCAGGGACGGCAGAATGGACCATCCGTCGAGCTGGAAGAAGTACCAGAGCAGACCGCCGGCCTGACTGGAACCGGAAGCCGTTACGGTCGGCGCAGCCATGATATCGGGGTAAATATTTACAAGAAGCATTCCGAATGCAATGGGAACCAGAAGAAGCGGTTCAAAATCATGGGCGATTGCGAGATAAAGGAATACAAACGCAACAGCGATCATGATCACATTGCCCCAGGAAATATTGAAAAATGCAGTCTGATGAATCAGATTGTTCAGGGTTGTTGCTATCATTTTTATTACCTCCGGGTGATATGTGCAGAATCTTGCGGAAATCAGTTCATTGTAGCAAGAACGTCACCGGATTCTACCGCGTCACCGACGGCAACGTTAATCGATGCGACGGTGCCGTCCTTCGGAGCGACGACCGGGATCTCCATCTTCATAGCTTCCAGTGTGACAATCGGGTCACCTGCAGCCACAGATGAGCCAACCGCGGAATCCACTCTCACGATCTTGCCGGGTACGGAAGCCGTTACCGGTGTGGATCCCTCTGCCCCTGCTGAAGCGGGAGCAGCCGCAGGAGCTGCCGGAGCGGGAGCTGCTGCCGGAGCCGGTGCAGCCGCCGGAGCCGGTGCCGGTGCAGCCGCCGGAGCTGCCTGCGGAACCGCGCCATTTGTAATGCCTTCTTCAACGGTAACCTGATAAACGGTACCATTCACTGTGATTGTGTAATTCTTCATAATTGGAATTTCCTCCTTAATCAAATGTCAGTCATGCGTTCCTCTCAAGGAACAAAAAAGCTTTTATACACGTTTCCATCTTCTGGTACCGACCTTGCGTACCGAACGAACGACATAGCCGCTTCCGGAAGGATTGTCTTCCATTGCTGCTGCAATCGCTGCTGCAATGACAGCGGCAATTGCAGGATCATTTGCGGTAATTCTGGCTGCAGAATCTGCTGTGCTGTTTTTGCCAGCCGGAACGGCCGCAGATCTGGTTGCCGCCGGCTGTTCAGCTTTTTTTGAGGAAGCTGCTCCTGCATTCTGGGTTGCTTTTTTGGCATTCGAATTCGGAATAAAACGGAACAGGCTGATGATGACAATCAGAATGATCAGAATCGCGAATACAGTGATCAGTCCGACAGCCATGTTCTCTGCTGCCGAAGCCATCTTCTGTCCGAGTGTGTACTGCGTTGTCATCTCATAGTTGACGAGACCCGACGGAACGATGCTTCCGTTCACAACCGTCTCGGCGGTATTGAAATACATGGAGACATCCGCTTTGTAGTTTTCGAAGGATACGACAGCGTCCACAACGATCGTGCTGTCACTGGAAGCGTCCTGGTCTACGCTGACGGAATCAACACTCTTGAATGCGCCGAGCTCGTCTCTGTCATTCATCCAGGCATCATACAGAACAGAATATCCCTGACCGTTCTGATCAAGGCTCTTCAGGTCGTCGTCGCTCAGTGTGTATACCTGATTGAGAAAAGAGGTGACAGAATCCACATACTGGGAGGCAGTGTCTTCATCCACGCTCGCGAATACAGGCATTGCGCTGAACAGGAAGGTCATGCATAATGTCAGGAGAAGGAGTACAGATATTTTTTTCTTCATCTTTTTCATATCTTCTACCTCTCTTATTTTGTGCCGTGTTTCTTGTCCGGGCGGAACTCTCTCTTCGTAAAGAGCATGTCAAACGCGCCGATCAGATACTTTCTCGTCTCGGAAGGATCGATCACGGCATCGACATATCCGCGTGCCGCTGCGGACTTCACACTGTTCTGAAGTTCATCGTACTTCGCGGCCTCCGCCTTGATGGTCTCTCCGTCCTTGCCGTCATACATGATCTTGGCAGCTGCGAGAGCATCCATCATGCCGATCTTTGCATCCGTCCACGCGTAGACAAGATCCGCGCCGATGGACTTGCTGTTCATGGTCAGATACGCGCTGCCGAAAGCCTCGCCGGTGATGACATTTACCTTCGGGGTGGTTGCGTTTGCAAACGCGTAGGTGAGATTCGCAACGGCATCCGCCATATTATTCTCGGAGCATTTCACCGCTTTGAAACCGGTTACATTGGTAAACGTAACGAGCGGAATGGAGAAGGCATCGCAGAAGTTCACAAAATCCGCAGCTTTCTTCGCACCGCGGGCGCTGATCACCTTGCCGTACTCTTTCTTGCTTCCGTCTTCCGCGTATTTTGCGGAGCGGTTCGCAACGACGCCGACCGTATAGCCGTTCAGCTTGATAAAAGCGGTCGCCATATCAGGTCCGTATCCGGGCTGGGATTCAAAATAAACGCCGTCATCGCTGATGCGGGGAAGCATAAGTGACGGATCCTCGATGCAGTTTGCAAGATCAGCGCTCACGCGGTTCAGGTCGTCGGTCGTCTCGGCGTAGGACATGTCGTCTTCATTGTTCGACGGGAGCATGTTCACCAGACTGCGCATCTGCGCGATGATCTCTGCCTCGGTTCCGGTTCCGTCGACATTGACGGTCTCGGAAGCCTGATAATCCGCTGCGGAAGTATCACAGGAAGATTCATTGTTTCCTTCCAGTGCATTCGGGGAATTCACGAACAGCTTTGCCTTTCCGGACTCCATGAATGTGAAGTCGCTCAGAGACGAAACGATCGCCATTCCGCCGCCGCAGGTGCCGAAGATGCCGGTGATCTGCGGAACTACTCCGGATGCGTCCGCCTGTGCCATGTAGATCTGACCGAAGGCATTCAGACCGTCGGTTGCTTCTTCCAGACGAAGGCCCGCGCAGTCGATCAGTCCGATTACCGGAGCGCCTGTCTTGACAGCAAGCTCATAAATCCTGACGATTTTCTTCGCATGCATCTCGCCGACAGTTCCCTTCAATACGGAAGCGTCCTGACTGTAGACGTATACCGGGTTGCCGTCGATCAGACCGTAGCCCGTGATTACGCCGTCTGAAGGAGCTTTCTTCTCAGACATGCTGAAATCGGTGCTTCTGGCCGTGACGCCGGCTCCGATCTCAACAAAGCTGCTCGGATCAAGGAGGGAATTAATTCTCGTTCTTGCCGCGCTTTGCGTACTGTTGCTCATATCTCTACCTCCATAAATGATTTAAAAAAACCAAATTTTTTCACGAATACTACTATAACTTGTTTTAATTTTTATTTCAACAGAAATGGCCGCGATAAAACCTGGGCATGATATAGAAAAAGAACCTTAAAACGTTTTACTTTTTGTTAGTTTTTTCACAAAAAAATCATTGACTTTTCACAAATTAAAGAAACGAACAAGTTTTTGGACGTCCATAAATTTACGTATAAAATTAAACAACAATTCATGGACACATCGAAAATTCGTTCAAATTCAATTAAACGAATATAAACACCATATCTGTCGCTCATCCAGGCCCTAAAAGTCCTATCTGTTTGACGCGGACGGATAGGACTTTTAGGGCCTGGATGAGCGACGCGGACAGGTGTTCCCTGTGTGCACGCATCTGAAAAGGAAGCAGATACCGGCCAGTTGAATGGCTGATATCTGCTTCCTTCTGAAATTTCAATGATTCTGTTTTCGCTGCTGCACCCTGTCAATGCTGTTTCATTATAAAATCTGCCGGAGTGGTTCCGGCCGTAAAGCTGTTTCAGCGTTTTTCCGCATTGTACAGAAATGTGATGCACTGCCCTCGCGTACAGGTGTTTTCCGGGCTGAAGGCTGAGGCCGATGTGCCGTTTGTGATCTTTTCAGCTGCGGCCCAGTTCACCGCGTCATAATAATAACTGCCTTTATGTACATCTGTGAAAACCGTTCCGCCGGTGGCGGCGGTTTCCGAATTTCCGAGCGCTTTATAAAGAAATGTCACGATCTGTCCTCTCGTGCACGGACTGTTCGGACTGAAGGAGGTGGCGGAGGTTCCGTTCGTGATGCCGTGTGCCAGTGCCCATTTCACCGCGTTGTAATAATAAGTCCCCGGTGTTACATCCTTCATGCTGTCGATCCCGGATGATTCCGGGACTTCACCGTTTCCATATTTCTTATACAAGAAGGTGATCACCTGGGCTCGTGTGCATTTCCGATCCGGTGAGAACTGTGTCGGGGATGTTCCGGAAGTGACGCCCGCTTCTTTTGCCCAGTATACGGGATAATAATAATATTTCGACGGATCGGAAACGTCCGAGAATACAGAAGCTGAGCTGTTGTCTGTGAACGCCTTGATCCGGATGTCGTTCAGGGTCGTGGAATACTGGTCTTTCCAGACGCCGTTTTGCAGGATGAAGCTTTCTCCCGGAGCGGATGACGAGGTCAGCTGAATGACCCGGTTTCCTTTGGCGTCGGTCACATATTTGGATTCCTCCGCAAGGAATCCGCAGTAGCTTCCCTTTCCCGTCAGTGTAACGACGACAGAGAAAGTTCCTCCTTTTCCGAGAAGAACAGGGCTGGACAGGGGCACCTGAATCAGGCCGGAGCAGTCTGTGTACCCTTCTGCCGCCGCCTCCTTTACCGGAAATCCGCTGCGGGGATCAGACCGGTCCTTGAGCTGACGGTAGACCTCCACCTGATAGGCTGTATTTGCCGTGCTGATCCCGACGGTCACTGCCTTCAGAATCTCCTGGCTGCTCCCGGCCTTTACGGTGAAGACATTTGCGGCGGTAATACTGCCGTCTGAACTCCTGCCGTTCAAAGAAGCGCTTCCGAGGCATCCGTCATACTGATAATTGTTGTCATAGTCATCCGCAGATGAAAAATCGGCAGAATAGGCTGCGGAACTGATGGTCGGATCCGAGTAGGAAAGCCAAAAATACCCCGTCTTATTAATGTCAGAGCTTCCTCCCCAGCTGTTCCGGACCAGCCACGCCCCGTTTGAAGACGGCTGACTTCCGCTCTGAAACGCGGAAGAAGGAAAATTATCATCCCATCCGACAATCAGCACCGAATGATTTGCAGCCGGCACAGATCCGGCGGAAGCAGGATAATAATACGCACAGCTGTCCGAATAATGATTGTTGATCGCGGCGCTGTCGTCATAATAAGAGATCAGCACACCGCCCTTTGCTTTTACATAGGACTTTACGGTCTGCCTGTTCTCCGCAATGTTGATGCGGTATATATTCCGGACGTGAGAAACGTCATTTCTGGCAGCCGAAGCGCTCATACCGGAAAACGAAGCGGCATTGCCGTATGGGGCGGCAGATTCATCGGAGGCTCCGTACCACTGTGACAGCGTCAGCAGGGCGAGCCATGGATTACCGCCGAGTGTCAGATAATTGTTGTTTCCAATAATTGCAGAAGAATCTCCTTTCATACCTCCGAGCGGGTCAGACTGTGTGTGGTAGGTATTCCACGCAAGCGCGAGCTCGCTGTAATCAGCAGAAGAGGTCGCGAGGTTCTTCATGCACATGTTGATCTCGGCAAGACCAAGTGTAGAAAAAGCCCAGCAGGTCTGATAGGATTTCTGGTTGCCGACCGCAGGGTAGGAATGAAGCGTATCCGAAATATTATCCGGATAGGCGCTTTCATTCGCCGCGCTGAACAGCAGGGATTGGCTGCTGCTCTCCGGCTCATCCTCGATCACGGCAGGAACATCTTCACCAATATCCAGAAAGCCATTCGAAGCATATGATAAAACAGCAGAATCCTCCGCATAAACAGCAGTCGGGCATACAAGCCCGATTGCCCCGGTCAATATCACCGTCCGCAGAAAAACACTTCTGCGGCAGGATCTCCGGCGAAGAATTCTGCCTTTTCGTTTCGTTGTCTTCATTTTCATGAGAGGAAAAATACTCCTTGAGCTGTTCAGCCCTTCAGTCCCCGTGTCTGACGATCCATATCCTCTACCACAATATCAAAAATCTCACCGAGAGATCTTCCGTATTTCAGAATGTCCCAGGGTTCATTGGTGTGGAAATGAATCTTGATTAGATCCTCATCGCCTGCGGCGATCAGACTGTCACCCTTGAAATGCTCTGTAATATACTCCGAGATTTCATCCTCATCCAGATCCTCACCCTCGATCAGAAGCTGGGTGTCATAACGGAATTCAAGTGTCTGTTCTGGAAGTTTCATGCGTGTTCTCCTTACAAAAATATAAATTCATTATGAGAAATTGTACCCGATCTCTTACGCACGCTTTGCGGCAGGCGACCCGGCTGCGTTTTCGAAGAGCCTTTGAGTCTTCACTGTATAAGCTGCGGATTGCTCCGTGCTTCGCACTCCCGCAATCCTACAGGTATTCGCACTTTCGTGCCGCTGACGCGTCCCTTCGTGCTCATACCTGTTGCCTTCGAAATCGCTAACAGCCTCTTACACGCGCTTCGCGTGTGACGAGCCTGTTTGCGTTTTCGAAGAGCCTTTGGGTCTTCACTGTATAAGCTGCGGATTGCTTCGTGCTTCGCACTCCCGCAATCCTACAGGTATTCGCACTTTCGTGCCGCTGACGCGTCCCTTCGTGCTCATACCTGTTGCCTTCGAAATCGCTAACAGTCTCTTACACGCGCTTCGCGTGTGACGAGCCTGTTTGCGTTTTCGAAGAGCTTATACAGTAGTATATCATAATTCCGGTCATGAGTGTAGGACAGAAAAAGCCGAACTGAATTACTTGTCCAGCCTGTTTTTACGGATTCGCAGAATGACGAGCCACACAATTCCCGCAGCTGCCGCGGCGGTGAGCACCCATCCCCACACCGGCATTTTTCGGATATTAAAGCAGCGCACATTGACCCACATCTGATTGATGACGCTGTTTTTCTCGGGATTGAAGTAGATCATAATCGAAGACCGGCTGATGGCGTCGCTGCTCGGGTACTGTGCGGAGAGCTGCCGTTTCGTCTGCTCTTCCGGGACCTTCAGAACATAATCCCCTGTTCCGTCCGGAGAAAAGAAATAGTTGACATCATAATCTACGGTGTTCTCCTCGTCCGGGTCTGCTCCGTAATTCCATTTCAGATACTCAAAGATCCGGGGGTCGGAACCGCCGGAGATGACGGATGTGTATCCGATATAATACATGTTCCGGATCACGCTGTCCGGCCGGGAGAGAAAGTTGATAAAAGCCTCGGCGGCCTGCTGCTTCTCAGAATCGCTGCCGATTCCCCGTTTCAGCATTACCCAGCCGTCAAAATAAATATTTGTAACCTCTTTCGGGACTGCGAAATTGAGGGTGTAATTGTCCTCGTCCGCCTGATCCATGGTATAGACCGCATCGCCGGACCACTGGTAGTTCGCGAGTACCTTTCCGGTGATCATATCCGATTTGCCGGCATCGGTCTCAAAGGAGTAGACATTGTCCTTCACATCCTGAAGATAGCTCTGAACCTCGGAGATCATCTCCGGCGAAGTGTCGTTCATGACATCTTCCAGATTCTGGTGATAATCCGGATCATTCACAAAAGCCGAAGAAGTCAGTTCCTTTGATTTCAAAGCACCGATCGCCATGAAGTAGGAGTCTCTCACATTGTCCTTGATCGTCAGCTGCCGGCGGAATTTCGGATTGTCGAAGATGGTCCAGGTAGACGCCTCGTCCTCAGTGATGTATTTCGGATTATAGACAATTCCGGTAATTCCCCACATGTATCCAGCGGCATATTTGCCCCAGGCCTCTCCGTCAATTTCTTCGGACCGGAAGATGCTGTTGATGTAGGGAGAGACCCCGCGCGAATAATAATTGTTTGGATCGCTTGTGTCATAGAAATGGTCAGAAAGCGGAACCAATTGATCCTCCGACATCAGCTTCATGATCATATACTCGGAGGGACAGATCAGGTCATACACATCTCCAAGTGTGAGCATATTGTACAGATCCTCGTTTGTGCCGAAGGTCGAATACTCCACACGAACCTTTTTTCCATAGGTCTCATAATACCAGGTTTCGAAATCATCGATCAGGGAGTTCTGTCCGAAGATATCTCCGCTGTCCAGATCAATGGTTTCATCCTTGCTCCAGCTGCCGGTGTCGATATATTCTTCCCAGTTGCAGACGCGGAGAGTGATGACATCATCCTGTCCCTGTGCATTTGTTCCGGAGCTGCCGGATCCGCTTTTCTGAGAAGCAGAATCCGCGGAGATGCCGGCGCCGTTCTGTGATGATTCAGTCACCGCAGAAGCATCCGTGCCGTTTTGAGAGGTGCTGTCCGCGGCTGAAGCGTTTCCGCCTTTCTGTGTGGCTCTGGCGGCAGAAGCCGCTGTCTCGATCGCATAGACCGGCGCCGGCACATACATGGTGCCAGCCAGAACGCCGGCGAGAAGGAATGCGGTTATTTTTTTCATACGTCCTGAGCCTCCTCTTTTTTCACGGTGCGGAAGTTAACAATGGCGACAAAGAGAATCACCACGGCGAAGATGATCGTCGAAAGCGCCCACAGCGCGGTCTTGATCGTCGTCTGCGATCCCTTTGTGGCGTTGACGACATAGGTGCTGATCGTATTGAAGGTTGCAGGCTTGGTGTAGGTTGTGATGAAGTAATCATCCAGCGACAGCGTCACCGCCAGACCGAAACCGGAAATAATGCCGGGGACGATCTGCGGTATCACCACCTGCGTCAGCGCGCCGAACGGAGTGGCGCCGAGATCCAGAGCCGCCTCATAGAGCGAGGAATCCATCTGACGGATCTTCGGCATGACAGACAGATAGACAAAGGGCGCGCAGAGAGTGACGTGCCCGATCACAAGCGGCACAAAGGTATCCTTGGAGACCCCAAGCACAACTACCAGCAGAATACAGATGGAAAAGCCTGTCACAACGTCGGCGTTAATCACCGGGATCTGGTTGATCGTGGAAATCGCAGCGTTCACTTTTTTCTTCGAGTAAAAGGAACCGATCGCGCCGATGGTGCCCAGGAAGGTGGCGAGCACGGCGGACCCGAGAGCCAGGATCAGCGTTCCGCCGATCATCTCCAGAAGCTCCGGCGTCGTGAACAGCGTGACATAATTGTGCATGGAAAAGCCGCGGATTGCTCCGATATTTGTGGCGTCTGTAAAGCTGTACACAGCCAGGATCACGATCGGGAGATACAGAACCAGAAGCATGATGCACAGAAAAACGGATGTTCCGATCTTTTTTTTCACAGCAGAGCCCCTCCTCTCTGATTATCTTCCTCGCCGGACCCCGAAAGCAGGGTGAACAGGCAGATCAGGCCGAGCAGAATCAGCGCGATCATCGATCCCGCGTGCCAGTTGTATGCGGCAAAATAGCTTCCAATCAGGCTGCCCATGATATAGGTGCTGTTGTTCATCATATCCAGTACGACATAGTTCGTCATCGCCGGGAGAAAAACCATCGACACGCCGCTGATGATTCCCGGGACAGAGAGCGGAAGCGTCACCGTGAGAAAGGTGCTCCGCTCATCCGCGCCGAGGTCCATGGCAGCCTCCCGCAGGGCGCCGTCGAGTCTCGAAATCGTCGTGTAGATCGGCAGGATCATGAAAGGCAGGAAATCATAGGTCATGCCGATCACCGAGTTCAGGAAGGGATACATCGAAAGATTTCCCTCCAGAAAGGTCAGAATCTCCTTCATCGCGGTGATGCGAAGAGAAAAGTTGATCCACATCGGCATCACGAAGATCATGACGATCACCGATTTGGACTTCAGCGAGCTCATGGCCAGAAGATACGCGGTCGGATAAGCCAGGAGCAGACATACGATCGTCGTAACCGCCGCGATGGCAAAGCTGTATATTAAGGTACCGATGGCATTCGGATCCGTAAAAAATCCTGTCAGATTGGCGAAGGTGAACTGCCCCTGTCCGTTCGTGAAGGCATAGAAAAACAGGACGACAAGCGGCAGCACGACAAACAGGATCAGAAATACCGAATAGGGAATGCCAAGGGTTTTTCTGGAAAATTTCATAATTAATTTAATCTCCTGTGAGAATTACATGTTCCGGTTATCATATCATCTTCTGTCAGAATTGCATGTTCCGGTTATCATATCATCTTCTGTCAGAATTGCATGTTCCGGTTATCATATTATCTTCTGTTAGAATTGCATGTTCCGGTTATCATATTATCTTCTGTCAGAATTACTTCTTCCGGTTATAGATAAACTTCATCTTGTCGAGAGGCATGATCAGACTGACCCGGTCTCCCATGTTCCAGAGATCCTCATCGTATACGACAAAATCCTGCTCAAGATCTGTCTGGATGACATAGCTGTAATGGTCGCCCTGATAGATGAGGTTCGAAATATTGCCCTGCACCAGGCCGGTGTCCTGTTCATCTGTCATCTCGATATCTTCCGGCTGAATCTCCACACGGATCCTCGTGCGGTTCAGATCAATCACATCGCCCTGCGCATCGACCAGGGAACCATCCTCCAGGCGCCGGCTCCCGGTGATGATCTTCGTGACGCTTGTCTCGATCTTGTGGCCGTTGTATTCCAGACGGAAATCCTTATTGATGTCCGCGTAGAAGACATTGGTATGATCCTCGGCGATCATGATGTGGATGCCGTCCGGCTCGACGAAAAGGCCGACACGGTTCCCGACAGCCGCGTTCTTCGTGGACTGAATTTCATACTCGTTTTTGCCCGCGGTCACCGTGATTTCATAATGAATCCCCTTGAAGATGACATTGGTCACAGTTCCCTGCACGATGCCCTTTTCCGGCGCGGTGATCTCGATGTCCTCCGGGCGCACGACCGCCGTGATATGCGTTCCCTCCGCCACATCATCGACGCAGTCGAATTCTCCGCCGCCGAAGCGGACTTTACACTTTCCAGTCATGATGCCGTTGAAGATGTTGGATTCCCCGATGAAGTCGGCGACGAAAGCGTTGATCGGTTCATTGTAGATGTCCTCCGGCGTCCCGATCTGCTGCACCCTTCCCTCATTCATGACCACGATCTTGTCCGACATGGTCAATGCCTCCTCCTGATCGTGGGTGACATAGATGAACGTGATGCCGAGCTTGTCGTGCATGTCCTTCAGCTCATACTGCATCTCCTGCCGCATCTTCAGGTCCAGAGCCCCGAGAGGCTCATCCAGAAGCAGAATCTCCGGCTCATTCACCAGAGCGCGCGCGATGGCAATTCTCTGCTGCTGTCCGCCTGAAAGCGTTGAGACATTTCTGCGCTCAAATCCCTCAAGATCGACAAGAGACAGAACCTTCTTCACCTTTTTTTCGATGAGATCCTTCGGCGTCTTCTTCTGCTTCAGACCGTACGCAATATTGTCATATATATTCATGTGCGGAAAAAGCGCGTACCGCTGAAAGACGGTATTGATCGGGCGGCGGTACGGCGGCAGATCCGTGATGGACCTTCCGTTCAGAAGGATCTCTCCTGAAGTCGGAAGATCAAAGCCCGCAATCATCCGGAGCGTCGTGGTCTTTCCGCATCCGGACGGGCCGAGGAAGGTTACGAACTCCCCGCGCTTCACCTCCAGATTAAAATCTGTCACCGCGTTGAAGCCGTCTTCAAAGGACCGGGTGACATGCTTTAATTCAATAATGTTTGTGTTCTCCATCCTGCAAAACCTCTCAATATAGTATAAAAAATGCTAATCGCCTGAATAGTATAGAAAAGCCATTCGCCTGCATGGGATAGAAAATGCCCATCGCCTGCACTGCGAAAATAGTATAGGAAATGCCCGTCGCCTGCACTGCGATATGGATCGTCGTATCAAAAATGCTCACGGGTAAAACCGACCTCATGAACCGTCGTCAGAACATCGGCGGCGTGCTGATCCAGATCAGCTTAGCCGGTCTGGCGGATATATTCGCAAGCCGGTGATCCTTCTCCGTCCTGTAGTAAAAACTCTCGCCGGCCTTCACATGATAGACCTTTTCTCCCAGATAAAGGCTGATCCGACCGCTGAGGACATAGCCGAACTCCTCTCCGGTGTGAGGCTTGTCCTCCTCCAGGCTTTCATGCGGCTGAATGACGACCAGAAGCGGTTCCATCTGAAATTTCAGGGCGCTGGGAATCAGCCAGGTCCGGCTGTTCCCGGCGTCATCTGTCTTGATAAAGTAATCATCCGGGGAGAAGACCACCTGCTCCTTCTCTCCTTCCTTAAAAAAATCCGCCGGCGTAGTGCCGAGGATTTCAATCAGGTTCATCAGCGTCTCCACAGAAGGCGACACCTGTCCGTTTTCCAGCTGAGAGATAAAGCCCTTTGTAAGCTCGGACCGATCCGCCAGCTCCTGCTGCGTCAGATCATTTCGGTTTCGCAGATCCCTGATCCGTCTGCCGATATTGGCATTGATTTCATCTGTATTCATGTCACGCTCCGGAACTAAACTCAAAGTGTTCTGTTACTAAACCATTTGTCCAGAGACGATTATACTAGCAATAAACAAAAAGTCAACTATGAATGATACTGTTAACAAAGGAATAATGTTGAATTATTCGTGCCGGTTACTATCACAGTGATAGTAAAGTTCTGACTGAATTCATAATGACGTATAAAAAAACATGTGGTATGATACATTTAAACACTGAAATTACTACTCTCCGTCAGGGAATTTTAGAAAGGTACAGATTATGAGATATCAAATAGAAGAAAAAGATCTTGATGCCCTTCTTGCCCGAAGGTCATCATATATCGGTTCAGAGAAAATCCATTCAATAGATTTAATTAATGGATGTATTGTAACCATAACAGCAGTTGTATCTGATTACTTTCCTTCGTACATGCCAATAAATATAGCAATAAAAACAGGTTTGTTTATTTTTGGAGCAGCATCTATCCTTGCAGAGTTAAAAGGATTGTGGCTAAATAAATCGCATAACTATTCGGTAGATCAAATGAAAAGAGAGATTGAAGAATTGAATAAAGTTCAAAAAAATTATTCCATTGTTGCGGTTAAAGACAGTTTTTGCGCTCATCCAAACAGATTTCTTCAATATTATGATGAAGGATGGAAGTGTTGGTTTTTTCTAAACTATCCGACGATGAATTCAGAAAATGAAGAGCATATAACTGAAAGACTTCGAAATGAGCTCGGACTCGACAGTGGAATTGCTCTTACTTTCAAAGGTAGCTGGTCTGACGATAAATATTCCACAGAGCATAACAAGTGGCACACATACAATCACGAGTTATATGAGGCAAAAGTTCAAATTTTCCCTGAAATGGAAAAAAATGATGAGTTTTTCATAGGTGGAAAGCGATACCGCTGGATGACATTGGCTGAGATGGCACAGAATCCAGAAATTCAAAAGCATAATATGGACGTGGTGACACGGGTTAAGGAACATATTGACTAATTCAACATGTTCCTTAACCCACCTGCAACGTAGAAGCCTGTATTCAGCATCATTTAATCTCTGCTCATCTTCACGGGAACAGAATTTTAAGCTCCCCGTTCTCATCTGTCTCCGGATCACCCAGGAAGAAATTTCTGGTGATATTCCTCTTCATCGTTTCCTTCATGTCTTCAAACGATTGATACGCTTCCCGGCTGTATTCAAAGATAGGATTCCGCTGCGCCGTGCCGCGTGTCGTGATGGCGTACTGCAGCTGCTGCAGGTAATCCACCTCTTCTACCCAGCCGTCATCAAGCGCGTGGAGAATGCACTGACGGATGTAGTCCTGTGCCTGGTCCTGACTTTCAAAGGAATCTGTTTTCTGATCATAGAGCTTCTCGGCATACTGTTCCATTTGACGAAGCAGCTTGTTCTGCTCCTCACGATTCCTGTGAATTCCCCGGTCAGATCTTATGTCACCCTTTCCAAAAGTCTTTTGGAAAGTATCTTGGAAAGCCTTCTGTGAATCTGTTTCTTTGCCTTTCTCTCTGCATTTCTCCTCGATTGCCATAATGTCCGGATCCAGCTCATAGGACAGATTGTCCAGAACATATCGATTGAGCTCCTGCGCCTGTAAGTCCGGATGAGACTTCACGAACGATGCCAGCGCGTCACGGATGATATGCTGCATTGTCTCCCGGTCAATCTGCGCTCGGTCCAGCAGCCGGTCTCTGGCGCCGTAGAAAATCTCGCGCTGGCGGCGCAGAATCGCATCATAACGCACCGCCTGTTCACGGGTAGAAATGCCCTGCTCTTCCATCGTCCTCTGCGCGCCGTTAATCAGTCGCTTCAGCTTCCCGCGGGAGACGGGACGTCTGCGTTCCAGATATGCTTCCGCCTTTTCGGAATACATGGTCATGACGATGTCGTCTTCCAGCGAGACAAAAAACTGCGAGGAGCCCGGATCTCCCTGCCGTCCGGCACGTCCTCTCGCCTGACGTTCCAGGCGGATATTTTCCATCCGCCCGATGCCGATGACGGCAAGTCCGCCGAGTTCAGGCACACCGTCTTCCAGCTTGATATCGGTGCCTCGTCCGGCCATACCGGTTGCCACAGTCACGGCATTGCGCATGCCGGCTGCCGCGATGATTTCCGCTTCCCAGTAGGCGTTGTCCGCATTCAGGACGCTGTGCGGCACGCCCTTATCCACCAGCATCCTGGAGAAAATCTGCGTGTCCTGGATTGTTGCGGTTACGATGAGCACCGGCTGCCCCTTCTTATGACATTTCAGCGTCTCCTCGAGGGCGGCCTCATACTGTTCCTGCGCCGTCGCAAAATATCGGTCCTTCCGGTCGACACGCACTAGCTTCCTGTGCGGCGGGACGACCACTACCCGCTTGTGATAGACCGAGCGCAGCTCCCGCCGCGCATTCGAGAGCGTTCCGCTCATCCCGCACATCTTTGGAAACATGAGGAACAGATTCTGATAGGTGATGGAAGCGACCGAGCGCTGTTCTCGCGTCAGAGGAATGTGTTCCTTCTGCTCCAGAGCCTGGTGTTCACCGCCCCGGAGCTTCATTCCCGGAAGGCTCCGTCCTGTGTCATTGTCCAGCAGGACGATCTCTCCCTGATCCGAAACCATGTAATCTTCCTGCCGCTTCAGGAGCACATGCGCCCGCAGCGCCAGCGTGACATGCCGGTTGATTTCAAAGTTCTCATGTGCATAAAAACCGCTGATGCCGAAGAAGCGCTCGGCGTAAGCCACACCCTGATCGGTCAGCCATACGGCCTTGTCTTCGGTGATATAGTCCCGGTTCTCCTGCAGGGTTGACACGAAAAAATCTGTCATCTCATACAGATTAGACTGCACACGGGGAGAACCCGAGATAACCAGCGGCATCTGCGCGCCGTCAAGCAGTACGGAATCGGCCTCATCAATGATGATGAAGTAAAATTCACGGAGAAAGCGGTCCTCCGCGCGTCGGACCAGATTGTTCAGCAGGTAATCAAATGCCAGAGCGCCGTGCGTCGTATAGAGAATATCCGCACTGTAGTTTTCTCGTTTCTGTTCATTCGTCAGTGTTTCTCCCGGCTGCTGTGAGACACCCGCCCGCTCTGTAAGTCCCATGAATGCAAAGACAGGCCGCATCTCGGAAGCGTCACGATAAGCCAGGTATTCGTTTGCCGTAACCAGAATCGTGCTTTTTCCCGTCAGCGCGTTCAGATACAGAGGCATGGTGGCTGTCAGCGTCTTTCCCTCGCCGGTATTCATCTCTGCGAGACAGCCGTGATGCATCGCGACGGCGCCGTAAATCTGATTGTCAAAGGGATATTTGCCGAGGACACGGCGGTCCGCCTCGCAGATGGCCGCGTATGCCTCCGGAAGAAGCTGATCCAGAGATCTTCCCTGCCTGAGCTGCGCCTTCAGATCAGGCGTCACCGCCTGCAGCTGCTCATCACTCAGACCGGCCATCCTCTTCTCACAGGTCTTAACTTTCTGCACGATATTCATGAAACGTCTGTTCGTCATATTTCTTCCGTTCTCTCCGATATGGTAAAGGAGTGAAAATGAAAAGCATGTCCGCCGGCGCAGATCAGCTGTGCCTGATAGCTGTAGGTCTTCAGAGGACACCGGAAATCCATCTCCGGCTGATCGACAATCAGACTGCCGGCTTCTTCTCCGTTTTTACCGAAAAAAACCAGCCGGAGGATGATGCCTCCGGGAATCTCACAATCCAGATCCACGGCGATGTGATAGCGCCCTTCTCCGTCAATAATCGGGAGGGTGGGTTCGATTCTGCCCGCCTGAAAATTCACCATGGAGTACCAGGTTTTGATGGCTGTCCCGGGCGGGATCAGTTCGTTCCGGAAGGATACGTCGTCCTGCGCCGCAAATTCGATTTCGGATCCGTATAAATAGGCGTCACTGGCATATTCATTCCAATAGACGGTCCACTTTTTCTCCTTATTTGACATACGCCATTCCTGCTTTCTATGCCGGATTTCTTCCGAAATCATCCCGGAGTACCCGGCGGTACTGCCTCAGAAACCAAGTGACGATTCCGGAGGTGTCGTCGTTGTGCCGTCCGTGCAGGCCCTTGCCGATTACCTTTGCCCCGCGGCCCTGCATATGAGAAAGAAGCTCCTGGTAAGCAGCGGCATCATAGTCATCTTCGATCATGTAAGCAATATAGAATGATCTTCCGGTCCAGTCGGTCCGGTCAAAGGTATCCCAGAAACGCTGATTCATCTGATCGACCGCCGCCTGATCCAGACGTCGGTACTGTTTCCACAGAACATCGAGGGAAGTGGGGAACCCGCCCGGCCGCTCAATGCGCTCGGCCCTGGCCATGCTGCCCAGATTTACCAGAGGCTTGCCCACAAGGATATAGCCCGGGCGAATCATGGAACCATAGTACAGGGCGCCGAACGTGCCCATCGAAAGACCGGAAAGGATCACCTGATCGGGAGTGAAACCAAGCTCATGCATGGCCTTCTCGATCACATTTTTCAAGCAAGTCTCATATTCCTCATCGCCGAGATAAAAATCCCCGCCTTCCAGCCTTGCCTCGCTGATGAGCAGGAACGGCGTTCCCATCCGCCGCATCATGTGATAGCCTTCGAAGCCCTCCATGGTTTTATACCCGGAAAAATATACACAGAGCGGCGGCTTGAAATCAGCCGGATCCAGATAGGCAAAGATTTCCTCCCGGTTTCCGGCGACGATCCGCCTTCCTCCCGGCAGAAAGCTCCCGGCGCCGCGCCGGGAATACCTGTCATGCAGCGCAGTCACACGAAGCGTGCCCTTTCCCCTCGCGTTCAGAGATACAAAAACCGGGCCGTCCTTTTTGGAATTCTCAATCGTCACGGGCTGACGCAGGGCTTCTTCATCAAACGTCCATGCTTTCTGAATTGAGGCGACACTGCCCGAGACAAACTGTACGATCTGGAGCTCGATCCCGATATCTCCTTCCGTCTCATATTCAAGCCAGAAATCGATGGCCTGTCCCGCTTCCACGGGAATATTGCCCCTCCAGTACAGCGCCTGCTTCATGTGATCCCCGAAATCACCTTCCATAACGATTTGCGTAAATCCGTTCCAATACACCCTGCCCTGAAAGCCTGGCGCAACGGCAGCCGTATGGGGATCGTACTTTTCCCCGTAGGGGCGGCCGAAATAATCGGGAAGCTGCTCTTTCAGAAACGACGGCAGTTCCTCACGCGCGATTTTCCGTCCGCACCGGCTCCGCATCATATATTCCATCCGCTCCGTCAGAGCAATGTCATCCGGAATAAACAGACTGTATGCGCGGACGGTTCGGGCCAGAATATCCGCCTCCCGGTCTGTGAGAACACGGTCAATGAGAGCAAAGTCATATTCCGCGTCAGACATATTCAATTCGGGCTCATAATTCCACTCGGTATCCAAGGTCAGCTCGAAGCGCCTGGAATAATCGATCGGGCCCAGCTGCAATGCTCTAATGTTCAACGTTTTCTATAATCTCCTTCCAGGACCGCACAAGCTGTTCCGTCGAAAAACGGCTGCCCAGCTTATACGAGGCAATCTGTGCCTGATTGACGTGCGCGATGCTGTTCAGATAATAATGCAGCGCATCCGGCAGATCCGAAAGATTTCTGACCAGAATGCCGTTTTTGCCGTCTGCGAAATAATCCGTTTCCCTGCCGGCGATCTGCGGAATTCCCATGCTCATCGCTGAGATCTGCAGGAACTGGTCCGGAACCGGCTGCAGGTCCACCACAATCCGCTGTTCCCGCAGGGTCTGGCTGACTGTCAGTTCATCCACACACTGGGCGACCGAGAAAACGGATCCGATCTGTCCCTGGGTGTCAATCCGGCTCTCGGAAACACCCTTATTCTCCCGGGCCAGTTCCGGATCCATGCGGGCAGCGCGGAGAGCCTTCCTTGCCTTGTGCATCAGGCGGCCCTTCCTGTTATATGAGGAAGAACGGGTAAACATGCAGACGCGGGCGCGGCGATTCTTCGTCAGAATATATTTTGCCAGCAGCACGACAAGCGTATTGAAATCCTCATCGCTGATCTGGTCTACAGCCAGCAGAATGTTCTGAACCGGCAGATGAAGGCTGTTGCCGAATTCCTCGCGGGAATCATAGGGGGTGATTACCCGGATGGGCTTCTCCGTTCCCGTTTCATCCTGAATCCTGCGGGCCGTCACATCCTTGTCCGCGACAATCGCGTCGGCATCATCTATCAGCTGCCTTTCCGCCTCTCCGATGCCGTTCTCATCCAGGCGCCGTGTAAAGAAGGATAGAACGGTTTTACGATTTTTCATGACCTGCGCAAGAACCGGCGAGTGCAGCGGGTGCACCGCAATCGTGAAGACATCCGAATCCGCAGCTGTCCTGAGATTTTCCTGCAAAACCTCCGCGATCATGGCATCCACACTGGGATACTCCGGCTTCAGATACGCCGCCTGTTTCTTCTCCCCGCACAGATTCACCAGGTACCGGCTGCTGTCCGGATTGATCAGAACATGGCCGTCATCCAGAAACCTCGCGAATTTCCAGACACCTTTTTCATCAAAATACTGCTCCCGATAAGCCGTCCCGCCGCGATAGACGACCTGACAGGACAGAAATCCGCGGTCGTCATAATAATTCGAGCAGGTGCGGTCATCATTCCGGAACATATCCACGCGGAACATGTTGCCGTCCTCCGCAAACTCAATCTGCGCATACTTCTTTTTGTTCCGCCGGGCAATCACCGCAAAGGGCGAATAAATAAATTCCACATCGTCGGGCCAGGAAAGATCATGAAAGGAAAAAAGTACCGTGCGGTCGGAATCGATTCCCTGCATGGCATCAAAGCAAGACCAGTACGGCGCGTGATAGACGCCCTGACGGTGGAGAAAATGGCGGAAATTCGGAGAAAAACCAAGCAGCATGATTTTAAAGGGAGCTACCTGTTTTCGAAAAAACAGCTGAATCTGCTTGACGGTATCATCAAGCTCCGTCACGGTCCGGGAGCGATACCAGACCTGTTCATTTTCCTTCCAGTCCCCGTTTTGATACCACGCCGGAATAAAATACTGCATAGACATTTCCTTCCTGCTCACAGGTGCATTGTTCCTGTAACCATTGCTTATTTCCTGCTGTTTCTGTGCTGCATACGATATCAGCAGCGTGTTTACGCATTTTCTGTTTCTGCAATCTATAGACATGCGATATCAGCAGCGAGTTCACGCATTCTCTGTTTCTGCAATCTGCAGACATACGATATAAGCAGCGTGTTTACACATTTTCTTCTTCTGCAATTTACAGATATGAGAATTGATACGCGTCATATCGATAATATGTCTGCACTTCCTGAATCAGACTGCAGATGATACTCACCAGAATCATGCCGGAAGAAGGAATCATCGCCAGCGATGCGGGAATATCATGACGCAGAGACAAAATCAAAGAAATGGACATGCATCCCGCCTGAAGCAGCCCGCTGATGGCGCTCCATTTCCATACAATTCCAACCAGGTACCGCCTCGTCTTCTGGCCTGCATACACACCGATAATGCTGTCGCCGTTTCGCTGAAGCTGACGGGCGCTTTCCGCCGGATTCAGCATGATGAAAGAAAACGCGATGGACAAACAGAAAATGATAGCCAGATACAAGATGATTCCCAGCGGCTCGGTCGTCTGAAGGTTCTGAAATAGTCCGGACAGTGTCTGACTGGACGGCAGAATATGTGTCAGAAGCAGAACCACATAGCGGATCATCACCAGAACAGAAGCCGCAAACATCACCGGCAGAATACCGACGGGGTTGCGCTTGTACGCGATATAATTCTGATCGGCGTGAATATTGTGAATGGATACGCGCTGAAGCGGCACTTTAATCATGGAATTCTCCATGAATATCGTGCCGATGATGATGCCCACAGTCGTCAGGACCAGAATGGGGTACCGGAAAAAATGATACCTGTTCAAATTCGCGGCCAATGTTGTAATCACATTCAATAAGATGATTGGCATGGATGCGCCGATCCCGTGTCTTTCGTTGGTCCTGCACAGGAAATAGGTAACCATGGCGCCGAATATCAACTCCAGAATCACAAGCAGCCGAACCCAGAATGCAGGCCCGTCGTCCTTCTGATATGTCAGGTTCAGCGACTGCATAACAGCCATAAAGACCGAGAAGAAAATGGCAGTGATCAACATCCATCGATCCTGTTTCTGCTTGGAAATCTTCGTCCGACGGGTTGCATTTTTCAACGCAGAAATAATCTGCACCAGAAGGGACGCGTTGATATAAGGCATGATCCCCAGCGCCATTATAGTTTTCTGATATCGGTCACCGCTGAGCATCGTCATCACTATGGACGAAGCATTTCCGGTCGAATGATCAAAATCCGCCGAAATGCCAGAAAGGGTGATGCTTCTGCCGGCTAAATATATGATCAATATCAGAATCGAAAAAAATATTCGCTTATATAATTCATGCGTTCTTTTGGTTTCCATAAAGCTGCATTTATCCTCAATATAAATTGTTCACGACAGATCAGTGTTTGGTGACCTGAAGAGGAACCACACGATTCAGTGACTCGATTTCTGATGTTGCCGCCGCATCATTCTGTGTGCTGCCTCCGGCCGTGCCTGCAGTTGCCGCGGCACTCGCCCCGGTTTCAGAAACCGCAGTATCCTCAGTCGCAGCATTGCTGGACATCGCGCTGAGCGAGTCTTCCAACGAAACGCTCAAACTGTTGGAGATACTGTTGCTGTTTTCAGTCTCAGATTCCGAAGCGGCAGTAGACGCCGAAGCCGACTTGCTCTCACTCGCTGCGGCACTTGCACTGTCACTTGAGCTTGCGCGCTGGCTGGCCCGTGTCGACTCATCAGTAGAAGCAGAAGTCGATTCATCGGAAGAGGTCGATTTCGATGCACTCACCGAAGCAAAAGCTGATTGATTTGCAGTATCATCCGCGGAAGCACTGTCACTTCCCGCAGCCATTGCACGCGCAGAGGCAGAAATACTGACCGCTGCGACACTCGCTGATGTGACACTCGCCGATGTGACACTCGTCGTAACACTTACCACCGCTGTACTCGCTGTAGATGCACTTACACTTATAGATTGCGACTCGCTGCTACTCATAGATCCAGAGTCACTTACACTGATAGAATCCGATTCGCTGGTGCTCGCAGAGTCGGATTCACTTTCACTAATGGATTCCGATTCACTCGAAGAAGAACTCTCGGATTCGCTCTCACTTGTGCTTTCAGACTCACTTACACTGATTGGCACCGATTCGCTGGTACTCGTAGACTCGGATCCGCTTTCGCTTGCACTTTCAGATTCACTCTCACTGGTGCTTTCGGAATTGCTGATACTTGTAGATACCGACTCGCTTTCACTCGTGAATTCTGACTCACTCGATGAAGAACTCTCAGATTCACTTACACTTATCGACTCCGATTCGCTGGTGCTTGTGGACTCCGATTCGCTCTCACTCGCGCTCTCAGATTCACTCTCACTGGTGCTTTCGGAATCGCTGATACTTGTAGATATCGACTCACTTTCACTCGTGGATTCTGATTCACTCTCACTGGTGCTTTCAGAATCGCTGATACTTGTAGATTCCGACCCACTTTCACTCGTGGATTCTGATTCACTCGAGGAAGAACTCTCGGATTCACTCTCGCTTGCGCTTTCAGACTCACTTACACTTATCGACTCCGATTCGCTGATGCTCGTAGACTCGGATTCACTCTCACTGGTACTTTCAGAATCGCTGATACTTGTAGATTCCGACTCGCTTTCACTCGTGGATTCTGATTCACTCTCACTGGTGCTTTCAGATTCACTTACACTGATAGACTCCGATTCGCTGGTACTCGCAGACTCGGATTCACTTTCGCTTGTGCTCTCAGATTCGCTCTCACTCGCGCTCTCAGATTCACTCTCACTGGTGCTTTCAGAATCGCTGATAC